>DJFZ01000010.1 GCA_002432655.1 Thiotrichaceae bacterium UBA5859 | reverse complement strand
CGCTGTATCGCGGACTTAGAATCCGCCAGTCATGGATTTGCCTTTGCCTCCGGAATGGCCGCCACTGCTACAGTATTGGAGTTGTTGAATGCCGGCGATCATGTGATCTCTATGCATGATATCTACGGTGGCACTTATCGCTTATTTGACAACGTACGAAAACGAAGCGCAGATTTAAAATTTAGTTATGTGGACTTAACCGATCTGCAACAACTGAAAAATGCACTCACCTCAGAGACGCGCATGATTTGGGTAGAAACACCCACAAACCCGCTGCTTAAAATAGTGGATCTGGCTGCGGTGGCGGAGATCGCCCACGCCCACGGTAATATTTTATGTGTGGCCGACAATACTTTTGCCACACCTTGGATCCAACGTCCTTTAGAATTGGGATTCCACATAGTGGTGCACTCGGCCACCAAATATATCAATGGCCACTCTGACGTTGTGGGTGGCGTGGCAGCAACCAATAATGAAGATATCGCGAATAATCTAGGATATTTACAAAACGCTATCGGCGCCATTGCCGGCCCCTTCGACAGCTATCTGGCATTGCGTGGATTGAAAACCCTGCCCCTGCGCATGCAAGCCCACTGCGACAACGCTTATGAGTTAGCTCATTGGTTAGCGCAACATAGCGCAGTTGAACAGGTGATCTACCCAGGTTTGGCCTCACACCCGCAACATGCAATCGCAAAAAAACAGATGCATGCTTTTGGTGGCATGATCAGCCTCTATCTACAGGGGGGAATCGACGCTGCCAATCGGTTCTTAGAAACAGTGGAAGTGTTTGCTTTAGCCGAAAGTCTAGGTGGTATCGAAAGCCTCATCGAACACCCTGCCATCATGACTCATGCATCGATCCCGAAAAAGATACGAGAACAACATGGCATTAGTGATAGCCTGGTGCGCCTATCAGTCGGCATAGAGGATCTAGCCGATCTCAGACAGGACTTGCAGCGTGCTCTTGCCGCTATTAATTAGACGACAGTTTAATGCCCCATCTCCGTGAATCGCTGCACTATGCAACTCACCAAAGGTTTCATAAAAAAACTCTGCTCAGGCATCAGATCTACCCTGAAACCTTGCTGTTTCAACTTATCTGCGACGATTGGTCCCACAGCGGCGACTTGGGTCAGTGACATGCCTTCTTTAAGCTGCTGCTCGAGCTGAAATTCCTTCGCCACGTCCTGAAGGCGAGTGATCTGCGGTTGACTGGTAAAAGTGATAAAGTCCACCTCATTTGCGGCCAGACGATTAATCAACTCTTTCACTTTTAGGCCATCCGACTGCGGTGCATAAATGTAAGGGGCAACGGTTCGTGGGATCACTCCCCGACTAGCCAGATAGTCCATCAACAGCAGATTGGGATCTGTACCATAAAGCTGGACGGCAACGGTACGGTTTGTGAGGTCTAACCCATCCAGAGTTTCTATGATGCCTTCTGTGGTCGGTTGCGCACCGGTCATCGCCGCACTCAAGCCAATCTCTTTCAATACCCGTCCCGGTTTCGGGCCACGGCTGATAATTCTGACTTTAGCCAGTGCCTGAATAAAATCCTCTTCTAACTGATGGCGCGAGGCACAACCTAATAGACGCCGCAAGCCTTCACCCGTTAACAGAATCAAATCATCTGGTGGCGTATCGATAAACTGGCGTATCCACTGCAACACGGGCGCTTCCTCCGGCGCATCTAAAATGGCCACCAACGGACAACGAATCACCTCTGCTTGACGGCGTTCGAGCAGTTGCGCCAGCAAATCCAATTGCCTCGACTCTGGGATGGCCACGAGGCAACCTTTCAATGAATCATCCAAGTAGTTTTCATTCATGTCGTTTACTCACAAACATTCGCTCGGGAACAGAATTATTCTGTGATTTTCTGTTTAGTGACCGCTTCTTTTTGCACGACGGAAAAACATGTATAGAGTTCACGATTACTATTCATTAATCGCTCTACTAAATCAGTGAGTTCTTGAGCCAAATCTCGATTAGACACCAGTTTATCAATTTTTTTCAACATTCGCCGGCTCTCAATTTCCACTGAATGTACTTCTTGTTTTAATTCACTCTTTGCGAATGGATTATCGTCATCTGCAGTGGGAGAGTTTAACGCGGCACTAAAATTGAGACTTTGCTTCGACGGAGAATTGCTGGTCTTCATTTTTAAGTTGTTATTTTCCAGTTCAAGCCCGACCACCATCTGTTGTAACTCATTTAACTGAAATTCGAGATCTGCCACTGCTCGCTGAATGCGTTTACGCACCTCATCGTCTAGATCGGGCTCAATAATCGCTTGACGCAGCACTTCAATCGTTTGATTTTGATCGGCCATCAAATCATGCAACATTTCCATGTCGATGGCCTCCGGTTCAGACGCCATGGATTGCAGCAACGGATCCATGCCTCCAGAGATTTCGGTATCGACTCTGTTCGCTGAGTTTGTGTGATAGAGGATCTGGTTTTCAAACGCCGGAATCGTCTCCAGACCCTCCACTAGCCGTTCATAATAGCGCGAAGAGTCATGTCTCACCGACAAAGCATCCAACTCATTTTGTAATATCTGCGCACGTAGTTGCAGATATTTACGTCTCATCTGCGCCTCTTTGTCCTCTAATCCGTCTACTAGATCTAAGGGTTCATCTGCGGATGTGTCCTCTGCCTGCAGCGCACTATATTTTTCCAGTTCCGCGGTTAAAAAGCGCCGAAACACTTTGATACCGGAACCGGGTTGACGAACCAACTGTCTCTGCTCTACCAACTTACGCAATAAATATACGATAAGAATGGCAAATACAAACAATGCCTCAAATAATAAAAACAGTAAAAAATAGTTCAATTCAGCACTCATACCCTGCCGACCCGTATGCGGTATAGTTTTGAGAGTACATTAGGCATCAGCATCAGGCTCTTGAGGGACATTCCTACCGGAACGGCGACTGATCCAAATCACTGCTGCGACACTGCCGGCCAATAGCAAGTTAACGGTGACAAAAATAATGAGTATGACGACTCCACTGCTACTCTCGCCTTGCTGGTCAAGCCCGATATCGCGAGCGGAGACCTGACTATCCGAATCGTCCTCAATCATAACTGGTTTAATATCCAATGGTGGGTCACTCTGATCCACTGCCGGTTTAGGGGTATTCGGTTTTTCTCTTGAGTGCGAAGGAACTTTTTTCTCTTGATCTGGGGTTTCGCTATTTTCTAGGGGTGGTGTCGGTTTCTCATCTGTCAGCGGCACCGGTTGGATAATGGGCTCCGGTGCTTCAATCGCTTCGTATGGTTCACTGATAGACTCGGTCGCAGGCAGAATGTTAATCTGGAAACGACGTTGACGTTCGAAAGTACTACTCTTAGCCGTCAGTTGAATATCGTACTTGCCCAACTGCTGAAAGTGATAAGCGCCCCTGAATTGCCCCGTCGCAGCAGTCGTCTCGGCATCCGATTGCAATTCTATGATTACCTCTTCTGCATCTGGGGTTTTGATCTTCGCAGTAAATTGAGTGACTTCTAACAACTTCTCTTCCGTAATGAGTTGATCCGAGCGGGTTAACCAAGCATGAAAGATTAAGTTTGAGCCCACATGTAACTCGCGGTCGGCGAGATCAGAAGCTAACTCCATCACTGTCACCACATAGGCTTTACTGGTATCTTCTGAAGAGAGTAATCGCCAACGACCTGCTTGTGGATTGCTAATAGTCACTACATCGAAATATCGATTCACCGACCATTTCATATTATCCGCGCTATGTTGATGTTCGTACTCCATGCCATCAGGTGCGATGAGTGTGATGCGAGAATCTACAGAATCCTTAGTGGCCACTAACGTTACTTCATTCAGTGACTCATCAGCAGTAAAGTAACCCCCGGGCATAGGCAACATGTTTGGCTCTTTGCTGGCCTCAAATATTTCCGTAAAAATTCTATGTAACTCATTAGTGGTATCTGCCACGGTAAAGCGCGCGTTGGTTTGCCGGCCGATCAGTTCTAACAAAGCCAGATCTGAATTTTGGGTAAAAGCTAAGGTATAAACGCGGATTTTTTGCTGGCGCAATGTTGTCAGGGTGTCTGATTTGATTTTTTTGATTAACACCTGATCCTCTTGAACGTTACCCACGTCCATTTTGCCATCAGTCAACAACACGATGACTTTACGTCTTTCATCATTTGAGGTTTGCGCAAACATGCCAATCGCTTTTTGCAAGGCATCATCGAGATTGGTATAAACTCCCTTAGAAGAAACCTTATCAATGGCAGACATCACTTGAGTACGTTTGCGACTACTCGTCAGGGGCGTGAGATAGACCACCGGATACCCTTTATCACTGAAACTCACGACACCCAAGCGATCTTGTTCACCCAATAGCGAGGAAAAAAGCTTAGCCGCCGGCACCCGCATGCGATCCGGATCATTAATCGCCATACTGCCCGAGCTGTCCATCACGATAACGGCGTCTAAAGGTTTATTGGCGGCGAAGCTCAGGGGCAGCGCCAAAGCCAAGCAGCACCCGAACAATAGGTGGCGTATCAATGCAATACGGTGCACATCAATTTGCATGATTAAAGATCCATCCGTGTAGCGATAGGCGCGCGATCTATTGCTATCTCGCGACCGTTACCTATTAGAGGGTATCGACCGACAAACGTCATTCACTTAGAAGAGCCAATCGATTATATCGTTATGTTTATTAAAAATAGAGAGACACGACAATTAAAATTTGATTTTACCAATCAGCATATCTTTAAACATCACACAGTCACCCATTAGGCTATAAATAGGATGGCTAAAGGTCGCCGGTTTATTTTTTTCGAATCTAAAATGGCCATACCAAGCAAATCCATATCCGAGGACAGGTAAAAATAGTGTCCACTGCCAATTCCCTGTGCAGAGGATAGTGATCAGCAGTATCAACGCCAACGCACTTCCGATAAAGTGTAAACGACGACAATTGCGATTACTGTGTTCAGCTAAATAATAGGGATAAAACTCTGAAAAATTCTCGAACTGTTTTGCCATAACTAAAATTTAAGGACTATCCTTGTTCTGATAATTCTCCGTCGGGGACAAATAGATCCCGAAACTTGTGGGGAATGGCAACCGGATGGCGCTCATCATAATCAAAAAATACCACTCCAGTTTTCGCACGTGCCACTTCAGTTTCGTTGGCTGTATTCTGTAAGCGATAGAAAATATCGCAACCGTTTTTATAAAAATCCTGCAGACCCACGTCTATCTGTAAGCTATCTCCATAAAACACTTCCGCCCGATATTGAATCACGGCATCGGCAATAATCAGTCCCACACCAGCGATATCGAATTCCCGAAATCCGTAGTTCTGTAGAAAACGAACCCGGGCTTCATGGATCATAGACAACATTGAGTCGTGACTGAGATGATTGGCGTAGCTAATGTCACTCACACGCACCACAAGCTCAGTGGAAAAAATAAAATTTTCTGGTAATTCAAGTCGGACTCTAGACATCACACTACCTCAAAATTCCAGCTTTGACGGTTCGCCAAAACAGACAAGGGAGAAAGGGCGCGCATTCTACACCATAACAGTGTCGTGGTGGCTGTAAGCCGGCGATGAACAACAGAGGAATACAAGATCCACCATTCCGTTATTCACCACATTGTGGGGCGTACCGGGTGCAATGGTGATTGCCATACCTGCCATCACTTCCACTGTTTCATCGGCCAGAGACACCAGCCCATGACCGCGTAGGATATAATAAATCTCTTCTGCTTGACGATGGTAGTGCAGATTAGTACTCTCTCCTGGGCGCACCGTTGCCTCTGCAAGACTTTGATTTTCAACAGAATGCTTGCAAGGATGTTGGATCTCCCGGATAATTGAGCCATCTTTTGTCTGGTATGGCGAAATATCTTCATAGTGTTGAACAAATATCATCAACAGACCTTTTAGCTAACGAAATCAAACAATTCTACCCTATCCCGAGCAGTCTTGATCCACACCTGCGATAGGACTTTTGAGAGCACCATGCATTATCTTATTGAAGCGGAAAAAGAGATCTACTCCCGGCAAAAATCTATCGCTGATCTGTGTCCGGACGCCCACCTGACATCAATAAACACGCGAGTGTTGAAGCTCACAGGAAGCATCAATCAAAAACGATTAAAACAGTACTGTGCTGAAAACAAAATTAACTTCGCAGCACTAAAACATGGGGAGTCGGTAGCTAACTATACACTGCTCGCCATGGACATGGACTCCACCCTGGTAAATATTGAGTGTATTGATGAGATCGCTGATTTTCTAAATTTGAAGCCAGAAGTACAGGCCATTACGGAAGCAGCGATGCGTGGCGAAATCGACTTTAGCCAAAGTTTGACTCGCCGTGTAGCCTTGTTGAAAGGTCTAGACGCCGCTGTATTGGATCAAGTCTATGAACAACGGCTGCAATTGAATCCAGGAGCAGAAAATTTGCTCAAACAGATCCAGCAGAGAGGGATACACACTCTACTGTTATCCGGTGGCTTTACTTTTTTTACGGATCGCCTGAAATCGAGACTGAAGCTAGACCAAGCCTTCGCAAACGAACTCGAAATTAGACAAGGAAAACTAACGGGTCAGGTCATGGGGCCGATTATTGATGCAGAAGGTAAGGCACAGAAGCTCAAAGAGGTGGCTGCCGCGCAGCAGATGGAGCTGAGAAACACCATTGCCATCGGTGATGGTGCCAATGACGCTAAGCTTCTGAGTACAGCCGGACTAAGTGTCGCTTATTTCGGTAAACCTGTGCTCCGTGATCTGGCGCGTATTAACATCAATCAAGGCGGACTAGATGCCATTATTCGATTGCTCAATGACAACAAAAACTCAGCCAATCAATGTTGATTATACTTATCGGTACTTAGTTACACTGCTTCTGCTTGTCCTCGCGCAGAATGCCGTTGCTGATCTTAATTTGGATGGCCCCAATCCCGCCGCCACAGATGTAGAACTCTTTTTGGGTGCAAGCGAATCTGAATTTCGTTGGAATATCGCCGGTGATGCCAATGGCGAAAATCCCAATATCCTCTCAGAACTCACTTGGCGCGACGTGAAGAGCAATGGTGTGGGCATCAGTATCACTTCAGTGACCGAAAAATCTCTAGTGGGTATTCTTGATCTGTTCTACGCAGAAATTGATTCGGGAAACGTTCAAGATTCGGATTATTTCGATGACGGCAAAAACAATGAGTTTTTACGGAGTTATTCTTCTACTGATGGCGAAACGATGAACGCTTCGTATCAATTAGGCTGGATGAACAAGATTCGCGGCATAGATGTCGTCCCTCTTGTTGCGGTGACCTACGCGGCACAAAAATTCAACACATTCGATGGCGTGACCACGGTAAACACTCTGGTACCAAACGATATCGGTCCCTTCGAGGGTCTGAATTCCAGTTTCGATACACGATGGGTTGGGGCCGGATTAGGCATCCTTGCCGAACACAATTGGCACTCTAAATTGTATATAAAATTGAACATAACGAGCTATTATTTTGACTACGATGCTGATGCCAACTGGAATTTGCGAGCCGATTTCGCCCACCCCGTCAGCTTTAGCCACGAAGGTGAAGGCTATGGAATGAACGCTACCATTCAACTAGGTTGGCAAATCTCGACAAAATATAGGGTGCTACTGCGAGCAGAGAGTTTTAAATGGCGCATAGACGAAGGGGTAGATTATGTGTTCTTCTCCAATGGAACAGAAGGTGAAACACAGCTTAATGAAACCGTGCTCGAATCTACCAGTCTCTTTTTAGGTGTTCGCTACACTCTTTAGAGTATAGTTGCCAATTCCCTCGTTACTTGTCGGCAAGATAGTGAGCATTAGCAGAACATGCTCTAGCCGGCAGCAATCTGTTTCCACTGCTTGACTCAATTGTGACGCAGTATGGTTCTCTAGTTGTCTACTTGCAAATCAGGCAAGCCACTGCCAACAGAGCTTTTTTAATCATTAAGATTGAAGTTACCCGAATTCACTCACCCTTAACAACTACAGAGCAACCATTATTACGGCTTGCAATGGTGCGGTTATAGCTCTTGTCCTAGATAGAGTCGCTTACAGCTCTTTCACCGCACGATAGTTATGAGTAATCAGAGTGATCTGAGACAAAAGATGGCAACCCATAACAAAAGACAAACTCACCAATCCTGCCAAAGCACTAAGTGCCAATATGAGGTTTAAACTAGAAGCAAATATGAGATTCCTAGTCACCAATTGCCTACAGAGATGACTTAAGCGAATAAGATAATTTAATTGTTTTAGATTATCGGACAACAACAACACATCCGCAGAATGAGACTCTGCTATTTGATTGGCTCCCCCCATGACAATGGTGACATCTGCCAAGCCCATTGTATCTTGGGCATTGTCTATTCCACTGACTAGACCTACACTGCCCTGAACCGAGCCCATCTCCACCACCAGTCGCGCTTTATCCGCTGCTGTTAAATCCAAGTAGCAATCATCTAGAACCGCAGTGTCGGTAATTTTGCTGACCGTACCTCTACTCTCCTCGGTCATCAGAGCAAGACGTTTTACACCTAAGCGTTTCAACTCTTCAATACGGGTGCTGATATTCGGTTTCACAGGATCCTCTAATACAAACATAGCATAGATCTGTTCAATGCTACCTAGCATCAGGCAAAGATGTCCCTGCTGATGATACTCTTGGAGCTGATGATTGATGGCTTCAAGCGGCACACCCAGTTGTTCAAACAATTTTGCTGGACCAAATAACAGTTCTTCCCCCTCGTAGAGACCTCTTCGACCCACTCCCCCAATAGCGTGACAATTGCTCACATCGATTTCTGGTACATCCTTCAAAGTGCTCACCAGTTGTCGGAAACATCGACCATATTGATGCTTCTCCTCCCCCAGCAATGCGGCCGCAATGGCGATGAGTTCTTGTTGCTCATACTTGGAATAGCAATCGACAGCAACCAACTCAGGTTTGCCAGAAGTGAGCGTACCCACTAAATCGAAAGCTAACTGATCGAGTTGCCCCAATTTTTCTAATTGTCGGGTGCCTTTTAAGAGCACGCCCCTTCTAGCCGCACCGGTTAATGCCATGCGATAGGGTGCCGAAGATGCCACACGCAAGCAAACAGGCGTTAAAGCAACCATGAAAACTAGCAAGCGCTCAGACCACACCAGTGCATGGTCACTCCACAAAAATGCCGTTGCGATGAAAACTAACGTCACTATCAACAAAACCGGCAAGTAGGTTTTACTCAATCGATTCAACGTTTTTTCTAACTGGCCTGGAAATAACTGAGCATCTTTAAGCGAATTCATGCTCTGAAACAAAATACTTTGTTGAAATGGCCGTGTGGCCCGAATTGTCAATGTGGATTCTTTATTTAAAGTACCAGCGTATACCAGATCTCCAGGCTGTTTCCTGACCGCTATTCGCTCCCCGCTCAACAACGATTCGTCGATTAATGAATCCCCCTGAATAATCACGCCGTCTGTCGCCATACGCTGCCCGGGCACCACTAAAATTGTGTCTCCCAGATCTAGAGCTGTCGCGGGCACAGCACGTAAATTTTTGTGTTCCACTATCCATGCTTTATCCGGCAGACGTTTACGCAACGCTACTATCTGACGCTCCACCATATCACTCGGCCACTTATCCAACCGTAACACCGCACCATAAATCACGACCAACCAAGCGGCCTGTTGCCACAATTGCAAAGCGCAGGAAAAGAAAATCGCACTCAACATCAGAATATTTAGGTTGATGCGTTTGATCTGACGAAATTGAGTCCGTGCAAATCGCACATGGCGATGAGATCCGGCAATCACTGCCGCGAAATACATAAAATTGGCAAACGCTGCAGAGCCTTCAAATTGACTCAAAATGAGTCCAATAATCAGAAAAATTGCCGCTGCCAGTGACTCCCACAGAGAATCGTTCGCGTGCAGAATCCCAGATAACTTAAATTTAGGTTTTGGTAGTACGACACTCACAGAAATAGAATCCAAAAAATCAATTGCTTATTGTAGTTTGTCGGATTCTCGGGGCATTAACTAAACACCCAGTTTCACTGCTGAATGGGAAATTTTAAAGATCCAGCGATTTATTAATCGCAGCAGAATCAAATAAAATTAAATTATTTTATAATAATTATTATTTATATAGCTGATACCTATGAATTTTTTTAGTGACATATTCGAAAAGTTATGATGAGCTATAGAAGTTCAGTTCTGTGGGGGTTTCCACGAAAACTGTACAAAATAGCAAAATAACAGACTATTTTATGATTGGTTGCCATTATTTTTAATTCTGCAAGGCGAAATAGCCCGAAAGGATAGCTACAATATTATGAAAACAAGAGAGAAACTTATCTACGGCGCGCGCGAATGTGTGCTACAAAATGGCTCCCTGGGTGCCTCAGTAAAATCTATTGCTAAAGCAGCTGGAGTCAACCATGGCTTGATTCACCACTATTTCGGCTCTAAAGAGCAGCTCTATGTAGAGTTGATAATTCAAGAGGCAAAACGCACGAGGGAGTTGTTCAATTCAGTGAAAGAAAGTGGCAATATTAGAAGCTTTCTAACCGACTTGATTTTTACTAAATCTAAACTAATTAGAGAATTATCTGCGTTATCTAAAGACTCACCGAGATTAGAAGAAGAAATTAAGAACTTTCTTATAGAGCGTTGTCGAGATGTGGGAGAATTACTAAATATTAATAGCTATACCAAGCAATTGATGATTACCAGCTCGCTGTTAGGTCTAGCATTGCATTCGAGCATTGATCCCGAAATACCGGTGGACGAAGTAGTGGATTCGATAATGGAATCGGCTAATAACGATCAGATGGAACAAACCAGGTTTGCAGTGTAATTCAGAAAACAGCCCGCAACTTAACGAAAGTTGACAATAGAAGCTCTATTTATCGGAGCTTCTATTTTTCTACGATGCGACCTTCCTAACCCAGTCCGGTCGGTTGCGCCACTGAAATTCAACGCCAGAGAGAAAGACAGCTTCGGGCAAATCAACTGCCCCCATTAGGTAACAGTCAGATACAGACTTGGGGAATCTAAGTAGCAGGGCGAACCGGGAAGAAGAATCGTATGTAAATGGTAATTAAGCGTCCAATAGAGGCTAGGCAAAGACTGCAAAAAGTTTCAAATTGCATTTCTAATAGAAGATTAGCATATCCATACCTAAAAATTGAACCATAGTTAAGCTACTCGCTGGAACTTGATGTGCTCCTTACTGTAAAATCTGCAACTGATTTGACAAAATGATCGTGAAATAAATATATCAACTAACAATTCAGCTTCTTTAAATAAATTAGTGCTATTGGTTATCAACAACGCAAAGTAATTAAGTTTACTTTGCTTGTCTCACTCCGCTGAGGCTCAAAGGTGAGGCACCCAACTAGAACTAAAAAGGACTTTAACCGGAGAGAACCTATGAAAAAATTGATCAGTATCGTTGCCGCTGGCGCATTGTTAATCAGTGCTTCACCCTATGCGAACGTCGATGAATCCCCAGAAGCAAGAGGCCGCTCTCTGATGGAACGCCTAGATGCGCGTGATACAGATTTTGACGATGCGGAGACCATTCAGCTCATGATCTTGCGTAACCGTCAAGGTGCCGAAAGCCGAAAGAAAATGAAGACCTTTTCTAAAATGGAAGAAAATGGGGATGTAAAAAGCTTGATCATCTTTCAAGAGCCTGCGGATACCAAAGGCACGGCATTGCTACAACACGGGTATGATGACGCCAATAAAGATGACGATATGTGGCTCTTTCTCCCCGCACTAGGCAAAACCAAACGCATCAGCGGATCCGCACAATCGGGCTCTTTCATGGGTAGTGAATTTTCCTACGAAGATCTCTCGATGCAGGGCAATATAGACGAAGCTGACTACAAATGGTTGGGCGAAGAAGTGATAGACGGCGTGACCTATGACATTGTAGAAGCTTATCCTCACGATACATCCACCGGCTACTCAAAGCGCAAACTCTGGATCAATGAAGAACTGGAAAGAATGAAAAAGATGGAGTTTTACGACCGTAAAAAAACCTTGCTCAAGACCATGTACCTAGAAGACTATCAAGATTTTGGTGACGGAAACGTGCGTCCCATGAAAATCTTAATGGTGAATGCTCAAACTGGTAAAGAGACTGAAATGTTGAATGAGTATTGGAAATTTGACGAAGGGATTGACGACAAAATGTTCAATAAAAGCCAGCTAAAGCGTTTGGCGCGATAATCTAAGTTGCAATTAGACTCTGATCTGTAATAGAAAGAGCGTTCACAGTCTGGGGCAACAACCCCCAGATAGAACCATAACAATCGAGAACGCATGAGTAAGTCATATTTAAAGATAAAACTACGGCGGCCCTTTTATGGGTCGCTGCTCTTATTAGGTATCGGATTAGTGTGCCAACCCGCTTTGTCTTTCGAACTCTCATTTGATGTTCAAGGGCGACTCAGTTTCGAAACTCAGCGGTTTTTAGACACCGGACTATATCAACAACAGACAGAATATTCCCTGGGTACCGTATTTGAAACCGAGTTGTACGCGGAACCCGAAATTGAAGGCTCCTACAACTGGGGGGTCACATTTGCCCCTTTTTATCGCCATGATGTGATTGACTCCTCTCGCACACATGGCGACATTAGAAAAGCCTCTATAGACTGGTATGGCGATAGCTTAGAATTGGGATTTGGCTGGAAACAGGTGTTTTGGGGCACTACCAATACGCAGAATCTGGTGAACGTGATTAATCCAGCTGATGGTCTAGAAGGGGGTGCCGGGTTGGGCGGCACGAAACTTGGCCTATTGATGGCCAACGCGCTCTTCTTTACAGACTTTGGGCAAGTAGAACTCTATTTGATGCCCGTATTCCGTGAGCAGGACTTTGCCGGGGAAGAAAGCCGCCTACGTTTAGGCTTTCGCTTTGAAGAAGACGAAGCCCGTTATGAAGACGGAGATGAAGATAGAAACCTAGATGTGGGCATTCGCTGGACCCATGATATTGGCGATTTCACAGTCGGGATCTCCTACTTCAAAGGTACGAATCGACAGCCCACATTTGTTCCTGTTTTCACCCAAGAGAATCTCACTTTAGAGCAACAGCTCGCGTTTGCTCAAATTGAAGATCAGTGTTCCGCCGATCCAGAATGTACCGACGCCTTTGTGCCCATTTTGGAAGCCTATTTTGAGGCCAATCCCTCTGACCTGCAGGCCATTGAGGGCGGCATCGCGGTCAGAGATCTATCCAACTTGGCACTAGATCAACTCATCGCCCTAGCTCCCCTGTATGAAACATTTGGTCAAGCGGGCATCGAAGTGGCTTGGTTGGTCGCTGGCTCGACGTTTACCTTAGAGGCTATCTACCGCGAGAAAGGTACAGACCTGAGAGGAAACGAAGGGCCCTATGCCGCTGCCGTGACAGGGTGGGAGTATGGCTGGAGTAATCTTTTTGACTCTGTGTGGGATCTGCGTTTGATCGTCGAATATCATTGGGACGAACGAGGAGATATCGCCACCAGTTTATTCGAAGATGATTTGGCCTTAATCTATTTTCTGAACTTGAACAACCTCAGTAATACCGCAATCATCCTCGCACTGTTCCAGGATTTAACGGGTGGTGGCACCATTATGAATCTGGGCACCAGTTACAACTTAAATAGCTTCTGGAAACTCAGTTTTAACGCGACGATGTTTTTCAGTGACGAAGAATCTCCCCTATTAGAGACGGTATTAGAAGAATTTGCAGGTCAAGACTTTTTCGACGAAGGGCTCAGTACCGATGAAGTACGAGAAAATCTCGATAATGATATTCTACTGGGCGATTTTAAAGATGAAGATTTCATTCAAGTACAGCTAGAATATTTTTGGTAGGGTGATACCAACACCAACTTGTTATCATTAGACCTTATTTCATCATTCGTCCTGGGTGCCACTCTAGTGAATGACTGAAATATTCTCTGATCCCATGGTTAGTGTATCCCTAACATCATTAGGAACTGCTACATGAATACCCAAGTGGTACAATTTTTCTGGGACATCGGCAGCCCTTACTCTTATTTGGCCACCACCCAGATAAGAAACATTGTCGATAAATATCAGGCTGATCTCGATTTGCGGCCATTTCTATTAGGTGCGGTGTTCAAAGAAACTGGCAACAAACCGCCCATCACACTGCCGGCCAAAAGCCAATACATGCCTCAAGACTTAAATAATTGGTGCGAGTTTTACCAAGCCCCTCTGACGTTTCCCAAGGATTTTCCTATCAATAGTGTGATGCCAATGCGTGCAGCAGTTGCCGCCCATCGTTTAGGAAATGGTGAAACATTTGCCCTTAGCCTCTATCACGCTTATTGGGGAGAAGGTCAAGATGTATCCCAACCAGAGATTCTGCAACAAGTTGCCAATGCGTGTGGATTGAATGGAAATGAATTACTTGAACTCACACAAGATCAAAGTATAAAAGATGAATTGCGAGAAAATGTCGCACTAGCGGTACACAAAGGTGCTTTTGGTGCACCTACCTTTTACTTAGGCGAGAAAATGTTTTGGGGAGTGGATCACTTACCTTTGCTCGAATTCTTTTTAGCCAAGCAATCCTCATCAACCTGATTTTATATGGAATGGCGGCCCAAAAACGCATGGGCTAAAGTGCCACCGTCCGCATATTCTAGCTCTCCCCCTACTGGTACACCAAACGCAATTCGAGTGACTCGAACGCCCCGCTCCTTTGCCATCTCCGCTATATAGTGGGCAGTGGCATCTCCTTCCACAGTTGGATTGGTCGCCAGTATCACTTCTTCGATATTCCCATCCGCAAATCGTTCTGCTAACAGATCAATGCCGATCTCATCCGGTCCTATGCCATCAATTGGAGAAAGATGGCCCCTTAACGCAAAGTATAGACCATCGTACCCAGTTGCCTGATCAAGCGCATAGACATCGGCCGGGCTTTCCACCACACAAAGAAGAGCAGCATTGCGTTTACTGTCTCCACATAGCTGGCAAATTTGTTGTTCACATAAAATACGACAACGTTCACAATAGGTGATCTGTTCTGCAGCGGACTTTAAAGCATCAGCTAATTGCACCGCTCCTTGGCGATCCCTTTCTAACAAATGAAATGCCATGCGTTGCGCAGTTTTCGGACCAACGCCAGGCAAACAACGTAGCTGAGTCATCAACTCCTGCAGTAGTGGACTAAAACTCATGAGTTCTTGAAGGGATTCTTAACCAGATCGGAGGCAATGCTTGTGTATCTATCTTGAGTGGCACGTTGCAATTTCTGCATGCCATCATTCACAGCCGCGGCAATCAACTCTTCAATGACTACTTTTTCTTCTTTTAGTAGACTATCCGCAAGCTCGACTTTTTTCACGCCATTTGCACTCATTGTTACGAAGACTAAATCCACTCCAGCCACGCCTGTGGCCTCTATATCTTGTAGTTTTTTCTGCGCGTCTTGCAAATTTTCTTGCATATCCCGCACATGTTTAAACATATCGTCAAACTTACCCATAAAAATGTCTTAACCTCAATCTCGCGGTTGAATTATCGCTTTTTCCAGATCAACACCAAACGTATCCGCAATATCATTCATCATTGGATCCTTTTTTAGATCCTGCTTCACTTGCTCTAACTTGGCGGAGGCATCTCTCTGCTGCCTTTTAAAAGGCGTTTCTATTGGATCGGCGCTGGCTTCAATAGAAATTCGTACGCCTTGGCCCGCCTCGGCTTGCAAACGCTCTCGCAGACGAGATTCGCTTTGGCTACCCAACAGTGATGTCTGCGCGGGATCGACTCGAACAATCCAATGATCTTCACCACCCTTCTCCAACGAGGAGTGCAATGCCAATTGTTCAGCCAACCCGGTCAATCGTAACTGAGGTACCAGTTGATTCCAATCCTCAACCTTTGCAGCACCGGCGCTCGGCTTCACACTGTTTATTGCCTGCCTTTCAGCTTGGGCCTCAGCAGGCTGGCTAATGGATGCAGACACTTCGTAATCTGCTCTCGGCTCTTGTAGGGAAGCACGTTCGGGGTGTGTAGATGATTCAGCAGAGGGCGTGATATCTTGATTGAATTCATCCGAACCGGTGATAGGCCGGTGTTGCTCTGCTTCATCAAGTGTGAAACTCAACATCCGAATTAATGTCATCTCAAAACCACAGCGCGGATCCGGTGCCCATGGTAGATCTCGTTTACCCACCAACGCCATTTGATAATATAATTGGATTTGTTCCGCACTCATCAACGAAGCAAGCGCAGCATAATCTGCATCCTGGCAGACGTTTGTCTCGTAAGCACCGGGAAACTGCTTTGCTAAGGCAATTTGGTGCAGCTCGCTTTCTAATCGCGACAAAACCGCACCATAATCCACACCCATATCATGGAGTGCTTGCATCTCATCCATTAGGGCGGATGCATCCCGTGCCAGTAAGGCATGGATCAAGCCTAACACCTGACTGCTTCGCACTAGGTTCATCATAGCAGCCACTTCAGTTTCGCTCAGCTTGCCGCCACAATGGGCAATGGCCTGATCCAGTAAACTCAGCGCGTCACGTGCGCTCCCTTGGGCAGCCTGTGCCAGATAAGTGACCGCCTGCTGTTCATACTCTATCTCCTCGCTCGCCAAAACATTGGCAAGATGTTTTTCTAATTGCGCACTGGATAACGCTTTTAAATTAAACTGTAGACAGCGAGACAATACAGTGACAGGCAATTTTTGTGGATCCGTGGTCGCCAATAAGAACTTCACGTGCGGCGGCGGCTCTTCCAAAGTTTTTAAAAGTGCATTAAATGAATGTGTAGAGAGCATGTGCACTTCGTCAATCAGATATATTTTAAATCGTCCTCGGGTAGGCGAATAATGCACGTTTTCCAATAGTTCGCGCGTATCCTCCACCTTGGTACGTGATGCTGCATCCACCTCAAGCAAATCAACATGGCACCCTGCTACAATTTCCTCGCAAATACCACATTTACCGCAAGGTTTTGAAGAGATCCCTTGCTCACAGTTCAACGCCTTAGCGAATATGCGCGCAAGCGTTGTTTTTCCCACACCTCTTGTCCCGGTAAATAGATAGCCATGATGTAAACGATTGCTATCCAGGGCGTTGATTAAGGCTTTGACGACATGAGTTTGCCCCACCATCTGCTCAAAATTCTGCGGTCGCCACTTGCGAGCCAGTACCTGGTAACTCATTTGAAATGGTCACTCTCTTTCGCCATAGTCGATGCAAAGATATTACAACAATTGGAGGCAACCTGCGCCAGCCACACCCCGGCGCCCAAGTCCACTGCTGCCGCTGCTCCCTTCCGGGCCTGACGGGGTTCACAGCTTATTGTCGCGAGGGGACCAACGCAGGCCACCATAGCAAACCGAAAGGGTAATTTTATCAGGAGTTTTCACTCCTGTTTAGTTAAATAAATGAGAACTAAAGGTATTTAGTCAAAAGAAGGGATCCAGCCGATGCTGAACCCCATATTCTAGATTTATTTTGTTTTCATCGATTTTATAAAAATATTTCACGCCGGTGCTAAGCAGCATCCACTAGAGATTGTGCCTCATAATAGGCATTCCCTGCTTCAATTAGTGCGTCCTGACCACTGACGATATTCTCCTTCGCAGCGATTGAGCGCTCTTCCTCACTCGCCAGCTCCCGGTCCCATTTGATCAGTAGCTGGTTCATTATTGTATGCCAAAGTGGCGGGATAAGTGCGCATATAATGGTGAGCAAATACCCAAATGGCATTCTTGGCGCTTCAGTAACGTATGGCTTCAAGTCCCAAAACTCCACATCTGCATCGGCATGGTGATGAGCATGACGCGCAATTGCCACCGTGGCCCAGTAGGAGAAAGTATGATTGTCATTCCAAGCATGTCTCACCTGCTGTGGTTTATCTTCGGCACGAATCAAACCGTAGTGCTCGATGTAATTGGCTGCCTCTAAGGCCACATTGACACCAATACCAACAATTAAATAGCCCATCACGCCGGTCCATCCTGCGGCGATGGCAAATAGCCCCATTGCGACTAGCTCCATACCCCAGCCTCGAAGCACCTGGTTTTCAAAGGTCCAGGCTGACTTGCCCATTTTATTCAAACGACCAGCCTCAAGCTGCCAAACCTGCTGGTTTTGACCAATAATGGAGCGCACCACAAAAGGATAAAAGTGTTCACCACGTCGAGCAGTGGCCGGATCCTTTGGTGTACAGACCCAGTTATGGTGCCCATAGGGGTGTCGAATCGAAAAGCGAGTATGCATACCGAACGCTTGGCCTAACCGCCCCATAAAATTAGCGAAGGGCATATCTTTTCGATGGGTTAATTCGTGACCGACCGCGATTGACCCAATTGCCGCCCCAATGATAGCCACACTGGCAGCAGCGACATAGAAACCGAAGGTATCATTGGCATGGGCCGCGAGCATGTCATATCCGGTTAGCGATTGAACTGCAGCTGCGATACCGAGAAAGTCGTTGGGCACACCCAATACCCAGGCATACATCAAACAACTGGCAACTGACACTAATTGACTAAAGTATTGCATTGGATAAAAAATCTGCGCGTTGTCGTACTGGTATTCCTTATAATCTTCCCCCAGTGTCAAGTCTAATAGTAAGGCAACCAGTCCGAAGGTGACCATGTAGTCCGACAACGCATCTCCGCCGATAGCCATCAATATAATACCGCCCAACAAAACCCAGGTAACCAAAAAGAAACGTCCATATTTCCATAATGCTTTTAATGCTTGCATACTATCTTTCCTTATTTGAAACTATTCGCACTCTGGCAGCACGGAATTCAAAATAATACTGATAAGAACATTCGTTCAGTTTATGTATTAGTAGATAGATTGACCAATAGATTTCTAGGTCTTCTCCATTAATATTTATAATGAGTTCGTTCTGCCGGGTCTAGCGGCATTGTTTGTTATTGTCTTTTGCATTTCATCAATGATTAAAAAACCTCATGTATTGTTTGCGATTGTCATGCTTCATGGGTGTCGTTTAATTATTTGATACCACAACTCTACCTAACGGAGAAAGTGATGTCCTTAGTAAGCCTGTTGTGGATACTATTTTTCTTATCACTCTTTTATTATTGGTGGCATGGTGATGCTCTCAAGAACACTGCCCGACAAAGCGTGTATCACTACTGCCAAAAAACAAATCTACAATTTCTCGACGAATCTATTTGGTTAACAAAGATATGGCCTGTGATGAACCCCTTAGGCAAATTACAGATACTGCGCTGTTATGATTTTGAATTCACCTCCAGTGGAGAGAAACGATATCGCGGCCATATAATTATGAGAGGGAAACAGATGGAAAAGCTAGAGGTTGAGCCTCATATATATCCAGATTGAATTCTGACCATGTAGATATTAAATAGAGTTGAATATCTTGTTTAGTTTTTTTTATTCAACCTAGATCTATTGCGTAATATTCATTCTTTAGTAGTTAACAATCATTCTTAATTGTGACGAGTTAATTCTACTTTGTCTTCAGTTTGCCGCTTAATGTTGTTGAACTAAATTTGGCGGAGAGCGAGGGATTCGAACCCCCGGACCCTTTCGGGTCAACGGTTTTCAAGACCGCCGCTTTCGACCACTCAGCCAGCTCTCCGATTGTATGGGATGAGTTGTTCTTATCCGCTTCATGATCACAGACAGAACGCGGCTCCCCCGCCGCTTATATTCGGTCACTACCGTGACCTCACCCTACGGGCCGTCTGGCGCAACCAACGCGCCGACGTTCAACCCTGCTGACGCAGTGG
>DJFZ01000008.1 GCA_002432655.1 Thiotrichaceae bacterium UBA5859 | reverse complement strand
TTGAACAGAGGACTATTTGGCGGGACTAGATTGGGGGAAGCGCGCCACCGAGGGAGACCGATCGTTTAGTGTCAAGGTACAAACTGACTCTCAGGAAGCGCCTAATTTTCGGATCTGTTCATTCAAACGGGATTTATGTCGTGCGGCTTTATTGGGATGGATAATGCCTTTTCGAGCCAATTTATCTAGTTCGGGTACTGCTGCTTGCAGCGCATCTTTCGCGGTATCGGCATCGCCACTGGCGACCGCGCTATGGCCTCGTTTTAAGTAGGTGCGCATGCGGGAACGCAGGCTAGCGTTGTGTACTCTGCGTTTATCGTTCTGGCGAGCACGTTTTCGAGCTTGGGCTGAATTGGCCAAATGTTTCTCCTAAAGTCATCACTTAAGTCAAGAGGGCGAAATATGCTAAAAATCGACCAGGTTGTCAATCTATTGAACCTTTTTTGCTTCTGGCTGGCGCAAGTTTTGCCATGATAACATGTGCCTCTTTTGTTTAATTTTTAGGGGCTTAGCCCTGATTCACTAGAATTTATCCTGAAATTAAGGAGGAACACCTGAAAAATCGGTTGTTAAAAGGTGCTGCCAATATCGGTTCCATGACCCTGGTGTCCCGAATTCTGGGATTCGTTAGAGATGTGGTGCTGGCCAATCTATTCGGTAGTAGCGCTGGTGCCGACGCGTTCTTCGTAGCGTTCAAGATACCAAACTTTCTGCGCAGATTGTTTGGTGAGGGCGCCTTTTCCCAAGCATTTGTGCCGGTCTTATCGGAAACCAAATCTGTCCAAGGCGAAGGGGCAGTTAAAGAGTTGGTTAATCACGTCACTGGTGTGTTTGGCTTGATTTTGTTTGTTGTAACCTCTATTGGGGTCATCGCGGCGCCATTGATTATTATGGCCTTCGCGCCAGGTTTTATTGATGAGCCAGGTAAGTTTGACTTGGCGGTGCAGATGTTACGTATCACTTTTCCTTATCTCTTTTTTATCAGTTTGGTAGCTCTGGCCGGAGGTATTTTAAATACCTATGGACATTTTACTGTACCGGCATTGACCCCAGTATTTTTGAACCTCTCCTTAATCGGCGCAGCAATCTTGCTGGCACCGAGAATGGCACAGCCAGTAGTTGCACTTGCCTGGGGAGTATTTATTGGCGGTGTGATCCAATTAATGTTTCAGTTACCGGCACTTTGGCGCATCAAACATCTTCCCGTGCCTATTCCTAAATGGCGAGATCCTGGGGTGACGAAAATTTTCAAATTGATGTTACCTGCTCTATTTGGTGTATCGGTTGCGCAAATTAATCTGTTGCTCGACACTCTGCTGGCTTCTTTTTTAGTGACGGGAAGTATTTCTTGGCTCTATTTTTCTGATCGCTTAATGGAGTTTCCCATTGGCATATTAGGTGTGGCGGTGGGCACGGTTATATTGCCCCGCTTATCTAAGGATCACGCTTTAACAGAACCCCAAGCTTTTTCAGATACTCTGAGCTGGGCGCTTAAATTAATTTTCGTGCTCGGTATGCCTGCCTTTGTGATGTTGATCATGTTAGCTGGTCCAATGCTCTCTACTCTATTTCAATATGGTGCTTTTTCCACTGAAGATGTGGTGAAGGCGGCAATGAGCTTGCAAGCCTATAGCTTGGGTCTGTTTGGATTTTTAGCAGTAAAAGTGCTGGCACCGGGTTATTACGCCAGACAAGATACGAAAACACCCGTGCGAGTGGGTATAATTGCCATGGCCGCTAATATGATTTTCAATCTGATTCTGATTTGGCCCTTACAGCACGTGGGGTTGGCAATGGCTACCGCAGGCGCTGCTTTGCTCAATGCCACCTTACTTTGGCAGGGTTTGCGCAGTGAGGGAGTGATTCAGCCAGGAGCAGGTTGGATGAAATTTTTTATCCAGATCTCCTTAGCTGCATTAACGATGGCCTTTTTCCTAATATGGCAAACGCCGGATCTCGCTATTTGGCATCAGTGGTCTGTAAGTGATCGTGTCCTTCGACTGGCGTGGTTATTGGTGGTAGGGGCAGTGATCTATTTAGCGATGCTTTGGCTAAGCGGAATGCGTCAAAAAGATTTTTAATTTCGAGAACACTGAACGACTCATCATGATGCAAATAGTAATTGGACAACATAATTTAGACGTGGGAAATGCACCTTGTGTGGCAACCATTGGTAACTATGATGGTGTGCATCTTGGTCATCAATCTGTGATCAAGCATCTCAGTGAACGGGCATTGTCATTAAACTTACCTACCACCTTGGTACTGTTTGAACCACATCCTCAAGAGTTTTTTCATAAACAGCACGCACCTTCGCGCATTTATACCTTTCGAGAAAAGGTCGAATTGATTCGACAGGCGGGTATCCAGCGGTTAGTCTGTTTACGCTTTAACCAAGCTTTCTCACAGATGTTGCCAGAAGAATTCGTGCAACAGTTGTTAATCGACAAGCTTGCTGTCAAGCATTTAGTAGTAGGAGATGATTTTAGATTTGGCCGAGATCGTGAAGGGGATTTTGCATTCTTGAACCAATATGCCAATCGGGGCGATTTTAGTTTGGAGGCGATGCCTACCTTTGAAGTGGATAAATCACGGGTCAGCAGTACGAGAATTCGGCAAGCGCTAGAACAAGCGGACTTTACTCTGGCAGAAAAGTTATTAGGGCGTGCTTATTCCCTCAGTGGTCGTATCTCCCACGGACAGAAATTGGGCCGTAAATTAGGGTTCCCCACCTTAAATCTTCCCACGCGCCGTCTGCGTTCACCCTTGCAAGGCGTGTATGTAGTAGAAGTGGCAGGCCTCTCTTCAACACTTGAGCCGGGTGCCGCCAATCTGGGAAGCCGCCCGACCATTGACGCAGGGGGCATGACTCTAGAAGTGCATCTACTCGATGCAGAAGGAGATTTTTATGGTCAAAGGGTTGAGGTGTTTTTTAAGCAAAAAATTCGCGATGAGGAACGTTTTGATAATTTAGAAACATTAACAGCAGCGATTCAGCGAGACGTTGAGTTTGCTAGAGACTATTTTCACCATCAAATAAAACCAGTTTAAAGTGAATGACATTCATGAAGGATTATAAAGAGACCATCAATCTACCCGAAACAGGCTTTCCCATGAAAGCCAATTTGGCTCAGCGCGAACCGCAGCAGCTCACTAAGTGGGAGCAGATGGGTTTGTACCAAAAGATCCAAAATCATACTGCGGATAGACCCAAGTTTATTTTGCATGATGGTCCGCCCTATGCGAATGGCTCGATTCATATTGGCCACAGTGTGAACAAAATATTAAAAGACATTATTGTGAAGTCCAAAGTATTGAGCGGCTTTCATGCGCCCTATGTACCGGGTTGGGACTGTCACGGCTTACCTATCGAATTAAATGTGGAGAAAAAAAAGGGCAAAGCTGGAGTAAAAATCGATTCAGGTCAGTTTCGTGTCGCTTGCCGGGAGTACGCAAGCGGACAGGTCGCGGCGCAGAAGGAGGATTTTATTCGTCTCGGTATTTTGGGGGATTGGAATCAGTCTTATCTTACCATGAATCACCAATTCGAAGCTGATATTGTGCGTGCCCTTGGTGGCATCATTCAGAATGGACATTTAGTGAAAGGAGAAAAGCCTGTCCATTGGTGTGCTGATTGCGGTTCCGCATTGGCTGAAGCAGAAGTTGAATATGAAAACAGACGCTCTCCCGCCATTGATGTGGCTTTTACAGCCGTAGACAGCGAGGCGTTGGCAAAGAAGTTGGGTGTTGTTTTAGCGCCCGCACAAGATATTGAGATAGTGATTTGGACGACCACGCCCTGGACCTTGCCTGCCAATCAAGGAATCGCCCTGCACCCGGAGTTAGACTATCAATTAGTGGAAGTCGTCATTGGTGACCAACGACGCTATCTAATCTTAGCCGAAGCATTGACGGCTGATGCACTGGAGCGATATGAAGCCCAACAGTTGCAGATCTTAACAAATTTTAAAGGACAAATTTTAGAGAAGGCGCGCTTTCAGCATCCTTTCTATGAACGTCAGGTGCCCATTATACTTGGGGAGCATGTCACCATCGAAGCGGGTACTGGCGCAGTCCATACGGCTCCAGCCCATGGATTAGATGATTTTATTGTCGGCGCAAAGTACCAACTACCCATTGATAACCCTGTGGATGCGCAAGGTCGTTTCTTGCCAACCACAGAGCTATTCGCAGGCCAGTTCGTATTTAAGGCTAATGTAGCAATAGTCGAGGTGCTTAAGGCGCGTGCGCGTTTATTGGCCCACCAAGAGTTGGAACACAGTTATCCTCATTGCTGGCGGCATAAATCTCCTATCTTGTTTCGCGCCACACCACAGTGGTTTATTAGCATGGAAGCGGCCGGCTTGAGGCAACAGTCGTTGGCAGCCATAAAGGATGTTAAATGGACGCCCGACTGGGGACAGGCTCGGATTGAGGCGATGGTATCTGGGCGGCCTGATTGGTGTATCTCCAGACAACGCACCTGGGGGGTACCTATCCCTCTTTTTGTGCATAAGGAAAGTGGAGAATTGCATCCGCGTACTTCTCAATTAATCGAACAGGTCGCCAAGTTAATCGAGCAGAAGGGGATCCAGGCTTGGTTTGATTTGCAGGCGGAATCGCTTCTTGGTGCTGAGACGGATGAGTATGAAAAAATAAATGATACTTTAGATGTCTGGTTTGATTCTGGCGTCACCCATACCTGCGTGTTGCGAGCAAGAAGTGAGCTAGGATTTCCGGCGGATCTCTATCTAGAAGGTTCAGATCAACATCGAGGTTGGTTCCAATCTTCCTTATTGACTTCACTGGCGCTATACGGTTCTGCGCCCTATAAGCAGGTATTGACCCATGGCTTTACGGTAGATGCTGAAGGCAAAAAGATGTCAAAGTCATTAGGCAATGTGATTGCGCCGCAGAAAGTAGTCAATCAGTTGGGGGCAGATGTGTTGCGCCTCTGGGTCTCTGCCACCGATTATCGGGGAGAAATAAGCGTTTCAGAAGAAATTTTAAAACGTTCTTCGGATGCCTATCGTCGCATCCGCAATACATTGCGATTTTTATTGGGTAATCTAGACGGATTCTCATATGAACAAAATAGCGTCGCCTGGGAAGCGATGGTAGAGATTGATCAGTGGATTGTGGCACGTACTCACGGCTTGCAAGAACAGATTATAGAGCATTATGAAGCTTATGAATTTCATCAAATTTACCAGCTGGTACATCATTTTTGTTCTGTTGAGTTAGGCAGTTTCTATCTCGATATACTTAAAGATCGCCTCTATACCATGCCAAAACAGAGCGCGGGAAGACGTTCTGGTCAAACTGCTATGATGCATGTCGCTGAAGCACTTGTGCGTTGGATCGCACCCATATTAAGCTTTACCGCAGAAGAGGCGTGGGCTTATTTACCCGGCAGTCGAGAAGGATCTGTATTTATGGAAACCTGGTACAGTGAGTGGCCCAATAGCCGAATAGAAACGGGGCTGGACTGGGCACTTTGGCAAGCTAGAAGTCGTCTTCGGGATCAAGTCAACAAAGCCATCGAACAACAACGAGATGCAGGCAAAATTAAAGCGTCTCTGGCGGCTGACGTCACCTTGTATTGTAGTGAAGAGTGGCAAGAGCAACTGCAACCGGTTGCGGACGAACTGCGCTTTTTGTTGATTACTGCGGAGGCGAAAATCGATAGCATCGAGAATAAAAGTCCTGCGGCCCAGCCCACCAATGATGCCAATTTGTGGGTGGAAGTGACCGCTTCCCAATCTTCGAAGTGTATCCGCTGCTGGCATCATCGGGCAGAAGTGGGCAAGCATCAGAGCCATCCGGAATTGTGTGAAAGATGTATCGAGAATATTGAAGGTGAGGGCGAACAGCGCCGCTTCTTTTAACTGTATGTGAACTCAGAAAGGTCATTCATTTGAAACTCAAAACGCTAAGCATTGTTTGGTATCTGTTGGCATTGTTAGTGATAGTCATCGATCAGCTCACGAAGTGGGTGATTGTTTCTCAATTTCAGTTGTTTGAAATTAGACCGGTTACATCATTTTTTAATTTAACATTGGTCTACAATACCGGCGCGGCATTTAGCTTTCTTAGTCAGGCGGATGGCTGGCAACGTTGGTTTTTTTCCTTCGTCGCCATGGGTGTGAGTTTAGTGTTGATCATATGGATTACACGCTTGCAAGATCATCAAAAGGTTTTGGGGGCAGCGCTTGGTTGCATACTTGGAGGTGCTATCGGTAATTTGATAGATCGCTTAGCTTATGGTTATGTGGTTGACTTCTTGGATTTTTATATCAATCGATATCATTGGCCAGCGTTTAACGTTGCGGATACTGCGATCAGTGTCGGCGCTGGATTACTCATTTTAGATATGTTTATTGGCGACGAACAGCGGACGGAAAATGCCATTAAGTAATATGTTAGACTGACATCATGCAGATTTTATTAGCGAGTCCTAGAGGGTTTTGTGCCGGTGTTGATAGAGCCATTGACATCGTCAACCGTGCTTTGGAGATGTTCGGCCCCCCTATCTACGTCAAGCACGAAGTCGTTCATAACAAGTTTGTAGTGGATGATTTGCGTCGTCGCGGTGCGCGCTTCATTGAGGATATTGCAGAGGTACCGGATGGTTCGGTGATTATATTTAGTGCGCATGGCGTGTCACAAGCAGTACGTGATGAGGCAGAGGGCCGTGAATTGACGGTGTTTGATGCTACTTGCCCATTAGTGACCAAAGTACATTTGGAAGTAGTGCGTCATAGTCGGGAGGATGAGGAAGTGGTCTTGATTGGCCATCGCGGCCACCCTGAAGTGGAGGGTACTTTGGGGCAATACCATAGTCAGCGCGGCGCTATCTATTTGGTGGAGTCGCTAGAGGACGTTGCGGAATTAGAAATAGAGGATCCTGCCAAGGTTGCTTTGGTCACACAAACCACTTTGTCAGTAGAAGATACTGCTGAAATAGTACTGGCTTTAAAAGAAAAGTATCCCGCTATTCGAACACCGAAAAATGAAGACATCTGTTACGCCACGCAAAATCGTCAAGATGCGGTTAAGACGTTAACGGACCAATGTGATCTCGTTTTGGTGGTGGGATCGCCGACTAGTTCTAACTCTAATCGTCTCAAAGAGATTGCCACTAAAAGAGATATTCCCAGTTATTTAATAGATGGCCCGGAAAATTTAAAAAAAGAGTGGTTTGAAGGAGTGCAGACTATCGGTTTGACAGCAGGTGCTTCTGCACCGGAATTGTTAGTCACTCGGGTATTAGAGCGTTTACGTGAGTGGGGAGTGACACAAGTCACAGAGCCAAAGGGCGTAGAGGAAAATATGACTTTCACTTTACCGAAAGAGTTAAGGCTGGTGAATAAAACCCATTCAGTAGAATGAAATAGAGATATCTATTGATACAACTCTTTATTGGCATCGTCACTATCTGCGCCAACATCTCTTTAGTGCAAATTGTTGTGAATCTAGACTATCTATTGATCCATGGGCACTAATGGCGAAAGAGGCGCACGGACTTTTTTGCGTGAACGGATTCACTGGTTTGGCGACAGCGATATACTCGTGACTATTCGCGAGTTGGATAACAACCTGGTAACCTTTCTGTTTGGAGAAATCGTCGCTTAGATTTAACCCACATTGTTTGTTGATCAATGAACAGTCTCGCCTTGGGATCTCGCAATTCCCAAGCACCACAGTAGTATAGTGTCCGCAAAGCTGATGAAACTTTCGTTGTGCACTTTGGATCTGGAGGAGCAATTCTATAGCATCGCTATGCTGAGCCCGTTCTATAAATCGGTTAAATACGAAAATAGAAGAGACCGTTAAAATGGATATAATGCTTAGTGTGATGAGAAGCTCGATAAATGTTAGACCCATCAAACGAGAATAATATTTAACCATTTTTATTTTTCGTCATCCCTTCTAAAGAAAAAAGCTTGTTGATACGCCTGAACTGTGTGCTATGATTTGTGCGTATGGTCATTAAATAAAACCACAAGATTAAAAATTCGGCAAGTATGCGACGTCCTACCGAGGGGATGCATTTAATAGAACTGTTGTTGGTGCTTGCTATACTGGCCATCCTGGCGCTGGCGGCGATCCCCGCCTATAAGTTGACCACTGAGCGGCATAGAATTAAAGCTGCCACCGAGCATTTGCTCAACGCGTTGCGCGGTGCGAGACGAGAAGCGCAACAGTCTAACCAAGAAGTTTATTTTCGGTTCTCCCCCCATGCAGATTGTGTTGGCGTGAGTCGCCAGCAGCCCTGCGAGTGTGGTGTTGTTTCAGGTTGTACGCAGAATTTATATTTCCGGAAAATCGATCTGACTGATTATCCTGGTGTAAAGATGCAAACAAACCTCTCGACACAAACGACTTTCTTTGCGCCAGACAGAGGAACGATTGGTAGATTAGGCCGCATACGACTATGGACAGACAATTACGAGTTACACATCATCTTGTCAATGCATCGGATCCGAGCTTGTGTTGTTAGTCAGAGTAAGCAACTTCCCGGCTACCTTGATTGCTAATCAGATCAGGATAAACAGGCAGCACGCTTTCACACTGGTTGAGTTATTAACTACATTGTCTGCTTCCGCAGTGACTATCTTGGTGATATTTACGGCTTTGCAACAAACTACTCACAATAGTATTGCCATCAAAAGGTCAACTTTAGTGCAACAGGAAGTGAATTGGATAGCGACTCTAATCTCACAGGAAGTTGAACGAGCGGGATATTTTAACAACAAAGTAGAATCTTTAATCACGCAGTCGGTGCCGGTCAATCCCTATCTAGACGTTTACTCACAGCCGCTATTAGCAGCACAGGGTACTTGTTTGACGTTGCGATACTTTCGTTCCTGTGCTGGGAGTGGAGAGGCTTGCACCTATTCTGGATATAAGCTAGAGAATCATGCCATCGAAAAACGTATTGGCGGTGTCTATTCTGTAGAAACAGCGCCGGACTGTACTCGCGGTAGTTGGCAAAGAATCAGCTCAGATGATTTGGTGGTGACACAATTGTTGTTTACACCTACTGCTAACTCTTGTTGGAATCTTAATAAAAATAAGTACTGTAAAACAATACAGAACAAGCATGGTGAGCGGAAAATTATTATACCTCAGTGGCAATTAGTCATAGAGGCTTACTGGAGAAATCAACCCGCATCAAAGTATCGCGTTGTGCGTCGCATCATGTCGCGTAATTATGTTGTACAAAAATAGCCAGATAAAAGTGTAAATCTAGAATGAACAATAGTCAGAGTTCCATTCGCGGTGTGACCACATTGGCATTTGCTATTTCAGGTCTACTACTGATGACAATATCTGTGTTGCTCATGAATCGGCAAATACATCTGCTGCACGAGGTGCAACAGAGAACATATCAGCATGAACAAGCCAGGCAGATTGCAGAAGCAACGGTTGTCAAAGTGCAAAACAAACTGCGTTTGGCATCATGGCGAGATATTTGGATCTCAGATCCGGATCAAGACGGTTGGTTGGGGGTAGCTAGCAGTGGGCAGGCATTACAATTCAATCAGTGGAACGGACGCCATAAAAATTTTCCTGACTCTCCCTTTCAAGTTTTGTTTACCAATCCGATTCGGTTTGACTTTAACTATTTGCAACTTGAAGTAGAGGTTTGCTACAGCGCACTCTGTGCGGTAAAGGCGCATCTGCAACAGACTTTGAAGTTACCGGCGAATTACACGCCTCCGAATACACCATTAACAGTATTAAATGCTCTCGAGTTAGATGGGCAGGTCAGTTTGGTGCATGCCAGCGATCGCTATGTCGCCACTGTGAGAGGTAGCACTCTAAAGATCTCCTCAAGTGTAGAAATAACCGATTTGAATGGCACCCGTCGGGCGAAGTTATCTGGAGATCCCGCGATAAGAGTCCCAGCCGATAGCCCAAGTGCTGATCAGTTTTTTCGTCAATTGATGGGGCTAGATCAACAAGCTTGGCAACGGGCTTGCCCGCTGCTGCAGTGTCCATCTGGATGCAATGCGATTCAGTTGAGTGCTGTTCTTCAACAGGCTTCCTGCATTTGGGTGAAGGGGGATCTGAACTTGTCCGGATACCAGGAGTATGGCAGCCAACAAGCCCCATTACTGATGGTGGTGGAGGGAGATCTTCGTCCCAAACACAACACAGTATTGAATGGATTGGTTTATTTAAAATCCCCCCATTCGCAATTCAACGGCCAGGACGCTTGGCAGCTCAACGGCGCATTGGTCGCAGAGGGCAAGTTAGAGATCAATGCGCCAGTTAAGTTAAGCTATCAAAAACAGTTTTTAGATGCGATACCTCAATTAGAGATGAGCGTGCCGGTGAGCGGCACCTGGAACGATGCTCGCTTTTAAGAGTACGAAAGGTGTTGGCCATATAGAAGTATTAGTAGCCCTATGGGTTTTCTCCTTCGGATGTTTGTCTCTACTCAGTTATGAAATTAAACTGCAGCGAGAACAAAACGTGATTCAAGCAAGACAGGTAGCACTGGATCTGGCTAGCTCACAGCTAACAGAATCGCGTGCCTTGTTGACACCTGACGATTTTGATATGTTAACGAGTGGAAGCCGTACCGATCCCTCCGGCCGATTTCAATTGGCTTGGCATGTCATTAGTGACTCCTATTATGAAAAGCAGGTGACAGTACAGGTTTTTTGGCAAGACTCTGATGGTCCTCAACAGCTACAATTGTCTACCTTAATTGCCCGCACCGTAGCCGCCGATGTGGCGCGAATTGAATTTTAATAGCATGAGCAAGTGATGAATTCACGACGATTCGACGTAATAGTCATTGGCGCTGGCGTTGCCGGTCTCATGACTGCTCTTGAGTTTCTTCAACAGGGACTCAAGGTATTGGTTGTGGAAAAGGGGATTGCGGGCCGCGAAAGTTCGTGGGCAGGAGGTGGGATTTTATCCCCGCTCTATGCATGGCGTGCACCATCTGCGGTCTATCGATTGGCCTTGTTAGGACATCAACTGTATCCGCAGCTTTGTGACCAGTTGACTCAACAAACAGGTGTGGATAGTCAGTATCAAGCAAGAGGTTTGTTGGTGCTGAATCAAACACTGGATAATCAGATCCAAGAGTATGTCGGACAGACTCAGTTAGCTGTTGTTGAGTTAGATGCGGGAGAGGCCTGTGCTAGTCTGGTAACCGCGAATCGCTATCTTCCTGCGCTATTATTTCCAGAGGTAGCTGCCGTCAGACCACCTCGTTTGTTGAAAGCGCTTGTTGCTCAACTGGGCGCCCTCGGTGGTGAGCTCCTTGAGGGAGCAGAAGTTCACCGTATTGGGAGCGGAGATTCTAGAGTTCGGGGCGTTCACGTCAATGACAACTTTTATGCGGCCAATGGAGTCGTAGTTTGCGCGGGCGCTTGGAGTGATCAATTATGTGCGCAATATCTATGCCCTACTGAAATTCATCCGGTAAAGGGACAAATGATATTGGTGACCCTGGATACATGTCCGCTGTCGCAAATCTTATTGGCCGATGGTCGCTATATTATTCCACGGGGAGCAGGTGACTATGTTATTGGGAGCACTGTGGAGCATGTCGCGTTTGATAAATCTATTAGCAGTGATGTGGCCGACGCTCTGAGAGATTTTGCCTCTGCACTTTGTCCGGACTTTGCTGCCGCAAAGATTACCAAGCAATGGGCAGGGTTACGACCCAGCAGTCCAGATGGCATTCCCTATATTGCCTCTCATCCCCAGGTGGAAGGATTGTTTATCAATGCAGGGCATTATCGAAATGGTGTGGTGATGGCACCCGCAGCAGCTAAGTTGGTGGTGGATTTAGTTTTGCAGCGAACACCTATATTGGATCCGACACCTTATCGGTGGCAAAGAGATTAAGATTATTCAAGCCCCAGCTTTTTCATGCGATAGCGTAATGAACGCAAGGTGAGTCCCAGTTTTTTTGCCGCAGCTGTTCGATTCCATTTGGTTTCATTTAAGGCAACTTCTAAGATCTCTTTTTCCATGTCGGCCAGGTGTTGTTCCAAATTAAAGTTATCTTTTAGCTGTGGTGGGACGCTGATTTGTGGTGCATCGAGCTTTTCAGCTATTGGCGCAGACAGTAGACCGAGATCTTCGTGGCGAATGATATCTTTTTCACATAATGTTAGCGCTCGCTCCAGTATATTTTCCAGCTCTCGAACATTTCCAGGAAATTCGTAAGCAGTTAGAGCGGCGAGGGCATCCGATCCTACAGTCACCTTTGCACTCTGATCCTGTTGTTTCAGGAAGTAACTTACGAGTAGGGGAATATCTTCTGGTCGATCGCTCAACTTGGGAACCGGTAATTCAATCACATTGATACGGTAATAGAGATCTTGTCTAAATTCCCCTTTGTCCACTAGTTTACTCAGAGGCTTGTGGGTGGCACATAATATGCGGACATCGATGGTCTCTTCCTTGTGAGCGCCCACCGCTCGCACGGATTTTTCCTGAATGGCGCGCAGTAATTTCACTTGCATCTCCATCGGAAGATCTGCAATTTCATCGAGAAACAGAGTCCCTCCTTGCGCGGCGCTAAAAAGACCCTTTTTATCTTGTGTGGCCCCGGTAAAGCTGCCCTTGAGATGACCAAAAAACTCACTCTCCATCAATTCGCTGGGGATGGCACCACAGTTGACCGGTACAAAGGGTTGTGCCTGTCGAGAGCTGGATTCATGTATCAGTCGTGCTACTCGCTCCTTTCCCACGCCTGATGGGCCGCTGATGTAGACGGGTGCTTGTCCGCGTGCCACTTTCTGGATCATGCCACGTACTTTAATGATGGCCTCGGACTCACCAATTAAGTCCGTATCTATCCTTAATTGTGCAGTAGGGTGTTGCGCCAACTTTAATGCATTGGTAATCAGGTTTCTTAAGACACCTATATCAACAGGTTTAGAGACGAAATCGAATGCGCCTGACTTTAAAGCCGTGACGGCAGATTCTGTATTGCCATGGGCGGTAATAACGGCCACTGGTGTGTGTGGTGATATCTGTTGCAAGTATTGCACAAGCTCAATGCCGTTGCCGTCGGGCAGTCGCATATCGGTCAAGCAGAGATCAAACTGTTTGCGGTCACATATGGCTTTAGCTTCACCCACGGATTCTGCAGTGGTTGTGAGGATATCCATCTGCTCTAAGGTAATGGACAATAATTCGGTGATATCTGTTTCGTCGTCCACTACCAGTGCATGGGCTTTGCTCATGTTTGTCCTCGAGAAATGGTAACTGCTTTAAAACGGATTCGAAAACAACTGCCCCCCTGTGGCAGTGCAAGGTATTCTAATTGCGCTTGATTCGCCTCACAGAGTTGTTGCGCCATATATAATCCTAGTCCCATACCTTGATGGCTGGTAGTGTAGAAAGGCTCGAAAATATGCTCCTCAATTTCTGGCTCAATACCAGGCCCATTGTCAATGATGTCCAGAATAGGCGTGTTGAATTCTGCACTGGTTCCACCCAGCAGTTTTAACTGGACGTCACCTTCTGGTTCATTTGATTTCGAGTGATGTACAGCGTTGTTACACAAGTTGGTGAGCACCTGGTGTAATTGCACAGGATCGAATTGTACCTGAGTATCTCGAGGTTCAATTTTTAATTCTATGTGCAGACTCTCTTCACGATTCCTTTGTTTAAGTTCGTTCACTACGGTTTGCAAAAAATCGTGCAGATCAATGAATTCGGTTTTGACATGATCTCTGTTGGACAGATTCATGACATTTTCGATGATCTGGTTGACTCGTTGGGTGTGTCTGACAATGATATCAATCAATTTTGACTGTCGATTATCAGTTGTCTCCTGTTCGAGCAGTAACTGCGCCGCATGAGAAATGGCGCCTAATGGATTACGGATTTCGTGGGCGATACCTGCTGTCAGTCCACCGAGAGAAGCTAGTTTCATCTTTTGCGCTTGTTGTTTTAGACGGGAGCTGTCTTCCAATAAGATTAAAACCGGCTCGGTTTTCGGATCGCCAAGGGGAGAAAACCTCGGAGTAAGGGTCATGCCACCAGGTGAAATAGTGACATCTTCTGAGGGTAACTCAGGATGGCGGCGCCAGGCACTATAGGCCTTATACAGTCCATGACTAAGTTGTTCTAGGTTGTTTGCTTCGAATCTTCGTGGATAGCCTAGTAGATGCCAAGCGATCTCATTCATTAATTTGATTTGACCATCCGGCTGAGTAACCACAATGCCTGAATTGAATCTCTGTACGATATGAGAATTGAGTTGTTGCATTTCAGTGATGAACTCACCTCGTTGCCGTGCCAGGGTTTCACTCACCCTTAGGCGGTTCGACAGACTTCGGACTAAAAAGGCGCAGACAAAAAGTGCGATCCCCATCAAACCAGCCTGGGTATATTGGGCGCCCTGTTGGTCGGGATGTAACTGCAGTAAAATTATCAGGACTAATAAGGCAATGGTTGCCATAGCTGCGAATGGGAAGGCGAGTTCATTCAGTAAAATACTACCACTTGCCACGGCCACCAAGATCAGTAAACCTAAGCCGCTGGTTAATCCGCCGCTGGCGTAAATCATCAGACTTAATGCCAAAATGTCACTGGTCACGGCGAAGGCTACCTGGTAGAAATAATTTGGCTGGCGACGAATAACGGTGATAATGCCGAGGCAACAGACCAGCAAGTGCAGAATTAAGACGTAGTGGAACAGTTGCTCATCTAGGGTGCCCAAGGGTGCGCGTGCAGAGGTGAAATTGAACAGGATCAGTAACAAACTGGTGAGAAACAGACGGTACAAGCAGTAGACCTTCAGTGGTCCCCACTGCCATTCTTGCTTTTTTTCACCTAGTAAATGGCTTTGATCATCCAAGCCCAAAACGACGAGATTGTTAGAATCCACCACCATTTGACTTTAACCGATTCATTTAACTTAGATCGCAATATGCATTCGAAACCAAATTTCAACTTGCGTATGATTGCGTTATTTAGGGACCTAATGCATATTTCGGCAGATTGGCGCGGTGGCATAGCTTTTCTAGGGATACAGATTGAGTGAAAGAGATCGAGATAGTCATTGCTCAGAGCAATTTTTTGGTGGGTGATGTGCCTGGTAACTTGGCACATATGATTCAAATAATCGATAAAATTCGCGATAACAGGCGCGCACAGGTGGTGGTATTTCCGGAGTTGGCGCTCTGTGGTTATCCCCCGGAAGATCTCATTATGCGTCGAGATTTCCTGCAGCAAGTGGCCAGCGCCCTGGAGAAATTAGCCAAACTTCATCGGGATCTGGTGCTGGTTGTGGGCTATGTGGAAGGTTCCGGCGCTGAAATATACAACAGTGCTGCTGTGCTCCATGGCGGAGAAAAAATTGCCAATTATCGCAAACAGCACCTACCCAACTATCGGCTTTTTGATGAAAAGCGCTATTTTACTGCGGGAGAAGGTGCTGTCGTTTTTGGGTTTCAAAATGTGCAGTTTGCCCTCACCATTTGTGAAGATATTTGGTCCCCGCAACCGTCTCAGGATGCTAAAGCCGCTGGTGCGGATTTGATTCTCACCCTCAATGCATCGCCATTTCATGCGGAGAAAAATCTGCTGCGGGAGTCAGAAGTGAAGAAACGGGTGGCGGAAACCGGTTTGCCTATTGTTTACTGTAATTTAGTAGGTGCGCAAGATGAGTTTGTGTTTGACGGCGCCAGTTTTGCCGTGGATGGCAAGGGGGCGGTTGTGGGTCGGGCGCCCTTATGCGAAGCGACTGAATTGCGACTGCTCTTCAGTCAACAGCAAAAGCTGTCCGCAGTAAGCGGGGCTGTTGCCTCTTGGCCAGGTCGGTTGCAGTCCATTTACCAGATATTGGTCTTGGCGGTTCGGGACTATGTACTAAAAAATGGATTTCCAGGAGTAGTTATTGGTTTATCCGGAGGCGTAGATTCCGCATTAACCTTGGCGATTGCAGTAGATGCCTTAGGTGCGAAGAGAGTCACTGCGGTCTCTATGCCGTCCAGATATACCGCAGACATGAGCGTGGAAGACGCTCGACTAGAGGCAGAGAGTTTAGGTGTGAGATTCGAAGTGATTGCCATTGAGAAAATATATAAAAGCTATCTGGAGTCTTTGAAGTCACTGTTTGCGAATACGCCGGTGGATACCACAGAACAGAACTTGCAGGCCAGGTGTCGAGGTAATTTGTTAATGGCCATCGCCAATAAACAAGGCACCATGGTGTTGACCACCAGTAACAAAAGTGAAATGGCGGTGGGGTATGCCACCTTATATGGCGATATGGCCGGCGGCTATGCAGTACTGAGGGACGTACCCAAAAAGTTAGTGTATGAACTTAGTCACTATCGTAATCAAGTGGGTCAGGTGATCCCAAATAGAGTGTTGGACAGGCCGCCCAGCGCCGAGTTGGCGCCAGATCAGAAAGATGCAGATACGCTACCAGATTACGATGTGTTGGATGATATTGTGAGCCGCTATGTCGAGGGAGACGAATCTTATGATGATATTGTGGCTGCTGGTCACAGTCCAGAGCTAGTTGAACGGATACTACTATTGATTAATCGAAACGAATATAAACGCTTTCAAGCGCCTCCGGGACCGCGCATCAGCCGACGTGCCTTCGGTCGAGATCGTCGTTTCCCACTGACTTCAGGATTTTCCAGTCGAGCTAAGATTTAGTGTCCGGTTTCTGAATGGACATCCCTGAATCGAGAGTGGTATTCATCGAGGATGATCGTGGAAACTGATATTTTTTTCTTAACTCTGTAATTTCTGGTCGATCGGGATGATTCAGTAGCAACACACGGTAGGCATCCAGGGCTAAATCTGAGCGACCAATGGACATATAGGATTCAACCAGTATAGTTAACGCATCGGGTACCGCACTGGTACCAGGGAAATTGTGTAGCACATAGTCGGCGCGATTCACAGCGGCAACGAAAGCGCCTCGTTTATGGTAATAACGGGCTGCGTGTATCTCATTTTTAGACAAATTGTCACGTAAGTAGATCATGCGTTTACGCGCATCGGGCGCGTAGCGACTCTCTGGAAAGCGCTGAACGAGCATAGAAAAATCTTGAAACGACTGGTTGGCTGCACCCGCATCTCGTTCCGAAGGATCCACAGGTAGGTAGCGACTAATAGAAGTGATACCCTGATCGAAGTTGGCCAGGCCTCGCATATAATACGCATAATCGACATGGGTGTGGCGTGGATGCAATTTGATAAATCTATTGGCTGCGGCAATGGTAGAAAGCGGATCATCAAATTTGTAATAGGCGTAAATGAGATCCAATCCGGCCTGTTGGGCGTAAGGCCCAAAGGGGTATTTGGCCTCTAATGTCTCATATTGTTCTACGGCGGTGCCGTAATTGCCTGCGTCTAAGGCAGTACGGGCGGTTGAGAAATATTCTTCTACCGGCAGCTCTGGTATGTCTTTATCTGTACTGGCACACCCGGCCACTAACAGAGAAAGCAATAACAGGAGAGTTTTAAGTGGTTGGAAAGATTTACTGTTCATCCGCTAAGGGTACTGAATTTTTGATTTTATTCAATGAGAAATTGCATCACAATCGATCATCAGATGAATCAGCACATCGAACATAATTTGCAGATCCCAATGGCGATGGCAGGTCAACGACTGGATGTGGTGTTGGCGCAGTTGCTCCCCGAATATTCGCGGGCGCGGCTACAACAGTGGGTGAAACAGTCCCAGGTCACCGTGGATGAGGCTGTGGTGACAAATAAATTTAAAGTCCAGGGAGGAGAGCAAGTCGCGATCCGCGCAAGGTTACAACAAGAGACTCTCTGGCAAGGGCGTGATATCAATATTGAGCTTATCTATGAAGATGAGGACATATTGGTAGTCAACAAGGCACCGGGGCAGGTAGTACATCCTGCGGCAGGACATCATGATGACACGTTAGTAAACGCTTTGCTGAATCGTTATCCTCAACTCTCCACCGTACCACGAGCGGGTATCGTCCATCGCTTGGATAAAGATACCTCTGGATTGTTGGTAGTAGCCAAAAGTCTGCAAGCACACAATTCGTTGGTCGCGCAGTTGCAAGCTCGATCCGTACACCGTGAGTACTACGCCTTGGTGACTGGCGTGTTAGTAGCGGGTGGTACTGTCGATGCGCCCATTGGCCGTCATCCCAAGCAGCGAAAGAAAATGGCAGTACTGAGCACGGGTAAAGAGGCGAGAACCCATTACCGCATAGCACAGAAGTTTCGTATGCACACGTTGCTTAAGGTGTCGCTTGAGACTGGACGAACCCATCAAATCAGGGTGCATTTAGCATACGTACGTTTCCCCATTGTAGGGGATCCTGCATATGGTCAGCGTTTGCTGGTTCCGCCTCGAGCCAGTGAAGAGTTAGTATGCCGACTTAGAAATTTCAAACGTCAAGCGCTGCACGCATTTCATTTAGAGTTGACGCATCCGGTCTCATCTGCTCCCATGAGTTGGGAAATACCCATGGCGATGGATTTACAAAATCTAGTAGAAGCCTTAAATCAAGATACTCTGAGAAGCAGTGGATGAGAATTATTCAGCCGGATTGGCCCGCACCACCATCCGTACACGCATTTTGTAGTAGCCGGATTGGTGGTCATTCTAAGCCACCGTTTGATAGTTTGAACTTGAGCGATGCGGTGGGTGACGATGAGCATCTGGTGCGTATCAACCGGGAGCAGCTGGCAGATTTCAGCGGCATGCCGCAGTTGCCGCAATGGTTCCCCCAGGTTCATGGTACCAATATTGTGGCCGCTGATGCGCCGCACCAGGAAGCAGATGGAACTATTGCCAGGAGCCGAGGTCAAGTGTGTGCTGTTTTAACTGCAGATTGTTTGCCCGTATTATTGTGTGAAC
>DJFZ01000029.1:12102-14986 GCA_002432655.1 Thiotrichaceae bacterium UBA5859 | reverse complement strand
CCATAGGATCCCGGAGGTAACCCCAGGCTTTATTGCCAACCGCATAGGAATATTCAGTATTCTCAATGGAATACAGTTAGCAATTAAAAAAAATATTAAAATAGAAGAGGCTGACGCAATAACGGGTCGTCCGCTCGGCATGCCAAAAACAGGCGTATTTGGACTCGCTGATTTAATTGGTTTAGACACTATTGCGCTTATCGCGCGCAATTTTCGAACTCAGTTGGCTAAGTACGACTACGCGCAGCCAGTATTGGGTATGCCGGATCTGATGGAGATTATGTTGCGCAAAGGGGCCATTGGCCGCAAAGGACCAGGTGGCTTTTACCGCATCATTCGCACGGAGGATAAAAAGCAGAGCGAAACCGTCACGGAAACCGGTGATTATCGGCCAACAGACATGGAATCTCTCGCTCTTGCCCAAAGCCTGAGTTTTAACCGGCTGTTAGACGATGCTGGAGAGCGTGGCCAATTTGTGTGGGATTTTCTCTCTGGAATAATTGTCTACACTCTTGAAATCGCTGATCAAATTGCCAATTCGCCTGGGGATATTGATACCGCAATGCGCCTGGGTTATAACTGGCGCTGGGGACCATTCGAGTTGTTGGACAAAATTGGTGTGGCGCGTTTTGCCGCCCATTTAGAACAACAAGAAAAACCTATTCCGAAGCGTCTGCGGCAGATGTTAGAGGCGGGCCAGGAGTGTTGTTACCGTCAAGTTTCGGAGCCTCGCGAGATGTTGGGATTCGACGGTGAATACCACGCCATTGCTCGTTCTAAGCATCAATTTCAGCTAGCGGACTATAAAGGCGCCGGTACGCCAGTGTTAAAAACTGAGTCGGGCGCGCTTTGGGATCTCGGCGATGGAGTGGGGTGCCTCGAGTTTGCAACCAAATTGAATGTACTTGATCCAGGTGTGGTGGAGTTGATACACCAGCTTGTCGATCGGGCGCCAACTCATCTTCGAGCTTTGGTGATTGGGGGAGATGGGGCACATTTCTCTGCCGGAGCAGATCTGACTTTCTTCTTGGATCGTGCCCATGCCAAACTTTGGTCGGAGGTGGATGACTTCCTGGCACAGTTGCAACAGGCACTTGCTGGCTTAAGAGATGCGCCCTTTCCGGTGGTGGCGGCCGCTAGAGGCTTAGCCTTGGGCGGTGGCTGTGAGCTCTTGATGCATTGTAATAGCGCTGTGGCCCACGCTGAGTTGAATGCAGGTTTGGTGGAAATCGGCGTCGGATTGATTCCCGCAGGTGGGGGACTGAAAACCCTGTGCATGAACTGGGATAGCCTTGACCAGGATCCACTTACCATTTTTGAGAATCTGATATTTGGTCAAGTATCAGGCTCCGCACAACAGGCGAAAAAGTTTGCTTATCTGAAACCGGCAAATCCCATTCAAATGCATCCGCAGCGGGTGTTAGCCAGTGCAAAGCAACATGCGCTCACGCTTGCGAATGACTTCAAGCCCACATCCTCCCGAAGCACGACCTTCGATGGAGTGGCTCGATTTAATCAGCTTTCTCAGCATGCAGATGACTTTTATCAACAGGGCAAACTAACAGAAGTAGATGTCGCCATAGCCCAGTCTATGGCGAGAGTTTTGTCAGCGGATCACAGTCAGACTGAAGTCTCGGAAGCTGAATTGGATCGCTTGGAACGATATTACTTTTTAGAACACCTCAAGCAACCCACCACCCAACAGCGTATCGAACATATGTTGAAAACGGGACAACGATTAAGAAACTAATTGCAGTATGAAGTTATTACACAGTAGAAATATCGACATAGAGTGTTTTGCCCTAGAAGATAAAAAAATAAAGGCCATAGGTTTGTTGGATGATGATCGAGGCTTGCCCCTGCGAACTTACAGCGGTAAAAAGATCCCAGCAGGTGGTGATCTCCATACCATGCGCGTGACTCTTGTGTTGGACGAACAGTTGTGCATCGAGCAGGCTGAAATAGAAATGCTAGACACGCCCGGTACCCAGTGTCTGAGTATCGAGCAACAAAGTGAGCAGTTGCTTGGTCTCTGCATTCAACGCGGATTCCGCCGCGCGCTCTTCGAGCGTATCGGAGGGATCAAAGGTTGTATGCATGTGAATACTTTATTAACTCAAATGGCGCCAGCGATCCTGCAAGCTTCCTTTGCGGCTAAAGGTCAGGAAGGTGGCCTAAGTGAACAACAGTGGCTGGAAAACATAGCCGATAGTTGTCATGTGATGCGGCAAGATGGAGAAGTCATGGCGTTAAAGCTGCAGCAACTACGTACCAAGCAATCCGCTTAGTGATGCCAGCCGGTGGTGGTTATTTGTCTGCCTAAAACTTGGGTTTGAGTCTGGTGATGTTTCCGTATTGCTGATAAAACAGATATTGCTAGACTTTGCAGATCCCCATCTTTAAAGCATCATAGAGTCTTTGGGACAGATATTAAGTAAAGGAATACTGATGCCTGCTGCATATAAAGCACCGTTAGAGGAATTCAATTTTATTCTGGACGATATTCTCGATGTAGAGCCGCTGCTCAAGAGTGACAGATTTGCAGCATTCGATCGGGAAACGCTGCAACGCGTATTGGAAGAAGCTGGGAAGTTGATAGAGAACTCCATCGCACCAATCGATGCAGAAGCAGATCAAGTGGGTTGTCATTACGATGCCAAAAGTAGGCAGGTGAGGACACCTCCGGGGTTCAAGCAAGCTTATCAAGAGTACGCCGCCGGCGGCTGGATCGGACTGCCTTTACCGACAGAGGTAGGAGGTCAAGGTATGCCGCAGGTCATAGCCACAGCCGTGAAAGAGATGTTGGTGTCGGGCTCAATGGCGTTTTCCCTTTACCCCTGTTTGACTGAGGGCGCGGTGGAGGCGCTCTATCTATACACCCCAG
>DJFZ01000029.1:0-11907 GCA_002432655.1 Thiotrichaceae bacterium UBA5859 | reverse complement strand
TCTATCTATACACCCCAGAAAATCTTAAGGAAAAATTTTTACCCGCGATGGCAGAAGGCCGTTGGACGGGCACCATGTGCCTCACCGAACCCCAAGCTGGCAGTGATTTGGGGCTGTTGTCCACGATAGCAGAACCACAGGCAGATGGCTCTTACAAGCTCACAGGGACGAAAATTTTTATTTCCGGAGGCGAACACGATCTAACGGAGAACATTGTGCATTCCGTGCTGGCCCGCCTGCCAGACGCACCTGCCGGTAGCAAAGGGATTTCACTGTTTTTGGTGCCAAAAATATTAGTCAAAGAAAATGGTGAACTAGGTGAGCCAAATCAGGTGTTTTGTACTGGTATAGAGAACAAGATGGGAATACATGGTTCATCCACATGTGTGATGCAATTCGAAGGGGCCACGGGATATCTAGTCGGAGAGCCCAATCGTGGTTTGCCTACAATGTTTACGATGATGAATTCTGAGCGTCTGTTTGTGGGATTGCAGGGTCTTGGAACTGCGGAAAAGAGTTATCAATTGACACGGGCTTATGCGCAAGAACGTCTACAGGGACGCCATCAAAGCACAGCAGACGTCTCTAAAGCCGAACCCATTGCCCATCACCCAGATGTTTTACGTATGTTGCTCACGATGCGATCGTATATCGAGGGGTGTCGCATGCTGTCGATGGATACGGCCAGATACCTCGATCTGGCCAACAGTGCATCTGACACCAAGCAACGAGATGAGGCGAAACAACTGGTTGAACTACTTACCCCGGTGTGTAAAGCATTTTTAACAGACAGTGCTTCTATCGTCACCGATCTGGGTGTTCAGGTTCATGGTGGCGTGGGCTATATGCATGATTATGGTGTGGAACAATGTCTGCGCGATGCGCGGATCGCACGCATCTACGAAGGCACAAATGGTATTCAGGCTCTGGATTTGGTGGCCAGGAAATTGCCCTTCGCGGAGGGGGCCACCGTCGAATCTTATTTAGCGCTTATAGATAGTGCCATCGAGGCTGCGCCAGAGCCCTTGAGTGAGATGTGTCGTGATTTACAACGCTCTTTAGATTTGTTACGTGAGGCGACAGCATATCTTTTAAGTCATCGCGATGATCCCATTTATGGCAAGTGTGCTGCTGTACCCTATTTAAATTTATTTGGTACAGTTTCACTGGCCTATTATTGGTTACTTGCTTGTAGCCGCGCTTTGGCAAAAGAGAAACAGCCGTTTTTTCGTCAAAAGCTCGCTACAGGACGTTTTTTCTATTCTCATATTTTGCCTCAATCTTATGTTTACCATGCTCGGGTCATATCCAAACCATTTTATAATCATGATCTTATATAATAAATCTATAGTAAAAAATAATATTGACCGGAGTAAAACGTAGGCTAATATTTTGATGGCAACTGTGCTATTCTTCCGCGCGCTTTAAGCTAGTGAAATCTTGAATTAGACCAACACGGGGTAAGATTGGATGACTGAAGAACGCGATGTGATGGAGTATGACGTGGTCATCGTGGGTGCGGGACCTGCCGGTCTGGCAACTGCCATCAAACTAAAACAACTCTCTCCAGATACCAGTGTCTGTGTGCTAGAAAAAGCTTCCATGGTTGGGGCACACAGTGTCGCAGGCGCAGCGATAGAGCCGGGTCCGCTAGACGAGCTATTTCCCGATTGGCGTGATAATCCACCACCCGTTTGCGTGGATGTCAGCAAAGATGAATTCTTTTTTATGACCGCAAAACGGTCCATTAAGTTCCCACTCAACCCCCCACAAATGAATAACCACGGCAATTATATTGTATCCCTGGGCGCTATGTGCGCATGGTTGGGGGAAAAAGCAGAAGCGCTTGAGGTGGAAATTTATCCTGGATTTGCTGCTGTCGAAGCACTTTTTGATGATCAAGGTGCGGTGATGGGCGTGCGCGTTGGTGATATGGGTATCGATAAAGATGGCAAGCAGAAATCAGGATATACGCCGGGCATTGATATTCATGCCAAACTAACGATTTTATCCGAAGGATGCCGCGGCAGTCTTTCCAAGCAGTTGATTAAACATTTCGAATTAGATAGTGCATGTGATCCACAAACCTACGGTATCGGTTTTAAAGAATTATGGCAGCTGCCGCAGGGACGTGTGACTCCAGGGCTGGTGCAACATATGTTTGGTTGGCCGCTGGATAATATGACCTATGGTGGTGCGTCCGTTTATCATTTGGACAACGATAGAGTCTCAATTGTCTTCGTCGTGGGCCTGGATTACCAGGATCCTAACCTGATGCCATTCGAATGTTTCCAGCAGTTTAAACATCATCCCATGTTCGAGGGATTCTTCGAAGGCGGTGAGATTGTGTCTGCCGGAGCCCGTGCTATTAATGAAGGCGGTTTTCAATCCATGCCAAAATTGGAAATGCCCGGCGCCATCATGGTGGGTGATGCCGCCGGCATGTTAAATATGCCTAAACTAAAGGGCATTCATACCGCAATGAATAGCGGTATTCTGGCCGCAACACACTATGCCGAAAATAAAAGTGGAGAAGGTTACCATCAAGCATTTTTAGCTTCCTCTACTGCTAAAGAACTGCACGCTGTTCGGAATGTACGACCGGGTTTCCGCCATGGTATGTTGATGGGGCTGATCAATGCGGGCTTTGAAACGGTGACCGGTGGTCGAACTCCCTGGACTTTGGCGAACCACGCCGATCACTCAGAATTGCAAAAACTAGCGTCTTATGTGCCGCCAAATCGAGAGTATGTAGAACGTACTCTAGCGCCGAGAGATCGTTTGGCATCACAGTATCTGGCAGCCACTGAGCACGACGAAGATCAGCCAGTACACTTAAAAGTGGCTGACACTACTATCTGTTCCACCCAATGTTTGGAGGAATATAACAATCCCTGTACACGGTTCTGCCCAGTGGGCGTGTACGAGATGGTGGAGGATGAAGAACAAGGCGGGCTACGCTTACAAATCAATGCCTCTAATTGTGTGCATTGCAAAACTTGCGATATTAAGGATCCGTATCAGATCATTACCTGGGTGCCGCCAGAGGGAGGCTCAGGCCCTAACTATCAGAATTTGTAACGACCGATCGATTAGTTGATAAATTTCAAACACGAACCGTCTGCATTGACCACGCCCTAGGAAGTTGTTGATCAAAGCGGATTTCATTCAGGGGGAAATATATGAAAATTTTGGTTCCAGTCAAACGGGTAGTGGACTACAACGTCCGCATCCAAGTGAAGTCGGATAACTCCGGCGTTAACTTGGATGGCGTCAAAATGAGCGTCAATCCTTTCGACGAAATCGCCGTGGAAGAGGCGCTACGAATTAAAGAGCGTGGTGAAGCCGAAGAGGTGATTGCAGTCACCATCGGCGATTCGGCTGCCCAAGAGCAGTTACGTACGGTGTTAGCCATGGGTTGTGATAGAGCCATTCTCGTAGAGGCGCCAAGTGACTTAGAGCCTTTGGCGGTCGCCAAAACCCTGAAGGCGCTAGTGGAAAAAGAAGACGCCCAACTGGTTATCGCTGGTAAGCAAGCTATCGATGACGATTCCGGTCAAGTCGCGCAAATGTTGGCAGCACTATTGAGCTGCGCGCAGGCGACCTTTGCCTCTAAAATCGAACTCGCTGGAGACAGTGCGAAAGTGACTCGAGAAGTGGATGCGGGTTTGGAAACCATTGAGGTGGATTTACCTGCTGTAGTCTCTGCGGATTTGAGACTGAATGAACCTCGCTATGTGAAACTTCCAGATATCATGAAAGCAAAACGTAAGCCTATCGATACGCTCTCTTTGGCAGAACTGGGTGTTGATGGGACCAACCAGTTAACAGTGTCTAATTGGAGTGCACCATCGGCTCGTGAACCGGGTATCAAAGTGGAAGATGTAGCAGGACTCGTCGGTAAGTTGAAAGAGAAAGGGTTACTCTAATGGCAAAAGTATTGGTAATAGGAGAACAAGCGGACGGCAAGTTAAACGATGCCATCGCAAAAGTGGTCAATTGTGCTCAAGCCATTGGTGAAGTGGATGTGGCAATTTTTGCCAAAGGTGGCGACGGGGTGGCTGCAGAAGCGGCAAAAATTTCCGGCGTGAACAAGGTATTGTTAGTGGAAAACGATGTCAATGAACATGCGCTTGCCGCCAGTCTGGCGCCGCAGATTGTGGCCCTGGCTGCGGAATACACTCATATATTAGGCAGTAGCTCAACCGTAGGGCGTGATGTGATGCCTCGTGTGGCAGCGTTATTAGATGTGGCACAGGTCACTGACATCATGAGCGTAGAAGGTGAGTATAGTTTCAAACGTCCCGTCTATGCAGGCAATGCCATTGTCAATGTAGACGTACCGAATGATAAAAAGTTAGTGGGTACAGTGCGTGTGGCTTCATTTAAAGCTGCCGATCAAGGCGGTAGTGCTGCGGTAGAGAGCGTGAATGTGGACGCGGAGATCCCCACCCATACTCGTTTCGTGAGTACTGAGACTAGTGGTGGAGATCGGCCCGATTTGCAATCCGCCAAGGTAGTTGTTTCCGGTGGTCGCGGTGTTGGGAGCGAAGAAAATTTTGCGGTGATTTATAGCCTGGCAGATAAACTCGGTGCCGGTGTGGGCGCCTCCCGTGCTGCTGTGGACTCAGGATTTGCACCCAGTGATCTGCAAGTCGGGCAGACCGGTAAGATCATCGCTCCGGAACTCTATTTTGCGGTGGGTATTTCTGGTGCCATCCAGCACTTGGCTGGAATTAAAGACGCGGGCACCATTGTGGCAATCAATAAAGATGCCGATGCCCCTATCTTTGAAGTGGCTGATATTGGTTTGGTAGGCGATCTGTTCTCTGTATTGCCCGAACTTGAGGCCGCGCTCGGTTAAGCTCTTTAACCTGTCAACGTAAAAAAGGGCGCTTCGGTGCCCTTTTTTATGCGCATAACAGAATAGGAATCAGTGTTGAGCTGACTGACTTTTAGCAGCAATTAGGTCTTGGATTAACGCGATCACTCGTCCTTCTATCGTGTCTCTGATCTCTCGAAATGTTTCGTCACTGACATCTTTAGGATCCGGAATTTGCCAATCTTCTCGAAAATCAGTAGGCAATAGGGGGCATTGATCCCCACACCCCATAGTAATCACTGCATCCCATTGCACCTGCGGTAACGCAGTTAAGGGTTTGGATTGGTGGGTGGAAAGATCATAATCGAGTTCAAGCATGAACTGGATAGCTCTTTTATTCACTGTACCAGAGGGAGCAGAGCCACTGCTATAGGCTGTCACATAACCGCGGCCGTGAATGCGTGCGAATGCTTCGGCCATCTGGCTCCGGCAGGCGTTTTCCACACACACGAATAGCACCTGTTTGGGGTTATCTAAATGGTTCATAAATATTATTAAATTTCCGGGTGTAGCGAAAACACTCAATCGTAACTATAAAATGTGACAATTTGATGTGATGAGGGCACTAACCAGGCCAACAGATACAGTGTTTTTTTACACTGGCCAATCAGGATTGTGATTTAGCTAGAGCCACCCGCCGTTCATACGCTTGCCACGCGATTTGGCAGTCTTCTAGAAACCAAGGTAGCTGCGCCAAGGTTAATGCTTGTGCACCGTCCACTAGAGCTGCCTTGGGTTCCGGATGAAAATCCACTAACACCATATTCGCGCCGGCGATGATACCTTGAGCGGTGGCGTGAAACACGTCGCTGATGGCATCAATCGATTCAGTTAAGGTGCCTACGGAATGGGAGGGATCGATACAGACGGGTAACCGTGTGAGCCGTTTTACTACTGGAACGTGGGCGAAATCCACAAGATTGCGATGGGGATCACCCATATTAGTTTTCATACCCCGTAAACAGAAGACAATTTTACTATTGCCTTCACTGGCTAAATATTCAGTGGCATTTAAAGACTCATTCAGGGTGATACCAAAGCCTCGTTTGATAAGAATCGGATATTCTGATTGTCTTCCCACACTTTTCAAGAGTTCAAAATTTTGTGTGTTGCGAGTACCGATCTGCAACATGACCCCGGTAGGTTTACCGGCTGCTTCTAACGCCTGATTGATCTCTGCCACATGAGATTCGTGAGTGACCTCCATAGCGATCACTTTGATACCGTATTTGCCAGCCAGCTCGAACACGTAGGGCAGGCAATTTTTGCCATGGCCCTGAAACGCATAAGGGTTGGTTCGAGGCTTATATGCACCCATGCGGGTACATTGCTGGCCATGTTGTTGGAGCGCTTGCATCATGCTTTCTACATGTTTTTCCGTACTCACCGCGCAGAGGCCGGCAAAAATGTGCAAATTGTTTTGATTAAATTTGACGCCATTGTATTCAAACCCTGCGGGTCGATGATCATCTGAGTGGCGGCCAATGACCCGATATTCTTGGGAGACTCGTACCACTCTTTCCACCCCTGGCTGGGCAGCGATTTCCGCGGCATCTAAACTGGCAGTACTACCCAAGAGGTATATTTCAGTAAGGGTTTGCTCCGTACCGGTGACTCGATGCACCTTTGTTTGCACTTTAGGCAATTGAGTTAAGTACTGTAACAAACTTTTATAGGTGTCACTGCCTTCAGCGACATCTGGGGAAACAATCACAATCAAGTTTCTTCTCCGGAGCCTGGGTTTAAAGAGAGATGTAAAAGATCGGCATAAGCCTCTACGCGGCGATCCCGAAAAAAAGGCCAGATCAGGTGCGCGTGCTCTGTTGCTGCAAAATCTAACTCAGCAATTAAGATTTCTTCTTCATCTCGATTCGCTTGGGCAAGCATCTGCCCTTGATGATCAGTCATAAAACTACTGCCCCAAAATTGGATATGACTCGATTCATCTGCTGTTGTTTCTAAACCAATTCTATTACAACTTAAGACAGGTAGATGATTGGCCACACTATGACTCCGTTGAATCACCTGCCAAGCATCCAATTGTTGCGAACGGCTGTCGATGGGATCTGAAGGCGTCCAGCCGATTGCGGTAGGATAGATCAGGCAATTAGCCCCCTTCAGCGCCATAATTCGCGCCGCCTCTGGAAACCACTGATCCCAACAGATCAATACCCCTAGTTTTCCTAGGCTGGTGGTGATGGGATTAAATCCAAGATCGCCGGGCGCGAAATAAAACTTTTCCTCGAATCCGGGATCTTGGGGGATATGCATTTTTCGATAGATGCCAGCGATGGATCCGTCTTTCTCTAGTACGACTGCAGTGTTGTGAAAAACGCCCGGTTGTCTTTTTTCAAAAATAGAGGCAACGATAACAACCTTTAATTTTTTGGCGAGCGCACTCAATCGATCGGTGGTTGGGCCTGGAATGGTTTCTGCCGCTGCAAACCAGTGGCTAGACTGTTGTTGACAAAAATAGGGTGTGAGATGTAACTCAGGAAGCACAATGAGTTGTGCTTTTTGTGTCGCTGCAGATTCTATTTTTGCTATCGAGGATTCTAGATTAAGTTTAGGATCTTCACCACAAGCATGTTGTAGGCAGGCGGCAATCAGTTTTTGTGGTTGTTTCATGTCAGGTGGAATTGCACTTACTTAAAGGATTAAAGTATACCGTCCGGCAGTTGCATTGTCGCACAGTGAACAGCGCCGCCTTGACGAATGAGTGCACGACTGTCGATGGGAATGATTTCGCGATCAGGAAAACAGTGGGCAATACGTTCACAGGCCACGGCATCATTTGCGTCTGCAAAAGTGGGCACCAATACAGCACCGTTCATCACCAAATAATTGCAATAATTGGCGGGTAAGGGCGTGTTATCAACGGTCAATAGTTGACGGGGTATCGGTAATGGGATGCGATCGCGAAATTTCCCGGTGTCCGCGTGGATATTTGCCAGTTCACGTTGGAGATCCTTGAGCCGGGCAAAGTTCGGGTTCTTTTGATCATCGCAAGCACTATAGAGTAATTGATTGCTTTCAGGGGTCATGCGCACCAGATTATCAATGTGACCGTCAGTATCGTCACCTAACAAACTCTCGGATTGTAGGATCCAGCAAGTATCTATGCCAAGCTCTGATTGAATTTCTCGAATGGTTGCATGCGACTCTAACGATTCCTGAGTTTCGTGGGGTAGGCGCAATGCACCCCGACACATGAATAAGTCACCCAAGCCATTGGTTTCTAAATTTCCACCCTCTAGGATTAAATCAATACTACGCAGCTTAAGATTGAACTCCCAGGCCAGAGTACGATTTACTGCTTGATCTAAATGGTATGCATATTTCTCTCCCCAGGCGTTGAAGCAAGGGTTCAATGCAAGCCAAGCGTTCTCCGATTTTAGACAGATGGGGCCATAGTCTCGGATCCAGGTGTCATTGGTGGCGCAGGGTAACAGGGTGAGGTGTTCGGTGGCGCAATGAGCTAGCTTTTTACTGATATATTGCATGTGATCGAGATCGTAAGCCAGAACGATCAGCTGCTCACGCTCACTGATGGATTTGGCCAAGATTTCATAGATCGATTCTATCTCGGTTAAGTGAGATGCCCAATCAGATGCTGCATGTGGCCAAGTCAACAGCACACCTGCCTGCGGGGACCATTCGGCAGGGAAGTGATTCATAAGAACTTACTACGGCGATTAGGGACTATTTTTTACGTGTGCAACAGAATCTATCACGTATTGGTGTTCGAAGTATACGGTGAATTCATTGTATACCCAACGCGTGATAGGGGGCTCCCCAATGGCGCCTATCTGCTTGTTCGGAGAACCAAAATTGGTTCGCACTTGGGTCATTTTTAACCCCCTTGCGGGCATGGTAACGGGCACTGGCTGCAAGATGGAAACAGATTTTTTGGCGGCCACTATCTCAGACTTAGGTGCCACGATATGACTGCTTTCGCGACTGGGTGGTTGATATGGGGCGTCGGCGCTGGGTTGCTGCTGTTTGGCGGCGGGAGAATTGAACATCTCCAGCGAAGCACACCCGCTAACTATCACTAGGGTGAGCAGATAGGCAATCCTTTTAATCATCAAATGGCACTCCTTTACGGTGCGGTCTATTGATTCATCTAAATTATCGGCAGATCCCCCCGGATCCCTTGAATTTCTAAGGTGAATTTATCTCCGAATCGGAATCTTTAGATTCTCTAGCTAATTTTAATTCTTCCGATTGTTTGCGTAATACATGTTTCACTAGCGCTTGTTGATCGGATTCAGCGATTTCAATGAAATGTACTGCCACTGAGTTGGGCTCAGAGGCGGTACTTGGCGCCACATGAATGATTTTGCCCAGGGTGCGGATCCCCAGCAATGTTGGGAACAGCACGATGCGCATATCAAGCAGAGTGTTCACTTCGAGAGACTCAGTACTCGGGAATGAGAGTCCGCCCGCGCTAATGTTTACATCGTGAGTAGGTGAATGGAGAAATTTTTCGTCCTCATTCACGATTGCCCTCGCCAGCAAGCGTATTTTACGATTGATGACGTCAAAATATTCTGCGATTTCTCGGTGATGATGGCTCAAATTGCGTAGGTGGATATAGTTTTCATTATCTAGCTTATTGAGTTCACTTAGCAGAGTAAAGGCGTCGCTCTCATCATATTTTAAATACTCTCGTGAGAGAAACTGCTGTTCTGTTACTGTTTGGTAAGTGAGACCGATTTTGTCCTGGATGCGGTAAAAGTCGCGTCTCTCCAATTCTGGCTGATCCTTATCCGTCATTGCAGACCTTTAGTTAGAGTTCCTTCAATTTCTAGGTTGAGTGTCAAATTCCGGCTATTTCCTGCTTTTTATGCTCAAGTTGTGCCAATGTGGAGAAGAGATTGCTAATTTCAAAAAACTCGGCATTATGGAGCACCAGACCGACGCCACCCTTAAAATTGGAATGCACAATCATTTATGTTTAGACCGCTGCCTCTCTACATCGGATTAAGGTACACACGAGCAAAACGGGCAAATCACTTCATCTCCTTCATTTCTGCTAGCTCAATCGTTGGTATTTTTCTTGGGGTGGCGGCGTTGATTACTGTGTTATCGGTGATGAATGGTTTTGAACAGGAGTTGCGGCAGCGCATTCTAGGTATGACTGCTCATGCGACTGTAACGGGCATGGAGGGAGAGTTGCGCGACTGGCAATCCTTGGCCAGGGAGTTAGACGCCTCACCTTCAGTTGTGGGTACTGCGCCCTTTGTTGATGGTCAAGGCATGTTAATCGTTGGTGGCGAGGTGAGAGGGGTCTTATTGCGCGGCATATTACCAGAGCGGGAAACGCAGGTGTCTAATTTAGCCACTAACATAATCTTGGGCGAGCTGAAGGATCTCAAAGCAGGTGAGTTTGGTATTATTTTGGGTAAAGATCTGGCATTGCGCCTGGGTGCGGTGACGGGAGAGTCCGTTACCGTAGTGACTCCTCAAACCACGGTCACCTTGGCCGGAATATTACCGCGATATAAGCGTTTTCGGGTGGTAGGTGTATTTGAAGCGGGCATGTATGAATACGACAGCGCGTTCGCTTTAATGCATATTGAGGATGCCGCAAAATTATATCGCATGGAGGGTGCAGTGCAGGGATTGCGGGTACAGATGCAGGATCTGTTTCAGGCTCCTAGAACCATCCGGCAGCTATTAAATGGCTTGCCCGGATTTTATCGTGTTTCCGATTGGACGCAGCAACATGCGACATTTTTTCGTGCATTACAGATCGAGAAAACGGTGATGTTTATTATTCTATTGCTAATAGTGGCTGTCGCCGCTTTCAATATCGTTTCCACTCTGGTGATGGTGGTGAATGAAAAGCGAGCCGATATTGCCATCTTGCGTACCCAAGGCATGACGGGCACTACCATTATGGCAATCTTTATTACGCAAGGGGTGTTGATTGGTCTGATTGGTACGGTAACCGGTGTGATTGGCGGAATTTTTCTAGCCTCTAATGTCGACGTCATCGTGCCCGCAGTGGAGCGATTTCTTGGCATTCAATTTTTATCCGCCGAGGTTTATTACATTAATGAGCTTAAAGGTGAAATAGAGTGGCAAGATGTGGTCACTATCGCTGGCTCGGCATTTGTGTTGTCTGTTCTGGCCACACTCTATCCGGCCTGGCGCGCCTCCAGAACTAATCCTGCAGAGGCGCTTCGATATGAATGACCATGTGGTGTTGGAGTGTCGGGATCTGCATAAAAGCTTTACCGAAGGTGAGTTAGATGTTTCGGTGTTAAAGGGTGCTGATTTGCAGATCCATCGCGCCGAGAAGCTAGCCATTGTCGGGCCATCCGGATGTGGAAAAAGCACGTTGCTACATCTGCTCGGTGGTTTAGATAAGGCGGATAAAGGAGAAGTATTTATAGATGGCGAATCCATTTGGCAGGTGGATGAGGGCACCCGCTGCCGCATGCGTAATCGTACATTGGGATTCGTTTATCAGTTCCATCATCTCTTAGCGGAGTTCACTGCCCAAGAAAACGTCGCCATGCCGCTGATGGTGGGTGGCGAATTGGCTTCATTAGCGATGCAGCGTGCGCAAGAGATGCTCACCCTAGTGGGGTTGGGGGCGCGATTGAAACATAAGCCGGCCCAGCTCTCTGGTGGCGAACGACAACGAGCCGCCATTGCAAGAGCATTGGTGACTCGACCACTCTGTTTATTGGCAGACGAGCCAACTGGTAACTTAGATCAAGCCACCGCTGCGCAAGTGTTTGAGTTGTTGCTACGATTAAATATAGAACAACAAATCGCGTTGGTGATGGTGACCCATGATCGTCACTTGGCCAAGAGAATGGATCGCATATTACACCTCGATGCAGGTCAAGTTTCGCAGCAAGAATATAATAGTAACTAGTCTCACTCAGATATTTTAAATTTTGTCTCCCCGTCGGCTACTGCGTTCAGCAAAGGGAACTGTATGGGGGGTATTGGGCCACACAGAACAGTGACTGGCGTACCCGCCTATTTGGTCATGTTCGTGCTCG
>DJFZ01000006.1:85334-102687 GCA_002432655.1 Thiotrichaceae bacterium UBA5859 | reverse complement strand
AGGCGGGATCGAACCGCCGACCTCAACACTGCCAGTGTTGCGCTCTCCCAGCTGAGCTATAGCCCCAATCACGCGCGAACTTTACGTGGTCTAAAAATAGCTGTCAAGAAAGTGCGGACAAGCAGCTTTAAGCAAGAAAACAGCCGCCAAGCAAATGGTTTTGCAATCTTTCGATACTGAAGCGACTCATCGCTTTTTCGTGCGCAAATTGGTCGCACAATTCGAGTACTTTTTGATGGTATCTCGTTTCTCTATCTAAATTCTGCGCTAACCGTACGACTGCACCGTTGATGGCGTGCGCACGATGACTATTACCTTGTCGTAACTTCTCGCATAAAACAGGTTTAGCTTCATCGTAGGTTCCTAAAATATTTTTGATCAAGTGCCAGGAAAAGTGGGGCATATGTTTCACCATATTGTTCAGTAGGGCGAAATTGATTCGCCCACCATCAGGGAATATTAGAGGGATTTTTAAAGGAGTGAGCGTTTCAATGGTCTCGGTAAATAGTTTTAAGCTCAAATCTCTTAAAACAGGGTGCAACAATAGATCTCGGTAAGACAATCCAGTCAGCGCAGCTAGGGGATCCGCACTATGTAGCAAAACATTGCCCCAATACACAGAGGGATCGGTTTGGTGCACGCCCATACCCATTAAATAAAATGCAGAAGAAATATCTGGCGAGAGTCTATGTGACATGATGCGAGGACGAGTGATCAATTGCACCTCTTTGGTATTTTTACGAACGGCATCGAACATCACCACCAAGGGCTGAATTTTAGCCGGCGCATAACGACGACAAAGTTCATTGCCTTCCTCTAAGGAACTGACACATGGCATGACGGTGAGGCGGCTATAGAAATCGAGCGGTAATTCATCGAGTGTGCGTTTCGTGTTTGAGAAATCCTGCGCGAGTAAAACCTTATGAACGCCCCTTAAATCGATTTCGGTAGTCAACTTAGGTGTGGATTTAATTAGTTGGTAGCCGTGTGGAAATGTCACCTGCAAAGGAACTGTGGTGTTTAACTCGGAAAATTGGGATTTAGGGACTACCCAAGAAAGAGGGTGACCCATACCGGATAGGAAGCAAGCGAGTACTGATCCTACGGATCCACTGCCGACAATTAAATTCATCTTGGAACTCCCTGTTAAGGCGAAAAACAAGGAAAATATTTGCGCTAACTCTATTTTTAATTTTAGTTAAGTAAATTCTATAACTCTTTGATCTAAATCTTTAGAATCTCGATATCTCAACAAAACTTTAAGAGTAATAGATGGTCTCTAAAGACAGTATCGGCAGTCCGATACTGAACGATAGGCTAATTTGAGTTGCTTTGTTGGCGTGCCTGGATATAGTCTAAGGCGCGTTGAATGCGGCTGAGGGTGGTTTCTTGGCCAAGTAATTCTAGTGTGAGATCAATACTCGGTGAAGCGCTCATCCCCGTTAGTGCTACTCTCAGAGGCTGGCCCACTTTGCCCATGCCGATATTCAACTCCTCTGCGGTCAACTGTACGCAATGATGGAGTGATTCACGGCTCCAGTCGGTTAAGTCTTCTAGCTTGGTTTTTAAATGAGTGAGTGGCTCTAAGGCGACAGATCTGAGGTGCTTTTTGGCGGCTTTACTATCATATTCATCAAATTCTTGATAGAAAGGGCGACTCTCCTCAACCAAAGAAACCAAAGTGTTATGACGTTCTTTTTGTACCTGTAGTAGGGTGTCTAAATCGGGGCCATCCGAGATATTTAAGCCTGCCCGTGACAGATGCCATTCTAACTCGGGCAGAACCTCCGTGAGCGGACTATGACTCAGATAGTGTTGATTTAACCACAGCAGTTTTTCGTGATTAAAACTAGATGGCGATTTATTGCACTCTTCTAAGCTAAATAGAGCACACATTTCGTCGAGACTAAATATTTCCTGATCACCGTGTGACCATCCCAGTCTTACTAAATAGTTTAATAAAGCTTTAGGTAGGATCCCCTGTTCACGATATTGCATCACGCTCACCGCGCCATGGCGTTTTGACAATCGTGCACCGTCGCCCCCTAAAATCATTGGTACATGGGCGTACTCGGGGACAGGGGCATTCAGCGCCTGCAGGATATTAATCTGTCGCGGCGTATTATTAATATGATCATCGCCTCGAATCACATGGGTGATGCCCATATCCCAGTCATCTACCACCACGGTTAGATTGTAGGTTGGTGTGCCATCGCTACGGGCAATAATTAAATCATCTAGCTGATCATTAGCTACTTCAATAGTGCCACGAATGCGATCATTGATGCGCACTGAACCAGATTTAGGGTTGTTAAAGCGAATTACGTGAGGCACATCCCGGTCTTCCGGTGGATATTTTAAACAGTGTCCGTCATATTTCGGTTTTTGTTTCGCGCTTAATTGCTGTTCCCTTAGTGCCGCCAATCGCTCTTTCGAACAGAAACAGCGGTAGGCATGTCCATCATGAAGTAGTTGCTCTATGACTTCTTGGTAGCGATCAAACCTTTCTGTTTGGTAAATGGGTCCTTCATCGTATTCTAGTCCCAGCCAAGCCATACCCTGGAGGATTGCGTCAATGGATTCTTGGGTAGAGCGCTCACGATCGGTATCTTCAATTCTGAGAATAAAAGTGCCCTGCGATCGTTTTGCAAATAACCAGCTAAATAATGCCGTCCGTGCGCCTCCAACATGTAGGTAACCGGTAGGGCTAGGGGCAAATCGGGTGCGAACGCTCATGGATGTATACTTTCAGTCATTAGCTAAGATGGAGTAAACGGCGCGAATTTTAACAGTTGGCTGCATGAGCGGCTATAGCATTGACGAGGGGGAGGGGATCGCGGTAGTCTTTGCGGCGATTTTTTTGTCAGGCGCGTAGCTCAGTGGGAGAGCGCTTCCTTCACACGGAAGAGGTCGACAGTTCAATCCTGTCCGCGCCTACCAAAATAACGAAAGCCTCGAGTAAACGAGGCTTTCTTATTTGATGGTTTTTGACTGTCGATTTAGCTTGCCTTCTCAAATTTCTTTTTGTATTCCTCTTTTAGGTACCGTTTATAGAGCTTGCCGGTATCCAATCGCGGCAATTCATCACGAAAATCTAGATATCTCGGTAGTTTGAATTTTGCTAAGCGTTCGCTGGCGAAGGCTAAAATTTCCTCACGCAGTTCATTTTCATTACCACCGATATTTGGTTTTAGCTGAACCACGGCTTGAACGGATTCACCCCAGTCATCATCCGGCACTCCGAATACTGCCACGTCTTTCACCTTTGGATGAAGAATTATGGTTTTCTCTACTTCTGCAGGATAAATGTTGACACCACCAGATATAATCATGTCAGACTTGCGGTCACACAAAAACAACCAACCTTCTTCATCCAAATAACCAATATCGCCAACAGTAAAGAGATCACCGGCGCGGTTATCGTCTGTCTTTTTCTTATCCTTGAAATACTCGAATGATCCGATCATAGAAGACATATATACAGTACCCACTTCGTTCGCTGGTAGTTCGTTGTGATCATCGTCGAGCACCTTAATAGTACAGCCTGGCCAGGGAGTACCGACCGTGCCTGGTTTCTTTAACCAGTTTTCAGAAGTCGCTAGGGAACCGCCACCTTCAGTGGCCCCATAATATTCAAATAATACTGGCCCCCACCAATCGATCATCGCTTTTTTCATGTCTACTGCAATGGGTGCAGCACCGTGAATAACGCTCTTCATTGAAGACACGTCATATTTGTTTTTTACATCATCTGGAAGATGCAAGAGTCGATTAAACATAGTAGGCACCATGTGCGTTTCTGTGATCTTATATTTTTCAATTAATTCTAGCGTACGCTCAGGCTCCCATTTGTTCATTAATACCATGCCATGGCCCATATTTAATGAGCCATTGGACATACCCCCTGGAGCAGCGTGGTAAAGAGGCCCAGTAACTAAGTGCATACCCTCTTGAGCTGAGTCAATTTGAAACAGCGCGCCCATCATGCCCGCCAACAACGCCGCTTGATCAGGATCTTTCTTCTCGATGGGGCGGCGTACCCCCTTGGGGCGACCGGTGGTGCCGGAAGTATAGAGCATCAATTGTCCGGCAATGCGATTTTCTGGTAACTCTGTGGCATGACCGGTGTGGATATCGCTATAGTCTCTAAAGCCTTCAATTTGACCGATCGCGTAGCATTTAGATTTATCAAAATTTAACTCTGCAATGGCTTTATTAACTGGTTCAGCGAATCGTTCTTCAGCAAAAAATACTTTGGCTTCACAGTTATCTATGATGTAGGCTATTTCTGGCCCGGTTAAATGATAATTTATCGGGGTGACGTATAAGCCGACTTGTTGCGTGGCGAGGAAAATTTCTTGATACTCAGGAATATTAGACATGACCATGGCAACGCCGTCGCCATGTTCCAGGCCGAGAGCTTGTAATCCTCGAGCAATTTGATTCACCTTAGCGCACAGCTCACCATAAGTTTGTTGTCGACCGTCTTCTGCAACTAAGGCAATACGTTCTGGATATTCGCGGGCGACGGCCCAAAAACCAAGCACTGACATATAAATCCCCTTTAGTGTTTAAATAAAAGTCTTTATAAAGAAATGTGAGACTAGACTAATTATAGGGAATTTTGATGGAATGAGGATAAAAGTTATTAATCGCTGAGAATATCTTGTGGTATTACTCACTCACACATTTTTACCGCATAAAGATTAGTAATAACTAATATTGAGGACTGACAGTCATTAGAGAGGCTTACCTGAATGTTATTCAAGTAGAGGGCTGAAACTTGCTATGATTCTATTTTTGTTGTCGGCATTGGATCATATTTAAAAAACTATAATGACATTATCATCATATCGGTTTGAAATTTGTCTGAGTCACTTGTTCCGATACATCACTCAAAAGCGATTGCGACCTCTTGCCGATTTTAGCGTCCTCAATTTGACAATCCACCCAATCACTGGCCATGGGGATGCCTTCGTCTAAATCGATTGACGCATAAACATAATGCATTTCGCCATTGAAGGCCGGATGTATGGTTTAGTGTATGACCGTAAATGACCGGAATAGAATAATCTTCACCTTCGGCGAGTACATCATGTGGGCAGATGGTTCCTGGGAAAAAATAGAGCTATCGAGATGTTGACAATGTTGCGCGATCAATCGATGATTTTTTGTGGCATTCTAGTCAGGCTGAGTGATTGCGTCGGCTTGCGATATTGGTCTTTCTAAGCTAAGCATGAAGTTTTCTCCCGATTACTAATGAGCACTCTTGGCTCATCACTCTGCTATTTCCATTCACGAATGCTAGCTCTAAATTTTGTGTTTGTCTCCCTCCTGCCTCATCTCGAAATGGCATTGCTGAAGTGAACGCGCTTAGGCAGGATTTTATCCACCACAATAAAATGTTAATTTGAGCAGGTATGCATTGATGATTAATAAGGGCGCTTTCTCAAAATAAATGATATGACCTAAATGTTCTATGCTTAAGCATCGTAGCGTGCATCATTCGCGATCAATTCAAGACAAAATTTAAAGTTTTGAGAAGGATGAACAGTAGGAATATTGTTTAGTTGTTGGTGTTAGACTGAAAATTATTGTTTTAGTTGTATTCAGCCAATTACTACACATCCAGGTAGAAATCGTTATTGGATGAATTTATGTGGGGGATTGATTGGCTCAATAGACGGAGATGGACTGAGCTCGAGGGCACATCTAGAGATCAATAATTGAACAAATTTTTAGATTTATAGTATGGTAGCGGAAATACATGACCTGCAAATAATAACCAATATGTTAAAAATCGATAACTTACCACCGATACTATCTCCTTATATGATGGCCAAAACTTCGGTCTTGGAACATATGCTTGAACGTTTCCCAGTCGATCCAGAGATGCGTTGGCGTCGCAATTATATTAGGTTTATCAACCGCCTCTTGGCCCCGGCGCGAGTGTTAGAAGAACTCATTTATAATCCCAAAGTGCGTGAGACGGAGTTGGCGGGGCCTCCAGTCATGATCCTGGGACATTGGCGCAGCGGTACTACTCATTTACATTACACCTTACAGCAAGATCCGCAATTTGCCATAGTCTCTAATGCACAAATGGGTACGCCCACGTGTTACTTTACATTGGGACGTTGGTTTGCCCGTTTGGCCCCGATTCTGCCCCATATAAGTAGGCCAATGGATAATCTGCCCGTGGGGGTAGAGCTACCGCAAGAAGAAGAGCTGGCCATGCCAGCTATTACTACCGCAACGGTCTATTTTTATTGGTTATTGCCGAGAGAGTTACCCACACTGTTTGAACAGTTTTGTTTGTTTCAGGGAGAGGGGAAGGGACGGGAAGGAGAATTTCTTCAGGCTTTCCATTTTATTCTGCAGCAAGCGACAATGAATGATCCTGGCAAACCTTTGTTACTGAAAAATCCTCCTAACACGGCGAGACTAAAATTGCTGGCAGACCATTATCCTGATGCCAAATTTATTCATATCTTTAGAAATCCCTACGACGTATTTCGTTCTTCTCAGCATCTATATGACAAAATGTCCGCTGGATTCGGATTACAAACTGTTACCCCGGAGCAGCGGGATGAAATTATCCTCTCAGTGTATGAGCGCATGATGAAAGCCTATCTAACGCAGCGAGATCTGCTTCCCGAAGATCGACTAATTGAGCTTCGATTCGAGGATGTAGAGAAGCAACCGATGCAGGAGTTAGGTCGTGTTTACGAACAATTAGGCATCAAGGGTTGGGAGCAAGCGAAAGCACCAATTCAAAAATATCTCAATGCACAGAAGAGTTATGAAAAAAATAGATACCAGCAAGATGCGGAGATAATTAGGGTCATTAACCGACGTTGGCAGTTTGCGTTTGATGTGTTTGACTACCCGATGATCAACCCGAAAGCTGCGTAATTTAACTCTCTTCGAATACTACGTCAGACAACAAAATGTAGGGAGGTAGGATGAAAATATTTGTCACAGGTGGTTCGGGGTTTATTGGCAGCGCATTCATAAAAAAAGTGTCTGGCGTGCATCAATGTTTTGCGTTATCTCGCTCGCCGCAAAGTGACGAAAAGTTGAGGCAGTGTGGGGCTATTCCTATTCGTGGCGATCTGGCACAGTTCGATGACAGTTGTCTTGCCGAGTGTGATGCTGTGGTACACAGCGCGGCTCATATTGGGCCAGGTGGGGATCGCGCGTTTTATCGAGCAGTGAATGTGGTAGGCACAGAAAATGTTCTCAATCGAGCTAAAGCAGCAGGTGTCAATCGCTTTATCCATATAGGTACTGAAGCAGGATGTTTTTATGGCCAACATATGCGTGATATAGACGAGACGTATCCTTTAGTACCGGATTCACCCTATCATTATCCGGCGACTAAAGCGGAGGCGGAAATCCTGGTGTTGCAAGCTAATGAGCCGGCTGCAGGCTTTGAATCTATCAGTTTACGTCCACGATTGGTTTGGGGGGAGGGGGATCGCACCTTGTTGCCTAACATGGCAAAAGCGGCACGCTATCATGCACTGGCGTGGATTGATGGGGGCCGTTGTTTGACCTCCACAACTCATGTAGACAATGTCGTATATGCGATTGAATTGGCGCTACAGGGCAATGGTCGGGGAGGAGAAGCCTATTTCATTACAGACAATGAGATCAGGTCATTTCGAGAGGTGATTACCGCACTGTTAGAGACTCAAGATCTTCGAGCAGGCAATCTCTCCATTCCGAGTGCACCGGTACGTGCGGCAGTCTATCTATTACAAAAAGGTTGGGAAGGTTTGCATATCCCTTTTAAGTTACCGATCAATCGTTTCGCGGTGGCATTGATGGCGCGAGATTGTACGATACGAATTGATAAAGCCAGGCGTGAATTAGGATATGAGCCCATTGTGAGTTTTCAATCCGGTTTGCAGCAATTACCTAAGTTAAAAGCGGCTTAGCCGCTACGGTTGCTTTCTATCCGCTAATTTCTCACCGCAGTGGGGACAATATTCGAGTTTTTGTGATTGTCTCTTCGCTTGGCGTAGAAGCAATTCAGCCTCCTCCTCACTGAGCTCCAGTTGTTGGCGATGTCGTTCAATAGTTTGTTGCTCTGACTCGGATATTATACCGTCATCTAGCGCTTCATCTAATAGGTCTTCGTAACTTTCTCGACGTAAACGAAGTTCATCGGTCAATCGTGAAGCGAGCAAACCCGCCGGTACAGCAATCATGCTCACCCCTGCCATGCTCACCATTGCCGCAAAAATTTTCCCCATGGGCGTGATAGGGGTCATGTCTCCGTATCCCACAGTGGTGACCGTAACCACCGCCCACCAGAGTGCGGCGGGAATATTCGTAAATTGTTCTGGTTGGGCTTTGTGTTCGAAGTAGTAGATGCCGGTGGCTGCAAATACCAGAACTAATCCCAAGAAAAATACAGCAGCGGTGATTGCGATTCGCTCGGTTGATATGACTGCCACTAGAATAGAAATCGCTGGAGAATATCGAGCCAGCTTAAATAGACGCAATAAGCGAAATAACCAGAGGATCCTCAGATCTAGATTGAAAAACATACTAAGATAGAAAGGCAATATGGCAATCAAATCTATGACCGCCATCGGACTCAACATATAGTTGAGTCTACCCTTCACCGGGTGGTGATATCTTTTGTCTTGGCTTTCCGGACAGGACCAGAGACGTAGCAAATACTCAATGGTGAAAATGGATACGGTAAACAGCTGCAACCGATCGAAGATCGGAGCGTAACTGGTCGCGAGGTTCTCCACTGACTCGAGGATAATCGCTGTCACGCTCAACACGATCAGTGCGATCAATCCCATGTCTACCAGTTTGCTGATACGGTCATTGGGTCTGGCAGGCTCTAGGATCTCATGTATGCGGAGTCGCCAACGAGCACGAGAACGATGATTGGCTGTTGGATCAGACAGGGGGCAATCCTTTTTTTTACACTTCCTACCCATTCGGTCGGACAAAAACTTTCTTTCTTGAGTGATCTCGACTGTTGCCACTAGCAAAAAACTTCATACCAACCCTCATCTCAGATGGGAACCATCTCACATTTTTAAATTATTCCTAGTGCTCTTGGCTCAGCGGCTCCCTAGCTGGCCGATAGCTGTAGAGGAAGTAATAAGTGATAGAGCATTGATTTCCATAGGGTGTAACGATGGCCAAAACAGTAATTTTTTCCTTTGCAGTGATGACACTTTTAATAGCTGGGTGCGGTGGCGGTGGTGGCAGTAGCAGCGGCGCGACTTCGTCATCGGACAATCCCGAAATTGCACCGATAAACAGCTTCTTCAGTGTTTCAGTTGTCACCCCAAATGAGTTGTCATTAGCTTATATTCCTAATAATAACAATCACTTATTATCAAAGGGCAATTTATCAGATTTGTTTATAAGCAGTGCCCATGCTGTTGTGCACGACAATTTGTTAGAGTCCCAGTTTCAATTTGCACGAGTAAATAGTGCCGGTATGGTGTTAGAGTTGTTTCGGCCTCTCTCTTGGATACAAGCGGTGGATGGCACTTATGAGATCGGGCTACCAATTGAGCAACGCCTAGACGTCGTTATTGCTGTTCGATTAGATAACCAACCTGCCCTTCAAGTGGGTCAATTTATCCCTGAAGCGGTACTGTTATCACCCGCAATTGATAACATAGTCGATATCGATTTGGCTTCCACTGTGGTCTATCAAAACTTTCTTGACATGGTGGACGATTCAGTAGAACTCTCCACTGGATCTGGCTTTGATAAAGAGCAGTTGAAAGAATTAGTGACTCGTCTACAGCAAAGTTGGCAACCAGATCTGCAGAGCGGTAAAAATCTTTCTGATTTGATTACAACCCTAAAAGCGCAAACCAAGCCGATTGTCTATCGTCATGCAAAACAGGTCACTGAAGCGCAGATTGGTAACCTAGCCGTTTTAGTAAGTGAGCAGGGTGCCAGTTGGTTTGCCGCTGCAGAGCAAGAATATGAAACTTCATGGGTACATGGAACTTTTCATTTCGACCCGCAAGGTGAAATGACGTTAGAGGAAAAGGAAATTTGGGACGGTTTAGGCTTTACACCCTTCGATCCCATTGGTCGGGACGAATTGCTACTTAGCGATAGTGGTTGGATTCACACCACAGGAGTGGAATTTAGTGTACAACAGGTTTCTGCTGATGGCGGTTTAATTCTACGTAGTCCAGCGGTTCCAACAATTACTGTTACGATGAATGCCATGGAAGTGCCATTGGTGGGTGAAAAGATTTCTGACTATTTTGCCGGTGAACAGCAAATGCAGGCTTGGCTGAACTATGCTGCACCAAAGGCGACTTTTTCTGAGGGCGCCAAGGGGTATGAGTTGAGCTGGAAGTATAATCAAGATCAGTACTGGATGTGGGACTGGGAATGCGATGCTTCGGAACAATTAGGAGGTATGTGCAATCAGGTACCCCATTGGGATGGTGATGGGGATGAAGGTAATGATCAGATGGCTCGCTCCATTGATGGAATTATTTCATCCGTGGCCGCTGGCAATACGGTGGCTAACAAAATCAATGCGGTGAAACTGCCAGTAGAGGATCATATTGCGGTAGAGTTAGTAGCGGATGGAACGGTTAATATATTCAGCTTTGATTGGACAAGTCGACCGGCTAAGGCGACTTTACTACATCAGGCAGAGTGGCGTCAGCTACAGATCCAAGGTGAGCGCATGGTGGAATTAAATTTCTCATCCACCGCACTACGCGCGATGGGTTTGGCGGGCCAACAAAACAGATTAATCTTGATTGAGCATAATGGTTACCTGCGCTACGGCGAACGTACTTTGTCAGGGACGCAATCGCAAGGAGACTGGGTATTTAATCGTGTGGCAAAGCAAGATATTTTGGGCAAGACCTTAATCCCTTGTTCCTTAAATAATACCGTAGCAGATGCATTTGATCCCTTGCACGTGCCAAGCTCAGTAGAGGATTTCAAACATGCTGTGACCCTCTGTAGCAGTATGGCAGGATTTGGCGGTTTTACTCTACAGGATGTGACGGAAAGATCTTTTCTGACGCCAAACGGGGAGAAGTTGCGCCTAAAGCATGATGGTACAGGTGAGTGGGTGAGAGGAGAGACGGTAGAATCCCTCAGCTGGAGCCTGGATCAAGATGGGTTTCTGGAGTTAGAGAGTTCTCAAGATAAACAACGGCAGCTGTTGGCGATGGTGGGCGTGAATGACGGGGGACACTATAAAATCAAAGGTCTTACCCGAGAAAACCAACAGCCCACCGGTGTCATATGGAGTGATATTTTCTTCAACCCAGAATAAAATTGTGTTAACCGTTAGGCTGCGTTGATCTGTTTCGAAGAATTAAACATTTTTACCCCTCGCCTGAGTAACGATCGTGGCACAAATTTCAACATCTGTACCGCCAGCCGATTACCGATCCCTGGAATACTCACAATTTTTTCTTTCATCAAATCGTCAAAGGCGTGATTGGCAATTTTCTCTGCGGACATAGTGGCACCTGGAATATTTTTACCTATTAGGGCGGATTGATTTTGAGCCGTCTTCTGAAACTCAGTAATCGAAACGCCCGGGCACAGCGCCATCGCTCTCACTCCTGTACCCCGGCACTCTTCAGCGATCGCTTCAGTGAAAGAGAGCACATAAGCTTTACTAGCAAAGTAGGTGGCCATATAAGGGCCGGGCAACCAAGCCGCCATGGATGCGACATTTAAGATGCGACCTGAACCACGTTGTATCATGTTCGGTAAAAACAGACGAGTCATGTGCGTGACCGCCACCACATTTAATTGCACCAAATTGAGTTCCTTTTCAGTATCAATATCGCTGAATCGTCCATAATTTCCAAAGCCGGCATTATTCACCAAGACGTCAATTTCTATACCTTTGGATTGGATCTCGTCGTGAATTTCCTGTGGCGCAGTGGCCAAGAAGAGATCTTTGGCGATAATGGTGACCTCAATGCCCCATTTATCTCGATGCTGTTGTGCAATCTCTTCCAAGCGATTTTCGCTACGTGCCACAAGAACGAGGTTATAGCCATCTTGTGCAAATAGTTTTGTAAATTCGTAACCAAATCCGAAAGAAGCGCCAGTGATTAAAGCTGTTTTAGTGGCCATAGTGGTGGTTTTCCTCAAAGAATAGACGGACCATGTTGATCCGTCTATTGGCAATCATTAACTTAGTCTTTTGGTAATCCCAATATACGTTCCGCAATAATATTACGTTGGATATTAGGCGTGCCGCCGCCGATAACGACGTCGGGCCAGGAAAGGCTATTGAATATCCATTTCCCGCCCTCAACAGCATCATCAGAGCCTCTCATGTGTAACCCGGCATTGCCCAAAAATTCTACGGCAAACTCTGCCATATCTACTTCTAAGTTAGCTCGGTGTAGTTTATTGACGGATGTTTCACTGGATAGGGGTTCGCCTTTAATCTGCTTAGTGAGATATCGCATACCGTTTAGTCGCATGGCTTCTATGCGCGCCTCGAATCGAGCAATTTGGCGACGAATACCGGGATCCTCTAGCAGTGGCTTACCATGTCTCGTAGCCTGTCTGGCGGTGGTAATTAAAGATTCAAGACGGCGTTGTAAGGCGGATACCTCAGCGATACTTGAGCGCTCGTTTGCGAGTGCAGACACAGTGACCGCCCAGCCTTGACCTTCTTTCCCAAGGCGGTTTTCCACAGGTACTCGGACATCGGTGAAAAATACTTCCGCAAAAAATCGACCGCCAGCCATATTTTCGATAGGCCGCACTTCAATCCCGGGTGTTTTCATATCTACGAGTAGGCAGGTAATGCCTTCATGCTTGGATTGCGTATCGAAGTCGGTGCGTACTAATAAAATCATCCAAGCAGCAAAGGGCGCCAGAGAGGTCCAGATTTTCTGACCGTTGACCACATATTCATCACCTTCTAACACCCCTTTACACTGTAAGGAAGCCAGATCACTGCCATAGTTCGGTTCCGAATAGCCGGTGCACCATTGATATTTACCATCCAGAATATCTGGAATAAAACGTTTCTTCTGCTCTTCTGTACCGTATTCGATAATGGAGGGGCCTACCCAAGCTAGTCCCATGAAGCAGGTTCCTAGTGCCGGAGCTTTTCTAGTCGCCATCTCTTCTTTGAGGATCACCTGTTCCATAATGGTGCCCCCACCGCCACCAACCTCTTTCGGCCAACCGAATCCTACCCAACGTTTTTCTCGAACCTTCTTGTTCCAATCTGCATCGAAGCTGACACCAAATTCATTGTCTGTCTTTTGCTTTAGATTGTCGTCGAGAAATTGTCTGACTTCGTCTCTAAAAGCGATTTCATCTTTTGTTAAATCAAAATCCATTAGTATTCTCCCAAGCTAGCAACACGATCGTAGTGGAAATTGGCATCACCAAATTTTGGTCGAGCCCACTTCGAGCGTTTTAAATAGAGTTGAATGTCATACTCTGCGGTGTAGCCAATTGCGCCATGCAGTTGTAAGCAATCAATGCCCATTTTTGGCACCGTTTCTGAAGCGTAGGCTTTCGCGAGAGAAATAGATTTAGATAGTTCTTGTGGTGACTCATTCACACACCAAGCGGCGTAATAGAGTAGGGATTTAAAAGATTCAATATCCACATACATGTTCGCCAATGGATGTTTGACGCCTTGGTATTTACCGATGGGGTTATCAAATTGAATGCGGTTTTTAGCGTAGTCGACGGTGAGTGCATGTGCGCCCTCACTGGAGCCAATCATTTCTGCGGTGACTGCAACGGCACCGCAGTCGAATAGGCGATTGATGGTGTCGGCCGCACCATCTTTATTACCTAGGATTTGGGTGCTGGGTACCTTCAGTTGTTCAAATTGAAGGAGACCTTCGCGTTTGGTTTTGTCGACAGTCGCTTGAGTTTTAGTACTCACAGCCTCCGCCTTTTTATCAACGATTAGCAAACTGACCTGATCAGTCTGTGGGCCAGTGCGCGCTGCCACGATAAAGAGATCGGCGGTATTCACATCGGAGACAAAATGTTTACTACCATTGAGCTGCAGATGGTCACCCACCATCTTTGCTTCTAACTGAATGCCTTCTAACTGTGGCAGATCGGTCTCTTCTAAAAGCGCAACCGTGCCAATTTTTTCTCCAGAAGCCAACTTCGGTAGCCATAACTGTTTCTGATCTTCTGTACCCAATTCAGCGATGGCAAAACAAGCAAGCGAATGGGAAATGAAAGGTGAGGGGAACAGGCCGCGCCCCATCTCTTCGAGTAGTACCAGAGCGTCCACCCAGTTCAGTCCAGCGCCGCCAAAATCTTCGGGAACTAACAAGCCGGTCCAACCCAACTGGCCCATCTCTTGCCAATGTTCCACCGACATACCCTCTTTTGTCTGACTAATTTTTCGCACTTCACTCATCGGACACTTCTGTTCGATAAACTTGCGCACTTGATCGCGCAGTAATACCTGTTCTTCGGTAAATCCAAAATTCATATTCTCTCTACTCCGTTTCTTCCACTGCGGATGGTCAGCTAGATTTTTCTTGGTTAAAATTTGTTAAATATTTTTATTTTTAATTAGTGTGCATCATTCTGTACTATTAGCGCGACAAAGCATACTCATTGAGTAGTAAAGCCTCAACCTATTACCGCAAGAATAGAGTTGTTAAGTTATAATGATTTAAAAAAATCTACATAAGCGTATGATATTATTGCTGATAAGGAGGCTGCTTGTTTCAGCGCATTGCAAACGAAATTTGGGTGTGTAGACGACCGTTTAAGACTTTGGGAGTCGATATCTCCGGACAAATGACCATTGTTCGCCTAAAGGATGGCCGATTGTGGTTACATTCTCCGGTAGAGCTCGATGATGAAATCTGCGCAGAGTTAGATCTGTTAGGCCCGGTTGCTTATGCCATAGCGCCGAATAGCTTTCATCATTTATTTCTTGGCACGGTATTCGAACGCTATCCAAAAGCTGTGCTCTATGGGACACGAAATCTATTCGAGAAGCGTCGTGACTTACCCAGTTTGCAATTCTTAGATGATTTGGGACCTTTTCCCTGGGGTGAGGACATCCGGCAGGTTCGCATGCGCGGAAATTCAATCATGGACGAAGTGGTTTTTTACCATAAACTAAGCCGCACGCTCATATTGACGGATCTCTTTTTCAATATTCATCACCATGATCATTGGCCGTTGAAGTTGTTTGGCAAATTGATGGGTTCCTCTGGTCAATTGTCGAGTAGCCGATTGTTTCGTTTAATGATTCGAGATAAGAAAAAATTCCAGCAGTCAGTGACTACAGTTCTTCGTTGGGAAATAGACCAAATCTTAGTCACCCACAACGAAAACCTATTGGAAGGTGATGTCAAGGGACAACTGATTGAAGCATTCAATTCAATAGGATTTGCCCGTCACAGACGAGGTGGGTAGGTTTGATCTGCAAACTAACAGAGCGCAAATTAAACGCGAAGATGATTTTGTTTTTTGCCATGTTTAATCAGGAATGATAAGTTATGCGCATAACTTAATGAAATAATTAATTAAACTGGGGGTTAAAAAATGAAAAAATTACTCATTCTTGTAACGGCTTTGACCGCGCCACTATTGTTATCAGCTTGTGAGCTATCTGCAGCTTGCCTGTTTGCCATCTGTGTCTACTAATTGATTTTTTTTGTGTTCATTACATTGAAGGCATACCCGCTTTTGGGCATGCCTTTTTTATTGGCGAATAGAACACTATTGACTAAGATGAGCAAAAGGTCGTTCTAGGGATTTAATATGTCGCAAAATTCAGTACGTTATTGGCGTACTAACCTTAGGTTGATGTTGGGCTGTTTATCTATTTGGTTTTTAGTTTCTTTCGGCTGCGGAATTTTGTGGGTGGAGTGGTTGAATGAATTTCGTTTAGGAGGCTATCCGCTAGGGTTCTGGTTCGCACAGCAGGGATCTATTTTTACCTTTGTGGTGTTAGTGTTCTTTTACGCATTCAAGATGAGACAGATCGATAAGCGTTTTGGCGTCGCAGAAGAGTAGCACCCATGAGCTTACAATTCTTAACTTATCTTGTCGTGGGAGCAACATTTCTTCTCTATATAGGTATAGCGATCTGGTCTAGGGCGTCCACCACAAGTGATTTTTACGTCGCCGGTAAGCATGTGCCACCACTGGCAAACGGTATGGCCACTGCCGCAGATTGGATGTCCGCCGCATCATTTATCTCCATGGCAGGTTTAATCAGTCACTTGGGGTATGAAGGCAGCATTTATTTAATGGGTTGGACCGGCGGTTATGTGCTGTTGGCCATGCTGCTAGCGCCTTACTTGAGACGATTTGGAAAGTTTACTGTTCCTGAATTTATTGGTGATCGCTATTACTCGTCTACCGCTCGAGTGGTAGCAGTCATTTGTTTGATTTTTATCTCCTTTACCTACGTGGCCGGACAAATGCGTGGCGTCGGCATTGTATTTTCCCGCTTTCTCGAAGTGCCGTTAGAAACAGGCCTCTATATCGGTATGAGTATAGTGTTCTTTTATGCGGTACTTGGGGGTATGAAGGGCATTACCTATACCCAAGTGGCCCAGTACTGTGTGTTGATCTTTGCCTATAGCGTACCAGCTATCTTTATTGCCTTGCAGGTGACAGGGGTCGGGTTACCCCAAGTTGCTCTTGGAGCAAGTTTGTCTGATGGTAGCGGTACTCTATTACACAAGCTTGATCTCACGCTAATGGATTTGGGATTCGGATCTTATACGGAACCCTTTAACGATAAGTCAAAATTAGATGTGTTTGCCATCACTCTGGCATTAATGGTGGGTACGGCTGGATTGCCCCATGTCATTGTGCGTTTTTTTACCGTACCGAAGGTACGGGATGCACGCATCTCAGCGGGTTGGGCGTTGCTGTTCATCGCAGTACTTTATACAACAGCTCCCGCGATCGGTGCCTTGTCTCGACTGAATTTGATAAATACTGTGAACGGGGAAGAGTCATTTGGTACCGCATATAGCGATATGCCACAATGGTTTAAGACTTGGGAGAACTCAGGTTTAATCGGGTGGCACGATCATAACGGTGATGGCAGGGTGCAACTTGCCTCAGGCCCTGCGTTTGAGGGTGTGAAACCGCGTTTCGATGGCGAGCAAAGAGGCCCTTGGGGTGAACGTAAAACTCTAAATCCTATGCAGTTCGCTGCTGTGAGTGGTGACTATGTCATAAATGAACTATATGTGGATCATGACATTATGGTGTTAGCCAATCCTGAAATTGCCGGTTTGCCTAATTGGGTGATCGCATTAATCGCTGCCGGTGGCATTGCGGCAGCACTCTCTACGGCAGCAGGTTTATTATTAGTGATCTCAGTAAG
>DJFZ01000006.1:16235-85152 GCA_002432655.1 Thiotrichaceae bacterium UBA5859 | reverse complement strand
ATCCCCCAGCGTTTGTGGCTCAGGTGGTGGCATTCGCTTTCGGATTGGCCGCATCCTCTCTGTTTCCAGTCATATTTTTAGGTATTTTTAGCACCAGAGTGAATAAATGGGGCGCTATCAGCGGTATGTTGAGTGGACTACTGTTTACCATGTCCTACATCGTGTATTTTAAGGGCATATTTATAGAGCCAATGGCCGAGAATGTGGCTAGCAATTGGTTTTTGGGGATCTCTCCAGAAGGCATTGGTGTGATCGGGATGTTGATTAATCTAACGGTCGCGCTGACCATTTCTTATGTTACCGCGCCACCGCCGAAAGAGATACGGGATCTGGTTGAGACCATTAGGACGCCCCACTAACAATCTCTGCAGGGAGGTCGACCCATGGAGCTTGGTTTGCAACAGCGCTGGGCATTGATTACCGGAAGTCATCGCGGGACCGGTGAGGTCATTGCTGCTTGCTTAGCGGCTGAACAGGCGAATGTTATTGTCCATGGCTTTGGAGAATCTGAAGCTCGTTCGTCCGCACAAGAAATAGGTGTGCAACACTATGTCTTTGGAGATTTACGCACACCCAAAGGTGCGGCAAGCATCTATGAACAAGTCCTATCTATCACAGAGACTCTACACATTTTGGTGAATAACTATGGCGAAGCAGAGCCCGGCAAGTGGTTCCAAACCAGCGAAACGGACTGGCTGCGCGTGTACGAGAAAAATGTGCTCTCCGCTATGCATATGGTCAACCAGTTCGCACCAGCCATGAGAGAGCAGGGATGGGGTAGAATTATTCAGCTCAGCACGATTGGTGCGTTAACACCCAACTCGCGCATGCCGCATTATTACGCTTCCAAAGCAGCCTTAGTGAATTTCAGTTTAAGTTTAGCCAAAGAACTTAGCTGTAGCGGTGTTACGGTAAACTGTGTCTCACCGGGACTCATAAAAACACCGGAGGTGACAGCAGGATTGATGGCAAAGGCACAGAGCAAAGGATGGGGAAATTCGTGGGAAGAAGTGGAACCAAAGGCGGTTTCTGAGAAGTTTCCCAATTTAGTGGGGCGAATCGCCAGACGGGAAGAAATAGCGGCGTTGGTGTGTTTTTTAGCCAGTGAACGCGCAGCATTCATTAATGGTCAGAATATTCGTATAGATGGTGGGGCTGTGGAGTTAGCCTTCTAAAATTAGAGTTGAGTGTCAATGTCAGATTGTGGTTGCGAATTAGAACTTAAAGATTCTGAACAAAAGTCAGTTTTATACTGGTTGTTAGCAATTAATAGCATCATGTTTCTATTGGAAGTCGGGGTAGGTTGGTATGCGCAATCGACAGCACTTATTGCGGATTCCATTGACATGTTAGCAGATGCGGCAGTTTATCTAATTGCACTCTATGCAGTGGGCAGAGCAATTACTGACAAGGCTCGTGCCGCTATGACCAGTGGTATTCTGCAGTTTCTGTTAGGTATTTTAATATTATTCGAAATTGGCAGGCGCTTGATGGTTGGCAGTGAGCCCCTCTCACTTTGGATGATGTCGATGGGTGGCGTTGCACTCATTGCCAATATCAGTTGTTTGATATTGATTCATAAACATCGTTCTGGAGAAGTGCATATGCGAGCCAGTTGGATTTTTTCCACCAATGATGTGATTGCCAATATTGGCGTGATTATTAGCGGTCTAATGGTAATGTGGTTAGATACTTATTGGCCAGACTTGGTCATCGGTGGACTGATTGCGTTGGTAATATTGAACGGTGCCAGATTGATTATTCAAGAGTCACGAATTGAGTTATCTCAACAAAGTATAGGTGCGTCAGCCAAGTAATACTTGTTTCGCTTGATTTAGTTTAATCGCTAAGTAATCCGATCCACCTCGATCGGGATGTAACTTTTGCATCAATTTTCTATGTGCGGACTCCACTTGTTCTTTGCTGATGGGCTCACTTAAACCTAATATCTGTAACGCTTCAGACCTATCCATCGTTTCTTGAAAGCCCCCTGAAGATGTATTTTTATTTTCCTCAAACTTCGAGTTTGGTCTGCGGTTAAACCGCCTATCAAAGTAGGCTTCTAGTAGTTGCGCGGCCTCATGATCGTGTTGGCTGCATTCGTCAAATAGCTGTTGGCATTGAGTTTCCGTCAGTTCAGATAAAGATTTATGCTGAAACGCTCCTTGTCTAACTTCACCATCCATTTCTCCTGTCTGCTGATCGAGCCACATCAAAATGGTGTCTGTCACAACCTGGCTCCGCCCTTGAGGCGGGGCTTGATTGTGTTGGCGTTGCATCACTTGTTGAAGCAGAGGCGCCATACGAATCAAACCGGGTAGGGAAGCCCGCAGTAGCGCGAAGAGCGCACCAACAGCACCGGTGATCCAGTGCGCACGGCCACTGAACGCTAGAAGAATGAGTGCGACTGCGGCGACGATTAATATGGTTTGCAGTTTCTGTTGTCTGGATTGATGTTGCATGCGTTTGATGAGATACATGCCACCAAATAGCGAGACAGTGACCACTAAAATGATAAGTACTTGGGTCAAGCATTAGTCCTTTAATTGTTCAATTAGACCGCTAATATGCTTCTGTTGTTGCGGTGTCAGTTGTGTTAATGCGCGTTTACCGCCCCGCGCATATAAACTCACAGCAGCTAAAAGTATCTTCAGTTGGTCAGCGCTCTGAGCATCGAACTGAGCAAAAGCGCCACCGGATAATTTGGCTATTTGGGTAAAAGCTTGCTTGATGACGGGATCATAACCTTCCTGAAACATAAATACGGGTACATTATATAATTTCAACTGTCCGGCCAGATTAAATAAAGGTTGAACGGGCTCCTCGAGCGCGTCACCAATGAAAATCACCGCGTGAAGTGAACGGTTACTGTGCTGTGTGACCGCATGTTGCAATACTTTGAGAATTTGGGTGTGTCCTCCTAAACACTGCACACGTAACATCTCTTGCTTAAGTGCCATGCTATTTTGTAGCCATGGAGTAGAAAAAAACTGATTGTGGCCGCGATAGTAGGCTAGTTGAACCGCTAGCTTTGTCTCTTTTAATACCTCGAACATCTCTGCTTGATAATGGCTAGCGGTGTCCCAGGTGGCTTGTCTGCTGGCAGTGGCGTCAAGTGCAAATAGAATATGGGACAGCTGCTTGTTTTGTCTGGACAGCTCTTTTGTTTGCTCCGCGTGTACTAAAAACTTATCTATATCGGTTTGATTTGATTTTTTTAACTGTTTGCTCATATTCGAAAAAAGCGTTGGAATGTTGATAATTGGCGAATGGATCAAATAAATGCCAGCTTATCATGTTATCAAGGCATATTTTGAAAGCTATAACCATATTTTAAATATCCACTAACAATATGTTTTATAAGCAAATAATCCTTGTTTAGTGGGAAAATTGTTGAGTAGTACTTCTCAAATACTATAAAAAGTTAGAAAATTAACTTTTCGAGGTTGCTTCAATTTATTATAAAAAGTACTAGATGGGAATCAAAGCTAAAAATCCCACGATATTTCAACTGTAACTTAGCAGAAAATTAGGAGAGATGAATGCCGGAAATTAGAGAGATATTAATGAAGCCTGAAACTAGGGGGGCAATGCGCGCAGGCTTGTATCAGATGAGACCTGGAATCGTCGCACGTGCTCTAGTCAAGGCCGTTGGTGCGGTGGGATTTAACCGGGATAAATTTGCCAAAGCTGTTTTGACCTCCATATGGGAGGTGCTTGGTGATAGGGAGGCGATCATCTGTGATGATACTCGAATCACTTTTAAACAATTTCGGGATCGCTCTCTGCGACTAGCCAATGGTCTAAGAGATCTGGGCCTGGAACCCGGCGATAGGTTTGCCGAGTTGCTCTACAACGGGCCGGAATGGTTTGAATGTATGGGCGCAGGTGGGTTGGCGGGCTGTTCCATGCCGATGCTGAATTGGCATTTGCGGTCGAAGGAGTTAGTAGAGTGTATCAATAAATCCCATGCCAAAGCGGTTGTGTTTGATTCCAGTTTCTTAGAGATAATCTTGGAAAACAAAGACAAGTTTGAACAGGCGGAACACTTGATTATGGTGGGTGGTGATGAAGTTCCTGAAGGAGTCATTTCTTATGAGGAGTTAATCGCTCATTCTAGTGATTATATTCCTGATGGCGATTTTCGACCTGCGCCTGCGCCCTTTAGCGGCGGCACCACGGGTACGCCTAAATTCCTCAACGTGGATGAAATGAGTGAAGTATTCGGTGATTCTGATGAGAAACGCCGTGGCGCCAGTAAAAGAGAAGTAGCAGCGTTAGGGTTAATGCATGCCAGCGCTCTTCATTTTTACAAAGTAGGAAAGATTCGCGACCCTTACACTAAAAATATTCGTAGTTTGATCCCTGGACCTCTTTATCATGCTGGTGTACAGGTGGGTGTGTTGCCGTTTTTCTTAGGTGGCACCGTCGTGCCTATGCGTAAATTTACACCGGAAGGCTTCCTGGCATTGATTGAAAAGGAGCGCATTAACTGGACGTTTGTCGCGCCTACTATGCTGGAAAGAATTTTAGCTTTACCCGATGAAGTGAAGTCAAAGTATAATTTGAGCAGTATGGTGAGTTTGATTTGTGCGGCGGCACCTTGTCCACCGGCGGTTAAGAAAGAGATAAACGAATTATTCAAACGGCAGGGTGCGAAGGCCGGCGTTTTTCATGAATATTATGGCGCTTCGGAGACCGGCTTGGTCACCATTTTGGCGCCTGAGGATTATGAAGAGAAGGAAGAGCGTTACAACAGTGTCGGTAAAATACGCGCTTCAGAATGTAAGATTTATGATTTAGATAACAACACCTGGGCTGAAGTGGGCAAGGAAGGGAAAGTGTTGGTACGTTCTCCTATGACCCTAGGTTTACAATATCAGGGTCAAAAAGACAAAACCGAAGAGGCATTTATCCATATTGACGGTAAGGCTTGGTACGATGACGGTTTGATTGGCTATGTGGATGAAGATGACTTTTTGTATCTCACTAGTCGTGCAAAAGAGATGATTATCTCTGGTGGTGTGAATGTGTTCCCAAATGAAATAGAACATGTCATTAAGCTTCATCCAAAAGTCTTCGACGTGGCGGTAATTCGAGCGCCTGATCCAGATCTGGGGGAAGTGGCCGCAGCGGTAATTCAACTGAAAAAAGAAGAATCACTTACCCAAGACGAAGTCCTACAATTTTGTAAAGATGAGGGTCTGTATGGATTCAAAATGCCCAAGATTGTAGATTTCGAAGAAGAATTGCCCAGACAATTGTCCGGCAAGTTAATTAAACGCGTTTTGGAAGAGCGTTATTGGGAAGGTGTTGAGAAACACGGATAACTCAATCTACAGTTAGCATCACCCGTACCTCTAAATTAGTCAGGCCAGCGGCAAGCTGGCCTTTCTAATTGTTATTCGCACTGTGTGTTTGATTCTAAGAAAGCGCACAATTTATTGGGTTAATTAGGAAGCGTGGATCGAATCGCTTGAGCTTGCGTGATTACTCTCTGTACGAGCTCTTCCACCGTGGGTAAGTCTTCAACTAACCCTTGTACCTGACCGATCAATTGCACGCCCTTGTCTAAATCGCCGTCTACAATCGCGGACATGATGGCCGGCCCAGCACGTAGGGCTGTGGAAAACATGTCTGCGTCGTCTGGCGTTTGTTGGATATATTCGATAGCGTGACGCGTCTCCATGATACGGCAAGGCATGCCATCGAATTTTGTCGTATAGATAGTATCGCTAATACTTCTATCCAAGATTGCCTGTTTGGTGTTGCCATGCACGGGACTTTCTTGTGTCGAGGCAAAACGGGTTCCCATGGCGATAGCATCTGCACCTAACGCCAGGGCGGCCATGAGACCACGGCCATCACCAAAGCCGCCTGCCGCCACGATAGGAATATCAACAATGTCCGCAAGTCTTGGAATCAGCACTAACGAGGTCACATCGCCACCATGTGCTGCGGCTTCATGGCCGGTGACCAATAGTGCATCCACACCGTATCGATTAGCGGCCAGTGCATGACGTTCGTTCACAACAGTCGCAATCACCTTGCCACCATAGGTGTGGGTTTTCTCGACAATCCAATCTCCTTTACCTAAAGAGAAATTAATCACCGGGACTTCTTCTTCCAGGGCCAACGCCACGTTTTCTTTGGCACCCGGTATCATTAAAGACGCACCAAAACCGAAAGGTTTGTCAGTGAGCGATTTTACTTCCCGGATAGCGTCTAAGGCTTCTTTCTGACTCATTGTGCCGCTGGCAAGAATACCGAGTCCCCCTGCATTACTCACTGCCGCTACCAGTTTAGGTACAGAGATGAGAGACATCCCTGGTAATAAAATAGGGTATTCGATGTTGAATAGTTTTGTAATTTTAGTATGCATAGTCTCTAATCTCGTTATCCGGAAACAAATAGTTCTAATATTTTTATCGAAGTCGATGGTGCGCATAATAGGCAGAACAAATACTGCTTATCACTTTATTGCGTTGCACCACTAAATCATAAAGGTATAGTTGGATTTTATATAAATTCTTGGTCATCTGTTTCTAAAATTAGTACTATTTTGTTGTTATGAATAGTGCAACAATATTTTTAGAATAATATTCCTAATAAATCAATAAGTAACAAAATATACTTAAGGTGGAGCATGGCAGAAGAGTATCGTATAAAACCTATGGATTTGGTGACTGGTATACCAAACGTCATCGAACGTATCCCCGCCATCTATCGAGCCGCCAAGGCCATGAGGAACAAGCAAGAATACGATTCTATGGGCCTGGCAGTACAGCGCACGGTGGCGAAACACACCGATAGACCAGCGATTCACTATCAAGATCGCATGCTGACATATGCGCAATACAATGCCGAGGCAAATAAGTTAGCTCATTATCTAAAAACACAAGGCGTAAAACGGGGTGACGTGGTGGCGCTGTTTATGCAAAATCGCCCCGAGTTTTTGATTAGTTTTACCGCTATCGCCAAAGCGGGTGCCTGTGCGGCGCTGTTAAACAATACGCAAACCGGCAAGGTATTGGCTTATAGCATTAACTTGGTAAAGCCGGTAGCGGCAATCGTGGGTGAGGAGTTGGTTGCGCCCTTTAATGAAATTCGTGGCGATATTAAGATTCCAGAGGATCAAATCTACTCGATTGCGGATGCAGATGTGCAGAAGGATCCCGGCCAAGTGCCGCAAGGCTATAGAAATATTATCGAGCTTGCAGCCGACCAGTCGTCAGAAAATTTAGCCGAAACCAATTCTATTACGCGTGCCGATCATCTGTGCTATATCTATACTTCAGGTACCACCGGAATGCCTAAAGCAGCTATTACCGATCACAACCGCTTTTGTAGCATGATTGCCGGCATCAATGTGGCCATGAATCTAAATAAAAATGATGTCTATTATTTAGCACTACCTCTATATCATGCCACTGGATTACTTGCTTGTTGGGGTTCAGTACTAGCGAGCGGTGCCTCGGTAGTGATAAGGCGTAAATTTAGCGCCAGTGAGTTTTGGGAAGATATAAACAAGTATCAAGCGACTATTTTTGGTTATGTGGGTGAAATGTGCCGATACCTACTCAATCAACCGCCGAAGCCAACAGATGGGCAACATACATTAAAGAAAATTTTCGGCAATGGGTTGAGGCCGGGTATTTGGCAGGACTTTAAAACCCGTTTCAAGATCCCTCATATTTTAGAATTTTATGGTGCCAGTGAAGGCAATACTGGCTTCATTAATATATTTAATCTGGATAACACTGTGGGTGTCGGGCGTGCTACTTTGGTGAAATATGATCGAGAAAAAGATGAAGTAGTACGTGGTAGTGATGGTTGTTTAATTAAGGTGGCGAAAGGAGAGCCTGGTCTACTGCTTGGAGAGATCACAGATAGTACGCCTTTTATAGGCTATACGCAGAAGGATAAAACAGAAAAAGCCATCTTGCGTGATGTGTTTAAAAAGGGTGATGCTTGGTTTAATACTGGTGATCTATTACGGAACATAGGTTGTTCACATTATCAATTTGTAGATAGGTTGGGAGATACTTACCGTTGGAAAGGGGAGAATGTTTCCACCACACAAGTGGAAAATATTCTCAGTGGTCATCCCGATATAGCCGATTGTGTGGTTTATGGGGTAGAAATTCCCGGCACCAATGGCAAAGCCGGTATGGCAGCAGTGACTCCGAAAGAGGGCGTCTCACTCAAGTTTAGTGAGATCTATGATTACGCTCAGAAGAACTTGCCTACTTACGCGGTGCCTATTTTCCTGCGATTGAAGCAGAATGCTGAAACCACAGGCACATTCAAATACAAGAAGGCCGATCTCAAAAAAGAGTCCTATGCGGTGGATAGTTGTCCGGATCCGGTATATGTGGCTTTACCAAAGGCTAGCGAATATGTGGCTTTAACAAAAGAACTTCAACAGGGTATTGATAACAGCGAATATTCCTTTTAGTGATTTGATTGTTCTTAAAATTGAAAAAGGTAAATACCCTGTGGCTATGAATCATCGGGCCCCAGGGTAAGGTGCGCATTCAGGCAGCCGGTTGCATGGCAGTCAAGGTAGCATCATCCACGCGCTGCATCCAATCAATAACAGTCTGATAGCGAGCTATTATTTCCCCTCCTTCCTGTGACTGACGAATACAGCTTAATTGGCTGATAACTGCGATGTCAGCTAGTGTCAATTGGTCGCCCACAAGCCAGAGTCCGTCCGAAAGTAGATCATTGATGGAAGAAATGTGTCGAGTGATATCTTGACATACCATCTCAATGGGTTTCTTGCCGACGCCTTGAGTTTTGGTGATGCGTTTCATAGATGCGGGTACGGCTATGGGAACCAGAAGTTTTATTAACGAAGGCTCCTGTGCCAACAGGCTAGCGAGGGTTTTATCTGCATTGTGCGGTAAAGTGAAACGTAGGTGCATTTCATAAAAATAGAGTGATTCATCTGCCCAATCTTCCAGTACATGTACAAGAGCGCGTTGCCGAGGGTCGGTTGGGATCACCGGGGGGTTGGGAAAACGTTCTTCCAAGGCATAGGCAATATTGGTGGAATCACAGACGATCTTGCCATCAATATCTAACGCGGGAAGCTTGCCAATTCTATTTACCTTTTTTATGGTGCCTTTCGCAGTATCCATGATGCTCACTTCACGGACTTTAAAGGTTTGCCCTTTGTAGTTCAGTATTCGTCGAATCTTGTCGCAAAATGGGGAGATTTCAAATTGGTGAAGTATGATCATGTTGAGTGTCTCCTGACACGGCCGCTTGGCGTAAATCATATTGTGCAATCAACACAGATCCGCAACGAATGCTGTGTCATCGGGACAACCAATATTATGTGTCTCTGGAGTCAATGGCAACCAAACATCTAGAGTGCTCGGATCATTTAGTTATCCAGGTCTGAAGATTTGACTCAGACAACTTACAGCGAAAAGCGAATAGTACCGATTCTCTCAGTGGTGGTTCGGCGCACTTGCAGCGATTGATGAACATTGGCAATCTATTTGTCATCGAGAACGAAATAAAAAAGCGGGCCAAGGGGCCCGCTTCGAAGTTTTGAGTATTCGCGCGTTATTTTTTTACTGTAGCTTTAATAACCGCTACTACGCGTCGGTTTTGTGCACGACCTTCTCTGCTGCTATTACTCGCGATAGGCTCTGATTCACCTTTGCCTAATGCGGAGATCCTTGCGCGGTCGATGTTGAATTTTTTCACCAAGTAGTCCACAGCACTTTCAGCACGTTTTTGTGATAGTGCTTGATTCATAGAGGCATCACCCATGCTGTCCGTATGGCCTTCTACAACTGCTTTGGAATCCGGATACTGAATCAGAAACTGGCCGACACGATTCAATTGCTCGTGATGAGAGGTTAATATTTCCGCTGAACCCGTTTTGAAATTCAAGTTCATGGAAATGCTGACCTCGTCTGTGAGCAGTACTCGACAACCTTGATTGTCTACCTTTGCACCTTTCGGCGTATCGGCACAGTTGTCCAGGTAGTCCACAATACCATCGCCATCTGAATCGACAGGACATCCCACGCTATCGACCTTAACTGTGGCAGGTGTTTTGGGACATTTATCGAGATTGTCTGTCACACCATCCTTATCTGTATCAGGGATACAGCCCTTGCGATTCACTTTAACGTCTTTTGCCGTATTGGGGCATTGATCGATACCATTCGGTACGCCATCCTGATCAGAATCCAGAGGGCATCCTTCAAGATTCACCATTGCCCCGGTTGGTGTAGCCGGGCATTGGTCTTTTTTATCGATCACACCGTCGCCATCAGTATCAATGGGTGTTTTGTCACCGAAAATCCACCCTAGACTGAGCTGAATCATGGCATCTGTATTTGACTCATCATGGCCATGAAGTGCTCGAATATCTGCACGAGTCATAAAATTGTCTGAAATATAACGTGCGACTCCTGCGCCAACGTTTACCTGAGGTTGATCAGTTTCCACCCCTGTGTCTGGTTCGTACTCCACTTCTCCCACTCCTAAAACCAGATAAGGTTGCCATTGATCTGTGGAATTGAGGTGATACAAACCGTCCAGGCGATATCCAGTTACATCAACATCTGTACCAGTAGTTTCTAACTCCGACGGGGTCTGATTGGCATTCAACTCCACCGCCCAAGGGGAATCAAAGCGGTATCCGATACCAAGATTGGGGAAGGCTGCGTCCTCCAAATTTAGATCGCTGTCAAAGGACTGATAGCCAACACCAGGGGCCACGTACAAGCCATCTGTAGCAATGGCTGGCTGCTGTAATCCGCCTAGTCCGAGCGCCAATCCGTAGACAAATGTTTTCATTTTCATAGAGGTTTCCTTCCAGTTTTTAATGATGTGTCAAAATTCCGAATCTGTTCAGGGCGGCATTTAACTGCGGGGAGTATAAAAAAAATGTGAAATTAAGTCCTCATTTGTCTGCGGAGGCCAAATTTCTGAAATTTTCGGTTTGTCAAGCGGGTGATCAATTGTTACGAAAAGCTCAAGATGGTATCTCTGGGGGGTGTGCAGGCGCGAAGATCTTTGCACTTGCATGATGTTTCTTTTTCATGTGGATTTATGATGATGTCGAAGAGACGGCAACAAAAAAACTTAAAATATCAGCTATCTACAAGCTTTTAAAACAAATGTGGCGCACCTACTGGCGGCCAACGGTATTAGCAGGATTGAAATGTAACGGATTAGAATTATAAAAATATATTTCATCACTATCAGAGAAAGAATCTTCATCGGTGTCTGCGGAGAAGATACTGGTGCCTAAACGGAATTCATCGGCATTGGTTAAATTATCAAAGTCAGCATCTAAATGAGCATCGCTGGGATCACGGGGATCTAAACGATTTTCTATCTCCCAAAGATCCGCCATGCCGTCTTCATCCTCATCATTGAGCAACGGCACAGTGTTAGAAGTGAGCAATTCTAGTGTCAAAGAAGGGTTTCGCTTCATGTTTTGCTGAACAGTGTTATTGCCAGGACTCGAATTTAAGATTAATCGAGTACCAATACTATCCCGATGGAATCGGGCGGTTTGTGTTGGTTCTGGAGAGCCCTTTTCGGACTTGATTTCATAGCGTAAAACATCGCTAGCGGGGAGTCTAAAAGTAAAAGGCGTGGAGGGCATGGTGTTAGAATTGATGAAGCTCAATTGGATGATATTGGCAAGATTCACATTCTGAGGAAATTGCTTTTGTGTTGACTCTGTGGTGATAGAAATAAACTGAATATCCATCAAATCATACAATAGAATTGCATCAAGTAGTGCCTGAGAACGAAAATTTCCCGTGAAAGAATTCAGCGTTGCGAGTAACTTCATGCCGCTTACTTCTAATGAGCGAAAATAGTCCATACAGCTGACTATCTGCGCTGAACTGAGACGTCCCTGCTGGTTCATGTGGCAGCCAATTAAACGCAGATCCTCCAAGTGTGGATGGGCGTTCACATTGTGATTAACAGAAAAGATAGCCTGTATATCGTGCGGATCGGTGGGTAAGAATTGAGCGCCTAATAATAGTCTGGGATCCAACATAAAGTCGCGTTGATAAAAGTTTTGTTTGGCTTTCTTTTTTTGCCAATGTTGCACAAGTGAACCAGACACATTTGGCGCCACTGACTCATAATAATAGTTTGGTTCAGCGTAATGTATCGCCGGTAAATGATTTAGTTCCGCTGCGAATTTTTCAATATCTTGCTGGCCCCGAATAGGAATTAGGTATAAACCTAAGGTGGGACCGGTGGGCTGTGCTTGAGTTAGGAATAATTGCTGGTGTGGGATCTCTTCGAGCTGATGTCCTGGACGTATCTTGATTAACAGTTCACCTGGTACGAAAGTATCTCGCCCCTGGGCGCTCGCTAAGAACGACAGGCAAACAGCGCAGAACATTCCCAGAAAAGAAATCCTAAAGCAGTCTCTCACGGCACACCCTAAAATTGAAAGAGTTGTTTAAATTATTTTCGGGAGGATTAATTCAATATTTGTTATTGTACTGGACTCTTATAGCAGTGGTCAGTTTAACGGATATACGGTACTTAAATTTAATAGCGACAATGCGCCCGGATTGTCAAGACAATAAGGAAGACAAGAGCATGGCACAGAATCCTGAGAAAACAACTGTAGATCCGGCGGAAGTGGAAAAATTTAACGCACTAGCAGCCCTTTGGTGGGACGCGAAGGGTCCGTTTTGGCCATTACACCGCTTAAATATTTTGCGCATTGACTACATTAAATCCAAACTCTGTCACCACTATGGGCGTGATGTAGCGGCGATTGCACCCCTTAGCGGGCTCAAAGTGCTCGATATTGGCTGCGGTGGCGGGATCCTCAGTGAGTCTATGGCGGCATTGGGTGCTGAAGTGAAGGGCATTGATGTGGTCGAACGAAATATAGAAATTGCTCGTGCTCACTGTGATTCCCAGCCTTTTGAGGTGGAGTACCAGTGTATTCGCGCAGAAGATATTGAGCAGAGTGGTGAGCAGTATGACGTTGTACTAAATATGGAAGTGGTAGAACATGTGGCCGATTTATCACTCTTCATGCGCTCGGCGAATCAGTTAGTCAGGGAGGGTGGGGTACATTTTATTGCTACTATTAACCGCAACCCACTGGCTTGGATAGTGGCTATAATCGGTGCTGAGTATATTCTGCGATGGTTACCGAAAGGCACCCATCAATATAGCAAACTAGTGAAACCAGAAGAGTTGCATAGCTTGCTGGCAGCGGATCAATTAGAGATCCGGGATGAAGTGGGTGTACAGGTAAATCCTTTCAATAAGCAAATGGCTATTGTCCCTTTTACGGGAGTAAACTATATGCTCTATGCCACAAAATAATTTCTTCAAAGATTATCTGTAAACAATATCGAACACTCGGTATCCAAGGATCTGCGGTAAATTCTGACCCATTTACCCACTCGGATCGGTGTTGCTGTTGTTTTCTGAGGGCCGAGCATGACCATCAACCATCATAGGGATTTTTGAATTTATCGAGGGAAACGAAATTATGGACAAAACTGCTTCTTCTTAATACCGTTCTCAGGTAATTGTCACCGCCTAGCGGCCGATAAAATTTACATTAAAAACAATCAATTATTCTTGGATGGTTTGAGAATTGCTTTATTAATCTTAGTGTTGTCCCAATGTTGGTGATGAAGGAATAAATAACATTGGTGGCCGTAAAGCATATAACCTGATGCGAGAAGCCTAATGAGGTTAAGGGTGATGCCAGCTTTCGATCTGTTCGATTATGCCCGACAGTTTAATAATCAAGAAATCCACTTTAAATATGATGCCGAATCTGGATTAGCTGCAGTGATAGCTATTCACAGCACACGAAATGGGCCTGCGTTAGGGGGGTGCCGTATGGCGACATACGCATCTACAGAGCGCGCTGTTCAGGATGCCATTCGACTGGCCCAAGGCATGAGTTATAAGGCGGTAATGTGCGGCTTGCCCCTAGGAGGAGGCAAAGCGGTAATCATGAAGCCATCCGGTGCATTTAATCGTCGCGCAATTATCAACAGCTTCGCGCAATTTGTGCATGACTTAAACGGACGCTATATCACATCAATTGACAGTGGCACTTCCGTTGAAGATCTGAATTGGGTGGCTCAGCACACTGCTTGGGTGGCGGGTCATACAAAAGGTAAGCGGGCTGGCGGTGATCCTTCTCCGTATACTGCTCGCGGTGTGTTAAAAGGTATGGAAGCGGCTATACACTATTATCTCCCTAATAGAAGGTGGCTTGATCTCACAGTATTGATTCAAGGTGTTGGTCACGTGGGTTATTATCTGGCTAAGTATTTATATGAGCGAGGCGCAAAAATTATCGTCAGCGATGTGAGTGTTACTGCTGCACAGCGTTGTGCGCAAGAATTTAATGCCCAGGTAGTGGATGTCAATCAGATTTATCGCACTCCATGTGATGTATTTAGCCCCTGTGCTCTGGGTGGCGTGCTCACTGAAGAGAGCGTTCGTCTGTTGCCCGCAAAAATTATTGCTGGATCGGCGAATAACCAGCTTGCTAATTTAGCGGTCATTGATACCCTCAAGCAATGTAATATTCACTATGTGCCGGATTATGTGCTAAACGCGGGTGGGTTAATTCAAGTTTATTGTGCTCACTACGAACTGCCCATGTCAGAGGCTGATGCACGCATCGATGAAATATATCCTCGCTTGCTAGAGCTATTTCGACAAAGCACGAGCGAACAGAAAGTGCCTGCAGAAATCGTAGATAAAGTGGCAAATGAGAAGTTAAATCGACAAGAAGTCATTCTGGAACCCAATTAGGAGCCTGCTATGAGTCGTGTGGCTGCGTTTGAAATAGAATATGTACAATACATGGATGAATCAGGGCAAGCATTGGCTGATCTGCCCAATTGGGCAACAGAAGTAGAGAGTTTGGAACACGCCTATAAATGGATGTTGCTCACCAGGTTGTTCGATGCCAAGGCTGTCGCCTTGCAACGTACAGGACAGATGGGCACCTACGCTTCTTGTTTGGGTCAGGAAGCAATTGGTGCTGCAATAGGCTTGGCAATGCACCCTAACGATGTATTTGTTCCTTCATACCGGGAAACCGGAGCGCAACTCATTCGTGGTAGTCGTATGCGTGATATCTTAATGTTTTGGGGAGGAGATGAACGAGGTAGTAACCCACCGATAGCTAATCAGGATTTTCCGGTGGCTATTCCGATTGCCAGTCAATGTCTGCATGCAGTAGGCGTGGCGACAGCATTTAAATACCGCAAACAGAACCGAATCGCGCTTTGCGCAATTGGTGACGGTGCTACCTCGCAAGGGGATTTTTATGAGGCCATCAATCTGGCTGGTGTTTGGAAACTGCCCGTGGTGTTTCTGGTGTCAAATAACCAGTGGGCCATTTCTGTACCACGGGCAGCCCAATCAGCCAGTCAGACATTGGCGCAAAAAGCGATAGCTGCAGGTATCGACGGCGTGCAGGTAGATGGAAATGACTATATCGCCATGCGAGATACGCTGGATCAGGCAATCGAGAAGGCGCGCAGCGGCAACGGCGCGACAATTATAGAAGCCTTAACCTATCGTCTTAGCGATCACACCACTGCAGATGATGCCAGTCGCTATCGGTCTGCAGAAGAGGTGGAGGTCTACAAGCAGAAAGATCCGCTGTTACGATTGGAACGGCATATGCGGGTTGCCATGGGGTGGGACGAAGGCAAACAGCAGTCACTGAAAGAGCAATGTCAGCAGCAAATTGAGGAGGAAATACAAGCCTATCTCACTGCGGAGGCAGCACCCCCTACGGAAATGTTCGACTATCTTTACGAGAGTTTACCGAAGGTCTATCTGAAACAACGGCAGCAGTTGTTTGATGAGTGGCAGCAACATTTAGGCGCTAGAGAAGAGACTGTAGATACGGACGTAAAGGAAAGTGACCATGTCTAAGATCACGTTAGTAGAGGCGGTGAATCAGGCCCTTGAATACGAGATGGCGCATAATAACAATGTCATCATTCTTGGTGAAGATGTGGGTAAGAATGGTGGTGTCTTCCGTGCGACGCTGGACTTGCAATCCAAGTTCGGTGAGGAGCGCGTTCTGGATACACCATTGGCCGAGTCGATGATTGTAGGAACAGCCGTAGGAATGGCAACACAGGGTTTACGTCCAGTGGCGGAAATTCAGTTTATGGGTTTTATCTACCCGGCATTTGATCAGATCATAAATCATGCTTCGCGCCTACGTAATCGTACCCGTGGTCGCCTCCATTGCCCGCTGGTGATTCGTGCACCTTATGGTGGTGGTATTCATGCACCGGAGCACCATTCAGAGAGCACCGAAGCATTGTTTGCCCATGTGCCTGGATTACGCGTTGTCATCCCCTCCTCACCACTCAGAGCCTACGGTTTATTATTGGCGGCGATACGGGATAATGATCCCGTACTCTTTTTGGAACCAAAGCGTATTTACCGTATGGTGAAACAGGAGGTGCCAAACAAGGGCGAGGCGCTGCCTCTAGATGAATGTTTCGTATTACGATCGGGTACTGATATCACACTCGTTACTTGGGGTGCCATGGTGCACGAAACAATGAAAGTAGCGGAATCTCTGGCGCTCCAGGGTGTAGAGGCAGAAGTGATTGATGTGGCCACAATCAAACCTCTCGACATCGACACCATTTTGCAGTCAGTGGAAAAAACAGGTCGTTGCGTGATTGTGCAAGAGGCCGCCAAGACCTGTAGTGTTGGTGCAGAGATAGCGGCACAAATTGCAGAGCAAGGATTATTATATTTGTGTGCACCCATACAACGAGTCAGCGGATTTGATACAGTGATGCCATTATTTAAACTTGAAGATTATTACATGCCCTCCGAAAACAGGATTTATTCGGCGGTAAAACAGACCATGGAGTTCGCGTGAAAACATTTTATTTACCGGATCTAGGTGAAGGACTGCAGGAAGCAGAGTTAGTAGAGTGGCACATTAAAATAGGAGATCAGATCGAAGCGGATGCACCGATGGTTTCTGTGGAGACCGCCAAAGCTATCGTGGATATTCCTGCGCCTCGTAGCGCCACTATTCGCAAAACTTATGGTGAACCAGGAGATGTGATCCATATCGGTGATCCCTTGGTTGAATTCGCTGATGGTGAGAACGGTGAGCCTCAGTCCAGCCCTGAACATGAGAAAATTCAAAAGCCGCAGTCAGCGGATACGGGCACAGTGGTGGGTAATGTAGATGCCAGCGGGGCATTATTAAAAGATGCGGTGACAGCTGTGGGTCAACATACCAGCGGTGGTTTTAAAGCCACCCCGGCGGTGCGCGCCTTAGCCCATCAATTGGATGTCAACTTGGCAATGGTCACGCCCACCGGCGCAGACGGTATGATAACCGCCAACGATGTACAACGGGTTCATAAAATCCTAAAAGAGGTGGGTCCCCAAGAACCACTCCGGGGTGTCCGCCGGGCAATGGCGAGGAACATGGCCTTGGCTCACGCTGAAGTGGTGCATGTGAGCCTGTATGAAGATGCCGATCTCAACAAATGGGATAAGACTGAAGATCCCACCGTTCGGCTGATGCGCGCGTTAATATACGCTTGCCAACAGGAGCCTGCATTGAATGCTTGGTTTGATAGCCACAGTCTGGGACGTCGAGTGTTAGCAGATGTGCATTTGGGTGTCGCCGTAGATAGTGAAGATGGTTTGTTTGTACCGGTGATTCGCAAAGCAAATCTACTTTCGGATCTGGCGTTACGAGAGAAGTTGGATGAACTTCGGGACAAAATCAAACAGCGAAAAATACCCCCAGATGAGTTACGCGGTAATACTATTACCTTATCGAATTTTGGCGCCATAGCAGGGCGCTATGCCAGCCCTATAATTGTGCCGCCTACTGTGGCTATCCTTGGTGCCGGAAAAATACGTGACCAAGTGGTTGCCAAAAAGGGTAAAGCAGTCGTGCATCCTATTTTACCGCTATCGCTCACTTTTGATCATCGCTGTGTTACTGGTGGTGAAGCTGCGCGTTTTTTGGCCGCATTAATAGAGCATTTACAGCGTGCCCACATAAATGGTGAGCTGTGACTCATTGAAAGAAGAAAAAATATCTTTTTTATCTGCAACAAATAGAAAGTGAGACATCTAGTCTTATTCGGCGATAAACAGGGTATACGTTAAATTTGGTGCCCTCGAGACGATTCGAACGTCCGACCTGCCGCTTAGGAGGCGGCTGCTCTATCCAACTGAGCTACGAGGGCATGAAGTCAAGGTAATCCGAGTAGATGATGTGTCTCTAATTTATAACAGTATTTAATTGTGAATGATGTAAAAAGAGTGTGTAGCTGTTGGTTTCTTGTTTGCTAACTAATTTTAAAGCTCAATAGGTGAAATTATTTCACTACTGTCAGACCTAAATTTTCCCAATTCTGCAAACCACCTCGATACCACTTAAGTTTTTCCGGAGGGTAGCCTAGCTTGATTAGGGCGCGGATATTGGTTGGGGATTGGCCACACCAGATCCCGTTGCAAAATAACGCAAGAGTTTTCACGTTAGAAAAATCCCACAGACCATCGATTTCTTGTGCGCCAAATTGTCTTTCCAATATATCTGCTACCTCTATCGGATTGGCGCCTTGATCCATGCTGAGTTTAGTCCAAGGGATATTGACGCTGCCAGGTATTGTCCCCTTTTTGACCCAATCGGGTGTGCGTGAATCGATTACGAGAATACTCTTGTCTCCCTGAGCCATTCGCTCCAAGTAGTCAATTAACTCTAGCTCAGCAATCGTATCCACATGGGGTGCGATTGTCGCGGGTTGAATGCAAAAGGGTGGACAGTTGCGCGACGTTTTGGCATAGGTGGGATTGACTTGGTTTCTACTATCTTGATTACGCTGAATGGTGACCTTTTTGTTTTTGTGCAGCACTTCTGCGGTAGCTTTATCATGGCTTAGCTGTACCCGTAGATCTGGATCCTGAGCAGAAAAAACAGTTGTGCTGCATAGGGTGAGCAGCACAACCAATAATTTAGGTTGCAATAATTTTGGCATTCGAAACAGTCCTTCACTTTTCAAAAGATACAAGCGAATCTCATCCATGATAACATGAAGTTTCGGCTGGCATCACCAGTTCAACCATTCAATCTCTATGCGTGTACCGACAGGTATTATTTCCTTGCCAGGGGGCACCCAGATTAAACAGTTGGCTTGAATAAGAGACGTTAACATCGCAGAACTCTGCTTCTCTACGGGTGTCACTAAAAGTTTGCCATCAGTGTCTTTAAATGCAATGCCTCTTTGAAAGTCTAGTCTTGATTTATTTGGTTTGATCTCGGCATTGCTGACTGCCCAGGCAGAATATATCGCTTTAGGCTGACCACCTGACATCTTCACCACTGCAGGCTCAGCGAGCTGTTTTAAAGTGAGTAAAGATGAGACGGGATTACCCGGTAACGCAAAAAATTGTGTGCGACCAATTTGGCCGAACGCAAAGGGTTTACCGGGTTTAATTGCGACTTTCCAAAAAGACAATTGGCCAACTTCCTGGAGTACTTGATGTACGTAGTCAGCTTCTCCCACGGATACGCCACCGCTAGAAATGATTAGATCTGCAGTTCGGCTGGCCTCTATAAGGCTCTGTTTGATGATGTCGTAATTATCTGGTAGGTGTTGTTGAGTGACAAGATCAACAGGAAATTGTTTTAAATAGGCAGCTAGTGCAGGCCCATTACTATTAAATTGAGTACCAAAGGTTAGCGATTCGCCCGTGGATTTAAGTTCATCACCGGTGGTAAAAATTGCGACACGTAGTTTTTTATACACTGAGACACTGTTTTCTCCAAACGTCGCGAATAAACCTATATGCGCTGGATTCAGGAGCACACCGGTACCGAGTAGAGTGTCGCCAGCGGCACACTCTTCACCTTTTAGACGAATATTATCTCCCTTACCAGCAGCTTGCAGACAGACTATCTGCTGCCCGGTAGTCCTCGTATTTTCTTGGACAATGACTGCGTCAGCGTGGCGGGGCATAGGGGCACCGGTGGTAATGCGTACACACTCGTGTGCAGCGAGTTCCCCCGAATAGGGATGACCTGCAAGGGATTTGCCCACTACCGTGAGCGGCGTGTCAACATGTTGAGCGCCTTCTGAAATAACTGCATAACCATCCATTGCAGATTGGGTAAATCTCGGTAAAGAAAAGGGTGCAATCAATGGTATTGCCAAAATGCGTCCTACTGCCTCTGATAACTCTATGCTTTCCGTAGATACCGCTTTGGAGACGCTATTCAGTAATATGGCTCTGGCTTCATCAAAACTGAGATTGCGCATATTAGAGTCTTTCATTTAATCTGACCTAACTTATTCCTCATTCGAACAAGTGATGACATAGACTTGCCATCACCGTCAAGCTGGGTAGCTATGAAACAGAAGAAGCATACAAAGGGTTTTAATATTCAATCTAGAGAGAGAGTGTACAATGGATTTTATCAATTAGAGAAAGTGAGTGTGAAATTTCAATTGTATAACGAAAGCTGGAGTCCAGTTGTGGATCGTGAATTGTTCCAGCGTGGTGATGCAGCTGGCATACTTTTAGTGGATGCGGATGAAAATCAGGTCGTGCTAGTGGAACAATTTAGGATAGGTGCGGTTGCCGAGGAAGATCCCTGGTTACTGGATGTTGTCGCCGGAGGGATTGATGCGGGATCCGATCCGGTTCAAACTGTGATCAAAGAAGCGAAAGAAGAGGCAGGATTAGATATTGGCGTGGTCTCACCTATTATGACTTATTATCCTTCACCGGGCGCCTGTAGCGAACGAATTCACCTATATTACGCGTTTGTGAAGGCTGATCAGGCGGCTAAATATGCAGGATGTGAACAGGAACACGAAGATATTAGGGTAGTGACCGTTTCTATTAATGAAGCCATCGAGGCGCTTGGGCAGGGAAAATTTATCTCTTCACCCGCGATTATTAGTCTCCAATGGCTTCGAGACAACCGCCATAACTTGGCAAATTTAAAGGCAAAATCGGTCTAATCGTTTTGGTTGAGGGGACTGTAAAGAAGCATGACATTGCGCCGTTATACACCAATGATCACCCGGTTAATGGGCGTTTATGAAGAAAACTATAAACGCTTAGAGTGGTTTTTGCCCGAAACGAATTGTTTAACAGAAGGGCAAGAGATCGTCACAGGTGATCAGTTGACTCGGTTTACCGTGAAAGAAAAGCACCGCTTCACCACCTTGGTGGAGATTGAGCATCGGACAGATTTGAGTGTGCCAAAATTGAATCGAATCCAATTTTTGGCGAAATTAAGTCATGATGCCCGGGTAGCTGAAGTGGTGCGATATCAGGGGCAAGGTCAGTTTCGAGAACATTATGCACGACCTAATCCTAATATGTACCAAGTCAATGAAAAGGAATTGAGTAACTTTTTCCTCTATGAGTGTTTAAAGTATTGGATGGAATCAGAATTGGAAAAAATTGCTCTAGACTTGAATGCGGCGGTAGTGGAGAGGTCACATCCTACCCGTCAAGAAAAGTAGAATTCCATGGCCGCTATAATGCATAGTGCTGATTTACCGGTTAAGATACTGCAGATCACGGATTCCCACCTGTTCGCAGGCAGTACTGGGCGCCTGATGGGATTGGACACTAACGCCAGTTTTCAGGCTGTGTTAGATCTCATTATTGCTAATGAGCGTCGCCCAGATCTCATTTTATTAACCGGTGACTTAGCTCAAGATAGTAGCGAAGAAGCTTATGCGCATATGGCTACTCAGCTGTCAAACTTTAAAGTTCCTCTCTATTGTTTACCTGGAAACCATGACAAACCCCGTTTAATGCGGGAAACTTTCGAAAAACTGGGTTTTTCTCAAGATTCCGAAATTGACACTGGTGCTTGGCAAATCCTGCTGATGAATTCTCACCAAGCAGGTAAAGTTGCCGGGCGTGTCACAAAGTCTGACTTAAAGCAACTTGAACAACGTCTAAAGCAATCTAGCCGTCATCAATTGATCTGCTTACACCATCAGCCAGTACCCGTTGGTTGTCGTTGGTTAGATAAAATCGGTTTGGATAATGCCCAGGATTTCATGCGCATAGTGAACCAGGCTGATAATGTGCGAGCTGTGTTGTTTGGCCACGTACACCAACACTTTGAAGCTCAGCATTCTAAACTACATCTTATGTCCACACCCTCGACCTGTTTTCAATTTGCCGCCAACAGTGATGATTTCGCCACTGATGAAACAATCGGTCCAGGTTATCGGTGGCTAGAGCTTATGCCTGATGGTTCTATTTCTACTGAAGTGTGTCGCGTGCAAAACTTCAAGTATGAAATGGATGAAAATCATATGGGCTATTAGATAGCACTGTCATTTAATTCTGTATTCAATTTGTTTCTCTGCGGTCGCTAAACAGATAAATTTCCAAGGACTGCTTTAGGCACAGTCTAATGCGATCATCTATTTTTGGTTTTCCTCATCGCACATATTGGTCAAACCTGTCTGCTAAGTGTCTGTCTATTGATGCCGCCAAGTTCAAAGCAAAGTTTTTACTACAGATCTTGAGCACAATTTGCGTCTGACCCGCCAGCAACTGCTATTGAGTGAAGCGCGCAAAGTCTATCAGCTGCTGTAGCCTACGCAGAATGAACAACAATTTGACTATCTACTTGGCGCGGCGGCCACAGCTAGTGGTCACCCTAGTATTGAGGCAGTTGTACTAAGGCAAGTGTTATGGCCATTGACTTCATTTGCGGATCCCAGGTTGGAGCTGGCCGGGCATGCTTTAATCTCGGTAAGTGGGATGCTGCCGATAATCATTTTCACCAGTTTATTAGAGAAGTCTTCTTCAACAGACTTTAAACTTGCCCAACTAGCCTATCTATTGGTTATTCGGTGAGCAGGTCACATACCCAGAAAACCTTAGCTGAGGAGAGGTACATTGAACATCGGTTAGAGACGATGAATCATGCTTTTGCAAGCACGTGTGAGTTTGGCATTGGCTTTTAACTCAGGCGAGATGAACGTGGGCAATATGGGATCAGAGTTTGGAATGGCGTACACTGCTATGCGTGCTGCGGTTAATTTGGGGTCTCGATTCGACGGCTGACTAAACACTACAGTGTCGGTATCATCATCAACGAATCCAGTAAAACGCTTACCCAAGCGTACAGTTGTCAATTTTTAGATAGGCGACGCGTAAAAGGAGCAAGAGAGCCGGTAGATATTTTTGAGCCAAGTACGTTACGACACGATATAACTGGCTAACACGGACGAGTTAGATAAGTACTATCCAGACCTCCAGGCTTATCTACAACGGGAATGGGGTAGATTAGAAGAGATTTACATAAAAAACACGTAAATATAAAATGTTATGATACAAATGTAGAAAGTATATTATATTATTGTGATGTGCCACCAGGCCCAAATTGGGTCAAAGTGTTGATTCACAGCGGTAAATAGACTTCATAAATTGAGAGCCCGGACCAGCGCTAGCACAGGGAAGTTTTTAACTAATTTAGCTGGAACGAATCCTGCGTGGATTTTTTCGACTAAAAGGACACAGATACCAAGGAGATAAGGTACTAACTTGAAGCCAAAAATTGGACCAGGGGCAAAGATCCATGAAACTGCTCAAATTTATTCCAATGTAGAGTTGGGGGCCAATGTCGTCATTGAAGCCTATGCCATCATCGGCTACCCGGCTGCAGGCGACGGGCCGCAAGCAATCACAAAAATTGGTGCCAATAGTCGCGTGCGCACCCACAGCATTATTTATGCGGGCGTGGAAATTGGAGAAGAATGCCACATTGGGCACCAGGTTTTGATTCGTGAAGCCACGCAAATCGGTGAACATTCTTCTATAGGAGGCGCAGTGATCATTGAGCATCACTGTGTATTAGGCAGCAACGTCCGTATTCAGGGTCAGGCGGGCTTGTCAGAACATACTATTGTGGAGGCTGATGTTTGGATTGGGCCGCGAGTGATTACCAGCAATGTCCTGCATCCTACTTGCGACCGGGCTAAGGAATGTCTTGCGGGGCCCATCATACGTCGCGGTGCTATTTTGGGATCCAGTGCGGTGTTATCTCCGGATATAGAAATAGGTGAACGGGCCTTGATTGGCGCAGGCAGCATTGTCACCAAGTCTGTTCCACGTGAAACCATTATGTTTGGCAACCCTGCGCGAAAGATTGGTGAGGTGGAAAAGATCAGCTGTCCCTATGACATGAAGTCCAACAGTCCTTATGCAGCTCAGGAGCGCGAGCTGGGACTCAGTGAGCCATCGATCCCGCTGGTTGACTTGCAGGCGCAACATCAGACGCAGAAGCAAGAGCTGCGCCTGGCGATGGATAGAGTCATCTTGAATAGCCGCTTTATCAACGGTAAGGAAGTGGTTGAGTTCGAACAGGCCTATGCTGAATTTTGCCAAACTAAGTATGCAGTGGGCGTTTCCAGTGGCACGGATGCATTGATTTTAATTTTACAGGCTCTCGGAATCGGCCCCGGCGATGAAGTGATCACCTCACCACATACATTTATCGCTACTGCAGAAGCTATTCATAGCGTGGGTGCGCGCGCGGTGTTTGTAGATATAGAGCCTGATAGCTTCAACCTGAATCCTAAGTTAATTGCAGAGAAAATTAGCGAACACACCAAGGCCATTATGCCAGTACATCTCTATGGGCGACCGGCGAATATGAGCGCTATTACTCAGATTGCTCGTAAATATCAGTTGGAAGTCATCGAAGATGCTGCACAAGCACATGGTGCACTTTTTGAAGGACGAGTCATCGGTGGGATTGGCCGCGCGGCAGGCTTTTCCTTTTTCCCAGGAAAAAACCTCGGCGCTTATGGGGATGCCGGGGGCATCACCACAAACGATGAAGCTCTAGCCGCTGAGATAAAACTCTTGAGAGATCATGGGCGCATCAGTAAATATGAAAGTGCCAAATTGTCTGGTAACTATCGCTTGGATACTTTGCAAGCGGCAGTATTGCAAGTAAAACTGAAAAGATTGACCAAGAGAAATCAATCTAGACAGGAAATAGCAGAATCGTATCGGCAGGGATTGAAAAATTTGCCAATCATCTTGCCTGAGTCCCCTGCTAATGCCACTCATGTTTATCATCAATTCGTGATCCAAACCAGTGAACGGCAAGCACTGCAAGCACATTTAGCGGATGCAGGTATTGCTAGCGGTATTCATTACCCAGTGCCGCTTCACTTACAGCGTGCGTTTTGCGGAGCCAATCAACCGGGTGCGTTTCCACAGGCAGAAGCGGCAGCGGCAGCAGTGCTTTCTCTACCCATGTATCCAGAACTCCAAGCAGCACAGATCAAACGCGTGGTGCAGACAATAATTGAGTTCTTCGAGAGATCAACTGCATGAGTCAAGATACCCAGGTTGAGTTGACCATTGCTACCACCGCCCGCAACGAATTTGGTAATTTACCTGAATTCTTTCGTCAGTGTTCAACTGCAGTGGCGCTGTTAGGGGTGCGCACTGAACTTATCTTCATCGACGATGGCAGTGTAGACGATACCGCCAAAGAGGTGCTCAAAGCTCAGGAACACTATCCAGAGTTAAATATTCATCTCATTCAAAATAAAATGTCACGGGGCATCACGCACGCGATATTAACCATTGCCGAATTGGCAGTAGGCGAGTGGATCTGTTTGATACCGGCAGATTTGGAGTCATTTCCAAAAGATGATATTCCTGCTTTATTTGAAGCCCGTCAGACAGACATTGACGTGATAGCAGGTTGGCGTCAGGGTCGTGAAGACGGCAAAAGTTTCAGCTCTAAAATCTACAATCGCATTAATCGCCGTTGGTTCGGCGTCTATTTGCACGATGCTAACTGGATTAAATTAGTTCGCAGGGAGGCGCTCAGAGATCTTCCCCTGAAAAAGAACTGGCATCGTTTCTTAACCGCCTTTTTTGTTAAACAAGGACGAAGCATAGTTGAGGTACCGGTTCAGTGGCACGCAAGGAGTTATGGCCAATCCAAATTCACACCTTGGAGATTGCCAGGTGCTCTGTTTGATCTGATCAATGTGAAAATATTCCTAGATTTTGGTCAGCGGCCATTGGCGCCGTTTGTGGTATTGACCTTAATCAGTTTAATGTTAGCCATCACCAATGCGGTGTTTGCTCTTATATTTCTCGATGCCCAATCTGGCCAACTCGGCTTGGGTATTATGTTAAGTGCTGCCCTGATTATTTTTGGACTTTCCGCAATGGGGATTGGGATGGTGGTCGATAAACGTTATTTGCGTAGACGGCATCGAAGAAATGAGTCTGCAAATATCAGAGGTGAATCATGAAGATTTGTATCATGACCTCTGTTTATGCATTGCATGATACTGATCGTCATGCTTCTTTTTTGGTGGAGTTAGTCAAGCACCTCACTGAACGGGGCCATCAAGTGTTTATTTTCGCCCCGAGCTATAAGGGTTTAAATTCCCATACCGTGAAAGATATACCGGTCTATCGGTTTCGTTATTTTTTTAAACGTTGGGAAGATCTGACCCATGGGGAGGGCGCACCTAACCGCGTACAGAGCCCTTTCTATTTTGCACTATCATTTATCTACCTAGTGAGTGGTGCGCTGCATGCAATTCGGTTTTGTCGTCAGCATCAGTTTGACGTCATTCAAGTACATTGGCCGTTTCCCCATGGTGTCTGGGGTTACCTCGCTGGAGTCACGTCAGGCACACCCATGACGCTACATTTTCATGGCGCAGAAGTTTTATTGGCTAAAAAAGTATTTTTTGTAAAATATTTTTTGCGACATGCTATTCGTCATGCATCTGCACTCTTTGCTAATTCAGGATTTACTCGGCGCGAAGTCACACTCTATACGGATCGAACAGTGGAAGTGATACCTTACGGAAGTTCACTAGATGTATCCCCAGAACCAAAAATATATAATTCAGATTATAAACAGATTCTGTTCGTTGGCCGTTTGATAGAGCGCAAAGGTGTCGACTATCTATTACAAGCACTTTCTCAGATGCCCACAGATCTGAATTGGCGCCTAAATGTAGTGGGCATAGGCGAGGCCACTGATACGTTAAGATCACTCGCACAACAGCTCGGTATTGACCAGCGCGTGCATTTTTACGGATTTATCCCTAATGAGGAACTGGCAATTCAGTATCAACAGGCTGATGTTTTTGTATTACCTGCTATTAGAGATCAGAAAGGGGACACTGAAGGATTGGGTGTGGTCATGATTGAGGCGTTGACATTCAAAACACCAGTGGTTGCCAGTGATGTCGGCGGCATCAGTGATGTCATTATAGATGGTAAGACTGGATTGTTAGTACCGGAAAAAGACCCCGAACAGTTGGCTAAAGCCATCAATCGGATACTCTCCGACAACGCTTTGGCGAAACGCTTGGGAGAAGCAGGTTGTGAACATGCCAAGAGCTATTTTGATTGGGAACGCATCGTCGATCGTTTGTTAGAGGAAACAGAATCTTCTTTAAATCAAAGCACACTATTAAAAAGGGTATAGCAAATCATGGAAGAAAATCAGAGAAATCCCTGGACAATTTTGTTCATTTTGCTGTTTCTGCTGTTTTTCGTGTTGACGGTAGTGGGTGTGTGGCCAGCTTATCAATCACCAGGCTCTCGTCTTTATGCTTCAAACTTGGGCTATCCCGCACTATTACGACTTTTTAATGTGCCGATCCCAGTAGAAACGGCAGAGGTGACGCAGAAAACATTGAGTAGCTACATATCCGGTAGCGGCCATATCGGCTACTTAAATGAAGTGCCAATCAATATTGAATTTGCGGGCGTGGTGACTCGGGTCTATGTGGAGCCAGGGGATCAGGTGGCAGCCGGAGAAGCACTGGTGAGCCTCAATCCCGGCTCATCTGAGACCAGTATTGTCTCTTTGGATGTTCAACTCAAACAAGCTGAATTCGATCAGGCAAAAAATGACTATGAACGAGAATTAAAAGCGTATGAAAAGGGGCTTATTCGATTAACCGAGTTAGAAGGGTTCAAGCAAAAGTTAACTAAAGCAGAGATAGACTTGCGCAAAGCTAAGGAGTCCTTGGAAGATAAAGTCCGCTCCCGCAGCAAAAGCGCTTTAGGAAATCGTGGCGGTAGAGCGCGTATTTCGGGGCAGGTTGATATTGTTTCACCCCTGGATGGTGAGGTAGTTGCTCGATCTATCTATTTAGGTGAAAACCTGGTGCAGGAAACTGAGGCGGCGATGCTGATTGGTGATCACAAAGTTTTTCGAGCCGCATTGGATCAACGTTTTGCCAGTGCTATCCAACCCGGAAGAGTAGGCAGGGTCTATTTAAACGCCTATCCAGGTCGTTCCTTTGATGCTGAAGTGGTGAGAACCAACAATTATGTCACCACGCCGGATGCAAAGCGCCCGGTCGACTATGCGCCTTATAGTTTCACAGTGTGGTTTAGTTTGTTGAATGTAGATTCCAATCGCGAAAAGCTTCTTTCCGGGATGAATGGCTATGCAGTATTGGAATCTACCTTTGACTTACCGACTATCCCAGACAGTGCGTTAATGCGCTACTCCGGTAACGATGGATTGGTAATGGTGGTCAATGAGGAGAATCGAATCTCGTTGCGTCGGATAACTTATGAAGTCGCGGAGTCCGGTTTCGTAGGCGTCTCGTCCGGTCTAGCAACGGGTGAACAAGTCATTACCCGCGGCCAAGTAGCACTGCAAGAAAACGATATAGTAAGGATGAAAGAAGAATGATTAAGTTAATAACAAAACTCGGCCTGCTTTGTCTGCTACAACTGATTATGTTACCGGTACAAGCAACGCTCTCGTTGGAAGAGTTTGGAAATAGAATTGTTCAGTTGAATTTAAATAAGCCTACAACTGTGGATTTTAAGAGACAAGTTATCACAGAGAACAGCGTACCATTAACGCTTCTGGATGCTATCAGATTGGCAGTCGAAAATAATGAGAATTTCCGCCTAAATGTAGTGGATCTATTGCGGACCGATTTGGCCTATCAACAGAGCATGGAGCTCTATAAGTCAGATTATCGATTGCAACTTCGTGCCGGTTTTCAAGAGCAAGACTTCGATGATTCTAGCGCCGCAGGTGTTTTTGTGGATGACCGAAGTGTCACCGGTGTGCAAGCAACTTGGACGCCGCCGTGGTGGCATAAAAATGAGTTTAAATTCGATTCTGAAATAGCCTCTATGCAGTCAAGAATCACTAAATATCGATTGGTGGAGGCGTACCGTGAGTTAGCTTTAGAAATCTATGAGGCTTATTTCGATGTGGTTTTGCAAGAAGAGAAGGTGGCCATTGAAGAAGATTCCCTATCGGTTGCGAGACAACAATTACAGAATATTCAAGAGGAATATAAACTTGGGAATGCCTCTCGGTTAACCTTCTTGTCAGAAGAAAGTAACTTATTAGACCGTTTTGTTCAATATAACGATGCCATTCAAGTCCTGATAGAAACACGTAATCTGTTATTTGAAACCATTGGTTTTCAGGCGTCAGATAAATTTACTTTAATGGATAGACTCGATTTACAAAGTACGGATATCAATATTACGGATTGGTCTCTGGTGAACGATCCCATCGCCCAGGAACTCACTATACTGGCGAAGCAACAACAAGTGGAAATTCAAAAACTATCCAAAAAATGGAAGCCCAAGTTAGAGATCCAAGGGATCTATGCCCCGACGGTGAAAGATCAGTTTAACAACGGTACAGATGAAGAATTCAGCTTTTCAGGTGTCAATGCCCAGTTGAGTGTGGCTATTCCCAATTTCGGCGCAGATGAGAAACAATTGGCCATGTTGCAACAGGACTTAGCACATCATGAAAATCAGCTCAGTGCGCATCAAACAGATCGAGATATAAGATTAAAGTCTCTTACGAAACAAGAAGCACAGATTTCGGAAAAGTTGCAGTTACTCACTGATTTGGTGATTAAGAAAAAGCAGGAAGTGAAATCAGCCCGTGAAGGGTACGAGATCGGTAAGTTGACCAGCCTTGAACTGCGCTATTTTGAAAATAATGCACATGATGCACAGACCGAGTACCTACAAGCGCTCTATGATCAAATGAGCGTTTCGGCACAGATTAGAAAATTGATGGGTAGAGAATTGGTGCGACTGTTTTAGCTTGGCCCATAGCAGACCAGGGATGGCTTTTAGAGGCAAAAACATCAAAATAGTACTGAAACTGGGTATCAGCTTAGTGTTGTTGTTGATTCTCTTTCGCCTCACAGATAGCCGAGTGTTTTTTCAGTACGTCTCGCAAATTGGATGGCCAATGGTCGTGGGTGCATGGGTGTATTATTCCATTTGTCAGTGGCTATCTGCGATCAGATGGCAGTGGTTACTGGCAGCGAAGGAGATCCATGTGCCTGTCTATAAACTGTTTGAGTTTTATATGGTGGGAATGTTTTTCAATAACTTTTTACCAGGGGCAGTTGGTGGCGATGTCGTGAAAGGATACGATTTGTATCGGCATACACAGCAAGCGGACGAAGCTATAGTTTCTGTCTTTATGGAACGTTTTACTGGTTTGATCGGTCTGACTTTACTGGCTATCTTCACGTTAGTATTCGTTTTTCCTCAATTGGAGTCGTCGCTGGTGAGCTATCTCGTTGGCGCCACAACGCTGTTTTTGGTGAGCATTTGCGTTGTCATCTGGTTTACTCCCAGTTTACCCCAGTGGGTTCAGTTGCTGACTAATAAATTGCCAGAAAAAGCTGGTGCACTTGTAGAAGATTCGGTATGTGCATTGGTCGCCTACCGACATCATCCCTCACTAGTCATCAAGACCATCTTGTTGTCGCTACTCATTCAGGGACTATTTGCTTTGTACTACGCTTTTGCTGCCATGGCTATGGAGATGGAAATTTCCGTTATCTACTTCCTGCTATTTCTACCACTCATCACATTGGTGACCATGGTGCCTATCTCCTTCGGTGGGTTAGGCTTACGAGAGGCGATTATGATTGCCTTGTTTGGCTTAGTGGGGATTACCAGCGCACAAATATTGGCATTATCCTTATCAGTACACGTTATCAATTTGGGTTTAAGTTTATTCGGTGGTTTGATTTGGGTGGTGCGAAAAAGAGTGCCCCAGTCATCTTTCGGCGCACAATAGGACAGTGATTACATGTGGCAGAAATTAGCAACCATCGATCGAAGTGTGTATCTCTACTGGTTCGGTTTTGCTTGTTTAGCACTTGCGGTGACACAACACTGGTATACGATTCCAGACGCACTCATGTCCTATGCGGGTGAACATCCTAGCCGACAGTTTGTTGCCCACATTCCTCTTGTTGTCTCTCTCTACAAATTCGCAACCATACTATTTTGTACGCTGGTGATTTTTGTATGGATGAAACGTTGTTGGACTGAACGCTGGATGAGAGCAGCATTATGGACCTTTTTATTGCTCTTATTGGGGTTCTCCTATTTTGTTAATCAATGGTCACCGCAGACGCTGGTGGATAGTAGCATCCTTCACTATGAAATGACGCGAGTGATCACGGATATGGAGGAAAACATCACTCATCAGCAGAGGGATTGGAGAGTCAATCAAATCATTTCCGGGGAGTGGGACAATCCAGCATTTTTCTTCATGCAGTTCCCAGGTGAAGACAGATGGGAATGGGCGTTACTGCTACCAGGCCGTCAGTTGCATGTGTTGGTCAACATATTTGGGCTGTCAAATGCGTTTCAAACCTTTGCGGCCAGAGGGTGGTTTCTCACCATTGTCGGCGTATTGATATTGCTATTCGCTCAATATCTGCAGATGGCGAATGGCGCACAAGCCCTTAGACGTGATTTGGGTCAAGCGCTGGTGATAGGGCTTAGTTTATTGTTGGTGAGCTTGAGTCCGAGGTTTATCGCTGGTTATTATCAAGAATCAGCAGATCTTGCCCAGGCGCAAGGTGACTATGCAAAAGCTATCGCGCATTGGCAGCGTGCGGTGATCTGGCGACCGGATTTGGACTATAGCCTCATGCATCACCGTAGAATTGGCGAAGCTCAACTACAGATGCGTTGTTTTGACTGCTTTGATGCTCACTTAGCATATGCTTTCGATGCAATATATGCTCAGGACTACCCTGAGGTATTTCGTAGATTTGAACTGGCCCAGGCTCAACGCCCAGATTTTAAACCACTCATTTATTGGTGGGCAGCTGCACGAAGCGAACATGCTGTTAATCTATTCGATTTAGGTTATGTCTCCCAGGCCAATGATGAATGGAATTTAGCCTTACGTCAGGTGCCCACTATGCCCATGGCGTGGTATGGATCTATGTTGGCCAATATTCGTATGAAACAGTTTGATGCAGCGGCAAGAGCGGCAGAAAATCTGTGGTGGTTACATGGCTATTTTGGTTTTAAACATCTCACTTTACGCTCACAGGCTTGGGTCACGCAAAGTTGGCAAGCGTTTCATGCGGGTGACTATGCTGCTGCACACCACCACTACACCACTGCATTAACACCGGACAATTGGTAATGGCTATATCCTGGCGCGACAAACTGTTTGCATTTGGACTGGTGGCTCTAGTAGCTGTCGTTTGCGCTTGGCAGAATGCACACACTCTATTACCTGGGCGATCACCACTACAACCTATATTTGAGTTGGATAATTGGATAAGAGCAGTAGAAGAAGGCCCGCGCGCTTATTTTCGTCGTGAACTGGCGATCCCTTTCAAACCGAGACATGCCTGGATCGCAGTGAGCGCGGATGATTATCAGCTCTATGTGAATGGCCATTTGGTTGGCGGTAATGCGTATGTGATTAATCCCACCAATGCCTTTCAAAACCAACTGTTGGCAGACGAACAGAGTTTGACCTCTAAAAATGTGATCTCAATGGCACGGGGTATTGAGTTACAAAAACGTATTAACTACGAGAGGCAGGTAGCACAATTCTATGATATTTCCACTGTATTGCAGCCTGGTAAAAATGTTATTGCGATATATAGCCAATCGGACGGACACCATGAAATCGCCGTGACTGGCGAAGTAGTGGGGGCCACCGTAAAGGAAAAAGTCTCTCTCCCTGGTGAAGCACGTTTTTGGCGTGCACGACACTATTCTGAAAATCAAAATGCAGTGAGTTGGCGCGATTTAGACTTTGATGACGTCCATTGGCCGTGGGCCATTGAGGCAGAAACAGATCTGTCGATTATCTATAGTGCACTGCCCAAAGAAATCTGGACCACACTACCTACCTCCTTAAGAATGCAAGGTTTGCCGGGTCATCGTCAGGTGGAATGGCGATTACCGTTGCAGATTAGTTTCTCTCAGACTCTGGATGGCCAATATGCCGCTTGGGCGCGGATTTTATCGAACTATCCAGTGGAAGTGTTTATAGATAATGCGCAGGTAGGGACAGTGAGTGCCAATACCTATACTGGATTTGATTTTCGCCGTCACCTTTGGCCTTCCAGCGGCCACCTAAGATTGATCGTGAATGCACCCATAGGTGATACCGGTGATCCAGTTGCCTGGATTAAAGTAGATGGCGCAATCGGTGATCAATTGCTGGCCGGCCATCAAGATTGGCAAATGAAGTTACCATTCGCACTCACTGAACAGTCTACACAGACTTGGCAGGCACCTATTCAGGATATTTCAGTACATAGTCGAATTCCTTTTGAGTTGATGTTGCCGCAGATGGCGGATACACGTTTTGTGCAGAGATTTTTATTTCTAGTCAATTTTTGGTTGGCAGGTCTGTATCTTTTTTTCTATCTGCTTCGTCATCAGGTAGATCGTTTACCTTTATTAATGGGATTGGCCTTCGGAGGCACTTTAATCCTCTGTACAGAACTTATGAGAATTCGCTTCGTCGAGAGTGATAGTTTTCTGTATTTTCTGGCGCCAGAACGTCAGTCATTGTGGTTGTTTCTTCCCCCATTACTGTTGACAGCGGGTGTGATGACCTTTCACACCGAACGTTTTCATTTACGTGGGCGATTACCACAGTTGCACGCCTACTTACCGCAACATGCGCCAACACTTTGGTTATTTGTCATCGCCGCACTAGGTATGTGGTTGCGTGTGTACAACATTGGTTTGGAAGATCTCCAGGCAGATGAAAATGTCAGTTGGGATGCTGCCCGTGGCATCATGAAAAGTGGTGTGCCGGAAGCCGTGTCTGGTGTGTGGTATACGCGTTCTCCCTTGTATCACTATATGTTGGCTGGGTGGCTTGCCCTGCTCGGTGATAATATTGTCAATGCCCGTCTGTTTGCAGCTTTACCTGGTGTCGGCTCCATTGTTGTGGTTTATCTGCTGACTCGAATGATCAGTGGAAATCGCTTGTTAGGATTATTTGCTGCCTTTCTGATTGCGATAGATCCCTGGCAATTACATGTGTCACGAATTATTCGTTTCTATCAGCTCATGCAGTTTTTCGGGTTGCTGGCGACCTATTTTTTCATTAGGGGAATAGTGTGGCGCCAAGGAAAAGAGTTTCAAAATTGGTTTTTCGTCTGTGCGGTGGCGGCGGTATTAAGCCAAGAGGTGTTTGTCGTCATCTTTCCAGCCTATGGCATCGCGTATCTGATCTATTACCGCACATTTTCCTGGCGGGAGGATCGCAATCTATGGGTCGGTTTTGTGGTAGGTATGGCCATTGCGCTTTTCGATGTGGCGCTCTTTAGTATTCTTTGTTTGACCCCGCATGTTGGCGTGGGGACTTCTAGTGGCTCGATTATGCAGTTACATTTACTCAACGTCACAGGGTTTATTAATACTTTTTTGGGCGGCTATAATCGCGCTCATCTACTCTATAGCTTGATAGTATTCGCTGGGCTATTCTATTGGATAAAACAAAAAAATAAGGCAATTTTGACGCTCTATTTGGCGGTAGTGCTGACGCTTATCACTATCACAATTTTAATAATGCAGATCGCTTTACGCTATCTCTACATCATTTATCCCTATCTCATCATTCTTACCGTGATGACCTTGGCTGCATTTGTGCAGTATGGATTGAACTATTTTAGTCGTTTTAGCGACAACAGTTTATTGGCTCGTCGTTGGATAATGGTGATGTCCAGCACGCTCTTCTTAGCGGCTTGTGTGAATTTAGAGATCCCAAAAATTGTAGATTCCTATCAAGTGGGCAGGAATCTAGGCCATATGTCCGCATTACAATATATCGAACAGTATCGGCAACCAGGAGACAAGGTGGTGAGTGTGCACCCGATGCCTGCAGCTATAGTGTTTGGCGGCATCGATTATTACCTCATGGAATTGGTACAGTTCGATGAAATATATTTAAAAGATAATCGCCTGATAGATAGATGGGCCGGTGGTCAGTTGGTCTCTAAACCCGATCATTTGAGACAACTGTTTCATCGCCATTCACGCTTGTGGATCATTTTAGACGAGCCAGAGGCAGATAAAACTACTGAGAGATTTAAGCAGATGATTCTTCAATCGGGAGAGGTTCGTTTTGAATTTTTTGGCGGCAAAGTAGCCCTATGGGATCAGAGTCGAGGCACCTTGGCTACAATGCCGGATTGGGGCGGTAGTGTTGACAGCTATTAATAGAGGATGTCTGTGTTTCGTCTTCTGTTTTATCGTTAGCGGCGCACAGGGTGCTGTACTCTGTGAGGCAGAAATTGTAAAAAAATTAGCAGACAACCAATCATTCAAACGTTTAATCACCCATAAAGCTGAATCAGTTAGAGTGGGAAAGGGTGGCGCACTGCATCGCAATCAAAAGAAACTGTCGGATGTAGCGAGTCAGCGGGAACTATTATGGTTAGCAAGATATGGCGTGCTTACGGCACAGCAGAAGTACATAGATCAAGCAGTAGAAGCGGCAAACTGGGGTTTTGCCCGGCAAACCAAAGAGGGTAATTTTAGAAACGGCCTCAATTTGACACCGACTCAGGCGATGAACGCAGATCTGTTCTTTTTGCATGCGGTCGTCAATTTAAAAGAATTGATTGGTTGTTCGCGTTGGCGTGAGCGCTATGAGTCCAATATGGTTCAGTGGCAGGAGCCCTACTCCAGAGCACTGGGCTGGGTGGAGATCCATTACCAAGATTTATATCAACATGATCGCCGCACCAGTAATAGAATGCTGTTCAATGTGGTGGCGCTACAATTGGGTGCAGAGTGGGTGGTGCGACCAGGTGCGGCTGAATTGGCCCAAATTTGGCTTCGAGAAGTATTGTCCCAACAAACCAAAGAGGGCGTGTTTCTGGAAAAAGGCGGGTGGGACAGCAGCTATCAAGCGGTCAGTTGCTTAAATCTGATGTGGTTGATGATGGCCACACAAGAAGCGCAGCTCACCTCACCGATCGCGAGAGGCATGAAGTGGTTATCATCTCGAGTGAGTGCTGATGGGGAAATATCAGTAGTCGGTAACACTCGAACCGGGAGGAGGCAGGAAATATTTTTTGCTAAGGTCAAACGGGTAAACTATTTCGAGGTGGCTTTGGCATTTTTTTATTGGGGTGAACTGTCAGGAGAAAAGCAGTATATCGAAACAGCTGAAACCATCATTGAGTTTCTGGTGCAACATGGATAAGGAAGTTTGAGAATAGACAATGAAAAATAACAATATAGGATTTGCGCTACTGGGTTGTGGGCGAATCGCGCAAAAACATGCCGAACTGATTGCCAATCATGTGGAGGGCGCGGAGCTGGTAGCTGTTTGTGACGTCATCCCCGAGCGTGCTCAAGAGTTTGCCAGCAAATATGGCACCAAAGCTTATGCCTCGTTAGAAGACATGATTGCCGGATCAGATCCTGATATTGACGTCGTTTCTGTGTTAACGCCCTCTGGTTATCACGCTCGTAACGTAGTGGATATCGTGCAATATAAGAAACACGTGGTAGTAGAAAAACCGATGGCCTTAACACTTGATGATGCGGAAGCTATGATTCACGCTTGTGATGCTGCTGGCGTTCGACTCTTCGTGGTGAAACAAAATCGATATAACTACCCTGTTAAGAAATTGAAAGAAGCAGTGGATGCCGGGCGCTTTGGACGAATTGTGATGGGATCTGCTCGCGTACGATGGTGCCGGGATCAAAGCTATTATGATCAAGACGAATGGCGTGGCTCCTGGTTATTGGATGGCGGTGTGATGTCGAATCAAGCCGCACATCATATAGATTTACTGAATTGGCTCGTAGGCGATGTGGTTTCAGTGTTCGCCTATACTTCACGCCAACTGGTAGATATTGAGGCAGAAGACACCGGTGTGGCCCTCATCAAGTATGCTAATGGTGCCATAGGCACTATTGAAGCGACAACTGCAGCGAGACCAAAAGATCTGGAAGCTTCCATATCCATCTTGGGTGAAACAGGATCAGCTGAGATATCCGGCTTTGCTGTCAATGAAATGCGCACCTGGCAGTTCGTTGAGGCGCTACAGTCGGATAAGGAAGTTTTGGAGAAATATAGAGAAAATCCGCCTAACGTTTACGGTTTCGGACATCTAGAATACTTACGGCATGTGGTTGATGCGATGCAAAATGAAGGCGCAGCAATGGTGGATGGTTTGGAAGGGTTAAAATCGTTGCGCATCATCAATGCGATTTACGAATCCGCCGAGAGTGGACGAGAGGTGAATCTAAGGTTTTTACCGAAATTCGCACGATTGGGACAGCGCAAGCGTCGGCGTCGAACGGATCCTCCGGTAAACGAAGACTTCTTTTTATAGTTGCCGCCCGAACTTCTATCGCCTCCATTAAATATTAGTTAGCACTAATATTGGTGGCTTTGATCATTGTCTCGATTTCGCGTATAAGTGCATAAATTGTTATTTTAAGAACTGTTCACAATCATAAATATTATTCTAACTTTTCAATAATCAGATTGATATCAAGCCCAACAACAGATGCTATCTACTCGCTTAGGGAATAGCGCATTGGGGTATGGAGAGGGAGTTGCAGCATATGCCAGCAATTGGATTTTGGAAGGTGGCAGAAGAGCGACCACAAGCTCACGCCATCATTAACGCAGAAGGTGAAGCCACTACCTTTGCAGAATTAGAGAAACGAGTGAACCAACTGTCCAATGGTCTGTTGCAACTCGGATTAAATAAAGGCGATGCGGTGGCTATGGTAATGGCTAACGAAAATGCCTTTTTAGAACTGCTGTTGGCCACCTCTCAGATTGGTCTCTACTTAACACCGATCAATTATCATCTCACCGCTCCCGAGATTGCCTACATATTGGAAAACTGCGAAGCGAAGGTATTTGTTAGCGGGGCCAGCTTTATTGACACCTGTCAAACTGCTGTTAAGGAAAATCAATTCCCAGCGGATAGGTTCTACGCAATTGAGGGTGCAGGTGGGATTCAGGATTACGAAAACCTATTCGCAGATCAGGCAGCTGAACGGCCGCAAGAACGCAGTGCCGGTCAATTGATGCTCTATACCTCCGGTACCACTGGACGGCCTAAAGGCGTGCGTCGTCCACTGATGGACGCCGATCCAGATCAGGCTGCGATGATGGCGGGTATGATAGGCGCAATATTTAATCTGAAAGCCGGAGAGGGTGCTCACTTGGTGACTGGACCTCTCTATCATACGGCGCCGGGCGCCTTTGGTATGGGCAGCTTACATATGGGGCATGCGCTGGTATTGATGAATAAATGGGAGCCTGAAGAGACTCTCAAACTGATCGACCAATATAAAATCACAGTCAGTCATATGGTACCTACCATGTTTTATCGCATGCTCTCTTTACCAGATGAGGTTAAAAATAAATATGATCTGGGGAGTCTTGAGTGCGTGATCCATGGTGCCGCGCCCATTACGATTGAAGGCAAAAAGAACATGATTGACTGGTGGGGGCCGGTGTTATTTGAATATTATGGTGCCACTGAGGGTGCAGGTTCATTTGTGGGCTCTGAAGAGTGGTTAACCAAGCCGGGTACTGTGGGCAAGCCGATGACTGCGGGATCCGTGGTGATCTTAGATGAACAGGGCAATCCACTTCCTGCCAACCAAGCAGGTGAAATTTTCCTCACGCCAGTAATGGACTTTGAATATTTTAAAGATAAGGGCAAAACTGAGAAAAGTCGTTCTCGGGATGGTCTATTTACTGTCGGCGACGTCGGTTATCTGGATGACGATGGTTATCTGTTTTTATGTGATCGCAAAAACGACATGATTATCTCCGGCGGTGTCAATATATACCCGGCAGAGGTAGAAAAAACACTGGTACTCCATGGAGCGGTGCATGATGTGGCAGTATTTGGTATTCCCGATGAGGATTGGGGTGAATCGGTCAAGGCGGTGGTGCAGTTAAATCCAGGTTACCAAGCTTCCACCGAACTAGTGGAAGAGTTATTAGCATTCTCAAAACAAAATCTAGCAAAATATAAGCTGCCCAGATCTATAGATTTCGTTGATGAATTGCCCAGATTAGATACAGGAAAGTTATATAAAAGGATTTTGCGCGACAAGTATTGGCAAGACAAAGAAAAAAGCATTTAAGTTAAAAAATGTGCGTACCTGTAGCAACGGTACAGAAAAGTCGATGACAAGCATTATTCCATGGCTGTCGATTACGGCTGGTAACTTATCGCGGGTTTAATTACACTAGCCTCTGATGAAGTTAGAAATTACTTTAATTATTAGAATATTATTAATATAAACAAAAAGATAATCAGTTAATTTAATTAAGAATCTAGATTAATTTTCGTTTTTTATCTAGACGGAAGCTGATTGTATTTAGGAGGAACCCAAATGGCAGCAAGCTCTTTTTGGCAGTGGGTAAATGAAGAACCAGATCGCTTAGCGCTCGTCTCTGATGATTATCGTGAATTCAGCTTCGGAGAAGTTGGTGCTCGCGTCAATCAGTTATCAAGAGGATTTGCGTCTCTAGGATTAAAGACTGGAGATTGTGTTGCGATTCTTTTGAACAATGTGCCTGAGTGGATTGAAGTCTACATGGCCACGCAACAGTCTGGCTTGTTTTTAACTGCCATCAATTACCATCTCACTGGGCCGGAAGTCGCCTATATTTTAGAAAATTCCGAATCCAAAGTATTTATCACGACGACAAAATATAAAGAGTCGGTGACAAAGGCGGTAGATGAAATAGATTTCGATACCGATTTTTGCTTTGCCATAGATGAGCTACCTGGCTTTCGGCACTACGAAGACATATTGGCCGGAGAAGATACCGCACCCCCTGAAAATCGTGTCGCCGGATCCTTGATGCTCTATACCTCCGGCACCACCGGTAAACCAAAAGGGGTACGGCGTCCTTTAGTGGAAGGTGCACTTCCGGATGCCACCGCGATGGCAGGTAGCATGTTAGCGATGCTGTTTGACATTAAGAGTGGAGAGGGGGCTCATCTGGCACAGGGTCCCTTGTATCATGCTGCCCCCGCCATGTTTAGCACAGGTGCGATGCACTTAGGGCAAAGCTTGGTATTAATGGACAAGTGGACACCAGAAGCTGCTTTAGAGCGCATTGAAAAATATAAGATCACTGCTACGCATATGGTGCCCACCATGTTTCACCGGTTACTTGATTTGCCAGAATCAGAAAGAAATAGATACGATCTTTCCAGTTTAAAAAACGTCATACATGCTGCGGCACCTTGTCCACCAGAAACCAAACGTAAAATGTTGGACTGGTGGGGCCCGGTAATTTACGAATATTATGCCGCTACCGAAGGGGGCGGCGCTTATGTGAAACCTGATGAGTGGTTACAGCACCCAGGCACGGTAGGCCGAGCCTTCCCCGGTGCTCAGTTAAAAATCTTGGACGAAGAGGGCAATGAATTACCACCGAACGAACCCGGTACAATTTATATGGGTACGCCTGTAGGTGAATTTGAATATTATAAAGACAAGAAAAAAACTGAAGCATCTCGGCATGGTGGCCTATTCACTGTGGGCGATATAGGCTACTTAACGGAAGATGGTTGGTTATTCATCTGCGATCGAAAGAACGACATGATTATTTCCGGTGGAGTGAATATCTACCCAGCGGAAATTGAAGCCACATTGCAACAGCACGACAAAATTGCCGATGTGGCGGTATTTGGCATTCCAGATGATGATTGGGGTGAGTCTGTTAAAGCCGTAGTGGAGTTGATCCCCGGCGCAAGCGGTAATGACTCACTGACCGAAGACATATTGGCTTTTGCCAAAGAACGTCTTGCAAAATATAAATTGCCTAGAAGTATCGATTATATTGACGAGTTACCGAGATTACCTACCGGTAAATTATATAAGCGAATTTTGCGAGATAAGTATTGGGAAAACAAAGAGCGTCAAGTTTAACCATTATAAAATTAGTCAGCTTTAACCAACAATCACTACTCTAAATGAGGAAGTTAATATGGCCTATAAACCTCTTGAAGAAGGCTACTTTGTCATCAAGGATGAGGATCAACCTGTATTGATAGGATCCTATAGTCCTAGTGCCGACAAGTACTATTACCCCATCAGAAAGCTGTGTCCTGTTACCTCTGAGCCAGTAGAAGATGCTGAGCTACCGACCGAAGGTGAACTCTATTCTTGGACCTATATCGAAATGCCAATGATGGGGGCCATGCCCATGGGTGATCAAAAAGGTCACGGCGTGGGACAAATCGACCTGCCGAATGGTGTGCGCATCCAATCAATTATTAAAGGCGTACAAGGCGATTGGGAAATTGGCATGAAAATGCGATTGGCGTTACTTCCGATAAAAGAGCGCGGTTCCAACGTTATGTGTTCTTATTGTTTCGAACCTGTCACCGATTAAAAAAAGGACTATAAAATGAGTAATGACGTTTATGTAATTGGGGTAGGTATGCACCCTTTCTCAAAAATGTGTCCTTCTACCCGTGATATGGCTTTTAATGCTGGCACAGCAGCTATGGAAGATGCGGGCATCAAATTCAAAGATGTGGGCTATCTCTATAATGGTTATATCGGCGGCATGATGTTAGAAGGCATCAGCTATGCTAAAGATTTCGGTTTGACCAATGTGCCGGTTGTGCATGTCGAGAATGCTTCAGCCACAGGCTCTACGGCATTCCGCGAGGCGGTCAATGCTGTGAAAGCCGGCGAGGCAGAAATAGCCATGGCTCTCGGTTTCGATGACATGATGAAAATGGGCATGCAAATGGCACAGATGATGATGGGCCAAGAGCCCAAAATCGAGCAGATCGTATTGCCCGCAGGTTTCTTTGCCATGTGGGCCGTTCGTCGTATGCATGAACATGGTACAACAGTAGAGACCTTTGCCAAGATTGCTGCCAAAAACTGGAACCATGCCCGCTTTAATCCTATGGCGCAGCGTCAAGCGAAAGAAGAAGTGACTCCAGAAGAAGTGTTGGCTTCTAGAATGATCGCTTACCCACATACCTCCAAGATGTCTTGTGGTGCCGGTGGTGGTGCTGCGTGCGCAATTGTGGCCACGGAAGCGGTGGCGAAAAAGCTAGCCAATGGTCGTCCACTGGTGAAGGTGGCAGGCTCGCAAATGAAGTCTGAGCATTATACTGAAGGTCACGTCTTCCTAGGTGCTGTAGTGGGCCCAGGCGAGTTAACTCAAGTGACCAGCCAAGCGTTATATGAAGAGTCTGGTATTGGCCCGAATGATGTCAGTTTGGTTCATGTACATGATGCATTCCCCATTGAAGAATTGATGTACTATGAGCTGATGGGTTTCTGCGAAGAAGGTGAAGGCGACAGCCTAGTCGAGAAGGGCGAAACGACTATTGGCGGGCGCATCCCATTCTCCACTGACGGCGGTTTAATTGCACGCGGACACCCAGGCGGGCCGACTGGTCTGGCGCAAATTTGGGACATCACCCAACAACTGCGTGGTGAGTCCGGTAAACGTCAAGTAGAAGGCGCGAAGGTGGGTATTGCGCATATGATGGGGGCTGGATCAATCTGTGTGATGAATATGCTGCAACGCGTTTGATTACGTCTATTAAACTCAGTATCAAGTTAAGAGCCTCAGCAGAGATGTTGGGGCTTTTTTTTATCTCTGAATAGTGTCGATAATTCTATTATCCAGTTGAGTTTGTCGCTTAGCTATAACGTGGTGGGATCCAGAGACACTCAGTAGGAATATCTCCAGCAAATATAGAAAAGCGATAACCCTAAGCCTGGTCGGGAACAATTTGTCGCAAATAGTGGCGAATTAATGAGCAGTCCGTGCCTCAATTGGAATGCTAAGCGAAGTCGTTTTCTGCTTCGAGTGTGAAGCACGTTTGCCTGATGATATTTAACTACAGCAGTTATAGAGAATAATTTATAGGTTTATTTGTTGCGATATTGAGAATGAGTCGGATGAAGTAAGATCTATGGTAGATTTGACCGCAATGATATTAGTCTACTTTCCTAGATTAACCCGGTTTTCGCTACGCTAAATCTAGGCCACATACTAAAAGCCTAGGAAATTGCGCTCCACTATGGGTTCTTGCCAGTCATGGTGGTTAATCATATTATGTCACGTCGCTTAAAAAAAACGGAACCCTAAGATGAATAGAACTATTGATAAAATTTTTCTCATGCTATTGGTGATGATGAGTTCGTTTCAGTCCATTGCAGCCAAGCAGCCAAAAACCGATCATCCTTTGGTCTCGCCATATCAGGGTTCAAGTATCTATAGTAAGAATGTGATGCAGTACGAAGAATATCGCGTGTTTAAAGGTTGGGATAGCACTGCAAAAAAATATAACACCCAGATGATAGAAGGCAAGGTAACGCGAATTTTGTACAAAAATCCGCCGGAACGATCGGTGCTGGAACTCTATCGTAATTACCAGAGTGCACTAAATCAAAAGAATGTGGACGTCCTCTACGAATGCAATCAAGCCAATATGGAATGTGTCGACGGTTATGTCGGCGCACATTTGCGGCAACAGTTTGGGATTCATGCCATTGGCAACAGATCGGGTCGATACATGTTTGCTAAAGTTGAACAAGAAAACCACACTGCCTATTTAGCTTTGGCAGTGGGTGAGCAAAGTACAGATGTGCATGTGATTGAACTCACAAAAATGGAAACAGGTATGGCGGCAGTCAATGTGGCCGCACTTGCAGCTGGTATCGATAGTCGAGGATATGTGGTAGTTGAAGGCATTTACTTTGATACAGATAAGACTCAACTAAAAAAGGAATCCGAGCCAGCACTCTCTGCTGTGGCCAAATTACTTCAAGAGCGACCCCAACTTGAACTGTATGTGGTTGGACACACTGACATGCAGGGTGCCCTTGCGCATAATATGAATCTGTCTACAGGTCGCGCCAAAACCGTGGTGAGTGCTCTAGTCGAAAAGTATGGGATTTCAGCATCCCGATTGGTTGGCCACGGGGTCGGGCCATTGGCGCCGGTTGCAGCCAACCATCAAGACAATGGTCGAGCAAAAAATAGAAGAGTGGTGCTGGTGCAAAGAAATATCGCACAATAGAGGGCTGCGGTGAGAAGGCGCTCCAAGTCCCATCTTATTCTTATCAGACAATTTTAGGTGGCACGGCTTTATTGCATAAGCGATAGTCGGTGACTGGGATAAAGCGTAGCAAAGTTCGGGTTGCCCTCAGTGGATTAGAGTTGTACTGCCTATTATGTATTTTAAATCTGAAAAGATTCTTCTTTTAGTTTTTTTGTTGATGCTAAGTGCAAGCGGCTGCACTACCTTACCTCAATCGCCTATAGAAGAATTTGAAGAGGCGGCAGAAGAAGAGCGTCAAAGAAAGAGCTACCAAACACAAGAAAAATATCATAGCCGAAAAGCAAAAGAACATGCAGAGGCGAGAGATGAACTCACCGCTCAGCATCATCAACAGCAGGCCAGCAAAGCGCGAGAGCGGGAATCACGAGTTGGCGATAATTTTATTGATTTTTTAATGGAACTTTTCTTGGATGGTTTGTTTGACCAGGAGTGAGTGGGGGATGCTGATTCGCTTGCGCGATACGTCGGCTACTGACTGGTTGGCGATGTATGCTGCTGAAAAAGCCGCACTGCCCATTTCTCCATTTCCACCAGAACAAACAGAGCAAATCCGGCTGCCAATATTGCCAACCAAGTAGTTAAGTCTAAAGGTGTGGTGCTAAAAAAATGTTGCAACAGAGGTGTGTATGTAAATAGGCCCTGTAACACCACAATCAATGCCACAGCGCCGAGAATGTATCGATTTGCCAGGAGCGTCTTAAATGATAAGACTGAACCTGTCAGTGAGCGCATATTAAATAGGTAACAGGCTTCGAAACAGACAATCAGATTGACCGCAATGGTTCTGATGGTTTCGATTTCAATGGCAGTCTTTTGATAATAAAAAAAGAATGCAAATACAGAAATAACCATCAAGCTTGAAACTAAACTCGTGCGCCAAATCATAAAACGGTCGAATAGGGGCTGAGTGGGGTCACGCGGTGTTCGCTGCATGATGTTGGATTCCGCTGGCTCGAAGCCTAATGCCAGCGCCAAGGTGACCGTGGTCACCATATTGATCCATAAAATTTGTACGGCACTGATGGGCAGGGCCCAGCCCATGAGCACAGCCAAGACAATGGTCATGGCTTCACCCACACTGGTGGGCAAGATGAAAATGATCGATTTTCTAATGTTGTCAAAGGCTCTTCTGCCTTCTTCCACAGCATGGACTATTGAGGAAAAGTTATCGTCAGTAATGACTATTTTTGCTGCTTCTTTTGCTGCCTCCGATCCTTTTCTACCCATCGCCACGCCCACATCGGCGCGTTTCAGGGAGGGAGCATCATTCACCCCGTCACCCGTCATCGCCACCACTTCGCCTAGACTCTGCAACGCTTCTACTAGGCGTAATTTATGTTGAGGATTGGCGCGGGCAAAAATATCTGCGTCTTTCACGAGCTGTACCAGCTCTTGATCCGATGCTCTTTCTATCTCAACTCCGGTAATGGCTTGATGATCGACCCCTATACCCAGTTGGTTAGCGATCGCGCGCGCCGTGGTGACGTGATCACCGGTAATCATTTTTACTTCAATACCTGCGGTTTGACATAGTGCCACGGAGTGTGCCGCTTGTTCTCTTGGTGGATCGATTAACCCTACTAACCCGAGCAAATGAACTTGATGATCGATATTGTCTAGACTGATCGGACTGCTGTCATGATGCTCCTTGTACGCAATGGCTAAAACCCGCAATCCTTGTTGTGCCATCTGCTCTATTTTTTCATTCCAAAATTCATGTTGTATCGGCACCAAATTATCCGCAGTTACTTGAGTATCGCATCGCTGCAAAATCGCTTCCGGTGCACCTTTGATGTAAATGATCTGTTTGCCATCTTCCATGGGATGTAAGCTGGCCATCAACTTATAGTCTGCGTCGAAAGGTATCAGTCCTGAGCGCGGGAATTGTTGGCGTAAGTGACGCGGATCGATCCCTGCTTTTATTGCCAACACCAACAGCGCGTTTTCAGTGGGATCGCCGTTGAAGTGCCAACCGCTAGGCTCCCGCACAGGGTTGGCGTCGTTGCAAAAAACTGCTGCGCGCAGTAACTGGCAAAAGGTAAGACGTTGCGCCACGTCGACGGCACTATCGGCTTCTAAAATTTCTCCGTCTGTATGATATCCATCACCGCTAATTTGGTAGCTATGGTGCGCAGTTTCCACTCCCTGCACACACATCTCGTTACGGGTTAATGTGCCGGTTTTATCGGTGCAAATCACCGTCACTGAGCCTAACGCCTCGACGGCAGGCAACTGGCGGATTATCACTTCTCTTTTGGCCATAGACTGCACACCGATAGCCAGAGTAATACTGATGATCGCCGGCAGCCCCTCGGGTACGGCGGCGACCGCCAAACCCACTGTGGCTAGAAACATTTCCGTATAACCAAAATTACGTAGCCCCACACCAACGAGAAAAGTGAGTACGGAAAATACCAATATGAATAGCGTGATTCGTTTGCCTAAACGATTAATTTTCAATAACAGCGGTGTGGATAGAGCTTCCACTGTGGATAACAGATTACCAATCTGTCCGATTGCCGTCTGCTCGGCAGTTGCCACCACTACAGCCGTACCTTGACCGTGAGTAATCAGCGTGCCGGAGTAGGCTAGATTATGTCGTTCATTCGGTTCGATATTGGTGTCAAGGGTATCTGCCACTTTGAGTACTGGGACAGATTCACCTGTGAGGATAGACTCATCTATTTGTAACCCATGGCATTCAAGCAATCTCACATCTGCCGCCACGCGCTCACCGGCCTCCAGCAGCAAAATATCACCGGGCACCAATTCTTCAGCAGCGATCTGATGGCGTTGATTGTCTCGAATCACCATGGCGTGATTGGACAGTAGAGTGTGTACTGCTTGCAGGGCCGCTTCGGCACGTCCCTCCTGAATAAATCCGATTAACGCATTCAGCATCACCACCCCAATGATGACAGTAGAATCTATCCAATGGCCCAAGTATCCTGTCAGCACACCAGCCACTAATAGGACATAGATTAAAACATTATTAAATTGATTGAGCAGGCGCTTGAATATGCCTGGCCCTTGTTCTTCCGGTAAGCGATTAGGCCCATGTTGCTGTAGGCGCATGGATGCTTCGGATTTACTTAATCCTTGAGCGTTTGTTCCGAGTCGTTGTAGAACCGCATTTATAGAGTTGCAGTGCCAAATGTTCTGTTCGGTATCATTTTCAGTTGCGGGCAAGTGCGCCATGGGGGCAAATTGTAAACTAATTGGCGTGCTAGGTAAGTGGTTCTAATACGATTAGTTGATAAAATGCAGTTGGGTCGATAATTTTTGTACTGTTGTACCGTTATATTGGATGGCTGTATTTTTAGACAACGCGACACTGTTCAACTCTCCCCAATAAAACAGAGTTAATTGGGAACAGAAAAGCCAACGCTATTAACTAATTTAGATTGACTATATCTATCTAAGGTTTCCAGTCAGCCCGTAAATCGAGACACTCTTGTCGGAATATGCAATTCTCAAATTGACAAACATATCTAGCTTCCGTGCGAAAACAACACTCTTCTCCACGGGCCGCTTGCATACGCCAAACTTGCCATTTGCGCTCTGAATGGTCTGACGACAAGGTCAGTTGTTTGAGGCGTCGAGCATACAGCTGATCAAACTGTGATGAAGATTTTGCCATATAGTTCATTTGTCTATCTCTTCTATTTAGAGAGTTAGTCCGAAACGTTAAGGAATCCTTCTCGTCATGGCTTCAATTCCTAAGAGTCAACTCAATTGCGATTAGGGTTTAGCACCATTCTTGCCAACATATGTATAATTAAATCTAAGTCATCGTCAAACCTTAGGGTACAAATTTATAATTCAAGAGCTACCTTTATATAAAACTCAATCTCAATGCTAACTACCAAGTTTTCAAAGAGTTTATGCTGTTTTGGTAGAGTTTTTCGTACTGTTTAGCCGCCTGCTTCCAACTAAAGTCCTGTTTCATCGCGCGACGCACCAATTGCTGCCACTTATCTTTTTGATGATACATTTCTATCGCCTGCGCTGTTTTTTGGTGCAATGCTGTCGGTGTTAGTGCATGCACTATAAATCCGGTGGCTTTTGACGATTTCGCATTCACATCAGTCACCGAATCGATCAGTCCACCACAGGCAGATACGATGGGGATGGTGCCGTAGCGCATGCTGTACATTTGATTTAGCCCACAGGGTTCAAAGCGAGAGGGCATCAGAAAAATATCCGCCCCTGCCTCGATCTGGTGGGCTAGCTCCTCACTGAAACCGATATGCACCCCCATTTGCCTGTTATATTGTTGCGCTAACTCAGTTAGTTGTTGTTGAAGATAGGATTCACCACTACCTAAAATTACCACTTGAACACCCTGAGAGAGCATTTCTGGCAAAGCAGAAAGGAGAATGTCGATGCCTTTCTGCGGGACTAAACGAGCAATTAGACCTAATACAGGCGTATCACACTCAATAGGTAGTGAAAATATTTGTTGCAAAGCGCTTTTACATTGCTGTTTACCGGTCATGTCCTTGGCCGAATATGTCGCAGTAATAAGGGGATCTGTGCTCGGATCCCAAATATTGGTATCGATGCCATTTAGAACACCCACCAAGTCATCTTGTCGGTGTAGCAATAAGCCATCTAACCCTTGTCCGTGTGCAGCTGTACAAATTTCTTTTGCATAGGTCGGGCTCACGGTATTTATTTTATCTGCGAAGACTAAACCTCCTTTGATGAAGCTCAAATCTCCATGGTATTCTAGGGCATCAGCATGGTACAACCACCAGGGTAAATTCAAATATTCAAGCGTCTGGCTGGGGAAACGCCCTTGATAGTGTAAATTATGAATGGTAAAGAGGCTGGCGACGTTGACCCGTTTTAATAACATCCACACTGGCGTCAGCGCAGATTGCCAATCATTACAGTGCACTATTTGTGGGCGCCAACGCATTCGAGTCTGTCCACCTGCAATACTGGCGGCAACCCGGCTCAACAGATTAAACTGCTGCGCACAGTCGGCATGCATTTCACCCCGCTGATTATGGTAGGGGTTTCCTTCCAAAGCTCGAAAGCTAGGAGTATCAACCAACCAAACTTTGACTTCTCCGTAGCTAGAAGACAGCAGTTGATAGTCAATGGGGGAGGTGGCATCTTGCCACCTATCCACCTTTTTTATCTTCAAGGATCTATCGAGAATAGAGCCATAGGCAGGTAGTAATACCCGCACATCATGACCTAATTCTGTTAAGGCTTGCGGTAACCCTTGTGCGACGTCTGCGAGACCGCCAGTTTTTACCCAAGGGGCAAATTCACTCACCACAAATAACACTTTCATGGTTGCCTCACTTGGCAACGGTGAAAAATCCACTGTATGTGTTTAATCGTCATGGTGTGCTTGTAATATCAGGCAGCCTAGGGGAGGCAAAGTTAAACTGAGGTGACAAGGAAAACCCATGAATGACTTTTCTTTCGCCTGGATAATGCCCCCATTTCCTACATTCGAACCGCCATAACAGGCAGCGTCCGAATTCAATAGCTCTCTATAGGGGCCTGTAGTGGGCACGCCAACACAATACGCTTCCCGAATAACAGGAGTAAAGTTTAGTATGACTACCACAAAGTTGCCTTCTGCTTCACGTAAGTAACTAATAATGGACTGTGATGCATCATGGCAATCGATCCATTTGAACCCCTTCGTATCAAAGTCATAGTAGTGTAGCGGGGGCAGTGAACAATATAGCTTATTTAGATCAGAGATGAGTAATTGCAGACCTACCTGACTAGGTTTAGATGCTAGGGACCAGTCCAAACTTTGACGCTCATTCCATTCCTCTCTGGAGGCCAGTTCAGTACCCATAAACAGCAGTTTTTTACCTGGATAAGTAAACTGGTAGCTGAGCAGTAGTCGCAAATTAGCCAGTTGTTGCCAATTGTCTCCTGGCATTTTATTCAGCAGTGATCCCTTCCCGTGCACCACTTCGTCGTGGGAAAAAGGCAGAATAAAATTTTCGGAATATGCGTAGAGCAAACCGAAGGTGAGGCTTTGGTGGTGGTAGTGGCGATAGATGGGATCTTGTTCACAATAGTCTAAGGTGTCATGCATCCAACCCATATTCCATTTCATGGAAAAACCAAGGCCACCCACGTAGGTGGGGCGAGTTACCTGAGGCCAAGACGTAGACTCCTCGGCGATGGTGACACTGCGAGGACACTCTGTATGCGTGATATAGTTCAACTGTTGTAGGAATGAAACAGCATCAAGATTTTCGTTTCCTCCATAGGCATTTGGTAGCCATTGGTGCGCCTCTCTGGCGTAGTCCAAGTAAAGCATTGAGGCTACAGCATCTACTCTTAAACCATCAAAGTGAAACTGCTCTAACCAGTACAGGGCGCTGGAAATGAGGAAGCTTTTCACTTCGTGACGCGCGAAATTAAACTGTAGCGTACCCCATTCAGGATGTTCCCGTAGGCGGGGATCTTCGTGTTCAAACAGGGCCGTACCATCGTAGTTTGCGAGAGCAAAATCGTCTTTAGGAAAATGACCGGGAACCCAGTCGAGCAGTACGCCGATATTGGCTTGATGGCAACAGTCCACAAAATATCTCAAATCATCGGGACAACCGAAACGGGCGGTGGGCGCGAAAAAGCCGGTTGCTTGGTAACCCCAGGAAGCATCGAAGGGGTGTTCCGTGATCGGTAGCAACTCTATATGAGTAAATCCCAATTTTTTTACGTGAGGAATAAGTTCATGGGCCAGCTCGCGATAGCTGAGAAAGCGAGCGTCTTCATGAAGTCGCCATGAACCCAAATGGACCTCATAAATTGAGATCGGAGTATGTTGCCAATCTTTATCCTGTTGGTACCAATGATCGTCTTGCCACAAATAGTCAGATTGTGCCGTCACCACAGATGCGGTTTTCGGACGCAACTCGGCACACCTGGCAAAAGGATCGGCTTTTGTGTGCAACCGACCGCTAGAGCGATTCTTAATCTCAAACTTATATAAGGCACCGACGTGACAATCGGGCAGAAAAAGCTCCCAAATGCCACTGGGGCCGCGACAACGCATTGGGTGTCGTCGACCATCCCATTGATTAAAATCACCCACTACGCTGACGCTGGAGGCATTAGGCGCCCAGGTACTAAAAAGTACTCCTTGCACACCGTCCACCACACGATAATGCGCACCTAAAAACTGCCAGGCGCGAATATGTTCGCCCTGATTAAACTGTTGTAAATCTTTTTCACTGATTTGCGGAGGAAAACAGTAAGGATCATAACAGAGATGTTCCTGTCCCTGACGATCCCACCAGCGCAGTTGATAAGGAACGGACAAGTTCCCTGGATCTGTGTTGCATTCAAAAATATCAGAATCCGCTAAGCGACGAAACTTTGTATCTGCACCATCAATGGTCACGCTTTCACAGTTAGGTAACAGAACACGCACTAGAATGTGACCTGCTTGTAGATGTAGCCCCAATACCTCGAAGGGATCATGATGCTCCCTATTAATCACCCGCCTCATGTTGGTATCCAAGATAGGGTCAGACAACTGTTTTGTTTTCATGGGCATACCACAATTGTTACAAAAAGATTAAGGGCTAGTGTGCGACTCCAATCGGAGGCTAAGATAAATGGCAGCTAAGAAATCAATCTTGTCCTCAATATTTAGGTTATTATTGCTCGAATCAATTGATTGATAAATAGCAGCTTCAGACTCCTTGATTTAGATCAATTGATAATATTAACTTTAGACTAAATATTGGCTCGGTAGGTTCGCAGTTGATAAGAATAGTAATATTCTCATTGGGGCCTTAGCAACATAATTGTATTATTGCCCATCAAATATAACTGAGACTGATAGCTAATGAACGAAGCTAAACAACCTGCTCAGAAATCTTATCCAAGTTCTGATAGATTTATTAGTTTGGCTACCAAAGATACCCTGGCTATGGTGCTGGCTGGCGGTCGCGGATCGCGCTTGGAAGATCTCACTTATCGGCGTTCAAAACCAGCGGTTCCCTATGGAGGCAAATATCGTATTATCGATTTCCCACTCTCTAATTGTATGAATTCCGGGATCCGGCGGGTGGGGGTACTCACACAATATATGGCGCACTCACTGATCCGCCATCTACATCAGGGATGGGGGTTTTTACGGGGAGAACTGGGCGAGTTTGTGGAAATCTTACCAGCACAACAGCGGGGTGGTGAGGATTGGTATCGGGGTACCGCCGATGCGCTTTATCAAAATATCGACATCATAAAAATGCACCGACCGCGCTTCGTGTTGGTATTGGGTGGCGATCATGTTTATAAAATGGACTACGGCACTATGCTGGGGCAGCACATCAGTCATGGTGCAGATGTCACTGTCGCCTGTATTGAAGTGCCTGTCGAATCCGCCCGATCATTTGGTGTCATGAGCGTTGACGCGACACATCGAATCTATGAATTTACCGAAAAGCCTGCTTCGCCCACCACAATCCCGGATAATCCTTCGCACGCACTAGCCTCTATGGGCATCTATATTTTTAACACCGATTATTTAATCAATGAACTAGAAAAAGATGCTCAGGATGACAGCTCCAGTCATGACTTTGGTAAAGACATTTTGCCAAAGGCGGTGCGAAATCAAGATGATGTATTTGCCTACGCATTTCGTGATCAAGTGCGTCATATTCAACCCTATTGGCGAGATGTGGGTACAGTTGATAGTTATTGGGCTGCCAATATGGAACTGGTGGGCGTGACGCCAGAACTGGATCTCTACGACAAATCCTGGCCGATTTGGACCTATCAAGAACAGGTGCCACCGGCGAAGTTTGTTTTCGATGAAGAATCTCGCCGCGGTATCGCAATTGATTCTATGATCTCTGGTGGGTGTATTATCTCCGGTGCGACTGTTCGCCATTCATTACTTTTCTCCAATGTATTGGTCGCTGAACATACCACCATTGATGACTCCGTGATTCTTGCAGAGGCGTTAATCGGGCGTCACTGCTGTATCCGAAAAACCATTTTAGAAACAGGTTGTGTGATTCCAGATAATACCTCTATCGGTGTGGATTTGGCTCTGGATGCACAGCGCTTTCATGTCACTGAAAATGAAGTGGTGCTGGTGACACCGGAGATGTTGTCACAAGAATTGCCTTATGTCCGTTAACAATCCGATCAATGTCGTGCTCTGTTGGCACATGCATCAACCACCTTATAAGGATCCGGTGGGCGGGCGTTATCAAGCGTCCTGGACCTATCTGCACGCCATTAAAGATTATGTGGATATGGTCGCGCATCTTGAACAGGTACCAGAAGCCAAGGCTGTGGTGAATTTTACTCCGGTGCTGTTAGAGCAGTTAGAAGATTATGCACAACAATTACAACATGCCAGTGAAGGGCAAGACCAAATTTGTGATCCCTTGTTGGCCGCATTGGCTCAACCTGTTCAGGCTTGTGTGGGTGAGCAGCGGTTGTCAATCGTACGTGCTTGCATACAAGCAGATAAACAACATGTGATCCAACGCTTTCCATCCTACCAGCGTCTTGTGGAATTGGCCGAGTGGGTCATCGATCACCCCAACGGATTGGGATACATCAGTGATCAATTTTTAATTGATTTGGTAGTTTGGTATCACCTCGCTTGGCTGGCTGAAGTAGAGAGGCAACACAATAGTGTTGTCGAATCGCTGATGGAGCAGGCCCATAACTTTACCATTGACGACCGACTGAGACTCGTCAAACTGTTATCGGAATGGGTCAACTCTATCATCCCTCGCTATAGCCAACTGGCCATTGAAGGGCGCATCGAACTCTCTACCACCCCCTATAGCCACCCCATTTTGCCATTACTGTTAGATTTAAACTGTACCCGCGAAGCGATGCCAGAAGCGCCCCTGCCTGGCGCACCAACTTATCCTGGAGGATTGCAACGGGCTCGTTGGCAAATCGCGAAAGCACAGGAGGTGTTTACTCGTGTGTTTAATAGACCCGCGAAGGGGATCTGGCCAGCGGAAGGGGGGGTGTCTTCACAGACCCTGGTGCTCCTTGGTGAAGCAGGTATTAAATGGACTGCTTCCGGGCAAGGCGTACTGGCTAATAGCTTGGCGCATCAACCGCTCGGAAGCAAGGAACTGCATGTGCCCTATACCATGTCTGGCTCACCCGCCTGTTTTTTTAGGGACGATGAATTATCCGATCAAATCGGTTTTGTCTATCGGCATTGGCATGCAGATGATGCGGTGGCCAACTTCATTCACCGTATTAAAGAGATAGCCAATTGTGAAAAAAATACAGAACATCGTATCGTCTCCATTATTCTAGACGGTGAGAACGCCTGGGAATATTATCCGCACAATGGCGTTTATTTTTTATCTGCTTTGTATCAGGCACTGGTAAAAGAACCACAAATCAATCTGACGACCTTTGATGAGTATTTAAACACTGTGCCTCAGCCGCAGGCGACGCTCAATCGCTTATCTGCGGGTAGTTGGGTGTACGGGAATTTCGCTACTTGGATAGGGGACAAAGACAAAAACCGCGCTTGGGATATGTTGTGCGATGCTAAGACCGCATTCGATACCGCCTGTGCCTCGGGAAAACTATCCCCTAAAGAAATTGCAGATGCAGAGCAGCAGTTGGCCTATTGTGAAGCATCTGACTGGTTTTGGTGGTTAGGAGATCATAACCCTGAAGTGTCAGTAGCAGTATTTGAACGACTGTTCCGTCTTCATCTATCTGCCTTATATGTAAAGATTAAGGCACATGCCCCTGATTATTTGTCTCGAAGTTTCGCAAAAGGTGTCGCACAAGGCAAAGTGGAAACCATGCGTCCATCCAAATAGGGGCTTAAGTTTTTTGAAAAATTTCATCATGTCTCGCAGAAGAGCGGGCGTTTTATTGCATCCCACCAGTTTGCCCTACAGCGTGATGGAGGGTTCTCTAGGGGAGCCGGCAATAAAATGGCTTGATTTTTTAGCAACTGCAGGTTTCACAGTTTGGCAAGTATTGCCACTAGTGCCTCCTGATATGGTGGGTAGTCCCTATCAATCTTGTAGTGTGTTTGCCGGTAATCCGATGATGGTGGGATTAAAAGATCTCTATCAATGGGGATTACTCAGAGAGACGGATGAAAATCTTAAAAACCGTGAAACCCAGCTTCGCGAAGCGGCCAGTCGATTTAACAAGCATGCGCCCCAAGAAGTTGTCAACGAACTAGATCATTTTAGTAGCCAATGCGAATTTTGGTTAGAAGATTATGTCCTATTTCAAACTCTCCATGATCATTTTGAGCTGCCCTGGCACCAATGGCCAGAGCCGTTTCGGGATCGGGATACGGCCACACTGAGAGACTTTTCACGGAAACATGAAGATGACATGTTCCGCCATCGCTTGACGCAGTTTCTATTTTGGCGGCAGTGGCATGCGTTAAAAAGAGTCGCCAATGACAAAGGGATTTGGCTGTTCGGTGACATGCCTATTTTTGCTGCCCATGATAGTGTGGATACATGGCGCTGGCGGCAGAATTTTTATCTCGATTCAACTGGTCGTATGACACGAATTGCGGCAGTACCGCCCGATTGTTTTTCCGATTCAGGCCAGCTCTGGAACATGCCACATTATAACTGGCCACAAATGCAAGATAACCAATACCATTGGTGGCAACAACGACTTCACTATCAATTACACCTTTTCGATTTAATTCGAATTGACCACTTTAGAGGTTTCGAAGCCGCGTATGGCGTGCAGCCGGATTCCAAAGATGCGACTAGAGGGGAGTGGTATGCCGGACCAGGAATAGAGTTTTTTCACACCATTGGTGGTCAACAGGTAGTAGAAAGATTAGTCGCGGAGGATTTAGGTTATATTACTGAGGAAGTCAATCAACTACGTCTCTCTTTGGGGATCCCCGGTATGCGCGTGCTGCAATTTGCCTTTGATAATGATGGTTATAACCCACATTTATCTCATTACCATTGCCCCAATATGGTGGTCTATACCGGTACCCATGACAACAACACTACTGTTGGATGGTGGCAAGATGCGGATGCGGATCTCAAAGAAAGGGCAAAAGAGTACTTATGCGGTAGCTGCACCTTGATGCCAGACACTTTGATTAGTGTCGCATTGGGATCTGTTGCCAATCTGGTGATATTACCATTGCAAGATATTCTGGCTTTAGGCAGTGAGGCCAGAATGAACAAACCTGGCTGTATAGAAAATAATTGGCAGTGGCAGTTCTCTTCAGCCGATCTCACAGGACCGTTGGCGCAAAAGTATCGTGCTTTATTGTCTCGTTATGCCCGCCTCTAAAAATCTAATTAGCCCCAAGTATTTCCCACCAATCTTGTCAGTGAACTAGATGTTAAGGTGTATTTCCTGAGTGACTATTCAGGTAGTCACTATATGCAAAGCATATATCCCATCTCAAAAGGGTGCGCCAGTGCCGGATGAGAAGGATATAGCCTGAGTTCATAGTCAAATAACCCATTTTCAGTTAATGGAATGTTCAGCTCGAACAGGCAATTGTCATTGATTGTTTTCGAGAATTCTAATTTATAGCAGACAAATTTTTTGAATTTTACAGTAGGGGTTTCGTATCCAAGAACACATTCAATGTGAATATCCTCAGCAGACAAGCCATTTAGGAATACCTCTAATTGCAGATGGAAGATTTCATTGTTGCTTAACTGTTCTGTAGGATTGTGCAAACGGATCACATGAATTTTCGACCAAGCTTCGTGTATTTTTTGTTTCCAACGGGTTAATTCTATTGTGGTCTGATGCCGGTGCGCAGCCATTTTTTTATGTCGATTACTGGCAGGAATATAAAATTGATGACAATAATCCAATAGCATTCGATGTGCGCTATAGGCCGGAATAATAGAAGCCATGGCCGCTTTTGAACGGTTTATCCATTCTCGTGAATAGCCCACTCCATCGCGATCAAAATAGAGCGGTATCACTTCATGTTCCAACACCCCCATCAGATTTTGAGCTTCCGCTGCATCTCTGTTCTCAGGCGTGGCATTTTGGATAGAGGTGATACCCCAGCCATTTACCCCGTCATATGCTTCTGCCCACCAACCATCCAGAATGCTGACATTAAGCACACCATTGATACCCGCTTTTTGGCCTGAAGTACCGCAGGCCTCGAGTGGATATTCAGGATTGTTTAGCCATACATCTACACCCGCCACTAAGTGACGGGCCAGTGCCAAATCATAATCTTCTATATAGAACACCTTTCCTAGAAAAGGCGGTTGTTTGGAGATTTCAGTGATCTGCCGAATCAACTCCTGCCCCGGTTGGTCTGCCGGATGCGCTTTACCGGCAAACAGTAGGACTACCGGCGCTTCTGGATTGTTTAACAGCCTCGCCAGGCGTCCGAGATCTTTAAAAATCAGGGTCGCACGTTTATAGGTAGCGAAGCGTCTGGCAAATCCGATAATCATCGGTGGATCGGCATTGTAGGGAGAGAGGTTCATCAGTAGGTGTTCTGTATTCGCTTCCCCTTCGGAGTTGCGCAGATACTGTTTACGCAACACGTTGCTCACAAACTGTAACATCTCAGTTTTGATGAGCTGACGAATATTCCAATAGTTGGGATCCGGAATCTTATCTACATGAATATGCCAGTATTGTTTGTCCGTGACTCTATCTCGCCATCCATGGTAGCGAGTATCGAAAAGATTGGCCCATTCTCTGGCGAGAAAAGTTAACACATGCACACCGTTGGTCACATGGGTGATGGGATTCTCGTCGGCAGGGATTTGCGGCCAGTGACTGGCCTCCATGTGGGATGCGACACGACCATGGATTTGACTGACACCGTTATGAAAACGCGAACCATGTAGTCCCAGTGAAGTCATATTAAATTTGTGATCTGAATAGGAAGCCGAGCCCAGCGCCAACAATCGCTTCACCGGGATCTGCATCTGCGCGGCCAGGGGCTCCAACTGACGGGCCATTTCTTCACTGGTAAATATATCGTGACCTGCAGGTACAGGGGTATGAGTCGTGAACAGTGTGGCGTTCGCCACTGCTTCCAAGGCAGATTCAAAATCTAAACCTTCGGCAACCAATTCACGAGTACGCTCAAGTATTGAGCAGGCCGCATGGCCTTCGTTGATATGCCAGACTGTGGGGGTAATATTTAGCGCTCTCAGTGCTTTGACTCCGCCTAAACCCAATACCCACTCTTGCGCCAAACGCGTGGTGTGATCCCCGCCATATAATTGATTGGTAATGGCTCGTCCTACAGAATCGTTGTCTTCTACATCCGTGTCCAAGAGATAGAGTGGCAAGTGTCCTACCGATGCTTGCCAAATTTGCACTTTAATCTCTCTTCCGGGGAAAGGGACACTGATGCGCAGCGGCTGCTGCGACGCATCCTGCACCAATTTGATAGGCAAGGTATCTAATTGGTGAGCTTTGGTTCGCGCGTGTTGTCGACCTTCACTGTCCACGCATTGAGTAAAATAACCTTGATGGTACATGAGCCCAACCGCCACCATCGGCAAGCCTAGCTCACTCGCTGCCTTTAGATGGTCGCCCGCCAAAATACCGAGTCCGCCTGAATAGATTGGTAGACTTTCGTGCAATCCGAACTCGGCACAAAAATAGGCGATTTGATGGGCATCCTTCTTTAAACGACGGGCAATATCGGGATGTGGGTTCTCGGTTTTCGCCAAATGGCTGCGATGTACCGCTAGAGCGTGCTGAAATTCATCATAAAAATTACGATCTTGAGCCAATTCGTCTAACCTAGATTGGCTAATCCACTTCAACAGTACTTTCGGACGATGATTACTTTTGTCCCAAAGTTCAGGATCCATATAACGAAATACCCGGCGAACTCGGCGATCCCAACTATAAATTAGATTATTTGCTAAATCGTCTAGCTCTTTTAGTTCTTTGGGTAGGTTGGCGCGAACCTCAATTTTGTAACGATGGTCAGACATAATTTTATCGCAAGGTAGAAGGGCTCATTACAGGTAATGCAGATCTAGTGCCAAATTCAATGATGTTTTGGGGATCCTGGATTCTGTTGTCGGTAGCGGACATAGAGCGGTTCCAGTCGAACAATTTGAACTCCACAAGAACTGTCCTATTTAACTTTAATTTGCTTCAATTGAACAGGACTTTCCGCTGTCGCTATCGCAGGGTACAATGAAAACGAGCGAACAGAAAGTTTTCATTATACAAACCAAACGCCAATCCTAGTGACTAATTTAGTGTTGTTGCTGATGGGCTGAATATGACGTAATTGTGTCCACAAATCTTCTACAAAAACTGGTGTCGATACAAAACGAATTTGGCGGTATCGAGCCATCAGTGATTGTTAGCATCGCCAATGAGTATTCGGTGCCTGTCTCCGAGGTTAGGGCAATCATAGATTTTTACCATTTTTTGTCAGATAAAAAAAATGCTGACTACCACTTCTATTTCAGTAATAACATCATTGATAAAATGGCTCATTCAGACTTGCTGGTGTTACAGCTCGGTGAACGGCTAAACTCTATTATACAGCAGGATCCTTCGCGGGTTTGTCTGGATGAGACCTCATGTATTGGTTTAGCAGATCACGCACCAGCGGCGTTGGTGAATGGTCGCCCGCTGCCTGCTCTTAATCCCCAATCAATTGAAGAAGTTGCCGAACTCGTGGCATTAGGCCGACCGTTAGACCACTGGCCTGCACACTTATTTCAGGTACGTACTCGCATTTGTCGTCGCAGTTGGCTATTAAATATGAGCCTGCCGCCAGGTGAGTCCTTGCTCTCTTGGCAGACGAAAGGTAGCGCAACCATATTACAAGAGTTGCAGGCATCTCAGTTAAGGGGCCGTGGCGGCGCCGGTTTTGCCACTGCGTTAAAGTGGCGTTCCTGTGAGGAGCAGCACAGCGGTGAAAAATATGTGATCTGTAATGCCGATGAAGGGGAACCGGGTACCTTTAAAGATCGCGTGATGTTAAGCGAACACAGCGATTGGTTATGGGAGGGAATGACTCTATGTGCTGCTACAGTGGGCGCCAGCAAAGGGTTCTTATATTTGCGAGCAGAATACGCATATCTGTTGCCCCAATTAGAAACTTCTCTGCAGGTTAGACGAGACACGGGATGGCTTGGAGCTGCTCTAAAAGAGAGATTAGGATTCGAATTTGATATTCAGATCGTACTAGGCGCAGGTGCCTATATCTGTGGGGAAGAGAGCGCACTGTTGGAATCTTTAGAAGGCAAGCGCGGTATCCCGCGTATTCGACCGCCTTTCCCCACCATTTCAGGATATCTCCGTCAACCGACAGTGGTGAACAATGTCGAAACCTTTATTCATGCCGCAGCTATCATCAGCAAAGGCAGTGACTCCTTTCTACAGCTTGGTACGACACAATCAAAAGGGACACAATTACTGAGTATTAGCGGCGACTGCCAACGGCCAGGTGTGTACGAATACGCCTTTGGCGAGACGGTGGAGCAGATACTGAGTGATTGCGGTGCGGATGAGGTACAGGCCGTGCAGATCGGTGGCCCTTCCGGTCAGTTGCTTGGTCCGCAATCATTTCATTTAACCTTAGGCTACGAAGCTTTGGGTGGTAGTGGTTCACTAATGATTTTTAATCATCGACGTTCATTAATCGAAGTGGTGAACAATTTCACCAACTTCTTCGCCTTCGAAAGCTGCGGTTTTTGTACGCCCTGTCGTGTAGGAACCGCCTTAAACCAGCGCATGCTCACACGGCTTCATTTGAAACAGCTTAGACAGCATGAAATCCAGCTATTAGAAGAGTCTGTCAGACTCATGCAGAACAGCAGCCATTGTGGTTTAGGCCAATCGGCCGGTAACTCGATTCTAAATTTGTTACATGATTTTCCCGAGACAGTCGAGCAGCTATTGAACACCATCGGCGATGATAACGAAGCACGTCTGGTGCAGGCACTGCAACCCGCCGTACAGCTAAGAAAGTCATAGCATGAATAAGCAGATAATAATCGACGGCGAAGTGGTCACTTATCGGCCCGGTCAAACCCTCATTCAAGCAGCTAGAGAGTCTGGGATCTATATTCCTCATTTATGCTATCAACCTGGCTATCATGCCATTGGTAGTTGTCGTGTGTGCATGGTGAAGGTAAATGGGCGTTGGGCATCGGCCTGCACCACATTGGCTGCGGAAGGGCAAGTTATCGACAACCGAACGCTAGAAGTAGACGCGCATCGCAAGCAAATTGTGCAAATGCTATTTGTCGAGGGCAATCATTATTGTCCCTATTGTGAAAAGAGCGGTGAATGTGATCTGCAAGCCACAGCCTACGAGCTCAACATGCAAGAAGATCACTTTCAACATCTCTATCCTCATCGCTCGTTAGATACCTCGCATGCGGAAGTATGGCTCGATCGGGATCGTTGCATTTTATGTGGTCTTTGTGTACAGGCCAGCGCGGAACAGGATAACAAACATCTCTTTACCCTCGGCGGAAGAGGCACTGCGACGCAACTATTGGTGAATTCCAGCAGTGGTCAATTGGGTGAGACAAACATCAGTGCGGCAGATGAAGCAGTAGCCGTTTGTCCGGTGGGCGCGTTGATGAAAAAACAGTCGATATACAGTCGTAGATCTGGCGAACGAACCTATGATAAAACGCCGATTTCCAAATTAGAGTTTAAAGCCTAAACACTATTATGAGCAAAGCTAAACTCAAGATTCTCACTTCGTCTTTGGCGGGTTGTTTCGGTTGCCACATGTCTTTGTTAGATATGGATGAGCGCTGGCTAGAGTTAGCAGATTTAGTTGAGTTAGTGCGTTCTCCGTTAGTAGATACTCGGAGTCAAAGCAGGTGTGATATCGGTTTGATAGAGGGTGGACTGTGCAACGAGGAGAATATCCATCTGCTACTAGAGTTTAGGGAGCAATGTAAGATCTTAGTGGCGGTAGGCGCATGTGCTATCAATGGAGGTGTGCCTGCTTTACGTAACCGTTATTCGGTTGCAGACTGTTTAGAAGCTGTGTATCTGCATGGATTAAATGTGACTCAACCGCAAATCCCCTCAGATGCTGAATTGCCGCTGTTAACTGATAAGGTCTATCCATTACAGGAATGGGTGAAGGTGGACTACTCTCTACCGGGTTGTCCACCACCTGCGGACGCATTTTTTCAACTCATTTCTGCCTTGCACGATGGGCGGGAGCCGGATCTAAACTATGTTAACAGGCACTTTGATTAATCCAATATGACTGAGCAAGGCAACAGAAAAAAAGTAGTCATCGATCCGGTCACGCGTGTAGAAGGGCACGGCAAGGTGACTTTGTTGTTGAATGAAGAGGATCGTCTTGTGGAGGCGCGCCTGCACATTGTGGAGTTTCGTGGCTTCGAAAAATTTATCGAAGGCCGTCCCTATTGGGAGGTGCCAATGATCGTTCAGCGCCTGTGCGGGATCTGTCCTGTCAGCCACCATTTGGCCGCCGGTAAAGCGGTGGATCAACTGGTTGGCGTCAGGCAGCTCACACCCACAGCAGAATTGTTGCGTCGTCTGTTACATTATGGTCAGGTGTTACAATCACACGCCACCCACTTTTTTCACCTCGCCTCACCAGATTTACTGTTTGGTTTTACCTCCGATGCGGCGCGACGAAATATTCTTCAGGTCATCCAGGACAAAGCAGAGATCGCACGAGATGGCATTTTACTACGTAAATTTGGCCAACAGATAATTGAAAAAATATCGGGTAAGAGAATCCACGGCATCGCAGCCATACCTGGCGGCATGAACAGCCCGCTGCAGATAGCAGATCGTGATCTGTTGTTAGGTCAGTGTGATGAGATGATTCGACGGGCAGAAAAGTCTGTTTTGTTAGCGGCCACTCTTTATCAACAGAATTTAGACTATCATCAGCAGTTCGCTGCCATCGACTCAAAGTTTGCGGGGTTAGTTGCGCCCTCGGGTGCCTTGGAGTTATATGAGGGCAGCATTCGCGTTAAAGACGAACACGGCGGTCTGTTATTTGATGGTTTAAATCCACAATCCTACTATGATTATATTTCTGAAGAGGTGCGCAGTTGGTCCTATATGAAATTTCCCTACTTGACTTCTTTGGGTGCAGAATTGGGCTGGTATCGCGTAGGACCGCTGGCGAGGATCAACTTATGCGATTATATCAGCACTCCTCTGGCGGAAGTGGCACGACAACAGTTTGTAAAGTTGCATAATGGCGTGGCGCAGCCACCATTAGCTTTTCATTGGGCAAGGATGATCGAGTTGCTACATTGTGCTGAAATGATTAAGAGCACATTAGAGTTACCGACTATTGTAGGTCGTGATTTGCGCGTTGAAGGTGAACTCTGCTCTGAAGGGATCGGCGTCATTGAAGCGCCACGAGGTCTATTATTCCATCATTATCAAATTGATGATGAAGGTTTAATTACGAAGGCAAATCTAATTGTCTCCACCACTCATAATAATCAGGCAATGAACAACAGTGTGAAAGTTGCCGCAGAGCAATGCGTAGAGGGAAAAGCATTGACAGAGGGTGCGTTAAACCAAATAGAAGTGGCCATCCGAGCCTATGATCCCTGTCTCTCCTGCGCCACCCACGCGGTGGGTAATATGCCACTAGAGGTGCGGTTAGTGGATTGTCAAGGAACGCTATTGGATAGCACAATAAAATCAGCCTATTGAGTATCTGGGTAGAGATCTAGAGGATAAAGCATTTGATCCCAGTAGTAGAATATGGCAATGAACAACCAAGCGACTACCAATGCACTCTAAAACAGACAAATGGCTGATCTCTCTGGCAGTAAATGCGACAATGGGAGTGCCGCCGAATGATGCGGTAATTCGCTACAATGAATTCTAACAATTGATGTAGAGTGTTTTAGAAAGATAATTATGACTGCAAGTACAGATCCTTCATACCGGGATGAGATAGTAGACTATTATGATAATTGTGAGATGGATTACAAAGTGCTGTGGCGTCTGGATCGCTGTTTGGCCATGCACTATGGATATTGGGATGAAACTACCGAGCGTGTCTCTGAGGCACTCATCCGTGAAAACCAGATATTGGCTGAACGAGCAAAAATTACTGAGTCAGATATCGTACTGGATGCCGGTTGTGGTGTCGGTGGCAGCGCCATCTGGTTAGCGAATGAGATTGGCAGCACCGTCACCGGGATCACCTTGAGTGCGCACCAGGTGCAGGAATGTATCAAGAATGCAGAAAAACGCGGTGCGGCGGATAAGACGCAATTTGAAATCGGTGACTACACAGCGACTAACTTTGAGGGCGGCAGTTTCGACGTAGTTTGGGCCGTGGAGTCTGTGTGCCATGCAGAGGATAAACAGGACTTCATCAATGAAGCCTTTCGTATTTTAAAACCAGGCGGGCGACTCATACTCGCAGACTTCTTTGCCACCAAAGAGCAGTTCAATGAGGAAGAGCAAAAGCTGATGCATGATTGGGTGTCCGGCTGGAGTGTGAAGGCGCTGGCTTTTACGCCGCAGTTTCACCAAGGATTAGAGCGAGCTGGCTTCGAAGGTATAGACTACCAAAACGCCACCGAAAACGTTCGACGGTCAGCGAAAGAGCTTTATCAATATTCAGTGCTCGTGAAAGCGGGGGGCAAAATGCTCACAGAAGGGCGCAGCGACCGCCAAGAAGGTAATGTACGAGCGGTGCATTGTCAGTATCCAGCCTTGGAAAAGGGACTCTGGAGTTATGGCATTTTTCTCGCACACAAACCGTGACATAGTTGATGAGCGTTTGCCGTGCAGTTCACTAAAAACACCTTGCGGCACCAATTAGCCCAGTTGGTTATTGGCTAATGGCAGATTGTTTTGCATGGCGTGTGAATAGATGATCCACTCGAGTTCAGCATCTTTCGGTGCGCTCTGCCTATGGAAAATCTAAACCAAAAACTGACAGTTTTCTGTTGGGGTAACAGTAGCCGAGGGGACGATGCTCTCGGTGAGGAGATTTATCAGGCGTTACAAAAACATCCACGGTTGCGTTGCCAACAGTGGCCAATTCGCTTGGTTTATGATCAGCAACTCAACTATGAACACGCTTTAGATTTACTGGATGCCACGCTCTGTCTGTTTGTGGACGCCAGTAGGACTTGTGCAGCACCTTACGAATTCTTACCGATAGAAGCGAATGAGTGCATATCATTCACCACTCATCAATTATCTCCTGAGCAGCTCATCTATATTACAAAAAGCAGTTTTGACAAATTTGTACCCGCATTTTTTTTACAGATCCGCGGTTATGAATATAGTTTGGGTGCTGCCATGAGCGCTGAGAGCAAACAGAACATGCAGCAGGCGTTAGAATTTCTAGATCTCTTATTTACTGACTGTTCTTTCTCCCATTGGCATCAACGGGAGACTCTTCTGCATGCATGAGATGTCACTCGCCTGCGAGTTATCGGATTTAATAGAAAATACCGCTCGCCAACATAATGCAAAACAGGTAACGGAATTCACATTAGAAATTGGTCAGCTTTCTGGGGTGGAGACAGAATCTTTACTATTTTGTTTAGAGTCCGCTTTATCCGGGGGTATCGCTGCAAGAGCGGCAGTGAAGATTATTGAAAAAACAGGGCGTGGAACCTGTGTTCAGTGCCATCACCGGTTAAATTTGCAAGACTATTATACGATTTGTCCAAAATGTGGCCATTATGAGATCCAAATTACCAGCGGGCGTGAATTTAAACTACAATCTGTAGAATTGATTTAGGCTGTTTAGCTCTTAAAGAGAACTTGATATGTGTGGCACATGCGGCTGTTCTTCAAAGTCAGTAGCTTCTATAACAGGCACCAACACTGATAGCCAAGCTCGTCTGGTACAGGTGGAACAAGATATTCTGAAACGCAATAATCATATTGCTGAACACAATCGGCAACTGTTTCGCCACCACCAGCATACGGTGATTAACTTGGTTTCCAGCCCGGGATCAGGAAAAACCACCCTATTGGTAGAAACGTTAAAGCAGTTGCAAACAGAATACCCAATAGGGGTGATTGAAGGTGACCAGCAAACCAGCTTAGATGCCGATCGAATCAAAGAGACCGGCGTGCCCGTTGTGCAAATCAATACTGGCAAAGGCTGTCATCTAGAGGCCGACAGGGTGCAGCTCGCCTACGAACAGTTGGCACTGCCCGATTCGGGACTGCTATTTATTGAAAATGTAGGCAACCTGGTTTGTCCGGCTCATTTTGATTTGGGTGAGCAGCACCGGGTGGTCATTATATCGGTGACAGAAGGCGATACTAAGCCTCTTAAATATCCGGATATATTTCATCAGGCAGATCTGCTAATACTGAACAAAATCGATCTGTTGCCCTATGTGGATTTTGATGTCGCCCAGTGCATTGATAACGCCCGTAGAATTCAACCCAACATTGACTGCCTCCAATTATCTTGCCGTTCTGGCGACAATTTGCAACGGTGGTATCAATGGTTAACTTCTAAAGTCACTTCGCTGGAAACAGCTGTCACCACCCAAGGTGGACGATGATCCACCAAATCGCTTCTTAAGCAGCCGAAGCTCGCTGGGCATAACAAGCAGCGCCTAAGAGTGCACACTGTTGATTGCGAATGATCGAAAGGGGCATAGAATCGACTAAATGAGACATTCGGCCTTTTTGCCGAAAACGGCTGATAAACTCTGATCGTTGAATAAAGGGCAACATTTTTAAGCTAATATTGCCTGCCAAAAACACCCCCCCCGTTGCGAGCAGTTTAAGACCGAGATTGCTCGCTTCCGCTGCCAACAGTTCAGAAAATAGGTTAACGGCGGCCACACAGAGGGCACATTCATTTTGCGTCGCTGCTTGCGTGATTTCCGCTGCCGGGCGTCTGCAGGGCGCACTGACTGATGGTGACTCCCGTACAAAGAATTGATAGATGCGCTCCAGCCCAGCCCCAGAAAGCAAATGCTCCCAACTCACATGTTGTAGATCTTCTCTTAAGTGTTGGTACAATCGCCATTCGATTTCGTTTGTGGGTGCAAAATCTGCGTGGCCGCCTTCGCTGGCAAACGCAATGGATTCTCCCTGATGCAGGATGAGTCCCGCTTCGCCAAGACCGGTGCCAGGTGCGAGCACACAACGATTGCCTTCTACAGCAGATGTACCTGCTTGAATGACTAAGCTCTCTTCCGGAGTCAACGCATCAATTCCCCAGGCAATGGCTTCTAAATCATTAAGTAAGGTGCATTCTTTAAAGTTAAACCTGCTTTTCAATTCGGTAGCATAGAGGGTCCAGTTTAAGTTGGTGAGCGTACAACTCTGCGCCTTTACTGGCCCCGCTACTGCGAACACAGCAACGTTTATCTGAGCACCATCAAGCTGGCCGAGATAGTGCGCCAATGTGGTTTCAAAGTCTTGGAAATCTATGGTGTCGTAGATGCGCAGATGGGATAGTCGAACAAGTTTCTGTTGACAACTAGCCTTCGCCAAACGTACGTGGGTACCGCCGATGTCTGCTACCAATAGATCCATAGCTAACTATCTTACCGAGGATGGCATACTGTGTCTGCTATATCGGCTACTTGACGTCAATTGAGTTCAATTTAAACATCGGTTTTTGCATGAGATGGAAAATAGAATTGACGGTTAAACAAAATGACTAACAAATTCTCGGCAGTTGAATGCCACTCAAATGGGGGAGTATACGCTCAGCACCATATATTGAGTGCAATATCACCTGTGGTCGAGAGGAAGTCTGCAAAACGGTGCCGATGCATCTCGCTTGAGCACTGACTTCAACCTCCTTTAATAACGAGAGTGTATGCGTTGCTTCGTGTTCTGGCACCACAATCAGACAACAACCTTCGTTGGCGACATAGAGTGGATCTAATCCTAACAGCTCCGTAGCGGCTCGCACTTCGCTGTGAATGGGGATCTCGCTTTCATTCACCTTAATGCTATGTGCAGATGATTGACTCAACTCATTGAGCACGCTGCCCAGTCCGCCACGGGTGAGATCCCGCATACAGTGGATTGCTATTTGTTGTTCAAGTAAGGTGGCAATAGCCGGATAGAGGCAGGCGACATCACTTTGGATCTGGCTCTCAAATTCTAAACCTTCACGTTGACACATCACCGCCATGCCGTGTCTGCCCAAATCACCCGTAAGAATCACTTTATCACCGCATCGAATGGCTTTGGGTGAGATACTGTGAGATACCTGCTTGATGCCTATGCCTGTGGTATTGATATAGATCTGATCGGCTGCGCCTTTTTCCACAACCTTGGTATCACCCGTGACGATTTGCACACCGTGGGCTCTCGCGGTTAAGGCCATAGAGTCCACAATCTGTTGCAGGGTGCGCATCGCCAAGCCTTCTTCTAAGATGAAACCAGCAGATAAAAAAAGCGGTTTGGCACCTACCATAGCGAGATCGTTTAAGGTGCCGCATACCGCTAGTTGGCCAATATCGCCACCAGGAAAAAATAGCGGATTAACCACATATGTGTCGGTAGTAAAGGCGAGC
>DJFZ01000006.1:7527-15928 GCA_002432655.1 Thiotrichaceae bacterium UBA5859 | reverse complement strand
TCTGCTTGTTGGTTCAGAATGTGATTGTCAAAGGCAGCGTAGAAGACAGACTCAATCAATTTGCTACTGGCTAAACCACCGCTGCCATGACTCAGGCTAATATATTCATCTTCAATGAACGGTGAGGCACACTCCATTATGAAGCCACCTGCTTGCGTGAACTATATTGGTAATAAGCATGGCAGACTCCTTCTGTGGACACCATCGGCGCGCCAGCAGGATTCGAAGGAGAACATCCATTGGCAAACAACCCACACTCTTCAGGTTTGATTTTGCCCGTTAAGATTTCAGCGCTGCGGCAAGGTTTTAAAGGGATGACCGATTTCTTTTGCAGTGAAAAGCGCTGGCTGGCATCAAAGCGTTGATAGTCAGATGAAAGTTGTAAACCGCCACTTGGTACAGATCCAAAACCACGCCACTCCATATTCACACTATCAAACACCTTGTTTAACAGCGCCTTTGCGGTGGGATTGCCTGCCGCTTTGACATAGCGGCTGTAAGCATTGTCAACTTCGAAGCGCCCTTGCTCAAGCTGGGTAATGGTACGATACACACCCAATAATAGATCCACTGCCTCGAAACCCGTGACCACAATCGGTGTGCGATATTTGTTTGCTAGAGGCAAGTATTCATCGGTGCCCATTACAGTGCACACATGTCCGGCCGCCATGACGCCCTGCACTTGATTATCGGGTGCGGACAAAATCATCTCCAACGCCGGAGGCACACGTACATGAGAGACCAATAGGCTTAGGTTGTTGAGATGTAACTTCGCAGCACGTTGTACTAAAAGTGCGCTAGTGGGTGCAGTGGTTTCAAAACCCACGGAGAAAAATACTATCTGTTTCTCGGGTAACTTCTGCGCCAAAGTAATAGCATCTAAGGGTGAATAGAGAATTTTCACTTCCGCGCCTAGAGTCTTTTGCTGCATCAGGGTCTCTTCACTGCCAGGTACCCGTAACATGTCGCCGAAGGAGCAAAGTACAACATCGTCACGAGCTGCCAATTCTATGGCTTGATCAATTATAGCAATGGGGGTAACGCATACCGGACAGCCTGGTCCATGAATGAGCGTGATCTCCGATGGTAGCAATTGATCCAAACCCGATTTTAAAAAGGCATGGGTCTGACCGCCACAGATCTCCATCAGCGTCCAGGGTTGGGTGATGGTGTGCTCGATCTGTGTCATCAGATGAGAGACCGTTTGAGGGTGTCTAAAGGCGTCGGCGCGGTTCATGGATGCACCTCAAACTCACTAAAGGTATCTAAAATATCCTTGGCTTCTGTCTCATCTAACAAGCCAATGGCGCAGCCTGCATGCACCAGAACATAGTCACCCACTTTCGCCTCAGGTACTAAAGTAAGTGCCACGGTGCGCAACACGCCATCAAAGTTAATCCGTCCCTGCAGATCAGTCTCGTCTCCGTTAATCGATTCAATTTTTCCTGGGACGGCTAAGCACATACAGTTGTATCATACCCTAGAATAGATTCTTCACATTGTATCAAATATAGAAGAAGCAAGTTGGCCCACCGCCAATCCTTGATCGTTAATGGCAGTATGTTGTGGCCAATGAGTGTCAATGCCTGCTTCGAATAAGCGATCGGCAAGAGTTTCTACTAGTGTCGCATTTTGAAAGCAGCCGCCACTGAGCACCACCTGAGTCACCCCTTGTTTTTTTGCTATCTCCGTAGTGGCTGCAGCCAGATAATGGTGAAATTTCCAAGCGATGTCAGATGCAGGTGTGCATTGTTGAATATCTATCATCAACGCCTCTATCATCGGTTGCCAGTCTAGACGACGTAGATCAGTTTCAAGGGTATCTTGGCACCAGTGAACAGGGTAGGTGAGCTGAGGATCCTGGTGTTGTAGACACAGGGATTCCAGTGCCATCGCGGCTTCGCCTTCAAAGGATTGCACCTGGTTGAGATCTAATAGGCTCGCCACGGCATCGAACAGTCGGCCAATACTATTGCACAGAGGGCTCTGCAACTGCCGCTGTAACATCTGTTGCAAGTTCTTGATCTGCGACTGACTCCATGCCCACTGTGTAGTCAGATGATCCAAAGTTAAGGTATCAACTGCCATCGTCTGCAATAAACCAAAGGCAACACGACGGGGTTCTTTAACCGCTTTCAAGCCTCCAGGTAAGCGCCAGGGACGAATGCTGGCCACTCGGCTCAATGTCATTGGTGTGAAATGAAAAAACTCTCCGCCCCAGAGCGTACCATCTTCGCCTAAGCCCATACCGTCCCAAGCGAGCACTAAGGCGTCTTCGTTGATGCCACAGTCGAGCAAAGCAGCGCAAGCGTGGGCACGATGGTGGAATACCTGTTTAACTGGTAGCTTGCTCTGCTGTGCTCTTAAGGTACTGCCATAATCCGGGTGTGCATCACAATAAGCCAGTTGAGGGGTCGGACAAAACTGGGCGGTCAACCAATCTAAAGAAGTATCTAGCTTGATCAACCGCGACCTGCTTTCTAAATCACCGATATAGCTATCCGAATAGATGTGCTGATCCTGGCTAACCGCTAAAGCGTTTTTGAGGTGGGCGCCAAATGCCACGGCATCGACTTTGGCGTGGGGCAATGTTAACGCACTGGGCTCTAATCCCCTCCCGGAACGCAAGATAATTTTCTTCTGTTTAGCCACTCTTATGAGCGAATCATCTAGCCCGTGTATAATTTCTCTGTCATGAATTAAAAATACATCTGCGATATCGCCTAACCGATCATAGGCATCTATTGCGGTACAACATAACGGCTCACCATGGGGATTACCGCTGGTGGCCACCATGACAGACATGGAATCCGCAAACAGCAAATGGTGAAGTGGTGTAGTGGGTAGCATAATACCCACATTGGCTTGATCGAATAGCAGATTGCTTGCCAGGCCGGTTTTGTTTTTAATTGTTGCAATCACTATGGGATTACTAGCGTCACAAAGATACTGCTGTGTGGCGACATCTAATTCTATTAGAGTTTTGGCGCTCTCTAAGTTTCTCACCATTAAGGCAAAGGGCTTTCTTTCTCTCGCCTTTGCCATTCGTAATCGTGCAATCGAATTGGAATTGGCCGCATCCGTCAACAGTTGAAAACCGGTTAGACCCTTTACTGCAACGATTTTGCCCTCGCTCAATAGACGCTGAGTAAGGGGTATGATTTCTTCGGCACCGCATAAATCGGATCCGGTGTGGTCGGTTAGCTTCAGTCGCGGACCGCACTGGCGGCAACTGATGTTTTGCGCATGAAAACGACGATTATCTGGATCACTATATTCACTTAAACAGTCCTTGCACAGTTTATAAATTTTCATCGAGGTATTGTCGCGATCGTAGGGTGCGCTAGAAATGATGCTGTGCCGCGGGCCACATTGGGTGCAGGTGATAAATGCATATTGATAGCGTCTGTCTAAGGGAGCGAAGAACTCTTCCCAACAGGCGGAACATGTGGCTAAATCTGGTAAGGGTCGACTGGCAGTGTTGCCTTCGGTGCGGCTTGACAATATTTGAAACTCAGTTTCACCTTCTACAACAACAGCAGGTTGGATATGCATCCCTTCCAAGTGACTGAGCTGTGGTAGCTCTTCCGGTACATGTTCGATAAAACTCTCTATATCATTTTCTTTACCTTGGATCTGAATCGCCACGCCATGCAACACATTGCGCACAGAGCCAGTTAATCGATGGTGCTGGGCTAAGCGATATAGAGTCGGTCTAAAACCCATGCCTTGTACGCGGCCTTTAAACCATATGGTGCGTCTGATCATATAAATTTTGTCACTTTTAGTGCCGCCATCTGTGTCATCACCATATCATATTACTTATTGTGTTAGCGCTCTATGTTGTTGTGTTAATTGGCGATTATATTTGTTGTGATTGATGCGTGCTTAATGGGGCGTAACAGGTGATTTTATAAAGATGCATCGCTTAGCATTCACTTGGGCAAAACCCATCACTTCTTAGTGCAGGAGAAATCGGACGTACATATGATCAAAGTCAAATAGTAAGAATTTAATTCAGTGACAAAAAAATGAAGGAGTGGTAGTTTAAATTGACCTAGTACCTAAAAGATATTAACCAAACCCAAAAAGATATTTTAAACAATACTAGAGGAGCACTCACATGGATGTGAATAAAGTAATGGTAAGCAATGTGGCAAGTTGCAGGCACGATACAAAATTGGAGTCTATCGCATTGATGATGTGGGATAATGACTGCGGTTGCATCCCGGTTGTAGACAGTGAAAATAAACTTATTGGTATCGTAACCGATCGAGATATTGCGATGGGGGCAGCCCTGCAGCATAAGCCTCTATGGGAAATGACGGCACAGTCAATCTGTGGTGAACGGGAAGTGTACTGCTGTAAGACAAGGGATGATATTCATCGAGCACTAAAGTTAATGCAAGTGCATGAAGTGAGGCGGTTGCCCGTAGTCGATAGTCAGAATAAACTCGTAGGTATCATTTCAATGGGTGATGTGTTAGCCAGTGCTGAACCGGCTAAAGATGCCGCGTTACCCTTATATGAATTGGCGGCTATGTTACATGCCGTTTCTGCGCATCACACCGTGCCGAAGCTTTCTGCTAGTGCATAACTAATGGCGACGAAGTCCTGAGCATTAACCAGGGGGCAGGCAGATCTGAAATCTAGTCGCTCTCTGGTGCACTAAATACCAGTTTGCTTTCAAGCTCTGATTATAGGTTTATTGATATGTCTATTTGGAAGTATGCTTTGTAGGATGCTAATACCCATGGCTCTCCTCGCAACGCGTTTCTATTATATACAGAATGAAAATATTAAATCGAGAAGGGGGTGTATTTCATGTCATTTCCAATTGAACTACTCTTTCAAGATGTGGATCCGTCGGACGCTATAGAGGCAAAAGTTCTGGAAAAGGCGGAAAAGCTTGATCATTTTTCCGATTCTATTATGCATTGTCGGGTCACAGTTGGCGCCTCATACCGTCGTCATCACCAGGGTAACCTCTATCATGTGGGCATCAATATGAAGGTGCCTGATAAGGAGCTTGTGGTTAGCCGTAAACATGATAAAAACCATGGGCATGAAGATGTATATGTCGCCATACGTGATTCTTTCAATGCCATTCGACGCCAGCTAGAAGACTATGAGCGACGCCGCCGTGGTAGAGTAAAAAATCACGAAGTGTCGCCGCACGGTCGTGTTGCCGAAATTCATCCACAAGAAGGTTATGGCAGGATAGAAACTTCTGAGGGTGAAAGCATCTATTTCCATCAAAATAGCGTGCTTGGAGACTCTTTCAAGCGCATGAAAGTGGGGGATGCGGTTCATTTTGCCAAAGAGATGGGAGAGAAGGGGCCTCAAGCCAGCTCGGTTTATTTGGAAGGCAAACACCACGTTACTGGTTGAGCGCATTAGTGGCATCTAGGTCATACCATAGTGACAAAGTGGCACTATCGGGCGAAATAAAGTCAAGGCATTGCGTTATACAAGTTTGACGAACCACAATGAGGAATGACGGAATGGCTCACTTGCAGTCCCTATCGATTGCTATAAACCTGCGTAAAGACTACTGCTATCAAACTAAACTCTACCCACCATCCAACTCTACTCGAAAATTGGTAACCCACTAGGCACGCTCAATGGTACGTTATCTCTATTATCAAGATGATTTTCATCGGTCAAGGCATGTAAAAATTCGATAATCAAATCTACATCATCAGGACGATAATTCATGGGTTGTTGAAGTTCACTGTGTATCGCAATTTCGGCCACACGATTCGGATCGTCCATCACGACAAAGTCCAATGCATGCAAATCCGCCCGCGGGGGTAATGTCGCCTGGCTTTTATCGTAATTCTCAATGCTATTCAGCGTGTCGATATGGTGTTCCACTACCGCACGTAAGCTATCAAATGCACCTGCATGCCCGTAGGGGGCATTCAAAGCGACGTTACGCAAAGAGGGCGTACGGAACTTATAGCGATCAGCAGGGTCTCCTGTGACCTGCTCTCGACCAAAATCGTCATGACCATCGAGACCATTCCCTCGGCCGGGTCCGATTTGCGGCATCGCGATGGCGTGGAATTCGTGGTCGGTTTGAAATACCCCTGCATGACATACTGCGCAGGATATACCAGAGCCACGGCTGTTGTAGAACAGCTTCATGCCCCGTACGGCATTATTGCTCATTGCGTTTTTATCGCCGCGAAGATAGTGGTCAAAAGCGCTATTGTCGGCACGCCAAAATACGCGCTCAAATGCAGAGATTGCATTGGCGGCGTGGGCATAAGTGATATCCGCAGCCTCATTCACGTCATCAAACGCTGCAATAAAAAGTGCTACATACTCGGTATTAGCTTGTAACCTTTGTGCCAATAAATCCCAAACGCCATTGACACCAGCAAGGTTTCCCACGTTCGCTGCATCGGCAATGGGATTTTCCCCGACTTGACCGGCCATTTCTGTCGCTGAAGTCACGGGAAACATCGCCTGACATGCCAACAGATTTTCGAGGGTGTCCGGCAAAGAATGTCCTGCGGGTGTTTTACAGCCGCTGGGAAAAGCTTCATCTAAGGTCACCCGGCCATCGTGAAATAAAGTATGAAATTCACGAGCGCCTTCGTTCCAAACATGGGGAGCATTGCGCGGTACGCGCTCATGCACTGCGTTCGGCCCAGAGCCGGTATCGCGTGTCACCCCCAAGCCTTGCGCGCCTTCGCCAATTGGTAAAGATAGCCCATCTCCCGTTCCGGCAAGGGGATGGTGGCAGGTGGCGCAGGAGATGTTTTTATTGCCGCTCAAAATTTTGTCAAACATCAAAAATCGACCCAAGGTAACTTTTGTCGTGCTTGGCGCGCCGTTTTCGAGAAAGTCAGAATCTTCTAGTGGTGCTAACTGCGCGACTTTATCTTGCCTCGCTTGAGAGGAGGTACTAACTACGAGAATGATAAAAAATAGACCTGCATATTTTTTTCTGTTTATCATTTTTATCCTCAAGAAATTAGACAAGCATATAGCTTGTTAAAAAATAATCTAGATTAACCCATTAGATCGCGATTTTATAAAACTATTATTTTCATCTCGTCGAATAAATCGCGAGTGTTTATTGTGCTTGTTTACTGTCAGATGAAAGATAGGCTTAATTAATCAAGTTAAACTGAGTTAATACTGGAAAACAGATTTTAGCGATTTAGATGCGTTCACTCAATCGCTAAATAATAGTGTACTAATCACTATAGTTAAGTATTCGGAATTCCCTTACTTGCTTGGCATCAGTCAAAGTACTAAGAGTACTAAACGATTACGTGTCGATTCACACTCACATTAGCTTATAAGCGAAAGCTTATTTAGAGGTATTAGAAGTTAGCGCCCCGTTTGCTAGATATTCGCTCAATTGTTTGTTAGCATTCAAAAACCTTTCGTGGATTGTGAAAATAACCTAATAGTTATTATTGAGAAGTTGGATAATCCATTGAAATAAAGGGCAGTATTAATGATCGCGTCAATTTGCATGAAAATATGAACACGACAAAAACGGGGTGATTAAAAATATTGTAATCAATTTTGGTTAAATTAATTAATGTCTTTGTTTGCGTATTCGTTTGTCTTTGACACCTATTTGCAGCAAATGCCTTTATGAATACTTGTTGATTATTCAAGCCTCATATCACCACGGAAATAAATTAGCGCTTTGAAATAGACTGTAAAAGACACAGATTTTTACCAAGCATAAAAAACCCTTGAACACCGCACTTGGCCTGGCAAGGATTTAAATATTAACAACTGGGGCAATTTTTCAACTAAGAATAAAAATGTGGCAGCTAGCAACATGTTAAATCGTATTTTAAAAGATCACGCTGCTCGCTTGTTAACGAGCAGTCTCGTTCTTTTATGTTGCTTATTGTTCTCCACCTATGTTGGTGCCGATTCACGCACCTATAAACAATATATATATGATGAGGCCGGCAATATAGTTGGCATTCGTAGTGATGTCAGCCAAACACCTCCGTCGGTCACGGGTTTGTCACCGATGGCAGCAAGAATCGGTGATACCAACACTCTAGTAGCAAGCGGAGAAGGTCTGTTTGGCGTAAAGGTCACCCCTGCCGATAGCAGTGTGCGTATTAAGGTGGTGCAAACCGAGAGCACGGAAGTTGAGTTTCAATTCACCGCCTCAAACAGTACGCCAATTGGCTCTTATCAACTCACCTTTACCACTGGCTTAGGTAGCGCGACACACAACGTTGAAGTACAGCCTGCCTTACCAGGCATCAGTGTGGCGCCTTCGCCAATTGTGCTCGCACCCGGTAACGGACCGGTCAGCATGGAGATACGCTTAACCTCAGCTGATATTATGGATCACACCATCAACCTCAATATTCGTGATCCTGGTATCGCCGCCCTCAGCACCAGCTTC
>DJFZ01000006.1:0-7312 GCA_002432655.1 Thiotrichaceae bacterium UBA5859 | reverse complement strand
AATCAATCTCAATATCGTTAATCCCAGTATCGCATCTCTGAGTGCTGGCTCAATCACCATTCCAGCGGGTGATACTGAACCTACATCCGCCGTCAGCTTCACGCCCTTGGCGCTTGGCAATACTAGCCTGCAAATCAGCTCTAGTGATTTGACAAACTTTGAAGTACCGGTGTTTATTACCGGTGAGTACATTCCACCGGCCGGTGCCAATACCTTTTACAATCAATTGCTCGGTGTCGAACTGGATCCTGGGCCGTTACCGCCAGAATTTATTCCTAGAGGACCCTTTAGCGACACGCTTGCGGTGGTGAAAGAAAGTGATCTACCCCCGCCCGAACAATCCATCTCGCCAGTACTCGCCACACACTTAGGTGTCGTGCTGGCAGATCAACTATTACAGGAATTATCGCCATCAACGCTGATCAATGGCGCCGGTCCCACACCGCTGGTTGTCACTGGCATCGGCCTAGATGCGGTCACTGCCGTGCAAGTAATACCAGCCGATGGACTAACGCTGGAAGCACACACGGTCAATCTGGATGGCACTGAATTGACCATTCCCACCACCGTGGCAGCAGATGCACCTACTGGCGTGCGACAATTGGTGCTCAGCGCAGGCACAGAAATAGTGCCCGTCGTGGCACCCTACGCTGATCGATTTAATGTGGCGGATTTATTACCGGTGATTACCTCTATCGATCCCATAGTAGTGGTGCGCGATTCACCAAGCGTGGCGTTTACTGTGCGTGGCCGTAACTTAAAAGATGTACAGTCCATTCAGATCTTCCCGGACACGGGCATGGTAGGCGCCGACCCCACCAGTAATGAAGAAGGTACGGAACTCTATTTTAATCTTAGCGTGCCGCCTACGGAGCCTCTGGGCAGTAAAACCATTGTGGTCACCAATCTGGTGGGTAGTTCAGATAGCGCTACCACAGAAGCCAACAGTTTTACTGTGGTGAACGTACCGGGTGAGTCTTATCCCTATTTTAAAGCGCCGGTGTTGGGAGTCACCAAGGGATCCGATGAGCCGACTGTGATCCCAAGAGGGGATATCCGTTCGACTCTTTTAGGTGTCAGTTACGGCGGCGTGATCACCGGTATCTCTCCAACGGCCAAACGCATTGGGGAAAGCTTCACACTGACCATTCAAGGCTCCGGTCTTGAAGGCGTGGATGCAGTGGCTTTTGTGCCGGACGATGGCTTAACCATGTCGCCCATCAACGTGGCAGCAGATGGTCGCGCCATCACATTTGATGTCACCATTGCGCCAGATGCGCCAGAAACGGTTAGGCGACTCGTGGTGGTGGACGATGGGGTGGTGATCCCATCCAGTCCGGCAGATGCTAACCAATTTAGCGTCACCGGTTTTGAACCTGTTATTCAGTGGGTGTCGCCTAATTCAATCGTCATCGGCGCTTCGCCGGTGCAAATGAGGATCAGAGGCGAATATTTCGCCAATGCCGCCAGTGTGCGCGTATTGCCGGAAACTGAAGGCATCAGTATCAGTCCACCCGTAGTCAACGGCGATGGCACAGAGATAACGGTGGATATCTCTGTCGCCGCAGGGGTCACGGCTGGTGAGCGAGTGGTAGTGGTGCAAACCGCCTCCGGAATATCCAGCACCGCTATAGACCACACCAATCGCTTGCGTTTGGTGAATCAAATTGTCGATGTGTTTGAGGACATCGTGGCGCCACAGCTTCAGGTGGTTTTGGAATCAGAGCCGGAGCCTCCAACACCGCAGCAGATCCAAGCAAACCTTTTGGGTGTGCAACTGGAAGAGGTGCCGGAGCCTGTGATTCAGCAAAAAGATGTCTATGTAAATCAATTAGGCGTCGCCCTTGGTGCGGTGGCCTTTAACCTGGATCCCAACGCCTTGGCTTTGGGCGCAACCGCGAATCTGACCATTAATGGTTTTGCGCTAAACGATGTCACTGGTGTTAGTTTTGTTCCGAGCGACGGCATCACAGTTACCGGGCAACTTTCAGTGAGTGCAGACGGATCAGAAATCTCCTTGCCCATTGAGGTGGCCACAGATGCCGCCACCGGCTTGCGCGAAGTGGTGGTCAGCACTGCCACAGAGAGAATTACCTTTACCGATGCCACTGAAGACCGTTTGCGCATCGCCACCAATGCACCGGAAATTTTATCCATGAGTCCCATCCAAGCTGCGCAAGGCGACAACGTCTCCCTACTGATTCGCGGCATTGGTTTAACGGACGCCACAGCAGTTGTCATCTCTCCTGCGGACGACATCAGTTTTGCTGCCGCGCCGGTGGTGAATGCAGATGGCACCGAGTTAACCATCGAGATGCAAATTGATAGCGCAGCAGTGGTGGGTAGTCGCGTGATGACAGTGGTGACCCCGGTGGGTAACTCTGGCCTGGATGCCACTGCGGCCAACACTTTTACCATAGTGCCGTTGGAGTAGCGTGATGCAGACTTAAACCCAATCCAAAGCACAATATTGACTAAATTAATGAAAAGAGTGCGGTACTAAATTAATAAAATTTGTTTCACCCAGAATTGAAAGACCAATACGAATTAGCTGAAAAGAGGAGCCACAACGATGAAACCAACAGCCAATCGACATAAAAAACTATCCACGGCACTGTTAGCCAGCGTGATGACCCTTTCTTCATCGGTGGCTTTGGCCTTTGACAGCGGCAGTACCGGTGCCGATGGGGCTTTTAGCCCAACAGTGAATACTCAACTGGCATTGCCTCCGGATGGTATTTTTAACTTTACCACCGTAAATATTCCTGCAGGCGTCACGGTCACCTTCGCCAAAAATGCCACCAATACGCCGGTGACTATTCTAGCCTCTGGGGATGTCAACATTGAAGGCGCCATTGATGTCAGCGGCGGTAAATCAGCCGATGTGGGGGCCGCCGGGGACGGCAATGTCGGCGATGATGGTTTACCGGGTATAGGTGGCCCAGGAGGGTTTGATGGCGGTGTTGGTGGGCTTGTTGGATCTAATGGCAGAGGAAGTGACGGTATCGGGCCAGGGGGTGGTGGCGGTGGCCATTTGGCTGGATCCGAATCATGTGGCGGTGTTGGTGGCGCATTTGCAATTAACACTGGTACGAGTAGTTTTAGTGGCTGTAGGACTGTGAAGATAGGAGACGCTTATGGAGTCCAGGAATTATTGCCGTTGATTGGTGGTTCCGGCGGTGGCGGTGCCGCCGCCAGTTCAGCCTTCCGTGGCTCAGGTGGTGGCGGCGGTGGGGGCGCTATTTTAATTGCAGCCTCCGGCACAGTTATAGTAGCAGGAGAAGTCATCGCAAACGGAGGTGCTAGCGGTGAGTCCGCTGGTGGTGTTGAAAGTGGCACCGGCGGCGGTGGTAGTGGTGGCGCCATTCGCATAATCGCCACAACATTAGAAGGTGATGGGCAAATCAGTGCTGATAAGGGCTTAACCGGGACAAATGCTAATTGGCGATCCGGTGGTTCGCACGGATCAGTAGGCCGCATCCGCCTCGAAGCAGAAACCATTACCCGCACTGCAGGCACCACTCCGGCTTATAGCTTCTCATCGCCGCAAGAAGTGTTTGTCGCCGGAATGCCGGGTTTACGCATCACCAGTGTAGCCGGTGTCGCGGCGCCTGCCAATCCTACTGGTAATGCAGACATCGTCTTACCCAGCAGCACAGTTAATCCTGTCACCGTAGAGTTTGAAACCAACGGTGTGCCAGTGGGTAATACGGTCACGCTCACGGTGACACCAATTGGCGCAGATGCAATTTCTGTTATCAGTAACGCCTTAGCGGGTACAGAAGCCAGTGCCACCGCCAGTGTCAATGTGGAGTTGCCCACCGGGCCCAGTGTTTTCTCCGCCTCCGTCAGCTTCACTGTGACGGCCTCATTAGGCAATGACATGTCCCGCTACGCCAAAGGGGAACAGGTAGAAAGAATACTTCTCGCGGCAGGCCCGCAAGGATCGGAAACTACCTTGATTACTGTCTCCGGCAAAGAGTATCGCTACCCCTCATTTCGGGCGGCGTTTTAACTGAGGCGGCCCCATCAAATGAAGCAGCGCGCTGGGCATTTATCCGGGCTTGGGAGGAGTCATGGGCTTTAAACTTCGACAGGCAACAACTCGGCTGAAGTTAGGCTTATTCGTTAGTTTGGCGATGGCGCTGTTGCCGGCGCTGTCCCATGCCTCCCTTTGTTCTGAGGTTTATCCTAGTGGTGTTCAGAACCATCACTCTTCTGGCTCCGTACAGTTTGAGAAAGAGGCACAGCTTTTATTGGATCCCGACAACGGCATTGAGACTTATCAATTCAGTCAGGCGTCTCAAAGTGCTGTGAACAGTTGTGGCAGTGAGGACTGCTTCGCTTTAAATCAAGTCTCCGCTGTTATCTCTGCACCGGCTTTTCAAAGCAGTCAGGGTACAGATACTTTAGATATTAAGAACGGCGCCAGCTATTCGTTGGGCAGCGATGGGCTCAATGCATATCAAAGTGTCAAAGTTTCCAAGGCATCGACATTGAATGTCTCCAGCGGCTTTAACGAATACCGCATTAAAGTGCTCGACGCCAAAGACTCTACCATCAATTTAGCGCCCGGCGATTATTGGATAGAAAACCTCAAACTACAGGGTAGCACTGTTCGCGTGAATGGTGCCGGTACCGCCAGGCTATTTGTTTTAAATGATGCCGATCTGGGTAAATCCGCAGTGATGAATTCGCCCGGGGCATACGCGGCGGGCTCGGCAGAAAAATTGTTTATCTATGGTTATCAGAGCATTAAGGTTCATAAGGAAAGCACCGTTTCAGCTTTTATCTATGCCAATCAATCCATCGAAGTGGATAAAGATTCTTATCTTTTCGGTGCACTTGCAGCTCGCGAAGTAAAGCTCAAAAAAGAGAGCCGTGTTTACTATGGCTTAGATAATTTAGCGCTGGCAGATTTAGAGCCCTTATGTGAGCAGATCGATCCAAACCAAGCCCCTATTAGCGATGCTGGCGCCGATCAAAGTGTGACTGTGGGCACGATGGTGACGCTGGACGGCAGTGGCTCCACGGATGCAGATGGTGATCCGCTCACCTATAGCTGGTCCCTAGAAGATAAACCGGCAGATAGCGTCGCCACGTTCTCTGATCCCACAGCTTCTATGCCTACTTTTGTCGTGGATGTGCCCGGTAGTTATCTTATTTCGCTGGTGGTGCATGACGGCACGGTGGACGGTGCCCCAGACTTTGTCACCATCACCACGCAAAACTCCCCACCGCTAGCGGAGGCTGGCGCTAACCAGAGTGTATTTGTCAATGATATAGTCACGCTCGATGGTAGTGGCTCTACTGATGTAGATGGCGACAGCTTGAGCTTTAGTTGGGCGTTTGTCGGCAGGCCGGTGAACAGCAACGCTACCTTGAGCGACGCGGCAAGCGCCACACCCACATTCGTGGCGGACGAAGCGGGCAGTTATGAGCTGCAGTTGATAGTCAACGATGGCAGCGTTGATAGCTTGCCTGACACTGTTACCGTTACTACTTTAAATTCACCGCCTATCGCAGAAGCGGGCACGGACCAAACTGCTTTTGTCACAGATATAGTGACGTTGAACGGTAGCGCCTCCCATGATGTAGATGGAGATGCCTTAGCCTTTAATTGGTCGTTGACGAGTGTGCCTGCTGGCAGCGCGGCTACTTTGTCGGATGCCAACGCGGTGATGCCCACCTTGATCATTGATGTCTCAGGTACTTATGTGGCACAACTGATTGTTCATGATGGCACCGTGAGTAGTGTGCCGGATACCGTTACCATCACCACACTCAATTCTGCACCGGTAGCCAATGCAGGCAGCGATCAAAGCGCGTTTGTCACAGATCTAGTCACATTAGATGGCGGCGCTTCCAACGATGTGGACGGTGATAGCTTAACCTTTACCTGGGCGCTCACCAGCATACCTGCCGGCAGCAGCGCCAGCTTATCCGATACGAATGCGGTGATGCCTTCGTTTACGCTGGATTTGCCCGGTATCTATGTGGCGCAGTTAATCGTTAATGATGGTGTGCTAGATAGCGCCCCGGACACGGTGACTGTCACCACTGAAAATTCACCACCCGTGGCCAATGCAGGCGCAGATCAAACCCTATTGGTAACGGCAACAGCCACATTGGACGGCAGTGGCTCTAGTGATGTGGACGGGGATAGTCTCACCTTTGGCTGGTCCTTAACGTCACAACCCGCTGGCAGTAGCGCCACGCTTTCTGATAACACTGCGGTGCAACCCACTTTTGAAATAGATGCCGCGGGTACTTATGTGGCGCAATTGATTGTGAATGACGGCACTGTGGATAGCGTGCCCGATACAGTCACCATCGCCACTGCTAACTCACCGCCCATTGCCAACGCTGGCGCTGACCAAAGTGTGTTTGTCACCGACACCGTCACTTTGGATGGTAGTGGCTCTACGGATGTAGATGGCGATGCACTCACATTTACTTGGTCGCTGAGTGCTAAACCTATTGGCAGCGCTGCCACTTTATCTGACCCCTCTGCCGTGATGCCGACCTTTGTTGTGGATGTGCCAGGTACCTATGTGGCGCAATTGATTATTAATGATGGTACTTTGGACAGCGATGCGGACACAGTGACCATCGCCACCTTGAATTCCGCACCTGTCGCCAATGCCGGCGCCGATCAAACTGCCTTTGTCACCGATGCGGTTACTCTGGATGGCAGTGCATCAACAGACGTGGATGCAGATAGTTTGACCTACAGTTGGTCTTTTACTTCTATACCTAGCGGCAGTACTGCTACCTTATCTGATGCAACGAGTTTGACCCCCAGTTTTACCGTTGATATGCCGGGAATGTACGTTGCCCAACTAGTGGTAAACGATGGCAGTTTAAATAGCGCCCCCGATCTAGTCACCATCACCACAGAAAACTCGCGGCCCGTGGCAAACGCTGGTAACGATCAAGATGCCTTCGTGACTGATGAGGTCACTCTGGATGCTAGCGGATCCAGTGATGTAGACGGAGATGCACTTACTTACAATTGGTCATTGACGGTGAAGCCGACAGATAGCAGTGCCAATCTTAGCGATCCCGCTGCCATACACCCCAGCTTTGTTGTGGACAAACCAGGCACCTATGTGGGCCAACTGATTGTGAACGATGGCGTGTTAGATAGTGCGCCGGATACAACTACTATTACCACACTTAATTCCACACCCATTGCCCATGCAGGTGACAATCAAACTGTCACAGTGGGTGACACAACTAACTTGGATGGTACTGCGTCCGGCGATGTGGATGGCGACACCCTCAGTTATCAATGGACCTTGCTAAGTGC
>DJFZ01000028.1:10427-79072 GCA_002432655.1 Thiotrichaceae bacterium UBA5859 | reverse complement strand
GAATTACATTGGTATTTTCAGGCACCCAGGACGGCCTTTAAGCGATTGTTGGGCAACCAAAAATCCTAACGAAGCACTGTGGCGCATGGACGCCAGCCAAAAATGAAAAAAGCAGAAGATTTTGGTTTATATCGGATAAGTCCAACAAACTTGAGGAGACTCGATAGTGATTAAAAAGACACAAGGTTTTACATTAATAGAATTGGTGATGGTGATCGTCATCCTGGGTATTTTGGCTGCTGTAGCCGCACCTCGATTTATCGATCTGTCCACTAGCGCCACCAACGCCGCTAAAGAAGGTATGACAGGCGCAGTTAAATCTGCTTTCGTTGTTGCCATAGCAGATCTACAAACTTTCCCAACTGTCACAGAGCTAGCTGATAATTACGTGGATGGTGAAGGCATATCCGCTGTGGCAACAGGAGTGCAAGTGACCATTGATGGTTCAACACATATCGCACCAACCTTTACTGATGCAGCTTGCGCAACAGCTACCGCTGCTGTAGGTGATACGGTTCGTTGCGTGGGTAGCATTCCATAGGTCGACGCTCTACACACAAAAAAGGGCCATTTCCATGGCCCTTTTTTTTGTGCGCTTACACGATTTTTTACTGACGCCGATATAAGGGACATGCAACAGACTATCGATGGATTCAGCCTGATCGAACTCACCTTGGTATTGGTGATTCTGGCAATTGTCAGCGCCACAGTCATCCCGAGAGTCAACCTGTCAGACAACTCGGTGGGAACCCAGGCGGAGCGACTCGCGCGAGACATACGCCATTTGCAATCACTGGCGATGCAGCAGGAGACCACCTTAACTCTAGATATCTCCAGCAACAGTTACAGCGTGCGCGATGCTGGAGTGATTATCACCGATCCCACCAACCAGCAAAATTTTAGCGTCACCCTGGACTACGGTGTGACGCTGTCCGGCACCGATACGGACTTTGACTCCTGGGCTAGACCGGTGTCATCTGGGGTCTTATTGACTGGTACCCGTAGTTTTACGCTCACCGGCAACGGTGGTAAAAGCATAACTATTGAAGTGGATCCTGTCTCCGGATTTGTCTCGGTATTGTAGCTATGAAACCGACACCAAAAGGATTCAATTTGCTCGAACTCACCATGGCGATGGTGGTGGTGGCGATTTTAGCCACGCCCTTGATGACCGCATTTGGCAATATTCAATATTCCATTATCTATGATCAGCAACTGCAAATTGGCAGTGAGCTGGCTTTGGAGCGAGCCGAAGAGCTGTTTATGATACGCAGAAACTTAGGCTACGCGGCACTTCCTGGTAGTGGCACCGATACCTTACCGCCGGCTTATGCTGCTTACACCCGCACACTCACCGTGACAGATCCTTTTACTGGCACACCCTGTCCACTCGCCGCTACCTGTAAAGAGTTCGTGGTCACTGTCACCTCAGCCACGTCCACCTTATCGACTATTACTCTGGTATTTGTAGACGCATGAGACATCTTCGAGTAACGGGGTTCACGCTCATTGAATTTACCCTCGGCATATTAATTGTTGCCATTATTGGCACCACATTGGTGGGGACGCTTACTGGAGGGGCGCGCGCGTTCTCAAGTGCCACCCAATTGCAATCAGATTATGGCGCTATACGTATTGCTGTCGCACGGCTGGCCAAGGAGATCCGCTGGACCCGCCGCGATCCAATTTTGCCCAGCGACTACGATATAAGCGTGATGACTAATAACCAATTTGAGTTCATTAATGAAGACGGCATCACAGTGACCTTAAACATTAGTGGCAGCAGCCTCACCATCGCTTACAACTCCGTGGCAGGCAGCTATTCCCTGTTAAATAACCTGAATAGCGCCAACTTTCGTTACCTCGACAGCAACGGTGTGGTCACCGCCTCACGCACTGATGTGCGAAGGGTAGAACTCAACCTCGATGCCAATGCCATGACCACTGCCAACGTAGTTTCTATTGCCCTCCGACACTAATGAACACACGCGTGCAACCGAATCGACAAACTGGTGCAGCTACTTTGATGGGCGCAGTTTTGTTATTAACTCTCATCACGCTAATGGTGGTGGTGGCACTAGAGATGAGTCGCAGCAGTGTGGGTGATTCGGCGATGTTGAATGATGGTCATGAAGCTTTTTTTCTCGCCGAATCCGGAATCGAAGTGGCTACTAAAAATTGGATTGATGGGGTGCCCTGCGACGGCTCATTGGCACAAACTTTAGTATTGGATAGCCGTAGAACAATTGTCATCGAACAAGGATTTGCCACCGACTTTGATGGCATCACTGCGCTGCCTGTGGATCAATGCCGAATTCGCGCGCGCGGCGAAATCGCCACTCTTGGAGTGGTACAGGTGGCTGAATATATCGCCGCCGATACAGGTGGAGGCAGCACCCAAATCGAATACCAATTTCCCTCAGATATTGGCGATTTTCCCACAAGTGGACCCGCGAGCGGCGGCTATCCCTACCGTTGTAACAACACCGGCAACGGCTCTTTGAGTGAAGTTGGCAACACCACCTGGGACAGTGGCAACAACGCCCCAGGATCGGTGGGTGGTTCATTTCGCGCGCAACTGTGGTCCTGGTTTTTTGGCGGTAGCAGAATACATCGTGGTTACAGAGAAGCGACGCTACCCAGTACCATTGTTGCAGGAAGTACCGTGGATCTGAGCCTCTACTTCGCCAAAATTATGGGCAATGCCAGTCGCGTCCAGAACCACCACATGTATCTAGATCTGGTGGCCACCGATGGCACCAATTACCGTCTCTGGTGTAATGAGCAGATCAGCGATTTTGGTTGGACGAATGCCACTACTTTAGGATGGATAGTACCAGCGGGTAAAACCATTGATCGCATCCGTATCGGATACTATTTTCGGGTGAGGCGGGCGCGAAATCTTAGTGAATTTTTTGCTACCTATGGTTGGTGGGATGCAATCCAATTGACCATTAACTGAAACAGCTGGCGCGCTCAGATCCAGCAATCTCCACTATTGTCTTAAGGCCTCACCGACAGCCAGCAGAGTACGTGCCTGGATTTTTTCATCCAAATCCTGGGGTACAGAAAGAATACTGGCAATATCCAATTTTCTTACTTTTATGCCAAGACTTTGCTCCAAATGCTGTTGCAGTTGGGGTAATTCAATTTCAATGGGTGCCAGTACCAAGTTCATTAATGGAGATTGACGAAAATGGCTTTCGTAATAATCTATCGAACGCTGGATCTCCAGAGTCAATGTTTCATACCAGCCGGCGATTTCCGTATTTTCTGTGTCCTCAACTTTGTCTAAATCTTCCGCTTGCAAGTGATTAAACCCTATGGGAAAACTACGAGAAAAATAGAGTGATTTGTGCTTCGTAATGGTAATCAAACTCCTCTCGCCGGTGATGTACAGGAATGCCACACCTTGCGAATCCTCCGGTAGCAGTCCAGCAATATTTCTTAATGCCAAATCGGGAATATCGATAGCATTGAGCTGCATATGGGCCCCTCGGATGGCTTCACTATGTTCCCGGATGAGTGACTCTCTGGCCACCACAGCGTACACCTGCCGCGGTTGATTTGCTGGCCTATCCCCAGGAAAATCAAATACATCAATCACCGCCTCTTCCACAGCAAAATCGATCATTTCCTGTATACGCCAAGCCACAGCGCCCCGCAGTTCGTTCTCTGGGACATTGGGCGCCTCTACCGGAAAAAGTTCATATTTACCTAAATCGATGACAGCAGCACAACTCTGTTTCTTTAACTTGTTAGCTCGGGCAATGTGCGCCAACTGTTCAGTCAAATTGATGCCCGCCTGCGCGGGATGAAAACCACAGACATCGAGCATGGGCGCATCGCCTAACCCTTTGCCGATGCGCGCAAAACCTAATCCTTCCGGAGACACCGATAATCCTGTTAATTTTTTTCCTGAACGATGTAGCCAGTGATTGATGAGATCCATCAGCAAATATCCTGAGTCGCAGTTGAGTTTTCAGTTTCCTATAGAGATCATCGTGTGATCTGGCTATTTTCTATAGGATCTTGTGCCCCAGGCCCCAGCGGCTGCCCGAAGCTGAACTCCACCTGGTGGCCATTGGGATCCCTCACTCCACAGTAGTAACCAACAGGATAAGGCTCCTCTCTTGGCGTCCAAATTAGGCAACCCGCCTGTTCTGCCTGCGCGGCGATTTGGTCTACTCTCTCCTTGCTCTCTACCGCAAAACCTAAATGGCTATAGTCCCCAGGTTTAATCTCGCGGCGGGGGCCGCCATTCATCATCACTATAATGAACTCCGTTTCTTTGCCCGACTCGGCTAACCAACAGATCTCCTTTGCGCCGCTACGGCGCTGATGCACAATCTTTAGCCCACAATAGTGTCGATAAAACTCAACACATGCCGCTAAATCGGCAACATGTAGTGCCAGGTGTGTGAGGCTCATCAATCCAGCCACATGACTCTCCTTTCAGGCTTTTGTCGGATCGGCAATCTCGGTACACTGTACTGCTTGTAAATGACTCTTGGTATACTCACCTCAGTGACGAAAAAACACTCCGCGATCTTACTCACCAACTTGGGCAGTCCTGCTGCGCCGACACCAGTAGCAGTCAAACACTATTTAAAAGAATTTCTGTCCGATCCATATGTTATCAAGACACCGAGATGGATATGGCTACCTATTCTGCACTGTTTTATTCTGCCATTTAGATCCAGCAAGTCCGCGGCACTATATCAAAAGATATGGACCGAGCAGGGCTCGCCCCTATTGGTAAACAGCACTGCACTGCAGCAGGCGTTACAAAAAAAATTGATCGATTTAGGATACGAACATCGTGTTGCTTTGGCCATGCGCTATGGCGCCCCCTCTATTGAAAACAATATAAGGCAATTACAGCAAGATGAAATTGAAGAGATCATTATACTGCCACTCTATCCCCAGTTTTCCCACACCACCTATACTACCACGGAGCAGAGTGTGCTCGCCTGGTGTGACAAACTGAACTATCAACCCAAATTGCATTGGATCCCAACCTATCATCGCTCTGTGGGCTACATACGCGCCTTAGCGCAATCGATTCGACCTCAGTATGAAGGTACCGACAGCGTTGCACGATTGCTCATCTCTTTTCATGGATTACCCAAAGAGTATGTGGATGCAGGTGATCCTTATGCGAATGAGTGCCAACAAACAGCTACAGACTTAGCGAGTGAATTAAATTTGCGTCCGGAGCAGTGGTCTCTGGCATATCAGTCTAGATTCGGTCCCAAGCAATGGTTAAACCCATACACCGATGAAGTCCTGGAGGCATGGGCACGTGAGGGCGTTGCAGAGGTAACTGTCGTGTGTCCCGGATTCAGTGCAGACTGCTTGGAAACTTTAGAAGAGATTAATCAAACTTACCGGCAGATCTTTTTACAAGCAGGCGGTGAAAAATATAATTATGTCCCCGCATTAAATGCAGATCCCGCCCATGTTGAACTGATCTACGAATTGCTTACACCCTTTCTGTAGGCAACCAAGTCCTAGTCTTATTGGATTGCTGTTGATTAGATATAGATATGAACTTATTGCTTCATTTGATCTTTTAAAGGCCAACTATTTATTCGCAGGAGGAATGTAGGGAAACGGAGTAATATTACTCGTGCTGTCATCAACTTTGGTGATTTTACTCACCCCTTCTTTTTTGACCTCATCGATTCTCACCACTGAATGCATGGGGATATAACTTCGAGTAACATTCTCAAATTCCGACTTTAACTTCTCTTCAGAGGGATCCACCACGACCTCTGAGCGCTCACCAAATACAAAATCTCCAATTTCCACAAACCCGTATAAATGATTTTGCGTCAATTCACGGGCATAAAGCTCATAAATTTGTCCCTGATTTAAAAATACAACACGAAAAAGAGATTTGTTATGACTAGTCATCTATGCCTCCTGCCTACCGCACGCGAGTATAACACAGGTGACTAAGGTGAAACGCTGATCCAGAGATCACCACCCGGCCCCAGAGGTAGACCCGAGGCCATCCAGAGAAATATCATCACAATCCAAACGATCCCAAACACCACGCTGTACGGTAACATGCCGGCTACCAAAGTTCCCAACCCTGCTCTCGGCAGGTATCGCTGCATAAAGGCCAGAATAATTACCATATAAGGATTCATTGGCGAGATCACATTAGTGAAGGAGTCGCCGACACGGTAGGCTGCTTGAGTCAATTCAGGGCTAATGCCTACCTGCATTAACATCGGCACAAACACCGGTGCTAAAAAAGCATATTTAGCAGAAGCTGAACCAATTAACAGATTGCCTGTCGCAGACACCAAAATAAAAGCTAATATCAAAACTGTGAGTGGAATTTCCAGTGCGACCAGCCATTCACCTCCTTTGATGGCGAGCATTAGGCCAAGATTAGAATAATTAAAAAAGGCGATAAACTGGGAAGCGAAAAAAGCCAGCACGATATACGGCCCCAAGCTAGCGAGTGTGTCACCCATCATTTTTGCTACATCCTTATCACTTTTGATGGTGCCCGCACCTAAGCCGTATGCCACCGAAGGCAACAGAAACAGGATCATGGTAATGGGCACCATTGCCTCTACCCACCTGCTGAATCGGCTACCGACTCCATACAGAGGGCCCGCTGGTAGGAATATGGCAAGCGCCAACAACAGAACAACCACAATTAAGATGCCACCAGCCCAGCGCAACCCGCGTTGCTCTGCACTAGTGATTTCTATATTACTCGCAGGTCTAGTATCCAGTGTGCCCTGGCTCAGCAGACGCGGTTCGACAATTTTCTCCGTCACCCACCAGCCGACAAGAGTCAACACCAGAGTAGAAGCAATCATAAACCACCAGTTGGCGGTGACCGCTACTTCATACTCGGGTACTAAGAACTGTGCACCTGCCTGAGTAAAACCTGCTAATAATGGATCCAATGCCGTGATCACTAAGTTAGCACTAAAACCAGCAGAAACACCGGCGAAGGCCACCATAATGCCTGCCAAGGGTGGGCGACCCATTAGCTGCCAAAGGACAGCGGCGACCGGCGGCAAGACTAGGTAGCCCGCATCCAACGCCGCAGAGGAGAGAATACCAACAAACATCACCGCAGGTGTCACCAGCCATGCAGCCAGGTTGGAAAGCCCCCTCAACATCATCGCACGCATCAGACCACTCTGTTCGGCCAAACCAATGCCCAGCATGCCCACAATCACCAGCCCCAAGGGTGGAAAGCGAATAAAATTCTCCACCATGTTTTTTAAGATCCACCAAAGCCCCTCTGCATTTAACAGACTAACCACGTGAATAGGTTCATAATTCAAATCACCTTCCTGCAATAATGGCTTGTTCACCTGCCATCCAAAAATCCCCCCTAGGTGGGACAACAGCATGACTATGAGCGCCCCTATCATAAACAGGGTCGCCGGATGGGGAAGCGCATTTCCGGCGCGCTCTAACCTGTCTAACCATCCGCTTTGAACTTGCTCAGTCTCTAGCATGATATTGCCTTCTACAATTGGGGATCCCCATTTCAACCTATTCTATCTTCACAAAAATTTACGGTGCCTGTTGTTTGGCACAATTTAACGCCTGCAAGCGACAAATAGAATCGTTAGAATAACCGGTTTTTGGATATGAACCACATGTTAATAGCAGCAATTGCTATCGTTATTGGGCTGGTGGGACTATTTTGGGGGGCGGATAAATTCGTCGACGGGGCGGCAGCCACTGCCTATTCCCTCGGCGTGTCACCATTGATTGTGGGGTTAACTATAGTCGCCCTTGGCACCTCATCACCAGAAATGTTGGTCGCATTATTTGCTGCCTTAGATGGTGCCAGCAGTATCGCCATTGGCAATGTCATCGGCTCAAATATCGCCAATATCGGTCTAGTTGTGGGGGGAACTGCACTCATTGCGCCCTTAACAGTTCATCCGGATACCCTAAGGCGCGATTACCCTCTACTCTTAGTGATTACTCTTTTGGCAGCCGCTTTAATGCTCGACGGTGAGTTGGAATGGATGGATGGACTCATATTGTTAGCGGGACTCATCCTCTCTCTAACTTGGATGCTGTGGTTAGGAGTGAAAGAGTCACTGCGTTTATCAGAACGCGCCCAGGTGGATGAAGATCCCACAGCAAATTATCCCGCCGAAATATCTGTACCCAAAGCGCTCTTATCGTTGCTAATAGGATTTGTCATCCTCGTAGCCTGTTCTCGTCTGTTGGTGTGGGGCGCCGTACAGTTCGCCGAGTTATTAGGCATAAGCCAGTTGGTGATAGGCCTGACAATAGTCGCCATCGGCACCAGTCTTCCGGAACTCGCCGCCTCAATTGCCGGTGTCTTGAAAGACCAACACGATATCACCATTGGCAACATCGTTGGCTCTAACCTGTTTAATCTATTAGCGGTACTCTGTATACCAGGTTTGGTTGCACCCACGCAAATCGAAAAAATAGTGTTACTAAGAGACCTCCCCATCATGGGCGCATTCACACTGCTGCTCTGGATAGTCATCCGCCGCAAAAATAATCTCAGCATGAATATCAATCGTTGGGGCGGTGGAATCTTAATGCTATGCTTCAGCCTCTACATAATTTGGCTGGTGATGGTGGCACATGTCACACCTCATCTGGTTTAACAGCCTTGATAGCCATTGTGACGATGAATGTAAAAACTGAACAAAATTTTCTCGAATTCGGGCGCACTGTTCTAGAAATCGAAACACAAGCCATTGCGCAAGTGCTCGCGCGCTTGGATGATACATTTAACCAGGCCTGTGAATTGATGCTGCGGTGTCCAGGACGCGTGGTGGTAATCGGTATGGGGAAATCTGGCCACATAGGCAGTAAAATAGCCGCCACCCTGGCCAGCACAGGTACGCCCGCATTCTTTGTTCATCCGGGAGAAGCCAGTCACGGCGATCTGGGCATGATCACCACTCAAGATGTGGTTCTAGGCTTATCCAACTCGGGAGAAACTGAAGAAATCCTCATCCTGCTACCGATTATCAAACGACTTGGCGTGCCCCTCATCACCTTGACCGGAAATCCACACTCTAAGTTGGCCACCATGGCCACGGTGAATATTGATGTCAGTGTGTCCCAGGAGGCGTGCCCCTTGGGATTGGCCCCTACTGCCAGTACCACCGCAGCCTTGGCTATGGGAGACGCTATCGCTGTGACCTTGCTAAAAGCACGGGGATTTACCGAGGAAGATTTTGCGCGCTCCCATCCAGGAGGACGCTTAGGAAAACGTTTACTGATTCATGTGGACGACATCATGCACACAGACCAAGATGTGCCCATGGTCTCTCCAGACACTCCTGTCAATCAGTCCTTGCTGGAAATGACCAATAAACGGCTAGGTATGACCGCAATTGTGGACCAACAACAGCGTCTATTGGGTGTGTTCACCGACGGTGACTTGAGGCGTATATTAGATAAACGCGTCGATTTACATCACACTCCTATCAGTGAATGTATGACAACTCATCCCATCACCGTGAATGCAGGCATCTTAGCGGCAGAAGCTTTGGAAGTGATGGAACGACACAAAATTAACCAACTGCTGATTACTGATAACCAACAACGTCTAATCGGAGCGCTGAACATGCATGATATGCTGCGCGCAGGTGTCGTGTGATCGCTATGGACGAACCAATATGGCACATTTAACCCCTGAACAAGTGCACCAACGCGCATCACAAATTGAATTGGTGATATTTGATGTGGATGGTGTATTAACAGATGGTGGCATTCATATCGGTCCAGATGGGGAGGAGTATAAAATTTTTCACTCTCGGGATGGCCTTGGCATCAAGAGTTTAAGTCAACATAATATCGAAGTCGCGATTGTATCGGGGCGAGAATGTGCGGCAGTGGTGCATCGAATGGAAAAATTAGGCGTCAAACATATTTTCCAAGGCCATGAAGATAAACAGGCCGCATTTGAAACGCTTTTAAAGAAACTCGCCGTGTCACCAGAAAAAGTCGCGTTTGTAGGAGACGATATTCCCGATCTGCACATCATGCGTCAGGTAGGTCTGGGAATCGCTGTGGCAGATGCACTGCCTGAAGTGCAACAAGAGGCTCATTGGGTGACGACATTAGCCGGCGGTCGCGGTGCCGCCCGAGAGGTGTGTGACATGATAGTATATGAATTAGCCTCCCGGTCTGGTCACGGAAATCGCTGAAGCAACTTTTGTGTTTCGATTCCGTCATTACCTTGTTTTTTTACTGTTTGCCACGGTCGCGTTTACCAGTTATTGGATAAGGCAACAGGACAGCAAACAACCCCGCACCAGTCAACCGAACAACACTCCGGTCATGTTCATGAAGGATTTTGTCGCGGAACAGATGAACGCTTCGGGAAAATTGCAACACCGTCTGGAAGGCAAACTATTGCGCCAAATCAAACATAATGAGCAAACTAACCTGACGCAACCAAAACTCACTTGGTATAGTGACCAAGGTGTACCCTGGCAAATTACCGCCATTCAGAGCATCGCAGCACCGGATGGAAGCAAAATTAGCTTTGAGGGCGATGCTGAGATTAAACGCATCGCAGCCTCCATTCACAACCCGCTTAGAATTACTAGCGAGCGATTTATGGTTCGACCAGATGAACAGACAATTTCCTCTGATCTTTTAGTTACAATAGAATTAGCCGAAGGGCGGGCCACCGCTGTAGGCTTTCGTGCTCACTTTGAGGACGAGGAGATCCACCTTTTGAACCAGGTAGAAGGTGTGTATGTTCATGCTAAATAAGCGAGTTTTTTTCGCCTTGGTATCTATGCTACTGGTATGCTATCCATTAACGGGCGTGTTCGCACTGCCCACCGATAAAGACGCACCCATTAAGATTAAGGCAGATTCGGTTTCCTTTAATCAGAAAACAGGCATTAGTCACTATCGAGGCAACGTACGATTGACACAAGGCAGTATTCAGGTTCGCGCCGATCAAATTACTGTGGAACAAAATGAGTCAGAAGTGACTCAAGTGAGATGTATCGGTGAGCCCGTCTCTTTCCAACAACAACCTGAATCGGATACGCCGGAAATGGTGGCGCATGCAAAAAAGATCATTTATCGCGTACCTGAGGAACGACTCTGGCTATCAGGAGACGCGAAACTTTGGGACGGCACCACGCAATTTAGTTCTCAACAAATAGAATATGATCTGGTCAGATCGGTCATTCTAGCCAGCAAAGGGCGCTCAGCTGGAGGTGCCCAAGTAGAAATGACCATCGCACCCCGCAAACAAGAAACCGATAATCAGAATCAATGAGTGAATTAACAGCTGAAGGGATCGGCAAACAATACGGTCGCCGCCAAGTCGTACGTGATGTGTCTTTAAAAATTGGTCTTGGTGAAGTAGTTGGCCTACTAGGTCCAAATGGTGCGGGTAAAACCACTTGTTTTTACATGATTGTCGGTCTTGTACCCTGCAGTCAAGGTAAACTATTACTCAATAATCAAAATATTACTCACTTTCCAATACATGCTCGCGCGAGACTCGGCATTGGCTATTTGCCACAAGAAGCGTCTGTATTCCGTAAACTGAGCGTAGAAGACAATCTGTTGGGCGTATTACAACTTAGAAAGGAGCTTTCCAGGAGCGAGCGACAATCGATTCTTGAACAACTCTTGGAGGAGTTTAATCTATTGCATATACGTCAGAGTTTGGGCGCCAGTTTATCCGGAGGCGAACGGCGTCGCGTAGAAATCGCCCGCGCCTTAGCATCCAATCCCCAGTTTATTCTGCTAGATGAACCCTTTGCCGGTGTGGATCCTATCTCCGTGATGGATATTAAAAGCATTATTAAACAACTCTCCGCCCGTCACATTGGTGTGCTCATTACCGATCATAATGTCAGAGAAACATTGGATATTTGCGAGCGGGCCTATATCATGAATGAAGGCACGGTGATTTCTCAGGGTGTGCCAGAAGAAATTATGCGCAACCAACAGGTTAGAGACGTCTACCTCGGTCAAACATTTCGTTTATAGAGGTCGATTCTCTGAGAGTAATTAATTAGAATGGTAGGCTATGGAATGGATAAATTAAGGGCTTTAAACATATGAAGCAATCGCTTCAACTCAAAATTGGCCAAAGCCTGACGATGACACCTCAGTTGCAGCAAGCTATTCGCCTGTTGCAGCTCTCAACACTGGATCTGGCGCAGGAAATTCAGCAAACCATTGAATCTAACCCCATGCTGGACTACGCTCCGGAAGAAGAAACTGCCAATGAAGCCGCCCAAGAAAACGGCGCTGAATCTGAATCTACCTCTGAGACAGCTGCGAATGGTGAGGAACAGACCACTCACCAGGATGATACAGAGCTGCAAATGGAAAAAAGCGAACTTCCAGAAGAATTAGATGTGGACTCAGGTTGGGAGGACGTTTATGAAACACCGTCCGTGCCCTCACTGTCGAATAACAACCAGTCTAACTTTGATGGCAAAGAACTTGAGTTTCAAAATAGCGCAGAAGAATCCCTACAGGACCATCTCTTTTGGCAGTTGGAAATGTCTCCGTTGTCTGGATCAGACTACGCTATCGCTACTGCTATCATTGATGCGATCGATCCTCACGGGTACTTAACCTGTACATTGGAAGAGTTGCACTCCGGGTTGATTAGTGAGTGGCCAGATTTGGAGTTGGATGAAATTGAGGCAGTACTCAAACGCGTACATCAATTCGATCCAATCGGATGTGGCTCAAGAAATTTGCAGGAGTGTTTGAGCCTGCAACTGTCTCAATTTGGCGCAGAGACCCCTTGGTTGCGCGAAGCAAAACTTCTGGTGAGCCACTATTTGGAGATGCTAGGGGCGAAAGACTACAATCAGCTGATGCGCAAGATGAAACTGAAGCAGCCGGAACTTCGAGAAGTGGTGGCTCTGGTTCAGTCCCTCAATCCGCGACCAGGGAGCTTAATCGCGCCTGAAAAGCCACAATACATTATTCCAGATGTATTTGTTCGCAAACGAAAAAATCAATGGGTAGTGGAACTCAATCCGGAGTGTTCACCTAAGTTGCAGATCCACTCTCAATACGCTTCGCTCATTCGCCGCTCTGATAACAGCAGTCAAAACTTGTTTTTACGTAATAATCTGCAAGAGGCGAAATGGTTTATCAAAAGTTTGCAAAGTCGCAATGAAACCTTGCTGAAAGTGACGAATCAAATCGTCGCCCATCAACAGGAATTTTTTGAACATGGTGAAGAGTACATGAAACCTCTGGTTTTGCATGACATCGCTGAGCGCGTAGAAATGCATGAATCCACTATTTCTCGAGTGACCACACAGAAATATATGCATACGCCTCGCGGCATCTTTGAATTAAAATACTTTTTTTCAAGTCACGTAAGTACTGATTCGGGTGGTGAATGTTCTGCTACCGCTATTCGTGCATTGATCAAAAAATTGATAGCCGAGGAAAACCAAAGCAAACCGTTAAGCGACAGTAAAATTGCAAACATATTGGCAGACAAGGGCATTAACGTCGCGCGCCGAACAATTGCCAAATACCGCGAGGCCATGTCTATTCCACCTTCCAATGCACGCAAGAGCTTAGTCTAAGTCAGGATACCAATGATTAAGGAGTTTCATCCATGCAGTTAAATATTTCTGGCCACCACGTGGACGTGACCGACGCTTTACGTGACTACGTCGAAAACAAATTTGAACGTCTACAACGCCATTTCGACCATATTAACAATGTGCATGTGGTATTATCTGTGGAAAAACTAGTACAGAAAGCCGAGTCCACCATGCATCTGAATGGGACGGAAATATTCGCCAACGCAGAGTCCTCTGATATGTATGCTGCAATTGACGCGCTGGTGGATAAACTAGATAGACAAATTAAGAAGTACAAAGAAAAAATTACTGATCATCATAAAAAAGTATAAATGAATTTAGATTCGCCCCCGGCACCGAGTGTCTGCGGGGTGGACAACATGTCGCCGATGCTTCTAAACGAAATTCTATCTCCTCAGTGTACCCTCTGCCAAGCCAGAGTCACGAGCAAAAAAAAAGCCATAGAACTATTGTGCGATCTGATTGGCCGCGAAGATCCTACCCTGGATCCACAAGAAATCTATCAGGCCATGATCTCCAGAGAGCGTCTCGGCTCCACCGCTATCGGTGATGGTATTGCGCTGCCCCATGGACGCGTAGAGAGCGACCATTCTGTTGGCGCAATAGTGCATTTGGAGGAAGGCATAGATTTCGACGCCACAGATGATTTGCCAGTTGATCTGCTATTTGGCCTGGTTGTGCCAATCAACTCCACCGATGAACACCTGGAGATTCTCTCTCGCTTAGCAACCATGTTTCGTGATAAGAAATTTAGCCAAGCCCTTCGATGCGCTGAAGACGACCAAACGCTCTACCAAATGATAGTCTACTATCCTAACAACAATAGCTGAGCAACCATCTAGATTTCCGTGCTATTCTGATCCGATTTAGAATGGATGGCTGTGTATTGCGGTAACATCGAAACTTAGCCAAATAGTGATCAGCGATTATGTTTCATCCTGCCCCTACCTCAATCCATGGCACCTTGATGCAAATTGAGCAACAAGGTGTGCTGATCACCGGCGAAAGCGGTAGAGGAAAAAGCGATTTAGCACTCGCATTACTGGAACGCAAGCACCAAATTGTTGCGGATGACATGGTACTGCTCAAACGCCACGGAGAAGACATTATCGGCATGCACACCCCAGATTCCTGCGCCAAAATGGAAGTTCGAGGGTTAGGCATTCATCCCATATCCGATCTTTTCGGGCCACATGCCTGGGTGGAGCAATCGATTGTGCATTGGCAATTAAATTTAAGCGATAAACCTCTAGAGTTACTCTATCAACACCAAAACCGTCACCTAGGAAATTGGCACCGCACGCAGCGGCTTAATGTGTCCCTGCCCACCTTAACCCTAGGGGTATCAGAGGCGCGACCGCTAGCAATTATAGTAGAGTTAGCAAATCGCTTGGTGCTCCGTCAACGTATCCACCTATCAGAGGATCTTCAATAGTGAAACTCATTATTGTCAGTGGCTTAAGTGGTTCGGGTAAAAGTATCGCTTTAGATACCCTAGAAGATTTGGGCTATTACTGTATCGACAACTTACCTATCCAACTATTGCCGACTTTCATCCAGCAACTGACCAGTGAGCATCTGGCCTTACCGAATACTATCGCCGTGAGCATAGACGCACGCAATTTAAAAAACAATTCAGAAGCTTTTTTTGAATCTCGCAAGCTTCTCACAAAGTCACAGATTGCTGTGGAAGTCATTTATCTGGAAACCGAAGAATCCACTTTGCTGCGTCGTTTTAGTGAAACCAGGCGTCGACATCCGCTTTCCAACGATGCTGTCTCACTAACCGAAGCCCTGACAAAAGAGCGCCAACTGTTGGCGCCCATCGCAGGTGAAGCTGATCTCTGCATTGATACTACCAAACTGCATGTGCATCAATTGCGTCAATTGATAAAACAACGCTTAACTGAAGGCCAGGCGCAACAGATGTCCTTACTGTTTGAATCTTTTGGCTTTAAGCACGGTATCCCCCAAGATGCTGATTTTATCTTTGATGTACGTTGTCTTCCGAATCCTTACTGGGAGCCCCAACTACGTGCCTTCGATGGTCAGTCGAAAGAAATAGCGGACTACTTGTTACAACATAAAGAAGTGCAAAAAATGATTCAAGACATCCACCATTTTATCCATCAATGGCTAAAAGATTTTGAAAAAAATAATCGTAGTTACTTAACAGTTGCCATTGGCTGTACAGGCGGGCGCCATCGTTCAGTGTATATAGCCGATCAATTGGCCCAACAGTTTAATCAGGAAGGCGTGTCAACTCTGGTTCGCCATCGAGAACTAAAATGAGCGTCAATATACTGGTCATTACGCACAACCAGATTGGACAAGAGTTGGTTGAAACTGCTCTAACTACCATACAAAGCACACCGATGCAGATCCGCACGCTCAGTGTGCCGATGATTGGTGATATAGACGATATTTTTCTACAAGCCCAAGCGCTCGTACACAGTTTAAACGCAGGTGATGGTGTGTTGATTCTAACCGATCTATATGGCTCTACACCTGCAAACATCGCCACACAATTATTGCCCAAATCCCAAGTCAAGGTGGTCAGTGGCGTGAATCTACCGATGTTAATTCGCACCCTAAACTATCCTAACTTAAGCCTCACCGAGCTGGCACTAAAAGCCTATAGTGGCGGACAGGAAGGGGTATTCTTGTGCACTACAGATATTAGGGATGCCATCAAATGCAACGAGAGCTAACAATTGTTAATCGCCTGGGATTACATGCCCGCGCAGCGGCTAAGTTTGCAGCTTTGGCGACAAAATTTAATTGTGAGATTGAAGTCACATTAGCCGATCGCCAGGCCAATGGTAAGAGTATAATGAGCCTAATGATGTTAGCAGCAGGGAAAGGCAAAACCATTGTGGTGCATGCAACTGGGGAAGATGCCACTGAGGCGATACAGCAGCTGCAGACCCTTGTAGAAAACCGTTTCGACGAAATGGAATAACTATGAGTTGCGACGTGCTATTTAAGAGACAAGAAGTCATTGAATTCAAACTGTAAGATAACGTTATGCCAGAATCGAACGAGTCCGAAAATCCAACCTTAGAGAGTGATACTCAGGCACCAAAACCGACCCTGAATGCTTTTTTGCAAGCCCTGGAAGGTGGCACACTCTTCCAGATCCGCGATATGTTGGAAGAAATGTCCGGGCCAGATATCGCCGACATATTGGAATCGATGCCGCGCAAAGAGCGCTACATTGTCTGGGCAATGGTAGACGCAGACAGCCAGGGAGAAATTCTACCTTTCCTCAATGACACTGTTCGCGGCAACTTGATACGCCGCATGGATTTGCAAGATATTACCCAAGCCGCAATCGGAATGGATACGGACGATGTGGTGGACATTTTGCAGGATTTACCTTCCGAATCCGTACCCCGAATTTTACAAAGCATGTCAGAGCAGGATCGGAGTGAGTTGGAAAGCGCGCTCGCCTATCCTAGTCATACTGCTGGTGGCTTAATGAATACAGACGCCATCACTGTGCGCCCGGAGATCACGGTCGGCACCGCCAACCGCTATTTGCGATGGCGCGCCAGTGTGCCCCTAGCCACTGAGCATTTAGTTGTCGTTGATAGAGATAACCACTACTTAGGGGTCGTGGGTTTAGCAGATCTACTGACCCAACCCGTGGCTCACACCATTGAATCAATTATGCGTACCGATCTTGAACCTATACTCGCAGACACAGATGAAAAAGAAGTGGCTCACCGCTTCGAGCGAGAACACTTAGTGACAGCGCCCGTCATAGACGTCAACGGTACTTTAGTAGGGCGCATCACCGTAGACGACATTATCGACGTGATTCGAATCGAGGCGGAACATGAATTTTTGAGTATGGCCGGTTTAGGGGAACAGTTAGATACTTTTAGTCCAATCCTCTATAGCGCCAAACGTCGCGCGATTTGGCTGGGCACCAATTTAGTCACTGCTTTTATTGCTGCGGCGGTTATCGGCCTTTTCGAAGCCACAATCGCCCACTATGTCGCACTGGCAGTGTTGATGCCTATTGTCGCCAGTATGGGGGGTATTGGCGGCAGTCAAACCTTAACTTTGGTGATTCGTGCCATGGCACTGGGTCAATTGAGCGATGCCAATGTGCGTTGGTTACTGCGTAAAGAACTTGCGGTGGCGGCATTGAACGGTTCCCTCTGGGCAGTTGTGGTCGGCGCCACAGCCTATTTTTGGTTTCATAATCTACAATTGAGCCTCATTCTCGCCACCGCTCTAGTACTCAATATGCTGATGGGTGCGCTCAGCGGTCTCTACTTACCCGTTTTGATGCGGCGGGTGGGCATTGATCCCGCATTAGCCGGTAGTGTAGTGCTCACCACTGTTACAGATGTGGTGGGATTCTTCGGCTTTCTCGGTTTGGCCTCGCTACTGTTGATGACCTAAGACTCGTCACCTGGTGGCGGCAGCTGCTCGTGCTACAATCTTACCCTAAATCTACACTAGTGGAGAGAAGGTGCCATGTTATACCAATTGGAAGATCGTCAAGTCACATTTGAAGGCGAAGGCCACTTCGTCGCTCCCAACGCCACTCTGATAGGTAGTGTGCTATTAAAAAACCAATCCAGCGTCTGGTTTAATACAGTGATTCGTGGTGACAATGATTTGATCACTGTGGGAGAACACTCAAATGTACAAGATGGCTCTGTATTACATACTGATCCGGGGATCCCATTGACCATCGGCAGTGATGTCACAGTCGGACACATGGTGATGCTACATGGTTGCACTATTGGCGACAATACTTTAATTGGAATTGGTAGCGTGATTTTAAATGGCGCAAAAATAGGCAAAAACTGCATCATCGGAGCGAATAGTCTGATTGCCGAAGGCAAAGAGATCCCCGACGGCTCTCTGGTAATGGGCTCACCCGGCAAAGTAGTTCGCGAACTGAATCCAGCGCAGATGCAAATGAACAAAATGTCTGCTATGCATTATGTTGAAAACGCCAGGCGTTATAAAACGAAGCTAATCGAAACCGTAAACGACATCTCTTATTAGTCGTTCGTACCTGCGAAATTTAACAAGATAGGATAACGAAGATGTCTGATGCGGTGATACTCTCCGAAGTAGTCAACCATATTCTCAAAATATCCTTCAACCGCCCGGAAAAACGCAATGCACTGACGCAGCAGATGTACCAACAAGCCGCGCACCTCATTTCCACGGCGACAGAGCAACCAGAAGTCAGGGTAATCATGTTAAGCGGTGAAGGTGGCCACTTCACCAGCGGCAACGACTTAAAAGATTTTGTGGTGTCTGGCAAAGGGGAATCTCCAGTCATCAGCTTCCAAAAAGCATTAATGAATACCCCCAAACCGGTTGTCACGGCAGTGACCGGTATGGCGATCGGCATCGGCGTGACTCTACTGCTACATACAGATATCAATGTGCTCGCTCGTGACACGAGACTGCAACTACCTTTCGTCAAACTTGCATTGGTACCCGAGTTTGCCAGCTCTTATTTGTTACCGTTAGTCGCCGGGCGGGCGCGGGCCAGTCAAATATTGCTCACCGGTGAACCGTTCTCTGGTCAAACTGCACTGGATATTGGTCTCGCCTCGGAGCTTCATGATGTATCAGAGGTTCATTCACGGGCAATGGAAATCGCGTCAAAACTAGCTAACTTACCGCCTGGTGCAGTACGCCAAACGAAGGCGCTGTTAAACCAAGGAATCAACAAACAAACATTAGAAAACGTATTTAAAGAAGAGTTGTCCGCATTCGCCAAATCCTTATCCTCTGCAGAACATAGAGAAGCAGTGAGTGCATTTTTTGAAAAACGGACACCGGACTTTACTCAGTTTGAGTAGTTCCGGTAAAGCAGTTATTCCATACGGAAAGCCTGTGTGTGAGGGCAGGTAGATTCTGACGCACTTGCAACAAGCGTTGCATGTCTAATTCACTAACTAACAAGGTGGGTTGTTTCTCTGCTTGTACCAATATCTCACCCCAGGGATCGACAATCATGCTGTGTCCAAAGGTTTGACGATTATCCTGATGGCATCCCGTTTGATTAGCTGCTGCAACGAAACATTGATTTTCGATAGCGCGCGCTCTTAACAAGATCTCCCAATGGGCACGACCGGTCGTTTCAGTAAAGGCGGCAGGAACCACAAAAAGATGCACGCCTTCACTGGATAATTTGCGAAAGAACTCAGGAAAGCGAATATCGTAGCAAATCGCCGGGGCAATTTTAAAAGGCCCAATATTAAAGGTAATCTGCTCTTGTCCTGGTTCAATCTCATCAGATTCGGCGTAGCGCTCTTGCGCAGAGAGCTGAACATCAAACAGATGCATTTTATGATAACAATGTATCTGATCTCCTTTTGGATCATAAATGCCACAAGCAGCGTTCAATTTACCGGTGGGTGAACGGGTGAGTATCGTCCCTGCCACAATATATAGGCCAGCTGTCCGAGCAAGGTCGGCTAAGAATTTCTGGATAGATCCTTGTCCCGGTGGTTCGGCAAGCTGCTGTTTCAACTCCGATGCCGCCCCCATCAGCGCAAAGTTCTCGGGCAACACCACACACTGGCAACCACGGGCTGCAGCCAACTCTATCTGCTGCGTCACCTGCCCCAAGTTGGCTTGAACATTCGTCCCAGTACACATCTGCAGCACAGCAATTTTCAATTTATCTGCCACGGTTTATAGTCGTTCCAATTGCGGTTGGCTCCAGGGCCCGGTCAGTAATAGTTCATAGCGTATTATCTTACCAAGCCGCTTGTTGACTAAATCTTGGCCCAAATAGAGTAATACCCCCAATCCAGGACCGCCCGCGATCGCACCAGCCACAGGCAGCGTACCACCGATGTTGGGTATCACGGCAATCTTTTGATTAAATTCTCTGTTACTTAAGTTTGTACTACCACTGATCTCTATTTGAGCGGCAGGCCCATGTATGTCAAACGATTCTGTCTCAGCCATACCTTTTTCGAATCGAATCTGCGCCTGTGCTTTGTCGAAACTTAATCCTGATGCAAATAGATCACTGAAGTCTAGTAACAGTCGTCGCGGTATTGAAGAAACGGAAAAAACACCCAGAACCTTGCCAGGGCCAGGATCTGCATTCAGTAGTCGTCCATCTTTTATATCCAACTTAGCTTGACCACTCAACTGGGACGCTCTGAACAGATCCTGTGACGGTCCCAGCCAACTAAAATCGGCGGACACCCTACCCCGACCTTCGCTAATACGATCTGGAATACCCAATTCATCTAGTGCATGGCCTAAATCTTCGATTTTACTAGTAAGACTAATATCTAATTGTTGGTTATTTTGCGGTAAATTAATCCAACTGCCCTGTGCAGACAGTCGCAAATATGTCGCACTTAAATCAAATTCAGAAAGATGTATCCCTCCTTTTTTGCTTTCGAGCCTGCCCACTAAATTTCCTATCTTTCTTTCGCCAACGACAAAAGATCGAATATCAAAATCGATGTTCGGAATAGAGTTTGGATCGAAAGCAGAACGATGTTTTGATTCCTTTTGAGTCGTATTAAAATCAAACCATTGCGCTAAGTTAGCCTGCGTAAAACGGATTTTTACTGGAGCTTGTCTGCCTCTATCGGGAAATCGGATGCCACCATTGATTTCTTCATGTTCAATTCCCAGATACCATTCGGGTTTTTCACGCCTAAAAACTAATGTTGGCGATTGGTATACATTACCAAAAAGATTGAACTTCTGGATATCTATCGCTAATGCTCGGAATTGATGCGCACCAGCGGATTCTTTATTAGATGGTCTATTGATCTGAGGCTTTATAAAAGGTTGCCACTCAGCCACATTCAAATAGGGTAGATCCAATTTGCCACTACCCTCGCCCAGCTGACTCACATCATAACTAAAATGCAAGTCCTCTCCGAGAGTTGCTCGCCATTGCGAGGCACCCGACTTATTTTTCGTCCAGACTACTTTCATTGGCCAACTCTCCTGTTGGCGCTTACCCAGTGGCGTGGGCAGAGGTATATCGACGCCAACCAACTCTGATTCTATGAGCATATCGATGTGTGCGCCTGGCTGGCCTCGAGCCCGAGAAATTAAGATCTGACTTTGATAATCGCTTTTTCCCTGTATAGGCAACAAGGGTGTGAGTTTAAAATAGTCTGCGAGTGTAGAAAATTCTGTATCGCCCTGAGTCATAAATTTCATCAGACTGCGGTCGCCGGTTAATTCATGTTTAATTGCTAAGTCGAAATTTCCTCCAAACAGTTGCCCGCGAAGCCGCTCACTACTCACCCCGGATTCTGTAAAATTGAGCTGCCCCTGCAAGGACTCAAGCGGTAAATACCATTGTGGAAGGTGAATTTGATTGCCCTGCAAGGAAATCTGCCCCGAAAGCTTTGGTAGAGTTTTTCTTTGTAACACTTTTTTCAATGTTAAATTCAACGCAATGTTGCCTTGCGCTGACACATTGGGGAATAAGGCACCCACACCATTTTTTAAAGGCGTATCAGTTAAATATCGAAAACCATCTGCTGCTGGGCCGGCACCGTCAAGAGTTAATTCTAAGGTTAAGGGTGGACTAAACAGGTTTGCGATTTTTGCCTGTCCCTGACTGACAACCAGACCATAGGTTTTAGCATGAGAAGTCTCCACCTCAAGATCTCGATTCACTATTTCAAATTTGGCATCTATCTCTTTTGCAGAGGGAAAACCGGCAGCATAATTTAATGCCGCAGATCGAATTTCTCCCTTCGCATTAAACTCACCTTCTCCTCGGTGAAATGGGAACGAGCTAACGGGCCCCTTGACTACCACTTCTCCGTTTAATAGCTCGCCGCCCTGAAAGGCTTGACTTAACCAACGACGCGACTTTACAGCTTTAGGGGACAAGGGAATATATTTATCTAAGTGTTGTAGTTGGGCATGATCGACAAGTAGATGAAAATCCAAGAAGGGATCACCTTCTATTAAACTTAGTTTAAGATTTCCTCTAGCAGCCAACTCTTGTGATTGAACTCTAAATGAGTCTGCGGTGACTTCTATTCCTTGAGGACCACTGACCCATCTCACGTTACCGCTTGCTTCGCCAATAGAAAATGGTTTCACATACAGACGATCGAACCAAACGTGGCCTTCCCGAGTGACTAATTCTACCTCTCCATTGGAGGCACTTGCTACGACACGAGCATCAATACCATCCATACCCGGAAATGGTGAGTTAGGGGACAATTTTAAGTTATCTACGCGACCAGAAAATTTAATGTTATCTTGAACCGCTTGCGGATAAATTTCCAATACACCATCAGTGATCTTTCCCGATGGTTCTATTTCATTCATCCGCGCCAAAGTCGCAGGTGCAAGTTTAGGTGCGAGCTTTAAGATGCCATGAAGATGCTCTAGCTGTGCACGAGCCACACGCACTTCGTGTCTGGGTGCCTGGGCGCTCTGTTCAGTAGCGCTCTGTTGTTGCAACGAGAAGTGCATACCATGGGCGGCGATATCATCTGACTGGAATTGCAGGGAGTCAAAAATCACCGCCCAATTGTCTGTCTGCCAAGACCAATCGAATTGTGTAGAAAATTGCTGCAAAGGAGCGGATAAACCCCACTGCTCAGCAACTAGATATCCCTGATTGGCAACCACTTCTCCGCGTGCTCTTTGTAATTGACCAGACGCCCACTGACTCCAAATTTTTGTATTGGCAGTGCCTTTACGAATTTCCAGGAAATCGGCGGGAATATACCGCTGCCAATAACCTAAGTTCATGTAATCCCCCTCTATAAAGAGATCTCCATGCCAAGGCTGAGACAACAGGATTTCCTCACCGATCCAACCGCTTACCCAAATGCGTCTCCCCAGAGTAGGGGGCAATTCCACTTCACCGGCTAATTTTATTCTTCTTGCTCGATGGGAAAGATCCAGCTCTTTTATATGATATATCTCATGATTGGCTTGATAATACTGCGCCTCGATCTGTATATCATTTAAAATGATGACTACATTTTGCAATCCCAATCGCTCTGTGATGAGTTGTGGTGTTTTTGCGCTGCTCTGAGAGACAAGCGGAATCCCGGCAAACTGCCAAGTATCATTCGCTTGTTGTTGCAAATAGAAATGTGCCCCTACTAAATTGACGAAGGAGATGGCTGGTCGATTGCCTAAAACTGAACGCAGCAGATCAATGCCAAGTGCCACTTCTTTAAAGGCAAGAGACTGTTCTCCAGAATCCTGGGCTGCCGCACGTACCTGACGAAGCCGGATCTCTGGGCCGTAGCCACGCCAACCCAAACGCGCACCATTCACAGTCACTTGTTGATTGAAGCGTTCGAAAAAAAAACTTTCTATGCTGGCCCGATAATCGACAGGTATTTCGATACCGATTCGTAAAGTCCAGATACCTACCGCGAGTAGAAATAAGGCAACTGCCAAAGTGGTAGATAGATAAAAGAGGACTCTACGTAGAAAAGAGAACATCGTTCAGGTCAATATCACATCGTACTGCTCTTGAGTGAAGCTGGCTTCCACTTGTAAGCGAATCGGTTTTCCAATAAATTCTTCCAACTCCAACACACCTTCTGACTCTTCATCGTTGAGACGATCAATGACTGGCTGAGATGCCAATACGGTGTATTGTTTCGCATCAAATGCACGTGCTTCCCGTAAAATCTCGCGAAAAATTTCATAACACAAGGTTTCTGCTGACTTCACTCGACCGCGGTGATTACAGGTAGGACAAGGTTCACACAGTATATCCTGTAGACTCTCAGTGGTACGTTTTCGAGTCATCTGCACCAATCCTATAGGAGAGACATCACTGATGGATGTTTTGGAATAATCTCTGGATAATGATTTTTCTAACGACTGTATCACCTGCTCCCTGTGTTCTACGCTTTTCATGTCGATAAAATCTATAATGATGATACCGCCCAAATTTCGCCGTCTCAGTTCCCGGGCTATCACCTGTGTCGCTTCTAAATTTGTGGTAAAAACGGTCTGCTCTAAATTGCGACTGCCCACAAATCCACCTGTATTCACGTCTATGGCGGTGAGCGCTTCAGTGGCATCAATCACCAAATGACCACCGGATTTAAGCATGACCTTGCGTTGCAATGCGCTTTGTAATTCATTTTCCACATCGAATAACTCGAATAAAGGTCTCTCACCTGGATAGATCTCTATTCGATCTGCCACATTGGGAATAAACCGTTTGGCGAAAGCCACCGCTTTTTCATAAGTTTCACGAGAATCAATACGAATACGTTCCACGTCGTCATTTACCAAATCACGCATACAACGCATCGCCAACGGCAATTCTTCGTGAACCAGTCCAACACCCGTCACCCTGTCTCTACTCTCTAATATCCAGTTCCACAATCGATTGAGATAAGAGACCTCTTCATGTACTTCTTCGTTAGTCATACTACCGGCAGCGGTACGTGCAATGTAGCCGCCCGTAGGATCAGGCCCTATTTCGTTTTCAATCAAGGATTTTAACCGTTGACGCTCTTCTTCATCGCCGATACGCAATGAGACACCCACATGTTGAACATTAGGCATGTATACCAAATAGCGTGAAGGCAGGGTGATCTGAGTGGTTAAACGCGCACCTTTGGTACGCACGGGATCTTTCACCACTTGTACAACGATCTCCTGACCATCATGCAACCAATCAGTAATATCTAACTCTTTTTCATCTATACTCTCATCAGGTAATTGATACTGGTTCACTACGCCGGAAACGTGTAGAAATGCCGCCCGTTCTAAACCGATATCTACAAATGCCGCTTGCATGCCTGGTAACACACGACGCACTTTGCCTTTATATATATTGCCGACAATACCGCGACGATTACTACGCTCGATACTGATCGCCTGTAACTCACCATTCTCGACCAATGCGACCCTTGTTTCTCGCGGTGTGACATTAATTAATATTTCAGAACGCATCTTCTCAATCCATTGGATTCATTGGCCACAATTCCTTTTACTCCGAAGCAAACAATGTATTTGTTCCTTGGCCAACAACTGTGCTGTTTCATACAAAGGCAGACCCATGACACCTGAATAACTTCCTGTGATATTTTGCACAAATAGTGCGCCTAAACCCTGGATCCCGTAAGCACCTGCCTTATCCCTTGGCTCACCTGTCGCCCAATACGCATCGATTTCCTCTGATACGATAGCACGCATAGTGACCTGGCTTTCAGATAAAATAGTCTGTTCAAAATCACCGACCAAGGTCACTGCTGTCAAAACTCGGTGAGTCTGTGCCGAAAGTTGAGTTAACATCTCTCGGCTATGTTGCCGCGACTCCGGCTTGCCAAAAATCTGGCCCTGGAGTACAACTATTGTATCGGCCGCGAGCACTGGGAATTTCTCCGTTTTGCTTTCTCGGAATACTTTCATTGCCTTTTCAGTGGCTAAGCGACACACGAATGTTTCCGGCGGTTCTTCGGTGCGTAACGTCTCATCTATTTCGGCAGGTCTAACCAGCGCACGAATACCGATCTGTTGGAGTAAATGCAACCGCCTTGGCGAAGCTGAAGCAAGAATCACATCCGCGTCACCCATCAACACCCTCGATGATAGGGCAATCCATTTAGAATCGACCAAGCCCGATAGAGTTGTTCGGCGACCACGACACGAACAAGAGGATGCGGCAAAGTCAACGGGGACAAGGACCAGACTTCATTTGCCTCTGTCTGTAACTGTCCGGGCAATCCCTCTGGCCCACCTATTAAAAAAGTAACTTGCCGGTAATTTAAATTCCATTGGCTCATCTTATCTGCCAATTGTTCGGTAGACCAGCGTTCGCCCTCCACCGCCAGGGCGACAGATCTGGCACCAGTGCATAGCGCACCACGCATTCTTTGCGCCTCACGAAGATCTATTCTCGTTTGATCTGAATTTTTTCCTCGGCGCTCTAAAGCGAGCTCAGTTAGAATTAATTTCCAATCTCTTGGTAGGCGGGACGCGTATTCTTGAAAACCTTCATCTACCCATGCCGGCATATTCTTACCAAAAGCAACTAATTCAAGCTGCATGGGTACCATTCAAAGTGAACAATAGCATCGCGCTGCGACTAGTCAACTTGCTCATCAATCTCTTCTGTTTCCGGCCAAGCTGCTGCATTCGGATCCCATAATTTTTCCAGGGCATAAAAGTCTCGAGTCTCTTGTAACATCACATGTACTACGATATCTCCGAGATCCACTAATCCCCACTCACCGCCGTGATAGCCTTCTACTCCCAGAGGTAAGACACCATTTTTTTTTGAATGCTCCACCACACTATCCACTAACGCGCGTACATGACGATTCGAGCGCCCCGTACAGATAATAATGTAATCCATCACGCTAGTTAATTCTGATACCGACAGACACTCTATATCGATAGCTTTCACTTCTTCTAATGCGTCAACAACTATACTTTCTAACTCTTCTGCATTCATATTAACTGGAACTCGCTCCACGATTTAAATATAAGCCCCAAACCTCAATGAGTGCACACACACTATCGGGTACCAGATAGCGGATACTCCGCTGATGTCGCAGGCAATCTCTTATTTGGGTGGATGAAATATCTAATAAAGTCATCGAGTGAAATAAAATATCACCAGCAGGCTTACGGTGTAAATCTGTAGGCTGTTCAATCTCATATTTGCCCCAAGCGGACAGACTCTCTTCAGAGACGCTCTCGCCTGGACGATGCACGACAACTAGATGGGCCAACTCCAGTAATTCAGCACTGCGATGCCATTTGTTTAAATTCGCAAAAGCATCACTACCCATCAGCCAAACGATAGATTTATCTGGATATTCCTCTCTAAATTGACGCAAGGTTTCAAACGCATAAGAGGGGCCATCACGCAATATCTCGCAGTCATCGGCTTGCATGTTTGACTCACCCTTCACTGCCGCTCTGCACAATAAAAAACGCTGTTCAGCAGAGGCGACGGCAGGCTCTCGATGAGGTGGTTGACCGGTTGGGACTAATCTAACTTCATCCAATTCGAGAACTTCTTGTAGCTCGACAGCCAATCGTAAATGTCCATTGTGCACGGGATCGAAGGCACCGCCCAATATGCCTAAGGTACCTGTGCCACCGGCTCTATCAGTCGCTGCCTTACTCACGAATATGACCCTGACCGATGACGATAAATTTTTGTGAAGTTAATCCTTCTAATCCAACCGGACCACGGGCATGAATTTTATCTGTAGAGATCCCTATCTCTGCCCCCAATCCATATTCAAACCCATCTGCAAATCGGGTGGAAGCATTCACCATCACAGAACTGGAATCCACCTCACGTAAAAATCTCTGCGCTGCATGAATGTCATCAGTAATAATCGCTTCTGTATGTTGCGAGGAGTGCGCATCAATATGATCCAGTGCTGCATCTAATCCACTGACCACACGCACGGCTAAAATAGGCGCAAGATATTCTGTATCCCAATCTTCCTCGGTTGCCGCCACCAACCCAGACACCAGCTCACGGGTTTTTGCGCAGGCACGGATTTCCACACCAGCTTGTTGATACTCTGCAATTAATTTTGGTAACAGCTGTATCGCGACGGGCTCAGCGACCAATAAAGTTTCCAGTGTATTGCAGGTTCCATAGCGCTGGGTTTTAGCGTTAAAGGCCACTTTCCTTGCCATCTCCAAATCTGCTTTTTCATCCACAAAGAGATGACAATTCCCATCCAAATGTTTGATCACCGGTACCCGGGCCTCCCGACTGATGCGCTCTATCAAGCTTTTGCCTCCACGGGGCACAATGACATCCACATACTCGGGTTGACTAATTAGTGCACCCACCGCAGCTCGATCAGTGGTTGCCACCACTTGTACTGCGTCACTCGGTAAACCGGTTTCCGAAAGGCCCGCGGTAATCGCTTTCGCAATCGCTTGATTGGAATGTTTCGCCTCCGAACCGCCTCGTAGGATAGTGGCATTACCCGATTTTAAACACAGCGCCGCCGCGTCTGCGGTGACATTGGGACGAGACTCGTAAATGATGCCAACCACACCCAAAGGCACACGCATGCGCCCTACCTGAATGCCGCTAGGGCGAAAACAAAGATCGGTGATCTCCCCCACCGGATCCGCTAGAGCAGCCACCTGATGTAGGCCGTCGACCATACTCTGGATACGACTCTCATTTAACGCAAGACGATCCAACAACGCATCGCTCAACTGACGGTCACGGCCAGCTTGTAGATCTAAGTGATTAGCCGCCAATAACGCTTCTTGGTTGATGACCAACTGCTCTGCGATAGCTATCAGGGCCCGATTCTTTTGCAAAGTAGTCGCCACTGCCATCTGCTTAGAAGCAAATCGCGCTTGCTGTCCCAATTGCGTCATATAACCGGTGATGTCCATTACCAATACACCTTTTCATTCTTACCCATACTGACGAGTGGTGCGCTCGGCTCACTCGCTATTCCCAGGGCCAATTGTAACAATTCAGCCTCTATATTGCTGGATCCCACCCCCTTAATACACCTGTCCACCCCTGCGCCCACCGCCAGCAGGGCATATAGACTGATCACATCATGCCGTTTCAATGCTGCACGATAGCAGGCTTCTCGTTTTTTCCAAACACCGCCATTTTTCAATGCGGCATCTAACGAGTTTCCCTTTGCTATCGACTCAGACAATGGCATAAGTGCTCTTACTTCCTTCAGCAGACTCCATAGGATCAACACCGGCTCAACACCTTCAGCAAGTAAACCGCGCAGCATGGTGTGCACCTTAGCTACTTCACCGTTGAGCGCCGTATCTACTAAATCGAAGGGTGTATAACGGGCACTTACGCCCACAGCCTGCATCATTTGGTTTGTAGTTATCTGACTGTGAGGAAATAACAGGGCTAATTTCTCGATCTCCTGCGCGGCAGCTAACAGATTGCCCTCAGTGCGCTCGGCCAGAAGCTGAATCGCCGCGGAATCGGCGCTTAGGTGGTGTTGCTTGAGTCTCTGCCGAATCCATTGCGGAAATTTTGGTCTGTCGATGGGCCACACCTGAACCCACCAGCCCACAGAGTCTAGCTGTTTGATCCATTTACTACGAGATTGAGAAGATTCAATTTTTGGGCTACGGATCAGCAACAGCCTATCTGGATTCGGTGAGGACAAATAACTCAATAACTCAGCCGCATCACTTTCTTTGAGCTTACCTTGCAACAAGTTAAGTTGCAGCACATGCTTTTCTGCAAACAAACTCTGGGTGCGAAGCTCCGATAACAGGAATGACCAGTCAAACTGTCTATCTAACGTAAACTGTTGCTGTCGTTGATATCCCTGTCGTGTAGCAGCGGCAACGACTTGCTGACAAGTCTCTTCAACCAATAAATATTCATCTCCCGCAATTAATATCACTACTGGAATTGTCTGATCCAAGTGCGCTGTCAGTTGGTAGGATGGAAACTTCATCGGCAATTGCCTTAAGGATGGGGACGCGTGGTTTGTGCTTTTAGGCTAGTATTTAGTTTATTAATAATTAACATACTGGCTTCTTGTACCATTTGCTCCCGTAACAATCTTTTTTCAGCATCCTTACCTAGCACCTGCCCTTCATCAAAGCTATAGTCACGACGTAAACGGATTAGGGTCGGTTTCACAATGAGTTTGCCTTCTTGATCTCGTAGTTGAACGTTCGCTTCATAGATCAACTCAAATTCCTTGGCTTTGCCATCCGCACCAATGGATAAAATTTTCGAATTCAGTTGCTCTCCGGAAATTGTCAGAATGACGGCCGCATTCCTCTCATCACCTATCTGCACCAAAGAAATATTATTGGCCTCAAATTGATTGCGCAGAGCCTGATTTAAACCGAACTTTAAGTTTGCGCCTTCAATCGCTAACGGTTGCCACTCCGCTGGCAATTCAAACGCCCCCCTCAAATGCCAACCACAAGCAACCATAGAGCCGAGCCCAATTGCGCATACCAGACCCAAAAATAGTCTTTTCATTTGGCCACTATGTTGATGAGTTTGTTAGGAACCACAATCACTCTATGTATTTTTTTATCTAATAGAAATTTCTGTAGCTTCTCGTGCTGTTTAGCCGCTTCACCTAACTCTTCCTGCGTCAAGGAAGAAGGAAATTTCACCCGTGCGCGAACCTTTCCGTTTACCTGCAGCACAAATTCTACTTCGCTCTCCTCTAGCGCCTGTGCGTCCACGGTGGGCCATGTGGAATCTATCACTGCCTGTTGATGGCCAAATAAAAGCCAAATCTCATGGGTGACATGGGGCGCAATAGGAGACAATACTTGGGTCATGATTTCTAATGCTTCACGCTGAACAGCAGCACCCTGTGGGCTTGGATCATCAAATTTATGCACGGCATTTAACAATTCCATGCAGGATGCGATCACCGTATTGAAGGTTTGCCGTCTTCCTAAATCATCCGTCGCCTTAGTTAACATCTGATGGATCTGACGACGCAATACTTTTTGTGCTTCATTTAGCTGAGCAATCTCAAGCTTTTCAATTGCTTGAAACTGAGCCAGGTGGTTAACACAAGTCGTCCAATAACGTTTGATAAATCGATAGGCGCCTTCTACGCCTGCATCGGACCATTCAAGAGATTTATCCGGTGGTGCCGCGAAAAGCACAAACAGTCGGGCCGTATCGGCGCCATACTGATCCAGTAACTCTTGTGGATCCACTGTATTACCTTTTGATTTGGACATCTTGGCACCCTCTTTGAGTACCATGCCCTGGGTCAACAAAGCAGTAAAAGGTTCATGACTACTCACTAATCCAGCATCACGCATGAGCTTGTGATAAAAACGCGCATATAGTAGATGTAAGATGGCATGTTCGATACCACCCACATATTGATCTACTGGTAACCAATAGTTCGCACGCTCATCTAACTGGGCGTTACTGGAATCTGGGGAGGTATATCGTGCGTAGTACCAAGATGACTCCATAAAAGTATCAAAAGTATCTGTCTCCCGTTCCGCTTCCCCTCCACATTTTGGACAACTGGTACGATAGAATTCTGGCAGTTTCTTTAACGGCGAACCCACACCTTCTAAAGTAATTTCTTCAGGTAAACGTACTGGTAAATCAGCTTCAGGCACCGGCAAAGTGCCACACTGGGGACAATGGATCACAGGAATAGGTGCCCCCCAATAACGTTGCCGCGACACCCCCCAATCCCGCAAACGATAGTTGATTTGCACTTCGCCACGATGCGCTTGCTGAAGAGAGTTGGCGATAGCGTCGAAGGCGTGTTCTGATGTTAAGCCACTGAATTGCCCCGAATCTACTAAGCGGCCCGGTAGTACAAAGGCTTCTTGGGAAATATCTAATTGTTTCCCATTAATTGGCTCGATCACCTGCTTTATTGGTAACTGATACTTGAGCGCAAACTCATGATCTCTAGTGTCGTGTGCCGGCACCGACATCACCGCGCCAGTGCCGTATTCCATCAACACAAAATTTGCCACCCATATGGGTAACTGCTCGCCGGTGATGGGATGCAGCACGTTCATACCCGTATCGATACCCTGCTTCTCCACCGTCTCTATAGCCGCTTCACTGGTTTCAGCTTGGGCACAAATCTCAATAAATTTTTGTACAGCAGGATTGGATTTTGCGGTCTGTAATGCCAAAGGATGGGTGGCCGCGATGGCGACATAAGTAGCACCCATCAGGGTATCGGGTCGAGTGGTAAAAACAGCTAGGTTCTGATCACTATTTTCTACTTGAAACTGGATCTGCACCCCTCTAGAGCGGCCAATCCAGTTACGCTGCATGGTTTTGACCTGCTCTGGCCAATGTTCTAGCTGATCTAACTCTTGTAGCAATTCCTCAGCATAATCTGTGATTCGCAGAAACCACTGCGGGATCTCTTTACGCACCACTGGCGTATCACAACGCCAACAACACCCTTCCACCACTTGCTCGTTCGCCAACACTGTTAGATCTTTTGGGCACCAATTTACCGGCGCAGTTTTTTTATAAGCCACGCCTTTTTGCATCAGGCGCACAAACATCTGTTGCTCCCAACGGTAATATTCAGGATCGCAAGTGGCCAGCTCACGGCTCCAGTCGTAACCAAATCCCAACTGTTTTAACTGTGCGCGCATATACTCGATGTTACTACGGGTCCAAGCGGCGGGGGCTACTTGATTTTTTAGGGCAGCGTTTTCCGCCGGCAAACCAAATGCATCCCACCCCATCGGCTGTAGCACATTTTTACCCTGCATACGATGGTATCTAGCGAGTGCATCACCGATGGTGTAATTACGCACGTGCCCCATGTGCAAGCGACCACTCGGATAGGGAAACATGGAGAGGCAATAATACTTTGGCTTTTTAGTATCTTCTTTTACCTGAAAGGTCTTTGATGCCTCCCAGTATTCTTGTGCTCGCTGCTCAATGTGCTGGTGTTGATACTTTTCTTGCATGACTTTCACTACTGGGTACGAAATGCTATCTGGACTTCAAATCAGCTGGGACTCTATAACAACTGATTCGGAATCACCAGCTTGGACTCGATGTGGGTGTTCAAAAACCGGGAGATAATATTAATGGTCAGTGGCATGGAGGCGAGACGGCGCCAATTTAGGCGTTAACTCTAATCCGGCTTCAGTACAGCCTTGAATCAGGGATTCCAATCCAAATGCAGCAACAGGCCCCAATGCACCCGTTGCGATAAAACCCTGCTTCTGCCCTTGTGCTGCGCCCCAGGCCAAAATTTCCGCGGTGAAATCATAAGGATTCGCCCCTTGTAGCACAGACTGACTTAGCTCTTCTCCCGCTTCCGAATAGACTTCAGCGATAACATAAGAGCCCGTTTTCGCTCTTAAATTGGCGTCCGGGCCACGGCCGTCACTGCGACCGAAGCGGTGAGCGAAGATTGCCAATAGCGCTCGATAACCGGGGATCTTAAATAACACTGCCTGCAACAGTACTAACAGTGGCATGAGATAGGACACGGCGCCAAACCAACCCAAATAGGTATTGATATCCCGTAGTTGCGCATAACTCTGAGGCAAAGCCAAATGCTCACTACCTGGAACCGCTGCTGCCGGTTTGCGAGCCCCTTGCACAGTAAATCGACGAACTTTTGCGACGCCAAATTTCACCCTTTTGCTGCCTCGAGCGAAAAACACGCCAGGATCCAAGGTTGCACCCATCACCGAAGCTCTCGTTCCCTGGCTCATGGATGCAGCACTAAATGGGCCTAGGGCGTAGTAACCCACATCCACCCGAGTGGCGACCTCGCCGGCCTGCTCTAAAGCCGCAGCGGCAACGCAATTGCCTGGTACATAGTCGTAACCAAAAGCGGTTACCAGGGTAATGCCTGCCTCACGAGCCGGAGCATCATAATGTTCAAATACTTCACGGATAAAACTCGGCTCACCTGTCGAGTCTAGGTAATGGGCACCCTTCTTAATGCAGGAGGTCAACGCAGCTCTCCCATGCTGCACGAAAGGTCCGACTGTGGTGATTAATATATCGCCTTTGGAGACAAGAGCATCCACAGTTTCGGGGCGTGTCACATCAGCGACACGAATTTCTAAGCCCCCTAGACGGGCGGCCAATGATGTTAATTTGTCTCTACTTCGGCCGGCCAAAATTGGGCGAATATTTCGCCTCACTAATGCTTCAGCTATCAAGTGGCCAGTAAAACCTGTGGCGCCGAAAAGAATTATCTGGTTGCTCATGCTACCAATTAGGGTGTAGTTACTACGTCTTCAACCAAATCAGGATCATTGATTAAAAGTGCCCGCCCGTTGGTGGCAACAAACGAGACTGCTTCAGTTTGCATTTCTGTGGTAACCGCCACCAGTGCATTATCCACGTTGCCCTGCTCATCTAAGGGCGATAAAAATGAGGCGTGATTTCCTGCTAAAAACCTTACCCATAAATCCAGTCCAGCAGTGGGAGAGACAATCGACTCACCCACCTTGGTTAACTTTAACAGTAATGCCAATGGATCCGTTCCGGCCAAATATCCCGGCACCGTACCTGCAGGAGTACCTGCGGGGGGGGTATTACCTACTTGATTCGGAATGGTTTGATCCGGTAGCGAAGTGGCGCTACCAATGACCTCCAACAACAACAGTGGGTGATTCGCCGATGCACCGCCATTGATCGCATTGGTAAATGCATAATTGATGGGATCCACGGAATCCACGATGGCTTGCGCTGCATGCACAAACTCTTCATATTCTGTGGTGCCTTTCACAAGACCCGCCGCTGCCAAGCCGGCCTCTATTTCAGGACCAAATGTTGCCGAACCATCCAGAAACTTAGCAATGCCGCCTCCTGGCATACCCATCACCACCGTTTTAACGTCGGTATTAGTAGTCAATGCCGCAACAACATTTGCCACCATGGCCCCAAGGGAATGGCCCACGATGTGAATTTCAGAAGTATTAAAATCAGGTCCGCCACCGTCATAATCCATGGCTTCTAAAGCGCGAATTAATCCTAAAACATCACTCACGGCTTGGCGCAGATTATCCCGCGTAGTCACCAAGCTGCTGAGATTAATAAAATGCTCTCCGGAAGGATCTATTGCTCCGTCGGCACCTGCCGCACCCGTATCATTATTGACCAAATCTAAATTAAAATGACGCTCATTCGCGGCATCGTAGAGCGCATCAGTGGTATCAACAATCCCATGCAAAGGGAGATCAATAGCCACGGCTGCGAAGGGGGTCGGAGCACCTACAGCGTTTTCTGCCAAAACCAAGGAATCCCCTAATGCTTCTATATTAGAGCGATCTCCGGTAATGGGGTGAATAAACACCACTACCGGCCATCCGCCACTCGGCTTACTGGCGGCGTTTGGATCCGTCCCATTGGGAATGGAAGCGACTAAAGGTAACGTGCGAGATTCCGTTGCAATAGGTGTGGGATTCGCGACATCTGGTGGCGCACCATCACTGTTTTGCCAGACGCTAGTTAAGGGTATCGTTGAGGATGGGTTATCTGCCGCTGTGTGATAATAAGGAAGATTTAAGGTTGCGGTAAAAAGATCGGCATATCCAAAAAACGCCGTATCTTCGCCACTATCTGACCAATTCGTCGATGCAGGTGCGGTGGCAGCCTCATTGAGATCGTAAACTTCCGTCAAGACTTCATAGAGGGACTGGGTACGAAAAGTCCAACTTAAAATCACCTCTTCTCTGACCGGGCCGCTTGGGAAAGACTCTGCGATATTTTCCAATAGATTAGTGGTTTGTCTCAAGGGCTCCAATGCCGCTAGATCCCCCGTTAATACCGTACTACCCTTAGTGATTGCGTAGATGGATGAGGCGATCATGTTATTCTCAGCGACATCCCGCAAACCGTTGGTAATCACCACCATGTATCGGGCCCGCGTCCTTAATGGTCGCAGGGGAGAAATATATAATGTCGTGTCGTTGATATCAGTAGGAGACAAATCCACCCTGAAATCTGTCCCTCCAACCAATTCTTTGTTTTGACCGCTGCCAGTGAGTGATTTAGTAATCTCAAATACACGCACCGTCACCCCCGCCTGCAAGGTGGTACGATCCACTGGCTCGGAAAAGGTGACAGTAAAGGGCGCAATGGTGGAAAACCCATCTAAGGTATTGAGACCAAATGTAGGGTCGGCAGCGTTTGAGGTATCTTCTATAGGAATGTTTAACTTCCCAGACTGGGCATGGATTAACAGATCGTTTGGGAAAGGAATCACACTGGCGGCCGGATCAAACAGGGGAAAAGCCGCGGTGGATGCGGCAATATTGTCTTGTAATCTTGTATCCCCCTCTTCGACACAAGAGATCAAGAGTAAAGTCATTAAAAGCATACCAGCGCTTTGAATCATGCGCATGGGGGTTCTCCTTCTATTTCGCATGCTAGTGATCATCTTTAGAACCAATATCTCAATTGCGCACTGAAAATATCAGCTACAGATTCCATCTCGCCCACTAAGGTATGATTAATAGTAGGTGTTGAGGTTTCCAATGTATTATTGATTCCCCCATCTTCAATTAATAGATGAGTGTATCCGATATCTAATCTGGCCTTATCAGAGAGCCGCACACCAAGCCCGGCACTTAACCAAGTTCTATCACCGTCCGGCACGCGGACAGTACGCCGTATATCATTAGGGATAGGCGTCGGATCGAAAGCGATGCCTAAGCGCAGTTTGACGTTCGACGTTCGCAACATCGAAACGCCTAAAGCATATCGAACGGTATCGTCCCACTCTTCGGTCACTACGGCATCGGGTTGAACAGGATTATCGAATTGCACTCGCAGTTCATCAAATCGGCTCCATTCCGTCCAACTAACACTGAACAGATAGGTTAAGCGATCAGTACGATGGTAGACCGCGCCGAATGAAGCTTGCGCCGGTAAATCCACTTTGGCTTCACCATTTCCATTAACGAATGCACCCGAGGCAGTAAGCAATTGTGCATTGGCAGGCACCAAAAATTCCGCATCCCCTTGTAACTCATGTTTAATGTTGGAGCGATAAGAAAATCCATAGCGAACTTTTTCACTGCGGGCAAACATCACACCAAAATTGGCGCCTAGAGAGGTGTCATTACCTTCCACTGTGACAAACCCATCGGTGCTCTGTGGCACCACACCTAACGCACTACATTGCACCGATCCGACTGATGCCGCGCATACCCCCCCCAGATCGACCGCATTGCTTAAGGTCACATCGATTCGCTGAATGCTGAGACCAAATCCCACCGACCATCGATCATTAATTTTGTACGCAAAATTGGGGTTCAAGTTTATGGTTTGCAGGCTGCTTTCTACACCGTGATACCGTCCTATCCAGTCATCATCATAGTGCGTGGCTAAACCGAATGGTACATTCAAGGCGATACCGAACTTCCAGTCTTCAGCCAAATCCATGACATAATAAAAATTAGGGATGGGTGCCTCCACCTCCCCTCCACCATTTTCTAAACCACTCAACGGTGCGGATGCGGGGGTTTGCGAACCTGAATCTTCATAATCGAGGTTTGGAAAAATAAAACTCATACCAGCTTGGATCTGCCTGCCTGTTAACTCAACCATGCCCGCTGGATTAAAAAAAGTGATGGAAGCATCGTCAGCTACTACCTCAGAACCAGCAAATGCATTGCCCAATCCTGCCGCACTGTGTTCCAAGATCTGATAACCAGACGCCCAAGTGGTGCCACTTTGCATAGCTAATGCCACGAAAAACAAACACCCCCCAAACTCTGACAGATGTCGTCGGTTATACATTATTCTTCTCCATGGATAATGACCCAACGGCTGTATAGTGACAGATTTTATTCGTTTCGCCGCTGCACACAATATATAAAAAGATCGCCACTTTAATCTAGATAGACCTGCGTCGCAAATTACAGAACCCAAACGTCCTATTTGAGATCTATTGCTTGCGAAAAATCAATGCGACCGAACAGTCGTATTTTTGACACAGGCCGGACTATTCTGTCAAATGCGTCTGATTTTTCGTCAGCTACTACTCTTTCTTCTCATGATACAGAGAGACAAGCCGGTAAGCACTATGAAGAATGCGGGCCAGTCGCCCCAGCGAGAATAAGGCGTCCCCCCTTCATAAGGTTGAATAAAGGTATTGAGTACTAGCGACTGGAATTGTTCCGCTCTTGCGCGAATGTTTCCCCTTACATCCACTACCGCGGTGATGCCGTTGTTAGTCCCACGCGCCAACTCTTTCCCCAACTCTAAGGCGCGATATCGTGCGATTTGCAGATGTTGATGCGGCCCAATACTATCGCCAAACCAAGTATCGTTACTCACATTCAAAATATAATTGGCCTTTGCAGCTTGATATTTCATCAAACGACCAAAGGCGATTTCGTAGCAGATGCTACCTAACAGTTGATTATCTCCCATCTCAACAAGCGCGGATTTGTTAGTGACCGGCTGCAGAGCTGAATAGGGCAAATTAAACAGATCAATAATCGGCCCGAGCAACCCAGCGAAAGGAATTGTCTCACCAAAGGGTACCAGTTTTCTTTTGTAATAAAACTGCTTGGTAGTAGGCACATGAATGCTATTGTAATAGGTGTCAGACTCGGCATCGTAGACTAGGATCCCAAACACCCATGTCGTTCCCTGAACTTGCATATTCGCTGCATAGTCCTGGATCATCTCTTCCGCTTCATGGTAGAGAATTGGTAAGGCAGCTTCAGGCCATAGAATAATGTGCTGACCTGTATGCGGCTCACTCAAAGTTAAAAACTGATCGATGATCTGCTGTCGATAAGTTGGTATCCACTTAATATTTTGCGGAATGTTTCCTTGCACCAAGCTAATGGTGCGCGCCTCACCTTTAGGTTCTGTCCAGTGCACACTATTTAACGGTATACCCAGTGCCCAAATCAGACCCATCCCGACTAGCAATACTCTCCAAGTGATACTTGTCCACTGCCAGAGAGCCAAGAGTGCCGCAGTCAATACCCACAACCAACTCATGCCCAGCTCACCAAGCAGAGGCGCCCAACCTGCTAACAGGGTATCGACACTAGCGTGCGCTAACACCAACCAAGGAAACCCTGTTAACAAGGTACCTCTTAGATATTCACTTAGGGTCCAGATACTGGCAAAGGCGATAGCACCCATCCAAGACGCCCCTTGCCCGAACCATCTGTTTGTTAGATAACAAGCTAGAGCGGGATAAATACTTAGATAGCAAACCAACAAGGCGGTCATGAAAAAAGCCATCGGTGTGCCCAATTGACCAAAGCGGTGCATACTCACGAATACCCAGGACACACCTAGTCCAAAATAACCCAAACCGAATAAGATCCCAAACCAGAACACCTGACGCGCTGAGCCTTGACTGGTGATTTTGAATAATATGCCAATGGACAACAGCGCCAATGGCCAATAGTCAAAGGGTGCAAAGGCAAGGGTTAATGAAATACCGGCTAAAAAAGAGAGTGCGCCGTTAAACGCGGGACTCAATGTCATGCTTCAATAGAAGTGTCTAATCCGGGAATATCGATGTCAGCAATATAGACATTTAATAGTTGAATGCGTCGTTTATCTGCCCTTATCACTTCAAACTCAATATCCGAAAGCGTTAATTTTTCGCCTCTCTTCGGCATGTGACCAAAACCGTTGACGATAAGTCCACCCATAGTGTCATAATCTTCATCACTAAACTCGCTGCCAAAATATGTGTTGAAGTCTTCGATGGGCGTTAAGCCTTTTACTCGAAAGGTGTTGTCCGCGTCCCGTTTGATGTACTCTTCTTCTGCAATGTCGTATTCGTCGGTAATTTCGCCGACTATCTGTTCTAACACATCTTCAATGGTCACCAAGCCAGCCACACCGCCATATTCATCCACCACAATCGCCATATGATTTCTGTTATTGCGGAATTCGGTTAAGAGTACGTTGAGACGTTTCGACTCCGGCACAAATACTGCTCTTCTGAGCAGCTCCTTCATATCAAACTTAGTGGCGGCATTTTCAATGTTGGTGAAGGCCAAAAGATCTTTTGCCAGTAACAATCCTTCTACTTCGTCGCGACTATCGCCAATCACCGGGAAACGGGAATGGGCAGATTCGACGACGACAGGCAGCACTTGTTCCAAGCTAGCATCAGCTTCTAACACAATCATTTGCGACCGCGGAACCATAATGTCGCGCACGCGCATTTCCGACACCTGCAACACACCTTCGATCATTGCTAAACCGTCAGAATCGATTAGGTTACGGCTTTCTGCCTCTCGTAGTGTGCTCACTAATTGATCTCGATTCTTCGGCTCTGTGGAAAAAGCTTGGCTTAACCGCTCCAGAATCGATCGGCCAGCATTACTGGCCGTTGCTCCGTCACTCATGTGATTTGGTGCTTGCCCCCCTTTGATATGGATTGGCGATACCTAATTCGCGCAATAAGCGTATTTCAAGCAACTCCATTTGCGCCGCCTCTGCATTAGAATCATGGTCATAACCAATAAGATGCAGAATACCATGAATTACTAAATGCGCCCAATGATGGTTCTCTGGCTTGCCTTGAGCATCTGCTTCTTTTTTGACCAAAGCACTACAGATCACAATGTCACCGAGAAATGCCGACCCAACCCCTGTTTCATCCTGGTAACCAAATGACAGCACATTGGTGGGTCCACTCTTTCCTCGATATTGGAAGTTCAAATCCGCACTCTCTTGCTCGTCCACCCAACGAAATGAGAGTTCTGTAGAAGTGTTGCGCTCCTGTATTACCCAAGCACTCCATTGCTCCAACTCAGCAATCGAAGGTCCGACAACACCTTTCCCTTTAGAAAGATCGATCTTTAATTGATGCTCATTCACCTGAGGTTTGAGCTTGACGCTCGTAAGCTTCGATGATCCGTTGTATCAGCGGATGTCTGACTACATCCTCTGCTTTAAAATGGGTAAAGGTGATCCCCGATACTTGGCCAAGCACCTCGATTGCGTGTTTTAATCCCGACTGTTCCCCTTTTTGTAAATCGATTTGGGTGATATCACCGGTAATTACCGCAGTTGAACCAAATCCGATACGAGTCAAAAACATTTTCATCTGCTCACGAGTAGTGTTTTGGGCCTCATCTAAGATGACAAAAGAGTCATTCAAAGTACGCCCCCTCATATAAGCTAAAGGTGCCACTTCGATGACTTGTTTTTCTAGTAATTTGGCTACCTGATCAAATCCCAGCATGTCATAGAGTGCATCGTAAAGAGGCCGTAAATAGGGATCTACCTTTTGCGCTAAATCTCCGGGCAGAAAGCCCAATCTTTCGCCTGCTTCCACCGCAGGGCGAACCAACTGAATGCGACTCACCCGATCTTGCAATAGCGCATTGGCAGCACAGGCTACCGCCAGATAGGTTTTGCCAGTACCTGCCGGACCGATGCCAAAATTAATATCATTATTTAAGATAGCTTGAACATATTGTGCTTGGTTGTTACCACGAGGCGTAACCATACCTTTTGGTAGGCTAATGCTCTTTTTCGGATGCTTAGCTTCGGGGGACTGCTCTGAGGATAGAGAGCTGGATTGCAGAAAAAGATTCACAGTGGAGGCACTAATATCACTGTTAGCCGCTTCTCGATAGAGTTCTTTTAATACCCGTTCGGCGGCATGCACTGCTTGTTGGCCACCTAACACACGAAAGCTATTGCCACGATTATTGATTTCAACGCCCAGTCGCCGTTCGATTTGGCGGATATGTTGGTCAAACTGACCACACAAACTCGCCAATTGACGCTGATTTACCGGCTCTAAAACAAAGTCCGTGGAATCTAAGGGCTTACTCAACCCCAACCCCTTTACTTCGTAATATCCACCCACCTAAATGTAAGTTAGATGGCTGATTTGCCAACTGACTGGCTCCTCTTCATCAAACGAGTTCACCTCTCAATGAGTTTGGCAAAGCTTCTGTAATCATAATATCGGCCATCTGACCAATGTAAGCAGAACTACAATAAATATTGACCACTCGATTGTTTTCCGTGCGACCGCTCATCATACTCGGATCCTTGCGGGAAGGACGCTCCACTAAAACCGATTGTACGCTACCCACCATCTGTTCGCTTATTCTATCTGCATGCTGACGCAACCGCGACTGTAACAGCTCTAAACGGCGTTTTTTTGTTTCCATGGGCACATCGTCAAGAAAACCTGCGGCCGGGGTGCCGGGTCTGGCGCTATAGATGAAACTGAACGAGGTATCAAATCCCACCTCATGCACCAACTTTAAGGTGTCATTAAAATCTGACTCTGATTCGCCAGGAAAACCCACAATAAAATCCGACGAAATTGAAATATTGGGTCGCACATCTCTTAACTTTTTGATTATTCTCAAATATTCTAGGTTAGTATGGCCACGCTTCATCATTGCCAAGATTCTGTCGGAACCTGACTGGACGGGCAAATGCACATGATCCACCAATTTGGGTTCACGAGAATAGAGCTCGATCAACCTGTCATTAAATTCAATCGGGTGAGAAGTGGTGTAGCGGATCCGCTCTAATTCCGGAATCGCCGCCACGTACTCCAACAGCAAGGCAAAATCGACAATTTCTCCGTCATGGGCCTGGCCTCGATATGCGTTCACATTCTGCCCCAGGAGGGTGACTTCCTTGGTGCCCTGAGAGACTAAATTGGCTATCTCCGCAATCACGTCGTCCAAGGGGCGGCTCACCTCTTCACCGCGTGTATAGGGCACCACACAGAAGGTACAATATTTACTACAGCCTTCCATAATAGAGACAAAAGCCGTACATCCCTCAGCCCGAGGCTCCGGAAGATGGTCAAATTTTTCAATTTCCGGGAAGCTAATATCTACCACTTGTTGGCGGTTCGTTAACACCTGATCCACCATTTGCGGCAAGCGATGCAAGGTTTGTGGCCCAAACACAAGATCGACAAATTTAGCTCGTTTTTGTAAAGCTTCCCCTTCTTGGCTGGCGACACAACCGCCTATACCAATGATCAACTGCGGATTGCGGATTTTCAGAGAGCGCCAGCGCCCAATCTCCGAGAACACTTTTTCCTGTGCCTTTTCTCGGATGGAACAGGTATTGAGTAATAAAATATCCGCGGCTTCGGGATCATCCGTCACCACTGCGTGATGAGAAGCTGCCAACACATCCACCATTTTCGCCGAATCATATTCATTCATCTGGCATCCATGGGTTTTAATATAAAGTTTCAGGGGCATCTTGTACTCAAGGTGTAATCTGGGCGCGCTATTTTAGCCGACTTCCGAAGTTGATTGAATGGCTAGGAATGCTGACACCAAGCTACTCATTTTATTGTAGAATCTTTAGCTTTTTGGCAGGGATGAGCGACATTGGCAAGATTTCAATTCGATCTTCTGGTGATTGGTGCCGGATCCGGTGGCGTGCGTGCCGCGCGACTGGCAAGTGACGCCGGTTTTCGGGTAGCAATTGTGGAACAATCCGCCTTGGGCGGCACCTGCGTAAACGTAGGCTGTGTGCCAAAAAAATTGATGGTATACGCGGCCCACGCTGCGCAAGAATTTCGCGACGCAGCAGGATTCGGCTGGCACATTGGCAAGGCTCAATTTCGCTGGAGCGAACTCATTGCCAATAAAAATCAGGAGATCTCCCGACTCAATCGGGTGTATGCCGATTTACTTGAACACGCCGGAGTCACCCTATTGCAGGGGCACGCACATCTAGTAGACGCACATCAGGTGCAAATCGACTCTGACGTGTATTCTGCTGAACGCATCCTAATCGCTACTGGCAGTCAACCCAATGTACCTGAGTTTCCGGGACAAGAACTCACCTTGGTGTCCGACGATGTCTTCTACCTGACAAAACAGCCTGAAAAAATAGTCATCGTCGGCGGCGGTTACATTGCCGTAGAATTTGCCGGAATTTTTCATGGTTTGGGTAGCCAAGTCACTCTACTCTATCGAGGCCCACTATTCCTCAGAGGCTTTGATGATGATCTACGTCAGCACCTAAAAGTAGAAATGGAGAATAAAGGCATTGATCTGAAATTCAATACCACCATCGAAGCGGTTGACAAACAAAATGGGCAACTTAGTGCAACGTTAAACGACGGAACCCGTATTGAGGCAGAACAGATCCTGTGTGCCATTGGACGCAAACCGAATAGTGGCGATCTTGGCTTAAGCGCTCTCGGGGTAGCGATGAATAACAATGGTGCTATCCGCGTCAATGCACAATTTCAATCCAATCTACCCTCAATTTATGCTATCGGGGACGTCATCGATCATATGGCTTTAACGCCCGTGGCCATCCATCAAGCCGCCGCTATGATTGAACAGCTCTATGGCGAGCGAGATGATGGTTTGGACTACCACAATGTGCCTACTGCCGTATTTAGCCAACCAAATTTAGCGACTGTCGGGTTAACGGAGCAAGAAGCATGCGCACGGTACAGCAAAGTAAAAATTTTTCGTTCCCTCTTCCGTCCCTTAAAAAATACCTTAAGTGGAAACTCGGAAAAAACATTAATGAAAATTGTGGTCAATGGCGCCGACGACAAGGTGCTGGGGGTACATATGGTAGGCCCGGAAGCGGCGGAGATTATCCAAGGCTTCGCTGTGGCCATACAGGCGGGCGCAACTAAATCCATTTTCGATCGAACCGTTGGCATTCATCCAAGTAGTGCCGAAGAATTCGTCACCATGCGTGACAGTATTTAGTATTTCGGAGCCATCATCATGATTCATACAAACAGCTTTTTACCCTTACGGCGCTTCCTCTCTCGATCTGAAAGCGAAATCCCCGAAGAATTACAAAGGCTGATCATTGATGTGGCTCAATCTTGCAAGTTAATTTCGATGGCGGTTAATCAAGGCGCATTAGGGGACATCTACGGTAGCGATGATACTCAGAATATACAAGGCGAAGTACAAAAAAAGTTAGACATCATCTCCAATCAAATTCTATTAGAAGGTACAGAATGGACAGGAAGAATCGCCGGTATTGCTTCCGAGGAGATGGATGCAGTCTACCCCATACCAGATCCCTATATTAAAGGAGAATATTTACTTTTATTTGATCCCTTGGACGGCTCTTCAAATATAGATGTAAATATTTCCGTCGGCACTATATTCTCCATTTTAAAGTGCCCAGACTCCGCGCACCGAGGATCGGATAACAGCTTCCTGCAACCCGGTCGCGCACAAGTCGCCGCTGGTTACGTTATCTATGGCTCATCCACAGTTTTAGTATTAACCACCGGCGTGACAGTCAATGCATTCACGCTGGATCAACGCCTCGGTGAGTTTATTCTCACTCACCCAAATATGAGGATCCCAAGATCCACTGCAGAGTTTGCCATCAACACCTCCAATCTTCCCTATTGGACCGATCCTATACGGCACTATATTGATGACTGTATCGCGGGTAAGAAAGGTCCAAGAGGAAAACAATTCAACATGCGTTGGGTGGGGTCGATGGTAGCGGATATACACAGAACGATGACTCGGGGAGGGATATTCCTCTATCCCCAGGATAGCAAAAATCCGCAGTTGCCCGCCAAATTAAGGCTCATGTATGAAGCCAACCCTATGGCGCTACTGGTGGAAACAGCCGGAGGATTAGCCACCACGGGTACGCACCCTATTTTGGAAATACAACCAGAAAAACTACATCAGCGGGTACCAGTGATAATGGGATCGACCGAAGAGGTACAAGTCGTGCTCGACTATCATCAGAATTGATCTGCACTCAAGAGTTATTCAAAAGACCCCATGACCTGCACGATCCCACATGGTCGCTTGATAAACTATTTTAGTTGAGCGATTGAAAGAAATATTTGAGATTGTTGCTGCGCGATTTGGCGCGCCTCGGTACTCATTTCCATCGCCAAGTTTCGCGCTTGACTACTCGCGCTAGGAGCACCTAACGCAGCGGCACAGAGGTACCAACTCATCGCCATAGGAAAATTATGTGCCGCCCTCGCCATATCCCCTAACGCCAGCATCGCAGCCCAATGACCTTGATTGGCCGCCGCATTAAACCACTCTCGAGCCTCTTCCAAAGTTTTAGTACCAGTGATTTGTTGACTCACCATTAGGCCATAGTGGTATTGGGCATCGGCATATCCTAGAAACGCGCTTTCCCGCCACCATTCCGATGCTTGTGCTAAATCTTTCTCCATTCCAATGCCATTGGCCGCGAGCCTCCCCAACTCATAAAGTGCCTGAGGATTCCCCGTGTTTGCCGCTTGTTGATACCAATGGTGACTCAAAATGAGATCTTTCTGCGCCCTTTCGCCGGTTTCATAGATCTTCGCTAACCGTAGCTGGGCATCAATCTGGCCCTTAAAGGCTGCCACTTCAAATAGGGTGATACTTTCCTGGAGGTCCTGCTCCACCCCCACACCATAGAAATATCTCTCGCCCATTTCAACAACCGCTGGTAGATACTGCCGGTTCGCCGCAGCCAAATACCATTTACTGGCTGTGACTACGCTTCTGGTCACGCCCAACCCCTGGTCAAACATCTTTCCAAGATAGTATTGGGCCTTGGCGTCGCCCATATCTGCCATAGGAATCAGCAAACGGAAGGCCTGCTCATAATCTGACGTTTCAAATACGACATAGGGATCAGGATCTTGACGTACAGAGGCAAGATCAGTCTGACAACCAATCAGGAAAATTAGACCAATTAGAATGTAATGTTTATGCCAAGTCATAGATCCATGACCGTTCCCAAGAAAACTAGCCGTTTTTTTTGAAAATGGGTTACCCCAGTATAAATAGAAGCTAGAGGTTTAAATCGGCAAATCAAGTCATAGCAACAGATCTTGTTGACCAGAGGCGGTAGGCGGTAGGCTTATGTGTTCATTCAATGGTACTATTTTGCGAATGCTATCTATACAGTCTATATCACGTCACATGTATCACCCACGAAATATAGTGTCGATTTTCCTGATATTGAGCAGTCTCAGTTTCACGGGGTGCGTTCGTCATCAAATAAACACCTTTGAGCGCTGGTGTGAACAGATCCAAGGTACGGATCTGAAATCAAAATACGGTTTTGGGCCTCTGTTTTTTTTGAAATATGATGAACAGTCCGTCAGCCAAGATTTCGTAGACTATTTTAATCAACAATACGTAGAACTAGCAGAAGGAAAATTTGAACAAATGGTATGGCATCATGAACGCCATCTACATCTAATGAATACCTCGATGATCAATAAGACCAAAACTGACGACCTAATTCAAGCGATTGAAATCGGCATCGAGCAGTACTACGAAAATAATTTAATTCCTAGTGATCAATGTTTCTACAGCGCCATAGTCAATCTATTCGATCAAGTGACCATACACACGGCTGAATCAGGTGGTAGCGGATTGTGGTATGAAACTACGGTGATACCTACTAAAGAGTTAGAAGAAGAGAGTTAACTCTGGTGTCTTGTTTATTTTGTCAGGGTGATAAATCGATTGTTAACTAGCATCATTCGGTTGATTCAAGCATTTCAATGCGGAGCCAGAAACAAGTCCCCTTCGGGCAAATAACACAAACTCGACGACACATCATAAGTGCTTCGCATATGTAGCTAAGCTAACTGATTAAAACAAAATGCGTGCTTTTAAGGTTCCCGGTATAGACTTTAGCTGTTCTAATGCGCTGACACCCTGCGCTTGCGCAACATCGGTCACAACATAACCCAAAATTGGATTTGTTTGTAAATATTGCCCCGTGATGTTTACTTTTTCATTGGAAAAAATCTTATTAATTTGAGTTAAGATACCGGGCTCATTGCGGTGCACATGCAAAATCCTATGCTGTCCCGGATGCTCAGGTAAATTCACTTCGGGAAAGTTAACCGAGGTGAGGGTGGATCCATTATCCGAGTAACGAATTAATTTACCGGCCACCTCTGAAGCGATATTCACTTGCGCTTCCTGAGTACTCCCCCCCACGTGGGGCGTTAAAATGACATTGTCAAATTCTTGTAAAGGGGACTCAAATGCTTCTTGGTTGGATTTGGGTTCTACTGGAAAAACATCCAGCGCCGCCCCGCCAATTCGGCCTGCCTTCAGGGCCGCAGTTAACGCATCAATGTCCACCACGGTTCCTCTCGAAGCGTTGATCAGGATGGTACCCGGTTTCATTATCTTTAATTTGGCAGCATCGATTAGATTATTAGTTGCATCATTTGCCGGTACGTGTAGTGACACCACGTCTGACGTCTCCAACAGTGTTTCCATTTGATGCACCATACTGGCATTGCCAAGCGGTAATTTTGGCACCACATCATAAAAAGCGACATCCATACCCACTGCCTCAGCCAAGACCCCAAGCTGCGCACCGATATTGCCATATCCTATAATGCCTAATCGCTTATTGCGTACTTCATAGGAATCCTTAGCAGACTTTTGCCAAACACCGCGATGTGCCAGAGCATTTTTCTCGGGTATCCCTCGTAATAACAGAATTAACTCCCCAAGCACCAACTCCGCCACACTACGTGTATTGGAAAATGGTGCATTGAACACGGCCACACCCTGTGCCGTGGCTGCATCAAGATCGACCTGATTGGTACCAATACAAAAACAACCTACCGCCACCAGTTTTTGCGCGCGTTGAAAAAATTCTGAGGTCAATTGAGTGCGCGATCGAATTCCCAAGAAATGAATATTGGGTGCCAGCTCTAATAATTCCGCAGCCGACAGACCTTTACTATATGTGGTCAAATTGGAATATCCGTGCTCCTGGAAACGCAATTCCGCGTCCCCATGGATACCTTCCAATAGGGTGACTTGCAATTTACTTCTATCAAAGGAGGTTTCGCGCATGGGAGGATACCTTGGCGTGTTCGAAGAATTCAGGCGGCGCATGATACCATATGCACTCTGCCCAAGGTGAAAAACTACGATTGTGATGACCACAGACAAAAACAACCAGCTCGAGATTTTGTGCGGCAAGTGTCCCCAACTTGAAATGCTGCGCGCCTCATCGGATCTGCAGTTTTATGGGCAGGATGCTTCAAAACATCTTACCCCCAATCCTACGGCAATACTGCTACCTAATCGCACTGAGGAAGTGCAACAGATTGTGCAGTGGGCCAATGAGCACGATATCAAGTTGGTGCCATCCGGGGGTAGAACAGGCTTAAGCGGAGGTGCGGTCGCCGCACAGGCGGAGGTGGTGATCAGCCTGGAAAAGATGAATCACATCATCGGCTTCAACACAACCGATCGAACCGTTACCTGCCAGGCCGGTGTGGTGACGGCAAAACTGCAAGAATACGCTTGCGCACAACAGCTCTACTATCCGGTGGATTTTGCCTCAAGTGGATCCAGCCAGATTGGAGGCAACATCGCCACCAACGCCGGCGGGATACGTGTGCTGCGTTATGGATTGACGCGAGATTGGGTATCCGGATTAACAGTCATTACCGGCAGTGGCGAGCGCCTCGATCTGAACCAAGGTTTGATAAAAAATGCCACCGGATACGATCTGCGGCATCTGATGATAGGCAGTGAAGGTACCCTCGGCATCATTACTGAAGCCAAAATGCAATTGACCGAACCCCCTGTGCCACAGGGAGTCACCTTGTGCGCATTAGACAACTTCGCAGACTGTTTAACCATTCTACGCACCTTTCGTCATCGATTACGTTTGAGTGCATTTGAGTTTTTTTCTGATAAGGCCTTAAATCATGTGCTCCAACATAACGACTTAGAAGCACCTTTTCAGCAGCGCTCACCCTATTATCTGCTGGCGGAATATGATTACGGTTCTCCTGGTACCCAGGAAGCGTTGGAGCAGGTATTTGAAGAGTGCTTTAATCAAGGTTGGATTTCCGATGGCATTGTGGCGCAATCCGAAACTCAAAGTCAGAAACTTTGGCAGTTGAGGGAAAGAGTGAGTGAGTCTATCTCAAACAAAACACCTTATAAGAATGACATATCGGTTTGTCCCAGTCAGGCACCTATTTTTTTAAAGGAGCTGGAGCAGCTAGTGAACCAAGCTTATCCAGATTACGAGATTATCTGGTTTGGGCACATTGGGGATGGTAATGTACATTTGAACATTTTGAAACCGGAGACCTTAAGCCATAGCGAATTTCTGCATCAGTGTCACCAAGTGAGTCAGCTAGTGGGCGCCACCCTTCATAAACACCAGGGTAGTGTCTCGGCGGAACATGGCGTGGGACTGCTAAAAAAGGAACAGCTTAGGTATAGTCGCAGTGAACATGAAATTTCACTAATGAAACAGTTAAAATTAATATTTGATCCTAAACAGATCTTAAATCCGGGAAAAATTTTTGATATTTAAGATCGTCACTGTTTCTCAAAATTGTCTATCAGCTAAGTTTTAACAATGATAAATATGGCTTCGAATCTATGACACATTCGCATCTAGTCTATTAGATGCGCTGTGGTTCAAGCTTTGTACTGACGTACGAATTACATGTGCAGCCTGGGCTGGTAAAAAATAATCATAATAGGGGCATGAATGGTGCTGAGATGTGGAATCGTAATTTATCCCCAACAGATCAAAATAACTTTCTGCCATTTTCATGGGTACTTCTCTACGGCTCACGAGCTCTAATAATTTGCCATTTCGAATCACCTTAACCAAGGCTGGATCTACTTGTTTTAACTCTTCAATCAAGTCCTTAGGTAAAGAATCATTTTGCTCCGGTCGGGTAAATACTTGCTCCAACAACCCGTGTGTATAGTCTCCCGTTGCGGCTAATACTTGCACGCCCTGCTTTTTAATAGCGGTTGTTAATTCACTCAGCGGGATCTCTTGGTGTTGATGATTACTGATACGAGTAGCGCGCATAGCAAGATGGTGGGCGGTAAATCCGTACACTCGATTCCAATGTTGAATGATCTGTAGAGGATTTGAAGGTTCCGATTGGTCGATAAACAGTCTGAGTACTAAACCATTCCGCAATATCTTAAATAGATAATAAGCGTTCCATCCATCACTAAAATGATAGAACACCTCCGACTCCACTGCGGGCGCTTGATAACCGTGAGAACTAACCAACAATTTAACTAACTTTTCTGCGTGCTGACGATCACTACAACCGCAACGAATGGCTAAATGATCGAAATGTACATGCCAATTCTGCTGCGCGGCCGCCCTCAATAAAGCCAAATCCGCTTCAGAGTTGAGTAGTGATTCCACTGCCTTAACCGCTACATAGATATCAAAATCACTGACCCATTGGGCAATTAGTCTGGCATCCTGATCTGCCAAGTGTTGTTGCGCCCTATCGAATATTTGATTTAAAAACTCATTGGCATATGAATGTACATGAGCGTCTAAATAGCCGACCTCTAACTGTACCGCGCTACAGCACTGATAGTATGCCTCTACTAACTGCTCGACTGTGTCCACTTCCCTGAAGAAAGGTTCTGCAGTAGACTCCTGTGGCATGCCACAGACCGGCGTTAAATCCATGGATACCCACTCGAGATCATTCCTGTTTATCGACACCTGTGTGTCATGCAGCTCCACCGCCTGCCAGTCCGAATACTGTTTTAATAAGCTCAGACTACGCTCACGGCCTAACTGATGTTCTCTGGTGATCGTCTGTTTGTGCATACTCGGTTGCCTATCTTGAAATGGGATGGATGCGGGATTGGCCGATGTTGATCATTGTTTTATCGGAAGAGACCCTCATTATAGTATCGACTTAGCGGAGCCGATACATAGGAAAGACGAAGAAAATTGGAGTAAGGTGTTGCAATGCAACAAATTCTGGTTTTAGGCGCTGGCAAAATAGGCTCTCTTATCGCCTGTCTTCTGGCGCAATCCAATGCTTATCGTGTCTGCCTAGCCGACTTAGAGTTGCTAGAGGCAGAAAAAGTACGAGATAAGATAAATTTAACTGGGATCACCGCAGCACAGGTAGACGCGAATCAAGCCTCATCTTTAGAGGCGTTAATCAAACAACAACAATTTACCGCCGTGATTTCTTGTTTGCCATACTTCTGTAACCCCACTGTCGCCACTGTCGCTAGCCGGACGGGCCTACACTATTTCGATTTAACCGAAGATATCCGAGTCACGGAACACACACGGGCGTTGAGCGATACCACCGCTACCGCCTTGGTACCTCAATGTGGTTTGGCGCCCGGATTTATTGGTATTGTCGCACACCATTTAATGTCTCAGTTTGAATCTGTGGACAGCGTCAAAATGCGCGTAGGCGCACTACCCTTACATCCAAGCAACGCCCTTAAATATTCCCTTACATGGTCTACTGATGGTTTAATCAATGAGTATGGGAACCCCTGTCAAGGCATTGAACAGGGCCAGTTGACAGAATTACAGCCATTGGAAGGATTAGAAACCATCGAATTAGACGGTTTACTGTATGAGGCGTTCAATACCTCCGGTGGTCTGGGCACCTTAGCCGAAACCTATCAAGGCCAAGTACGATCGATGAATTACAAAACCATGCGCTATCCAGGGCATTGTGAAAAAATTCGTTTACTTATGCAGGATCTACGGCTAAACGAAGATCGAGAAACTTTAAAAAAAGTGCTAGAGCGAGCCATCCCCAAAACCAAGCAAGATGTGGTTTTAATATACGCCTCAGTGACAGGAGAGAGAAATTCGGAATTCTACGAACAAAACTACGTGAAGAAAGTCTACCCACAATGGATTGCCGGACAATTGTGGTCAGCTATCCAAGTCACAACCGCCTCGGGAATCTGCAGCGTGGTCGATCTCACCTTGAAAAATCCTAATCAATTTCGTGGATTTATTGGTCAGGAAGCTTATGATCTGGCCGACATACTGAATAATCCCTTCGGCGCTTGCTACGCCGATGACCCCGAAAATCCAATCGAGAAGATCTCCAACTCTCTCGAAAACTTAGACTGGTGATCCACATCATGGCCAAGGACGTGCTGAAACAGCTTGGTATCAACGCAATCAACCCAGGTGCCTGGTCAGCTGGATGTCGTTGGATAGAAAACGAAGATGCGCCTTTACTCGAATCTCATAATCCTGCCACCGGTAAGCTGCTCGCTAAAGTACAAATCACCACAGAAAATGAATACGAACGAATCATGAAAGACGCTCAAACCGCGTTTCTTGAATGGCGAGCCATACCGGCGCCGAAACGAGGTGAGGTGATACGTCAAATTGGTGAAGAAATCCGCAATAAACATGATGCCTTAGGCAAACTGGTCACCCTCGAAACTGGAAAAATACTCAGTGAAGGCATGGGAGAAGTTCAAGAGATGATCGACATGGCAGATTTCTGCGTGGGTCAGTCTAGGATGCTTTACGGTCTGAGTATGCACTCCGAACGATCACAGCACCGCATGTATGAACAGTGGCATCCTTTAGGCATTGCCGGAGTGATTAGTGCCTTTAATTTTCCGATGGCTGTGTGGGCATGGAATGCATTTAATGCCGCAATTTGTGGCGATGTCGTGGTGTGGAAACCTTCGCCAAAAACACCACTGTGCGCCATCGCCGTGCAAAACATTTGCAATGAAGTTCTGGAATCGCAAGGATTACCCGGAATTTTTATGCTGTTCGTGACAGACAACCAAGCTTTAGCAGAACGCTTTGTGGATGATGAACGGGTACCGTTGGTATCGTTTACGGGATCCACCAGTGTGGGCAAACGCGTGGCACAAAGAGTCGCCAGTCGCATGGGTCGCTCCATCCTTGAATGCAGTGGAAACAATGCGGTTATTGTGGAAGAGTCTGCCGATCTGGAAATGGCTGTGGAGGGAATCGTCTTTGGTGCCATCGGCACGGCCGGTCAAAGATGTACCACAACCCGGCGCCTGATTATCCAAGAGACTATCGTAGACGAATTCTGCGCAAGATTAGTGGAAGCCTATAAAGAAATTCGAATAGGTGATCCGATGGATGCACGCACCTTGATGGGACCCATTATCGATCAATATGCAGTCGCCAAGTACAGTTCGATTATCAAAGCAATCAAAGCTGAAGGTGGCACGATCCTCTGCGGCGGCAAGACCATTGACGCTCCAGGTCACTATGTAGAGCCCACTTTGGTACGAGTACCACGAGCCCTATCAATGGTGTTGCAGGAAAATTTTGTGCCTATACTCTATGTTCAAGAGTACACCACATTAGCGCAAGCGATTGAAATCAATAATACTGTCACACAGGGATTATCCTCAGCCATGTTCACCAACAACCTGCGTCACGCGGAGCAGTTTTTGTCTGAGGTGGGCAGTGACTGTGGCATCGCCAACATCAACATTGGTACTTCAGGTGCCGAGATCGGTGGTGCATTTGGTGGCGAAAAAGATACCGGGGGTGGCCGCGAAGCCGGTTCGGATGCCTGGAAAAACTACATGCGCCGACAAACCACGACTATAAATTATGGCTATGGGGTGCAACTCTCCCAAGGCATCAGTTTCGATCTGGATGGTTAATCCGCTGCGGATGTATCGATAATTTGCCCTCAGATGCCGATATAGTCTTTGGGTGGATGATGCAACAGTACAATTCTTTCAAAGACTGGTTTATCGCGCTAGATGAAGATCGTATGACCCTTCAGGAAGCTTTATCTTCTCTAAGCACAGTCGGTGCGGGTGCAAAGGAGATCCCCTTTATTATTCGTCTTTTGGAAAATCCATGCATGGCCCGCTTTCGCTTTAAAAGGTTTCCTGGTGCAGTCACATTGGCCAATCATGACGCCATTCATATCTTGTTGGGGCGCGGTCTGCTGCCAAAAGATGAGGCATTTACCATTGGATTTACCATGGGTAATACTAAAGAGATGCTGTGGATCGATGAGTGGCTCTTCTCCCAGATTGCACGGATTTTTTATCCCAAACCCTATCAGTTTAGCCGCAAAGATATCGATGTTTTTCGTGCCGGCGTGCACTTGGGACGCCTTTCCCAATGCCAACGATTGGATAAGATAAACTTTAAAACTCACTTAACTAAGCCTCTATCTCTAATACGAAAACAGCTGGGTCTTGAGATCGATTTATTGCGAGCATACTACCGTATTGAACAACAACAGTTTCCTGAATGTCAGGAATCGCAACGTCTAATATCGAAAGCCTCGCCATGAGCTGGTGGATTCTATTTGGTGCTAGCCTATTTGAAATTGCATGGGTACTGAGCATGCGATCTTCTGAAGGATTCACTCGTCTCTGGCCAAGCATCTTGACTGTCGTGCTATCGGCTATGAGCCTATTATTGTTGGCAATCGCGATGAAAAAAATTCCTATGGGAACAGCCTACGCCATTTGGACAGGCATCGGTGCTGCCGGGATTACCACCATTGGCGTACTATTTTTAAGTGAAGCTAAAGATCCTCTCAGACTTGTTTTTATCTTCACCATCGTGGTGAGCGTGATTGGACTTAAGCTCACTTCCCCCTCACAATAGCTGCTCCTGGCTACAACCATAATGTTCTGCGGATCAGATAAAAAATCCGGTAGTTTTGCGAGAGAGAGCAAAACTACCGGTAAGTCCCCAATGACAGGGCGATGCTCTTGGCTAGGTCACTTCAGCGGTGACCGAGCGCGAGATAGGTGTACTATTCAGTTGGTTGACCAAACTTAGAACAGCTTCGACTGCAGCCTGATATCCCCCGGAGCTTCGAAGCATCTCACCACATTGTTGTGCTTTTTGTTGATAACTGGGTTCACTCAACAGATGGCTGACTGCAGCACGCAATTTTTCCAATGTGATGACTTCGGGCCTAATCACCTGTGCCACACCTAGCTTCACCATGCGTCTGCCGTTGAAATGTTGTTCAAACTGTTGTGGCACAATTAGCAAAGGCACACCAAAATATAAGGATTCGTTGATGCTATTCATGCCACCGTGGCTGATAAAAAGATCCACATGCTTCAGAACTTCTAACTGCGGCACTGAATTACGTAGCAAAAAATTCTCCGGTGTGTTGCCCAATACTTTAATATCCGTGGTTTTACCCACCGATAGAATCACATCCACATCTTCCTCGCCAAATGCTTCGAAACAGAGCCGATAAAAATCTTCTGTATTGAAATTCACTGTCCCCATAGAAATGTAGATCAACTTGGATCTCTTAAATTGTGAAAAATCGAGATCAATCTGATCTCGGTTTTCACGAAAACTGGTACCAATAAATTTAAAATTGCCTATTAAGCTATTGGCATAGGGTTGAAAGGCTTTGGCGTTGTAAACGATATTCAAATCCCCTACGGAAGCGAAAAAATCAAACACATGAAATAAAGCACCACGGTATTTGAGCCCGATAGATTCCAGCGTCTCCTTTAACATGCGTCGCGCCCACATCGCGTGCGGCAAACCCATAATCAAGGTCTTGACTACTCTGGCGCTAATGCGCCAATCCGTCACCATGATGAACGGATGACTGACCACCATAGTGATGCATGAAATTGCGGGAACACCCAAAGCTTGAGCAATAAACTTCCCCCAAATACAGACCGAATCATAAATGATATAGTCAGGTGCATCTTCGCGAGTAATCTTCATAAGCGGATGTATCACATCCAGCAACATATCAAATTGAGCAAGCACGGTCGGCAGAATATCGTGGGTGATTTCATCGGTAATTTCATGATCTGTCCACTGATTATAGGTGCGAAACTCTACACCCAACTCTGAAAACCGATCACGAAACTCTTCACTCGCATAGAAAATAACTTGCTCACCCCGCTCGACCAACTCTTCCACAATGCTGATAGCTGGATTCACATGTCCGCTTGCACCTGGTAAATTAAAAAAAACGACTTTTGACATAATTGTCCACTATTTAAAGATGAACTTAGTGCAGCCACTAAGCGACAAAATTTGAGTCAGATAAAAAACTGATATCTTTATAAATTAGATTTTGTATTCACCCAAGGCAGTATAATTTATAGCAGCGCACCAAGGAAATAAAGGGGCGCGATTATCTTTTTATCCTGCTATTTAACCACCTCAGTCGATTACAGAGAATAATCGTAGATGAATAAAAAACAATACACACTATTTCAATATGATAGACCCGATTAAAAATATTAGCATGAGGAAACACGCTAGTCTGCAGACTAAGGAAAAATGACTAAATACCTTAGTTAGAGGGCGACTAATTCCAAACCTTCATCAATGGACGGATTCTCATCCGCATAAAGACCCACAAAATCGAAAAGTTTTGCATCAGCTAAATGAGAAATCTCCACATTTTGTAGGGCGCTGTGAATAACATCCAAGCGGTGTCGATCTTCTTGTTCCCACTGCTGTAACATTTGCTTGACCATTTGTCGTTTTAAATTTGGTTGCGATCCACACAAATTGCAGGGAATGATTGGAAACTGCTTCATCTCTGCATATTCAGCGATATCCTTTTCGCGAATTTGGCAAAGCGGTCGAATCACAATATGCGCGCCATCATCGGTGCGTAGTTTAGGTGGCATAGCTTTCAACTTACCGTTATAAAATAAGTTTAAGAAAAAAGTCTCCATCAAATCATCTCTATGATGGCCGAGTGCAATTTTGGTAATACCTTGCTGTTTGGCGAATGTATACAAAGACCCCCTGCGCAAGCGGGAACAGAGTGCACATTGCGTCTTGCCTTCCGCCACTACTCGTTGAACGACACTGTAGGTGTCCTGCTCAATGATATGAAATGGGATCTGTTTAGCCGCCAAATACTCTGGCAACACGTGCGCAGGGAAGTCCGGCTGTTTCTGATCTAAATTGACCGCCAAAAGTTCAAAATCCACTGGCGCACGCTCTCGAATCGCCAACAACAGTTCCAGTAGGGTGTATGAATCCTTGCCTCCCGACAAACACACCATAATTCTGTCGCCATCCTCAATCATCTGATATTGAGAAACAGCTTGGCCCAACTGACGCATTAGCCGTTTTTGCAATTTATGAAGTTCTATTCTCTGCGACATGAAAAATCTAACAAGGGTTGAGGTTTGCAACAGCTTCCGTCAAAGGTGCGCATTTTACCACGCTCTGCAGGAAGGCGACTATCGGCCATAGGCTCAAGCTCTCAGCATACAGGTCGAAATAATATTTAAGCTCGGCTTAATTGGCCAACCGTTTGATTGATAACGTCATCATTTTGATTGACCAGCCAATATTTTGATTAGAGCAGATTTTAGCTCTGCGAAAATTAAAAAAACGTGCGCTAGGTGTTATTGATACTGTTCGAATAGGCCGAAAACAAGAATGAATCTGACTGCATAGGTAGTTTTGAATGAACTTATTGGACGAATTTGGTCAGTATTTCGAACTGGTGAAGGCCAATTCCCCCCGCCTCTTGGGTGAGGTGCACTGGTTAAGAAAACAAGTTTTCGAAATTGAACATCAATTCGAACCTCATAAATCCGCCATAGACGAAAACATAATCGATCCGTATGAACATCGATCTGTGAGTTGTTTATTGAATCATCGCCGCAGTGGTCATGCGGCTGCCACCGTCCGACTAGTATTACCGGCTAGTGCAGACAAGAATTATTGGTTTCCTGCGGAAGATTTGTTTGAAAATCAACTGATTCAATCCGGCTTCGAAATTCCCCAGCACTATCGCGAAACGACCGCTGAATTATCTCGTTTGGCAGTCTCGAAACGATTTCGCAATCGCCCTGGAGAAGCGCAAGTCTCTCACGGTATGGCAACAACCAACCACCCCTTAGAATCCATCCCTTCAGAAAATCAGAGGCGAAGACATCCTTTTATCATCTTGGGGTTATTGAGAGGGGCGATTCAATTATCCAAAGAAAATGGTATTAAACATTGGCTCGCTGTTATGGATCCCGCCTTGCTTCGCGCATTGCGATACTTTGGCATGGATTTTTACCGCGTCTGCCAACCAAAAGAGTACCACAGTAGCCAACGAGTTTTATGTTGGAACGATTTAGACCAAATACTCACGGGAGTGAAAAAAATTCGGCCCGACGTCTATCGATTCCTCGACAGTGAGGGATTCGACGAACCTGCCGAGCCGGATTTTATTATGCCGACTTCTGTGCCGAGGGCTGACCATAAAGCTCCCGAACTTTATTCCGCTGAATTTTTCCAACGGCGGAGATGGGAAAATCGTCAGTAAACACCACTGACGATGGTTTTTTATAGCTGGCCATACGCTCTTTCGACCAGCTGATTAACTCCTCTTCCGTCAATTCTTTCGCTCCAGGACGCAATCGCACCACCGCACGCACACTAGCACCCCATTTTTCATCCGGCACCCCAATCACACACACATCTTGAATGCTCTCATGTTCAGCGAGAATGTCTTCTATCTCACCAGGGAAGATCTTTTCTCCTCCCGAGGAAATACACTCTTTTTTACGTTCTGCAATTCGCAGTTCACCGTCTTCATCAAAGTATCCTAAGTCCCCGCTATAAAACCAACCATCTTTTATCACTTCGTCGGTTTTGTCTTGTTCCTTGTAGTAGCCTTTCATGATGGTGGGGCTTCGATAGATGATCTCACCCAGTTCACCTTGCGACACCTCTTGACCGTCGTCATCCACTACTTTGGTTTCCACCAACGGCTTGCCCACGGAACGATCTTTCAGAGTGTCTGGAGAAGTATCAATTCTAAATGAGGTGGTGGGGGTCATTTCAGTTTGGCCAAACCCATCACCAATGATGACCCCCGGAAACGCAGCAAATATTTTACGTTTCGTGGCAGCAGTACAGACGCCACCTCCGGTAGCAGCCACCTGAACAGAGCTAACGTCGTACTGATTTAGCTCAGGATAGGCAAGTAAGATTTTCCAGCCGGTGGGCACATTACCCAACATCTGTGGCCGCTCTCGCTCTATTAATGTCAACACTTCAGCGGGGTCAAAATGAGGTGAGGTGGGCATCACCATAGTCATGTTACCCATCATGGGCCCCAGCACTGCTAATTGGTATGCGGCATCGTGAAACATTGGGAAAGAAGGCATCATAGATTTGATACTGTGGCGGGAGCCCATCTTCACCGCCAAAGAACTCCCCACTGCGCGACGTGCGATGCCGACAATCGCATTTTGCAACCAGGTTTGACCCAATAACCAGCGCATAAAACTAGATTCCGCAATGGTCAATGCAATTTCTGGTACACCATTACTCGTTAACTTTTTACGAAGATCATCGGGGATTTGAATATTGCTAAACCTGGGTACGAACCCTGCCACCATCTGCTCCACTAAATGAATGTGGTTTTCGTAAGTCAACATCACACCTTTCGGCATGCCGGTGGTACCTCCGGTGTAACAAATCACACACACAGATCCCTCAGGAACCGGAACCTCGGGACATATCGGCTGATGCTGTTGCATCAAGCTTTCATAGTCCAACATATCCTCTCGGGGAGCGCCCCTTAAGATAAACTGCTCTATACCCGTTAACTCCGGGAGCGCTTCTTCCACAATGTCTAACCACATAGACTCTAATATAAACATCTTGGCGTCAGAGTGTTGCGCCTGGAAGACAATTTCTCGTGGGGAGAAACGGTAATTCATCGGCACCGGGATCGCGCCTAATTTTTGGATCGCATAATTGGCTTCAAAAAATTCTGGGCAATTATGAAACATGATAATGGCCTTGTCTCCGGCCTTGAGTCCTAATTTATCTAGCGCATTTGCGAGCCTGTCTACCCGTTCGTTTAATTCTCGCCAAGTGATGCGGCGATCACCATATACCAACACTTCGCCCTTCGGATTGTGTTTGGCACACCTTGCCAATGCATCGGCCATTACGTTTGTCATATCTCCTCCCTCCAACACCTCGTTTAATTATTTTAATTTCTAATATGGATATACCTAGTAATGTTCTGATTGGCAAGAGAGTCGCAGGCATAGAATTCCGTAAAACCTGTTACTATCCAGGCATTTTACCTATAACTCTTTGTATTTATTATTGTCTTGACCCTAGTCACCTAACGGGAGTGGCGCCCATGCAAAGCACTCAAGCAGCGGCCTCTAGGCACGACATTCTAGTGCCTAGAATGTCATGAGCCAGCTTGAGCGACAGACCAGTTAGGCAGATTGATTTTTACATAGGCGGATCTACAAAATTTACGTACACTTATCAATTTTAACTTAATCTGGACAGACGGCCCTTGGAGATCCCAAATCTTTCGCCAACCGAGCGAGAACAGTTAGTAGACTTCTTAGATTCCAACTTGGTGGATAGTGAGCAGCTTTATGACTACTGTGGCACCCATGGTTTTTTAACGGCTTTGTGTATCTCCCCACAGACGATGTCAACCGAAGAATGGTGGCCAATTCTGTTTCCTGTCTCCCCTCAACATAGTTCTGAGGAGCACAGGCGCCGATTTCACGAGCAACTTGAACAGCTCATGCAAGAGATTGACTACCAACTTAGTCACGATCTACCCAATTCACCCTTTAGCCGCTCGTCTCACGCCCTACGTGAGGCGCAGGCTAAAAATTGGGCCACAGGATTCATGGAAGCTCTATTAATTCAAGAAGAGGTTTGGCTAACAGATGAAAACCCCGAAGTGGGAGAATTGTTATTACCAGTCTTCGTCTGGTCAGAAATCATAGATGAACCAGCTTATCACCGTTTACGTAGAGACAAAAAACAAGCCTCAAAGCTTTTAAAAGCGATGCCACAAATGGCCATAGATCTCTATTTATTGTTTCGCACGGACAGCTAATCGGTTAGATCCACTGCACGTAATCGCAACGCATTGCCAATCACAGACACGCTACTCAAGCTCATTGCCAAGCTGGCTAACATCGGATTTAACAACAATCCAATAAAGGGATATAAAACGCCCGCTGCCACTGGTATGCCGAGGGTATTATAAAAGAATGCGAAAAATAGATTCTGCTTAATATTACGCATGGTAACCATGCTTAACTTCTGTGCACGTAACAAACCTGTCAATTCTCCACTGACCAACACCAAGTCTCCAGAGTCCATGGCCACATCGGTTCCTGTTCCCATGGCAATACCCACGTCCGCCTGAGCCAATGCGGGGGCATCATTGATGCCGTCTCCTACCATCGCCACACAGTAGCCCTTCTCTTGCAACCTCTCTACCAATCGAAATTTATCCTGTGGTAACACCTCAGGCACCACTTCCGTTAAGCCTAGCTGCTCCGCAACCGCTTCCGCGGTGGCACGATTGTCCCCGGTTAATACGATAATACGCATACCCTTTTCTTGAAGTGACTTCACCACCTCAAAGCTACTGGGCTTGATCGGATCTGCCACGGCAATAAACCCCAAGGCGATACCGTCTACGCCGACAAACATCACCGTTTGCGCTTTCGCCCGGCAATCATCAGCTGCTTGCTGCAAAGAATCGACAGAGATACCTTGCTCCAGCAAAAATCGTTTATTGCCAAATAGTATTTGATGATCCTTAATCTGGCCGGAAACACCTTTGCCAATATGCGCCTCAAATCCAAAAACCTGTTGCGCCTCAAAACCTCTTTCCTGCCCCCACTGCACCACTGACTGTGCAAGTGGATGTTCACTGAGGGCTTCCAAACTATAGATTAAGCTGCCTAGCTCAAATTCATCTACCGCATCCAAATAGAAAAATTCCTGTACCTGGGGCTTCCCTTCCGTCAGTGTGCCGGTTTTATCTACCACGACAGTATCCACCTTAGCCAGTTTCTCCATACTCTGGGCGTCTCGCACTAACACGCCTTGTTGCGCACCCCGTCCCACGCCCACGACAATCGACATCGGCGTCGCCAGTCCTAATGCACAGGGACACGCGATAATCAGCACGGAAACCATTGCCACCAACGCGTAGCTCATCGCCGGTTCGGGACCAAACCGCATCCAAACAACAAACGCGACCAGCGCACTCAACAACACTATCGGAACAAAAACCGAAGCCACCTGATCGGCGAGGGATTGTATGGGGGCTCGGCTGCGCCCGGCTTCAGCGACCATTGTGGTCATGCGCGCAAGCAAGGTATCGCTGCCCACTTTTTGCGCGCACATCACAAAACTACCGGTCTGATTGATGGCGCCACCAATCACCATATCATTTTCGGTCACACTAACGGGCATGGATTCACCGGTAATAAAGGAGTTGTCTATTGCGGAATGCCCGTTCAGCACAATCCCATCCACCGGTACTTTTTCACCCGGCCGAACCCGTAACCTATCACCCACTTTCACTTCGTCTAACAAAATTTGTTCTACTTCATCATTTTCTTTAATGCGAAAAGCAACAGGCGGTGCCAACGCCAACAATGATTTCAAAGCATCCGCGGTGCGGCCCCGGGCACGCAATTCCAATACTTGTCCTAACAACACTAAGGTAATAATCACCGCCGCTGCTTCAAAATAGACGGGCGCACCATGAGCACCAAGCAAAGCAGGCGGTAAGAACTGTGGGAAAAAAATCGCAAATAGACTGTATCCATAGGCGACTCCAGTACCTAATCCAATCAGGCTCCACATATTTAACTTAAGGGTGACGAAAGATTTATAGGCACGAATAAAAAAAGGTACGGCGGCCCACAACACAACAGGTGTCGCCAATAGCGCTTGCAAAATTGAGTTTAAGTGCGCAGGAATGAACTCATTCACCGAAATAAATGGAATCATCTCGTCCATGGCGATGAACAACAGGGGCACACTAAAAACCAAACTGATCCAAAACCGCTTTGTCATGGATCGCAGCTCACTGTTGTCTTCTTCCGGTAACGCTAACACAGGCTCTAAGGCCATGCCGCATTTCGGACACTCCCCAGGTTCATCCTGCATCACTTCTGGATGCATCGGACAGCTATAACCACTACGAACAGAAGCAGGGGCTTCCGGCTCCAAGGCCATGCCACAATCCGGGCAATCACCAGGGGTGCTCTCTCGCACTTCTGGATGCATGGGACAGATATAGATCATGCCTTCTTGATGTTCCATCTGCGGGCGCGGTTGATCAGAGAGATAAATTTCAGGGTCTTTATCAAATTTCTTCTTACAACCTTCGCAGCAAAAGAAATAATCATTTGCCTGATAGACTGAGTGGGGTGCATCCGGTTTGGTAACAGTCATACCACAAACAGGATCTTTATTTTCAGATTCTGTTAGCATGTCGTGCATTGACATATCCTTCTCTTTTACCTATTTAGTGATTCGATAATCGGGCAGTAGCGTACAGATCCCCGTCCGTCACACTGTTTAGCTAGCTTAAATAAAGCTTGCCGCATATGATTTAAATCTTCTATTCTCTGTTCTAATTCAGCCAGATGGTGTTCACAAATTGATTTAACGGCTTTCTTATCACTCTGTGGGTCATCCGCCAATGTGAGTAGATCGCGGATCTCTTTGAGGCCGAATCCTAACTCTTTAGCACGACGAATAAATCCTAATCGAGTTAAAAAATCATCACTATAAATTCGATACCCTGAACGTCGGCGTTTGGGCGCAGGCAATAAACCTTGGTGTTCATAGTACCGAATCGTTTCCACACTCACATTTGATACGGCCGCTAATTGACCGATAGTACGCTCAGACATACCGCCTCTCCATCCATTTAGGCATCGCCCAGGACACCGTGATGATTTTATAACCCTGTAGTCTACTATAGAGTCAAGCGAAAACTAAGATATGCTGAGCGGGAACATGAAGGATGAATACGCCAAGGACTACAATTGGCGGATGGAGATTGAATCCTGCAGGTGTTTTTGGCACCCAACTGATTCAACTATTGTGTGCTAACATCGGTTGTTGGATATTTTCTAAGGTGGCCAGCCCAATTTCAGCCCGAAACAGTATCTTGCCATCAGCTAGCAACCCTAGCCCCTCAAATAACAACTGTGAGATAGGTAAGCTACCCAACCCGCTATTTTTTACAAGAGGTGTCGGTGGGCTAATTAGAATGTGTAATTTATCGTTACTTTTAACCTGCCGAGACAGCACACGATCCACACAGATCTGGTGTGAGGTGTATACCATCGGAGCTTTTTCAAAATCGTGCCCCATTTTTTTATAACGTTCTAACAGTGCACAGGAAAGGTACGCAGTGGGAAAGATCTGAGGAAATATTACGGTATCGGTTAACTCATCAAAATAGTCTAGCTGATCCACTCCAGAACCAAGTAAAAAGGTTTTGGCATTACTGATGTTCATGTACTTATATTTGTAAAAGGTGCCCAATTCATCTATAAAACTGCGATCTTCGAAACTATTCAATTTTTCCACGGAGGGGATCTCCGGATCCATTAACACTAAAGGGATCTGAGTCTCTCGCTTCACCCCTCTGATAACTAGTTTGTCGTCGCTCTTGACTAAAAAGCGATTAGACAAGGAAAGGGTACCAGCATCGAAACGTCCGGGTTTAATCACGAGTTCCACAGGCGCATCTACTTTCGCCGCACCGATAAAATTGACAATATAGTTACTGAATCCAAGATGATGTTCGCGGATCCGCTCCAGATCTTCGCCTTTAGTGCGCGCCTGATTGAATACCCCCTCCACAAACTGATTGAGTTGGAAACCCAGTACAATCGGACCACCGAAACGATTCCCGTAGATTCGATGCCAGCGATCAGAATCATGAAAAAGATTAAAATCATCGGTGGCGTACCGCGCCGCATCTATTAGCGCTTGAGTAAACTGAATTTGCCGAATTTGCGTTTTCGAGCTCACGATTTTGTCCTAATATTGGGGAGCCTCATTGTTTACTCTATCGGCAGAGAATGGCTTCAACTAACCCCTGAAATTTTAATACATAGAGTCACTTAGGAACACGGATTGCTTAGAGATTAGGCACAGATGGCCTCACAGCGAGAATTAAATGGACTTTGCTCTGGATAACATGCATTTGGCGGCACAGCAAGCAGCAGAGAAATTCGCCCTGCAATACTTGTCACCCCTGGCTTTGGAAATGGATATCGCAGATAGTTTTCCACAGGATATTTGGCAAAAATTGGGCGCTGCCCACCTCTTGGGCGCCGGCCTACCTGAGGAATTTGGGGGTCAAGGCAGTGATGTTATCTCTGCCGCCCTAATAGGTGAGGCCCTTGCTTATGTGAGCCCGGCTTTCTCCCTCTCCTACGGCGCTCATCTTAATTTGTGTGCTCACAACTTGCTGAGAAATGGCACCGAGGCACAGAAAAAAGCCTATCTGCCCAAGCTCGCCAGTGGTGAGTGGATCGGTGCATTGGCGATTACCGAACCCAATATCGGCTCTGATGCCATGGGCATGCAGTGTGTGGCTCAGCAACGAGATGATGGGTTTATTATTAATGGTAACAAAATGTTTATTACCAATTCGCCCGTCGCAGATCTGTTGATTTTTTATGCCAAGACTGACACTGCCGCGGGTAAACGGGGCATTAGCGCTTTTCTACTAGAACTGCCCGCCGAGGGATTCAGCGTATCGCGCCGACTAGATAAAGTGGGCATGCGTGGCTCCCCCACTGGAGAGCTACGGTTTGACAATGTGTTTGTGCCGCGCCAAAACCTATTGGGTAAACTCAACCAGGGTTATAAAGTGGTGATGAGCGGGCTCGACATAGAACGCGCCTTCTTAAGCACCATCAACCTCGCAGTGATGCGTCACTGCTTGGAAATCTGTATCGACTATGCGGCGTTAAGGCATAAACAGAGCACGAAACCCCAGCAATATGATAGCTTAATAGCCGATATCTATCGTTGGCAACGCAGCACCCGTCTCGCTACCTACCGTGCACTCTCTCTCGCCCAACAACAGCATCGAATCAGCAAAGAAGCCGCTTTGGCGATTTTGACCAGCTCTGAAAAAGCGCTGCGTGCCGCAGAGCAGACTCTGGATCTCGTGCAGCTGATGGGCTTTCGCAGCGAAAATGTGGCACAACGCCTGTGGCGGGATGCGAAGTTGATGGTGATTGGCGCCGGTACCAGTGAAATTCGTCGCCTGCTCATCGCCCGTGAATTATTGGGTCAAAGATAATGAATACCGAACTCTCTACCGAACAGTTGCTCATTCAGGAAAACACCTATAAGTGGGCAGTTGATAATCTTTCAGTACAAGATGATTTCGATCACTGTCACAATCTGTTAAGCGAACAAGGGCTGTTTGCCCTCCCAGTTTCTGAATCCTATGGAGGCGTGGGTGCGGATCTGCTGGCCACTTTACTGAGCATAGAAAGTATCGCCCAAGTCAATCCCAGCATCGCGCTCTACACAGCCATGCATACTGTGGTGTTGGCAGATCTGTTTCACCGTTATGGAACCGACCCACAAAAACAACAGATATTACCCGCGCTAACGGAAGGCCAGATGTTATTCGCGCTACCATTGCTACAATCCATGGAATGTTTGCATCTGCCTGTTGATTTAAAAAGTGATTCACAATTGTTTGATGTGAGCGGTCAATGCCATCAAATCCTCCATTCAGAACAGGCGAAAACTCTGGTATTACCTTTAGCTAATGAGGAACATCATGCGTTACTGCTTGCAGAAATTGGCCACCCGGCAGTGGAATTGCAACCAGCGCATCAATTAGCCGGTATGCAAAATCTACATTGGCGTCATTTAAATTTGACTGACTATGTCTTTCAGCAAGAGAATGTTGTGAATCAACAGAGTCATCTACTGCTGGAAAGATGGCATAGCTTAGAGGCGCTTGCTCTGTCTGCCGTGGCCTTAGGTATCATGAAAAGTTGTTTACACCACGCCTTAAACTATGCGCAGCAACGGGAACAATTTGGCCAGCCCATTGCTAACTTCCAATTGATCCAAGCTAAACTGGCAGACATCTACGCAGAAACAGAACTCTCCCGTCTTTTGCTGTACCAAACGGCGAGCTTAACTGACAGTGAATTCACTCTCACCGAAGCGCTGACTGTGTTTCATCAAGCTGCCAGCGCGGTGGAGCCGGTAGCGGAACAGACCGTGCAGATTTTCGGGGGCTATGGCTATATTCGAGACTTTCCGGTAGAACAGTTGTGGCGGGATGCCAAATTTATTCGTTTGTTGATCGGTGGCTCGCAACAAGTTCAGCGACAGATCGCTGAAGCATTGATTGCCGAACAGGAAGGTATTTAATACAGATGGAAGTATTATATCAAGTCAATGATCATGTCGCTGAGATCACCCTCAACCGCCCGGAAAAACGTAATGCTTTTAATGAAAAGCTCGCCTTGCAGTTAAATCAATGCCTCATGCAAGCGAACCAGGATGAAACTGTGCGCGTGATCTTACTGAGTGGTGCCGGCAAAAGTTTCTGTGCTGGTGGCGACATTGAAGAGTTCGCCCAGATGAGTGAGCTGTCCACTGTAGAGATAGAAGCCAAGGGCAAAGTGCAGCGGGATCTGTTTGAGACCGCTTTTCAGATGGGTAAACCTATGGTGGGCGCCGTGCATGGTCATGCTCTAGGAGGCGGATTTGGTTTAGCTGCCGCTTGTCACATTGTGCTTGCGGCGCCGGAAACCAAGTTTGGCGCCACGGAAATCCATTTAGGTCTGTTTCCCTTTGTGATCACCCCCCATTTGATACATATGCTTGGGTTTAGGCAGGCGCTAGAGTTGTCACTCACCGGCCGCTTGTTTACCACCGACGAAGCGGCAAAGATGGGGTTGGTGCATCAACAGGTACCACTAGAAACTGTGTTGCAGACGGCAAAACAGCAAGCCAAGTCCATTGCCGAGAAAAGCCCCACTGCGATTCAGATCGGCATGCAGGCCTTTGCGGCAGCGCGT
>DJFZ01000028.1:9679-10253 GCA_002432655.1 Thiotrichaceae bacterium UBA5859 | reverse complement strand
AAGCGCCCACCTGTGTGGCGAGGAAAATAAAGGAGTATGGATGCGACACGAAATCAAAGCAGAAATGAGCGGCACTGTCTGGAAGCTGTTAGTCAAAGTGGGCGATTCCGTGACCACTGGGCAGGAAGTCATCATTTTGGAGTCGATGAAAATGGAAGTGCCTATTGAGTCTCCTTGCGCGGGCACAGTAAGAGAGATCCTCAGTGAGCCGGAGCAATTTGTTGACGAAGGTGTGACGCTTATCATCGTGGAATCCACAGATTGATCCTATGAGCGAATCAGTACGCATCGGTGCCGGATTAGGTTTCTATGGCGATAGTTGGATGCCTATTCGCGACACCATTGAAAAAGGTGAGGTGCAATACATTGGCTCAGACCATCTCGCAGAGCTCACCTTAGCTATTTTACAAAAAGATCGCATGCGGGATCCGAAGCTCGGCTACTGCAAAGATCTTATTCCCTTATTGCGCGATCTCTATCCATTGGCGCATCAGCGTGGTATTAAATTTTTACTCAATGCAGGGGGCTTAAATCCCCAAGGCGCAGGGCAAGCAGTGATTGCTTTGCTTCAAGA
>DJFZ01000028.1:2367-9380 GCA_002432655.1 Thiotrichaceae bacterium UBA5859 | reverse complement strand
GAACAGGCCGGCGCGGTGCTGAACCATATGGTGACCGAAACGCCGATAGAGAGTGTGCGCTCACGATTGGTGTTTGCAAACGCTTATTTAGGTGCACAGCCGATGGTGACTGCATTGGCGCAAGGTGCGGACATTGTTATCACCGGACGGGTCGCCGATGCAGCGCTGTTTCTCGCACCCCTTATTTATGAATTCAAATGGGAATGGCAGGATTGGGATCGTCTGGCACAGGGATTACTAGTGGGCCACCTGCTAGAATGCTCCGGCCAGGGTAGCGGGGGCAACTTTGGTGGTGATTGGCAGCGCATTGCAGATCTTGCCCATATTGGTTACCCCATTGCAGAAGTACATAAGAATGGCCAAGCCATCATCACTAAAGCACCAAGCACCGGTGGTGAAGTGAGTTTCGACACAGTACGCCAACAGTTGCTGTACGAAATACAAGATCCTCACCGTTATGTCCTCCCTGATGCCATATTAGATTTAAGTACCACGCGCGTTGAAGAGATCGCACCCAACCGAGTTGAAATTAAACATACCAAAGGTCATCCCGCACCGAGACAATTTAAAGTAGTAGCTGGTTATGAAGATGGCTTTATGGCGCAGGGATCGATGGGCTACGCTTGGCCCGATGCCTATGCCAAAGCGAAACAGGCAGAAGAGATCATTCGTACACAACTAAAAGATCGTGCCTTTAACATCGACGAAATACACACTGAGTTTGTCGGTGTGGATTCACTGCACGGGCCCTTGTCTGACTACAGCAAAGTCGATGACGCCAATGAAGTCTATTTGAAGATGAGCCTGCGCACTCAAGATAAAAACAGCGCAAACGCATTTGGTCGACTGTTCCCACCACTGGTATTATCGGGCCCGCCATTTGTCGGCGGTTTCGGTGGCATGACGCCGGTGCGTCAGTTGTTAGGTATTTGGCCAACCTTGATTGACAAATCACTGGTGACGCCAAACATCGAGGTGAATTATGTGTGCAGCTAAAGTGACCGTACCCTTAGCTAAAATTGCCCATGCGCGCAGCGGCGACAAAGGAGATCTGATCGATCTGGGACTGTTCGCTTATGATGAAGTCACCTATCAACATCTAGTAGACAAGATCACTACCAAGGCCATAGCGAAACATTTTGATCCTATTATTACCGGCAAAGTGGAGCGCTGGTGCCTGCCTAACCTGTGGGCACTTAAGATCGTGTTACATGGCGCCCTGCAAGGTGGGGCTTCACGTTCTCTACGCAGTGACAATCTCGGTAAAAGTTTTGGCTCCATGTTATTACGTATGCACATTGAAGTGCCCAATGATCTACCCAGGCTAAAACAATGAGTCGTTTGTTAATTGCCAACCGATCGGAGATCGCCTTACGGGTGATGCGTGCGGCGAAATCTCTCGGCTGGACCACACTGGCTGTCTATTCAGAAGCAGATGAAAAAGCACCTCATGTTATAACTGCAGATGAAGCCATCTGCATTGGCCCACCCCGTGCGCAACAGAGCTATGCGAATAGCGATGCGCTATTACAAGCCGCACTGAAATTAAAAGCGGATTATGTGCATCCCGGTTACGGCTTTTTGTCTGAAAATCATCAATTCGCTCGCAGCTTAGTAGCACATCAAATCAAGTGGGTAGGCCCCTCCCCCGACGTCATCGAACAGATGGGCGATAAATTGGCTGCGCGCCAACTGGCTGAACAAGCAAATGTACCCGTGATCCCCGGCAGCCTGGCTTTAGTAGACACACAGCAGGCGGTGCATCGCGCCAATGAGATCGGTTATCCATTGATGTTAAAAGCCGCCGCCGGTGGCGGTGGTATCGGCATGCAATTGATTCACAATGAGCAGGAGCTAAAAGCTCATTATGATTCTCTTTCAAAGCGCGCTGAAAATCTATTTGGTCAAGGTACGCTCTATCTGGAAAAAATCATCCACCACGCCCGTCACATCGAGATCCAACTGATGGCAGATGGCCAGGGTCACATGGCCACCTATGGAGAGCGGGAATGCAGCGTACAGCGGCGACACCAAAAGTTAATCGAAGAAGCACCTTCGCCTCTAGTCGATGAGTTCTTACGCCAACAGATGTGTGATGCGGCATTGCGTTTGGCTAAAGCCGTCGGTTATGTGAATGCCGGCACGGTGGAATTTTTAGTGGATGAAGAAAAGCAGTTCTATTTTTTAGAAATGAATACCCGCATTCAAGTGGAGCATGCGATTACGGAATGGATAACCTCTAGCGATCTGGTAAAAATGCAGTTGCAAATTGCCGCTGGCGATCCATTGCCCGCCAGCAAACCACCCCACGGCCACGCATTGGAGTGCCGTGTCTATGCTGAAGATCCTGACACTTTAAGACCCTGCCCTGGCACTATAGAGCAGGTTCAATTCCCTCAACATGAGTGGCTCAGGATCGATCACGCCCTCGCGGAGGCAATGGCGATCACGCCCTACTATGATGCCTTGTTAGCAAAAATTTCAGTTTATGGCGAACACCGCAGCGAGGCGCTGCAACGCATGCAGCAAGCCTTAGGTGAAACAACGCTCAGCGGCATCAAGCAGAATATTCCACTGTTGCAAAAGATATTAAATGATGGTGATTTTCAACAGGGCCAATACAACACACTAATCATGCACAGCTATTTGAAATAATTATCTATGGACGATTTATCTAAACAGTTACAACAAGAAATCAGCCGTATTAAACAGGGTGGTAAACAGAAATACCACGAGCAACTCAAGAAACAGAACAAACTCTTTGTGCGAGAACGTTTGGCACGCCTATTTGATGAAGACAGTATCACTGAAGACTATCTGTTTGCAGAAGCCAATCAACCGGAGCTGCCCGCAGATGCCTTGATCACTGGTATGGGCAAAATCGACGGCCGCGTGGTGGCATTCGCCGCCGGCGATGCCTCGGTGAAGGCTGGCTCCTGGGGTGCGAAAACGGTAGAGAAGTTTTTACGCATACAAGAAACGGCCATGTCGTTGAAGATCCCACTACTCTATTTAGTGGATTCTGCTGGCGCGCGTATCACCGATCAGATCGACGTGTTCCCCGGTCGCAGACATGCGGGCCGCATCTTCTACAATCAAATTAAGTATTCGGGGGTGGCGCCGCAAATCGCCATTTTGTTTGGTCCTTCACCAGCAGGCGCGGCTTATATGCCTGCCTTTTGCGATTTGGTGATTATGGTGGAAGGTAACGCCAGCGCCTATTTGGGTTCGCCACGTATGGCAGAGATGGTCATTGGCGAAAAAGTTACCTTAGAAGAGATGGGCGGCGCGCGCATGCACTGTTCTGTTTCCGGATTGGGGGATTTTCTAGCGAAAGACGAAGCAGAAGCGATCCAACTGGCAAAAAGCTGTCTCGACTATCTACCGCAAAATTACCAAAGCGCGATCACTGCCTCCGCTGCAAAGCCGCCAGCCTTGGCGCAATCCCTAAAAGAGATCATTCCAGAGAATACCAATCGTGCCTTTGATATGAAAAAGCTCATCGATGCCTTGGTGGATGCTGATAGCTTTTTAGAAGTGAAGGCCGAGTTTGCCAAGGAATTAATCGTCGGCTTTGCGCGCCTCAATGGCAAACAAATTGGCTTGATTGCCAACCAACCGAAAGTCAAAGCCGGGACGCTGTTCGCAGACTCTTCCGACAAGGCCGCACGATTTATTCAGCTCTGCAATGCTTATGGATTGCCACTGCTGTTTTTATCTGACGTGCCCGGATTTATGATCGGCTCCCAAGTGGAGCGCAGCGGCATTATTCGTCACGGCGCCAAGTTTGTGGCTGCCGTCGCCCAAGCCACGGTGCCTAAAATCTCTGTGATTGTGCGTAAATGTTATGGTGCCGGCTTATATGCTATGTGCGGCCCGGCGTTTGGCACCGACATCACCTTGGCTTTGCCCAGTGCGCAAATTGCGGTGATGGGCCCAGAAGCAGCCGTGAATGCCGTCTACGCCAATCATATCGAGACTTTGTCAGCAGAGGAGAAGACCACCTTCATAGAACAAAAGCGAGAAGAGTACCGACAGGATATCGATCTCTATCGCTTGGCATCCGAGATGATCATCGACGGCATTGTGGATTTTGACGCTCTGCGGGATGAACTAATTCAACGCTACGAGTTGTACCAAACGAAAAAAGAGCTGTTTGCTGAGCGTATTAATCCTATCTATCCAGTTTAATACAGTACGCTATCGATCGGTGCAAACGCGTACTCTATCTGAGCTAATGAGTCTTCTCATCCCGATCTAATGGTTCGATGCACCGCCCATCCCGATGCTGCGGATTATTCACATAGGTGCTCACCGGATAGATTTTTAGTTGCTCCTCATGGCCATAGGGCAACAGCATAAAATTGAGACGGGCCATACTGGTATCCTGACTTAACCACTCCTCATGTCTGCTCGCAGGTAAAATCACTGGCATACGTTGGCAATAACGCACCAACTTAGGCACTGCTTGGCTGGTGATGATGGTAAAACTGACAATCTCTTCTTGCTCCTGCTGCCAGATCTCCCAAATCCCCGCCATAATCATGGGCAGATCCTTCTGCAGACCGATCACATAAGGCTGTTTATGTTCCGTCTCGCCTACCCAAGTATAAAAGCCGCCAGCAATCACTAAACATCGACGGTGACGAAATGCTTCTTTGTAGGCTGGTTTCTGGCTAACAGTCTCAGCTCTGGCATTGATCATCTTCAATGCAAAAGATCTGTCTTCACTCCAGTGAGGAATCAAACCCCAATGCGCCTGTACCAGTTCGATTTCATCCGGACTACTCTGAATAAGAATGGGCGCCTGCTCTCCAGGCGCCACGTTGAAATTTGACTCAAAATCGAGCGTCACGCCCATCACTGGCTGGCATCTCTCCGGTGACGGTAAATAGTAGCGCCCAAGCATTTAGTGCATCTTTATATTAAGAGAGCAATTGATACGCCCAATACATAAGAATCACAATCTGCACCGCCAACATGGTGCCACGTATCATCACCACGGGCTGGGCGGTTGAGAGCATATGCACGCTAGATTGAATAATACGTGCACCCAACACCACATAAGCGAGTCCATCGGTGACGGCCAACTGATCGGTCATATAAGCTACTGCTACTATGGCGATAAAGGGCGGAAGATTTTCCACACAATTTAGGTGTGCGCGAGTCACCCGTTGACCAAAGGGAAACATACCCTCCCCTTGCGGATCGAAAGCATTCAATGCGGTGCCGTTAATCATATTGTCTGCACCACGAGCGACCACCACAATTAACAGCAGCAATAATGTCCAGAAGCCATAAATAGCTAAAGCAGTTAAAGTTGCACTCATGTTATATCCTCTCTTTTGTGTCTTACTAATTTAGTTTACTTGATCTTATTTATTCAGTGTTCACGCCGGATCAACCTATTAATTTTCTCCTTTCCTAGTGAAGACGAAACGAATCCATGATTCTTCGGAATGCACTGACGTTAGCGGATATTTAACAGTTGATCAAAAATAATCCCCTCTAAACCTAGAACGCTCGTTCATCATCATTGTCATTCTTGTATAAATTTCTTTAATTTGCTACCAAACTATTATAAGTTCAGGATATGCTTTAACACTTGCCTATTTCACACTCTGTTTGTGCCATTACAATTAACAGGCAGGAGAATTTAAATGAATGACCTCAACATCAGCCGTACTCCAGACGATATCAAAATCGATGTACGCCACATAGAATTTGAAGGCATTGAAAACAAACCTCGTTATTGGCATGGCGATAATCCTATCCTCACCCATGGGCTCAACGCGGCATCTATGTTTTTTCCGCAAGGAGAAATCTTCTTTATTAAGTCGGTGCAGAATTTTCAAAATCAGATAACCGATCCCAAATTGCGTGAAGAGATCAATGGCTTTATCGCCCAGGAGATCACCCACTCCCAGCAGCATGATGTCTTTAACAAAGATGTCTATAAGCAAGGATACAAAGACTTGCAGCGCATGGAAAAGTTGGTTCACCGCTTACTGGCAGGTCTACATAAATTTGGCCCAAAGAAATTACAGCTCGCTGTTACGGTAGCCTTAGAGCATATCACTGCCATCGGCGCGAATGTGTTGCTACAAAATCCTATTTTAATGCAGGATGTCGAACCCAAATATAAAGAGCTGTGGTATTGGCATGCGGTTGAAGAATCGGAGCACAAGGCCGTCGCCTTCGACGTATTCCAAGCGGTGAGCGGTAACTACTGGTTACGCATCTTGCCATTGGTGGTGATGACCATCACCTTTATACCCTCTATTGTGGTCTTGCAGTTGATCTCATTGAGGCGAGACAAACTGTCCAGCGACGCGAAAAAGATGGATGAGAATAAAGCACTATTAGAAGCAGTCAAACCTGCTCTGGTGCAGTTGCGGCACGACTATATGGCCTATTACCGAAAAGATTTTCATCCTTGGGATCTCGATAACCGGGATGTCATCAATCAATGGAAAAAGCTGTATCAAGAGACTGGTAAAGCTGCGGTATAGATTTTTATTTCCCCTCTACCCCCCGACACGCAAAAAGCCGGGCAGTCTTTTCAGATTGCCCGGCTTTTTGTTACCTGAACTGACTAATACTCAAGCACGAATCGCGTTTTTCGCCTTCAAGTCTTCGATTTCTCCGTCACTATAGCCAAAAGTTTTCAACACTTCGTAAGTATCCTGACCAGACACCCGTGCCGGTCCCTGGATCTCCGCTTTGGTACGGCTAAATCTGGGCGCTGGAGCTGGCTGCACCACCCCGTCCAACTCTACGAAAGTGCCTCGAGCCTTATTATGGGCATGATCTGGTGCCTCATTGATAGACAACACCGGTGCAAAACAGACATCACTGCCCTCCATAATGGCACACCACTCATCACGGGTTTTAGTCTTAAACACTGCGGTCAGTTTGTCTTTTAACTCTGGCCATTTTTGCGGATTCATCTGTGCGCCAAACTCTTTGGCATCTAGCTCGGCTTTTTGCATCAGCTCTGCATAGAACTGAGG
>DJFZ01000028.1:0-2103 GCA_002432655.1 Thiotrichaceae bacterium UBA5859 | reverse complement strand
AAGTGAGTAGCGCCATCCAACATATTGGTACCGCGCTCTTCATTGAACATGCCCATATTTTTAAAAGTGAAAAACATAGACATCAAAGAGGCGGAGCCATCCACCATTGCCGCATCCACCACCTGACCTTGGCCGGAGCGCTGCGCCTCCAGCAGGGCGCACACCATGCCAAAGGCGAGGTACATGCCGCCACCGCCGAAGTCACCCACCAGATTTAGCGGTGGCACCGGCTTTTCTCCCTTGCGGCCAATGCCATGCAAGGCACCGGATAAAGAAATATAGTTAATATCATGTCCGGCGGCGTTGGCCATCGGCCCCTCTTGCCCCCACCCGGTCATGCGGCCGTAAACAATTTTTGCATTGCGTGCGAGACACACATCCGGCCCCAAACCGAGACGCTCCATCACACCCGGGCGAAAACCTTCAAATACTGCATCTGCCTGCTCTATCAAGCGCAGCACTACCTCTACGCCTTCGGGATCCTTCAAGTTCACGGCAATAGATTTACGTCCGCGGCCCATCACATCCTTGGGCATACTGCCAGTCATGCCGCCACTGGCGCGCTCCACGCGGATCACCTCGGCGCCCATGTCCGACAACATCATGCCGCAAAACGGGCCTGGCCCGATGCCAGCGATTTCAATGATTTTTATTCCTGCTAATGGTCCCATATCTGCTACTCCAATTGGGTATGCTCCTCACTCAAACTGTACCGCGCGGCGGACTGAACAAGATCGGAGACACCCTGTTTATATTAGTGTTTGCTTCTTTATTCTTCCGGCCTAGGCCAAGGGTGATCGGGCAGTCTACCGAAAAACAGCCCGGGGCTTAAGTGCCAATATGTTGACTTTTTATTGATGTGTTCAACTGAGTATGGAGGGGGATCGTGTGTGCCTGCCCATCATCGCCAAATAACGAATCCAGCGGACTTTGCACGGCCCTACCGCCCCGATTCAACACATGGGTATATATTTGGGTGGTACGAATATCCTGATGCCCCAATTGTTCTTGCACGGTGCGTATATCCGCGCCCCGTTCCAATAAATGGGTGGCAAATGAGTGCCTCAAGGTATGACAACTGACGCATTTGTCAATTTTCGCCAATCGAGCCGCAACACGTACCGCGCGCTGGATAGTGGTCTCGAAAATATGATGACGGCGGATCATATTTGTGCGCGGATCTAACGCTCGCTTGGAGGCAGCAAAAACATACTGCCAGTGCCAACTTCTAGCTGCGCCGGGATATTTTCGACTTAGCGCAACCGGCATGTAGACGGCACCGTAGCCATCGGCGATATCTTTTTCATAATACAATCGACTTGCCGTCATCTGCTGTATCAATGGTTTCATTAAACAGGCTGGCAAGGTCACTATGCGATCTTTACCCCCTTTTCCATTGCGCACCAAAATCGCCTGATGGTCAAAATCCACGTCTTTTACCCTTAATCGAACCGTTTCCATCAAGCGTAGTCCCGATCCATACATAAGCGCCGCCATTAACCAATTCTTACCTTCTAGCTGACGTAATAGATCTGCCACCTCTGTATGCGTCAACACTGTGGGTAATTTAGGTGGTTTTTTAGCAGCCACCCATTGTTGCAGTTCCAATGGCTGATCTAAGATCTCCCGGTATAAAAAGATCAATGCATTCAGTGCTTGATTTTGCGTCGAGGCCGATACCTCTCGTTCAACCGCCAGGTAAGTCAAATAAGCAGCCACCTCATCTCGACCCAAATCTTTAGGATGACGCTTACCGTGAAAATAGATGTATCTTTTTATCCAACCCACATAGGTCTGCTCTGTCCTCTTGCTGTAGTGCCGTCGACGGATCTCGTTCCTCACCTGTTGTAATAAGGGGATCTGCCCCGGATCTGTTTTGTTCATTTATTAACCATTATAACTGTGTTTTTATCCAGCTTATGCATTTTTGACTCAGTGTTCAAGACTAATGGAACCTTATGCCGTATTTCGCGCATTCAATATCTCAGAGTCACATTTGCGTTACCATTTACTCTTTGTTTAACCCGTTGTATTAATGACTGTTTTAAGCTACATTGATGCCTAGTCAATTAAATTGGTTATTAATTAACCTGAGTGTTATAC
>DJFZ01000018.1:110651-127200 GCA_002432655.1 Thiotrichaceae bacterium UBA5859 | reverse complement strand
GTATTGGTATCCATGTGGACTAGTGTACCTGGCAAGAAGGGCGGGATGAGACAAATTCGGAACTGATATGATTTTATAGTCAGTTCAACCGTTCATTGCACGTGCAATGAACGGTTGAACTGACTATAAAATCATATCAGTTCCGAATTTGTCTCATCCCGCCCTTCTTGCCAGGTACACTAGTCCACATGGATACCAATACGCCACTCCATTTGGATCAAGAAGTCTGTCGCCAAGCGAGACTCGCACGGGATCCTCGTTTCGACGGTCTATTTTTCGTGGGCGTGCATTCCACCGGAATATTTTGCCGCCCTATCTGTCCGGCCCCCTCTCCCCGAGAAGAAAATGTTCACTACTATGGCACAGCGTTGAGCGCCCTCCAGGCGGATCTGCGCCCTTGTTTACGTTGTCGACCCGAATCAGCTCCCGGTTCGCCTGCCTGGCGTGGCAGTGAAACGACTTTTATTCGCGCCATCAAACTTATCGATGATGGGCAATGGAGAGCAGGATCCTTAGTGGATTTCGCCACACGCCTTGGTGTCACAGATCGCTATTTGCGTAAACTATTTCAACAGCATTTGGGGATCTCACCATTGAAATATGCGCACTTTCGTCGCACTTTATTTGCCAAACAACTGTTACAACAAACCTCCCTCTCTATTGCTACCATTGCAGAGATGGTGGGATTTAATAGTACAAGATCTTTTAACCGAGTATTCATGCACTGGTTGGGAATAAACGCCAAAACAATCAGACGTACCGCGGAAAAACCGAAGGATGACAGTCGAATTTTAAGACTATTTCTCAGCTATCGCCCACCTTATGATTGGCCCACACTACGAGACTTTTATCTAGAGCGGCAAATAGATGGCATAGAAATCATAGATCATCAGAGCTACGGCCGTAGTTTCACTCTCCCAGGATGTGAAGGCATTTTTAGAGCTATGCATATCCCGGAACAGCACGGATTTCGCATCGCACTGGTGCTCACCGATTATGCGCAAACCATTGCGGCAGTACGACGTATTCGCCAGTTGTTAGATCTAGATGCGGATCCCCATGTCATTCATCAACATCTGAGTCGACATCTACCCATAACAGAATTGCCGAGTACAGGTGTCAGGATCCCAGGAATTTGGTCACCCTTTGAGGCAGGTGTGCGCGCCATTATTGGCCAACAGATATCCGTTAAAGCGGCAGGTAAACAAGTGAATCGACTCGTGGCTAAACTTGGACGACCAGTGTCACCCAGTTTGATGACGTCTGAGCTTGCAGCAATAGACCGCCACTTTCCAGATCCAAAAACGATGATAAATGCCGATTTAAGTTTCTTATCCATCACAAACAAGCGTCGTCGATCATTGCAGTTATTGGCAGCGCACTATTTAAGTCACAACCCAAGCCCTAGTGATGATATAGACGAATTCAGTACGGCTCTCCAGGACTGGTTGTCAATTCCTGGGATCGGTCCTTGGACAGTTGCCTACGCGGCAATGCGCAGCGGACACCCAAACATTTTTTTAGATGGGGATCTCGGTGTGAGACATGCTTTGCAGAGATTATCAACTGCGTCTAATCTCAATCTGCAACAATATAAAACCAACCTCAGTCCCTGGGGTAGTTATGCCACTATCAGTTTGTGGCAACAGCTTAGTCAAGCCCAATCAGAGATCGCACAATGACCGCCAAGATGGATCCTGCACCCTACTTTTGTCATTTGGAGACACCCATTGGACATTTAACTATAGAAGCAATAGAAGAAGGCATCACGGCGATCAGGTGGCCTGACTATTCGGGCTCAAATATTTTTCGTACTTCTAAGTTGAATCAACACTTAAATCAAGCTATTGAACAGATCACCGCCTACTTTGATCACAAACTAGATACATTTAATTTATGTTTAGCCCCAGTTGGTACGCAATTCCAATTACGCGTCTGGCGAGCGTTACAACAAATCGAATTCGGTACAACAGTTAGTTACCAATATATCGCCGAGACTATTGGCAATCCTAATGCATGTCGTGCAGTGGGCAGTGCGAATGGAAAAAACCCCATACCCATTATCATCCCTTGTCACCGTATTATCTCCAGTGACGGAACTTTAGGTGGCTTTGCCGCAGGCCTCGAGACAAAGCGATGGTTACTGGAACATGAAAAGCGTTAAAAATTCTAGTTCTATGGATTGGGTGATTTAAGTTGGTCTTGCATATTGGCATAATATTCCCTGCTAACATAAGCATACATATTCCAACTCAGGCCTATCATGCACACACTAACTTAGAGTATCGGTACTCATCAGAATTATGTCATAAATAAGTGCCTTAGAATGGCTATCTGACTTAGCGCAGATATTTTTTAAGCCGTGCTATTCTTTCTAAAAGTGGCACTCATTCTTAATGCGTAATTTAATAATCAGCTATAATCTATAAAAAGAATATGGAACAATAAGCATATTTAGACACATCTATTTGAATTTGGTCATGACGACTAAACGCATCACGATATCGCGTTAGGAGACAAGGATGAATATACACGAGATATCTATTCTATTCGCCGCCATCGCCGGCTTTGCAATGGTAATCGGTGGCATGCTGCTGATATGGAAAGGAGCCATTGTTTTATCGAATACAGATTCTAGTACCGCTTTAAGTATAGAATGGAAACAGAACTTTCGATTAAATACCCAGGCACCGGGTATCGCTTTTTTTATAGTTGGTCTAATTTTTTCTAGTATTGCTATCTATTTTTCTAGGCCCTCCAACACTGATCCGATTTATGTTGTCGGTACACTGGAGGGTGTTTCAGAGCAGGCTACCATCACTGCGGTCCCTTCATTCTGGAAAGTCAAGTCTGGTACTAACGGTGTGGTGGATGGAAAATTTACTCCAGATATAGAAACACTCACTTTAACTATCACTGCACCCGGCTACCAAGAGGAACATATTCCCCACAATTTAGGTAGAAATAAAGACAGAGTCATCAAATTTGAAGAGCCCATTAAGCTTGTCAAAGTTATCTCGCCAATCGAGACTCGGAATGAAAACATTATGTCTGTGACTGGTTTGCCCCCCATAAACTCAGCACCCAGCTTTGGAGTGGCGCAATGATGAAACTTTCTATACGAACATCATTGCTATTATGTGCCCTTCTCTACCCGATATCATCAGTATATTCATTGCAAACGGCCCCTAGTACCTTTATTCAGGGGCATCTCTGTAGTCAAGCACAAAATGGGCTTCCGGCGCCGGGATTATTAATATCGTTAGTTCATCCCGAACTCGGAAGAAGCGCGCCGGTTTTCACCGATCGTCATGGTAATTTTACCATGGCGAACATACCCATCATGGAGAATCCATATTATATAGAAATCTACTGGGGACAAAGATTGATCTATCGAAACTCAGTATATATCCCTGGCCCGGTGCAACTTCCCGATTTATGTTTGTAAGCTGAATATCTTTCATCGTTAATGAGCAGAAAAAGAAAACCACTCGCGAAAATTCATTTGTGGCCAATAGGTTATTGTTGAAGATGATTAATCGCAGATCATCGTTTATCTGAGGTATATTTCAGATAGTTTCCCATTATCCATATCAATTAGCGACCGAACACTATAAAATATCGTCATATTTCGCGATTAGGGGATATCATGTCATTACTCATTGGTGATAATCAGGTTGTCAGTATCCATTACACCCTCACTAACGAAGCTGGTCAGGTGATCGATAGCTCTCAGGATCAAGATCCCCTAACTTATCTTCACGGGGCACAAAATATTATTCCTGGATTAGAGAAGGCGCTTGTGGGTAAAGTGGTCGGAGACAAGTTGCAAGTCGTCGTGCAGCCGAATGAGGGATACGGTGAGATAGATCCGAGAATGGTTCAAAACGTAGATATAGCTGCCTTTCAGGGCATCGATCAAGTGGAAGTTGGGATGATATTCGAGGCTCAAGCTCAAGATGGCTCCACTCAGAGAATCATGATCAAAGCATTAGAAGGCGATCAAGTCACAATTGATGCCAACCATCCTCTTGCCGGAGTCGTATTACATTTTGATGTAGAGATTACTCATATTCGTGAAGCAACGAAAGAAGAAATTGCTCACGGTCATGTTCATTAGCGAGCACCATGATACTGTAATCTACCGCCATCCTTAGACCCATTAATCTATCCAGGTTCGATTAGAACTTTCTCGCCAGATTGTTCTCAGATGTCATCACACTATATGACTGATAAGAACAGTCAATTATTATTGACTATAAGCTAGATTCAAGAAGTTCTAACCTTGTACACTTCAGTATGTACGTTCCTTCTAGTCCCTGACTACATTCTAAGGTTGGTCTTAATACCGAAATTACGGTACCTTTGATTGTATTTCTCCGTCAGAACACAGAATACAATCTATCAAGATTCAACATATTTTTCTTATGCATTATAAATTTGGCTTTGCACTGAGCATCTTTCTATTTTCTACAATCGTCCAATCCATGGAGTGTGTGATTTTACTCCACGGCTTAGCTAGAACTGCGAACTCAATGCATCGAATAGAAAGGATTTTAACTCGCGAAGGCTATTATGTTGTCAACGTTAACTATCCTTCCCGAAAATATGCCATCGAAACTTTGGCACCCATGGCAGTTAATTCCGGATTAGAGCGGTGTCAACAACAGAATACTAAATTGGTTAATTATGTCACCCATTCTTTGGGCGGTATACTCGTACGTTACTATTATCAACATCAAACCATCATGCCCAATCGGGTAGTCATGCTTGGCCCACCGAATCAAGGCAGCGAGTTAGTGGATAAGTTAAGGAATTTTCGAGGTTATGTATTGCTTAACGGCCCTGCTGGCTTACAACTCGGTACAGGTAATGATTCCTTTTTAACAACCTTAGATCCGGTCAATTTCAAATTGGGCGTCATTGCTGGAAATCAGTCTATCAATCTGTTTCTATCCACACTTTTATCTCATCCAAATGATGGCAAGGTGTCAGTAGAAAGCACAAAGGTGGCAGGTATGTGTAGTTTCGTCTCTTTACCAACGACACACCCCTTTATGATGGGCAATACAGCTGTAATTCAACAGACTGTACATTTTTTAAAATATGGTGAATTTGACCATATGAATGCAGTAAACAATCTGTGCAAGCACTCACTATAGTCACTTCCTAAATATTCAAAAAGACAAATTCTAATAGACATACAATTGCTATAAATTGATGCTAATATTGCGACATATCATTTGCTAAGGTCCGAGCGAGACCGAATATCCCCTCTGCGGATTCACTTGCTAAAATTCGAGATCAACAGCTGCAAGATTATCTACTTACTTTCGGATATGTGCAAAAAGAGGTGCTCACGCTGGCTGGTGTTCGTCTGGCCAAAACCTTGGATGAGCGGACTAACTTTATGCTGAAGATTTTGTGATATTCTCCACTCTGCGTTCTAAAGATTACAATGCACAATTTTTTACCTGGCTATGGAACTATGCTGTCATAATAATTGTCAGCAAATTCATCTGGAACTAGGACTACAGAGAATAAATACACTTGGTTTGTATGAAGGAGAATGTTTTCCTAAAATCGTTATTGATTCTATAAAAATAATTCCTAGAAACCATTAAGTAAATCTTTGCGATAAACTTATACGGTTCAGAGGCGATATTTAAAAGGGCAATTGCAGAAATCTAACTCAACAAGTTAAACTATTAACGCTTTTTTTGTGGTATTTCAATCTTTTAAATATAACCTAAAATTCTTGTACATATTGATTTAATCATTTAAATTGCCGTATCGTTTATTACATTGTGTCTATATACTTGCAAGCCTTCCAATATTGAATTTTTTAGTTTACTCACTGGACAGGGCTTTTTCAAAACAACCATAGCACCTCCCTTATCTATAGCGTCTACAGCAGTTTGCTGTTCTGCATCTCCTGTCAACATGATTCTCACTGTATTTGGTGACATTGATTTCACCAAGGCAAGTAATTCTACCCCATTGGCACCCGGCATTTTCATATCCGAGACCACGACTGCATACGGGCCTTCTGTTTTTATTCTTTGCATCGCTTCCCCAGCACTTTTCGCCACCTCTATTGTGAAGTCTTTGCGTAGGGATCGTTGAAACGCTTTTAACGCATTTTCATTATCATCCACCATTAATATCTTCTCATCCATTTTGTTGCCTCTTTTCTACTCTCTTATTGATTAGCTCCAAGACATCTTCTATATGATGATTCCAATGATGACTATTTAATAGAACATTTTCAGGATCGCTATCAAGGATTGAATCTTGATCAAGCGCTTTCTCATATGCGAATAGTGTTAGTATTAAAATACTTAATGGCGATATTTTATCGATTAAAGATTGTTCGGGTTGATGGTGATACAACACCGCCTCAATCACACTATCATTAAACCCCCATAGGGTTAACAAATAAGCGCCCAATAGAGCATGATCTACTTGCAATATTTTCTGCTCTGCCTCAATCAGTGAAAGGCTTTGTTGTTCTACTAGTTGCTCTATTTGTTTAAACTCCTCAGGCAATTTTGTTGCTATCAGCAAGCGGCCAATATCATGTAACAAGCCGGCTTGAAACGCTTCCTCTACTAACACGGTACTTTTACCTTCCAACTGTTTTGCGACGGCCTTGGTCATTTGACTGATAAATAGATTTTCCTCCACAAATTGTTCATGCCATCCAGCCTCGGTATTGGGTTTTAATTGTGTTAACGTAGAGTTCGCCAGTACGATACCGCGAATCACATCCAACCCTAAATAGACTGTCGCATCCGTTGGGTTAGATACTTTTTCTGATAGACCAAAAAAGGCTGAATTGACAGTCTTTAACACCTTCGTTGATAACCCCACGTCTTGTGAAATAATATCTCCAATTTCTTCCACACTGGTTTTATCGCTAGATAGTGCACTGACCAGCTCATTATAGACTGTAGGTAAACTAGGTAGTTCATTCACTCCCCCCACTAATCGAGCGAGATTTTCATTTTTGAGTAAATTTTTGATTCTGGCAGTTCTTTCGATTGCAAACTGAATTGCATTTAATTCACACGGTTTGGCAATAAACTGGTGTGCGGTACCCACCGTTTGCACTACTCTGTCTAATTCTGCATCTCCAGATAGTACTATTCGTGTGGAATGGGGGCTAATTTCTGTCACCTTTTTTAACAACTGACTACCAGTTAAACCAGGCATTCTGAGATCAGTGACAATAAAATCATAGTCTTGCTGACTGATATTTTTCAACGCCATATTGGGATCAGATTCAAATGTCATCTCCCAATCGTGACGTTTATTTCTCAATGTTCGTTTAATGCCATCCAATACTTTTTGTTCATCATCGACGAATAGTATTTTCATTACACCACCTTTCTCATACTCATGTCATGATTGATTGGCAAAGAAACTATAAATTTGGAACCAACACCCTCTTCAGATTGAACATTGATTGAACCACCATGAGTTTCCACAACAACTCGGTGCACCATGTGTAATCCCTGACCTGTGCCTCGACCAACTTCCTTGGTCGTATAGAAAGGCACAAATATATTATCTATTACTTCTTTCGGCATTCCGCATCCAGTATCTTGAATGGTCAAAATAATACTTTGTCCTTTTTTCTCTGTATGAATACGTATTATTCCAAGTTGACCAAGTTCATTTTCATTTAAAGTGTTTTGCTTCTCTTCCAACGCATGTGCTGCATTTATAATCAAATTAGTGATAACCATATTAATATGTGATGTCGCACCTTTAATAGAGGGCAAATTAGGTTGAAGACATTTTTCTATCTCGGCGACATGTTTCCATTCGTTGCGACAAACGGTGCAGGAGAGCTCTACAGATTTATTAATATCTATCTCTTCGTCTTCTCCGTTACCTGGGTGTGAAAATTCTTTCATCGCCAAGACTATCTTCCGTATTTGTTGAATCCCTTCAAGAGACTCTTTTAGGGCAAGCGGCAACTCCTCCTTAATATAATTAATATCGTTTTCTCGATGAGCCTTTAACAGAGCTAATAGTATTTCTTCTTTATTCAGACTGTTGTTTTCTTGCAAAGTATTCTGTTCAACTAGATTCACGTACCTCAATAGAGAATTTGTGGTTTCAATTAAAAAATTTAAATTGTCGATAATATATTGACTAGGCGTATTGATTTCATGAGCAATGCCGCTCGCTAAAGTACCTACCGCTTCTAATCGTTGCGCAACACGCAACTCCTGTTGCATTTTTAGTCGTTCTTTCTCCGTATGCTTTAGTAGTGTCACATCGCTGATAGTGCCTTCTATATAATGCTCACCAGTTTCTTCATCAATCGAAACAACTGCATTTAGCAAGCCTATGGCCTCACCTTTATCTAAGCTCTTAATTTTAACTTCTAGATTACGAACCAAGCCGACAGAATTCAATTGCGATAAAAGAATTTTCCAAGAGTTTTTATTTATAAGAAAATCATTCAATGAAACTCCAATTAAATCACTTTCTTTTCTTGTATCTAATAACTCCATTAATGCGTAATTAACTGAATGCAATCTTCCATCTTTAGTTGCTCGAAAAACTCCTATTGGAATATTATTCAATAGTCTTGCATGACGTTTTCTATTGAGCTCTATCAATTTTTGATATTGATGCCGCTCTAAGGTATAGCGCATGATTTTTAATAAAACCGATTCCGAACTGATCAACACTTTTTTTGATACAAAATCTTGTGCGCCTAATCTAATAGCTTTTAAGGCAAGTTCTTGATCATCAGTGTTTGTCAATACAATGACAGGCACATCTCGGGTGATTTCCAAAATTCTTGCAACTATTTTTAGTTCATGATTATCCGCTAGAGAGAGATCCGTTAAGATAAGATCACAATCATACTGATCAGACTTGAGTTGTTGCAGAGCACTATCAAGAGTCGTGCAATGTACGATCTCTATAGTGTGTTGATTCATACTATGAAGATGCTCTTGAATTAATTGAGCATCATGCGGGTTATCTTCGACCAATAGAATATTAATTGTCTCTATAGGGGTTTGCGAATCGGCGGTCACTGTCGCTATTCCGAAATATGATTCTACTAATTGGATTATCGTCCGCACTGCCTCGAGCTTAAATTGGTCGACACCCATTTATGGGCAATTTCCGTCCAGATATCGGTAATAGCGATTAATCCATAGAGTCCGCTTCTTTACCCGCTATCCGACCACCCCATTTCCGCACTAGATGCGGGATAAATTCAGGCAGAAAAATCGGCAACATGCTTGCAATAAATTTCCAGAAAAGATACTGTATATATAAACAGTAGTTAGGTCATATTTCTCCACCATGCAAAAAAACACCCTACAATTAAACGCTTTGCTTCAATCTAACCCTTTGATTTGGCAAGGCGTTAAAACCACACATCAGACTCATATCTGCCCCAGCGGCTGGCCATTGTTGGATCGCCTCCTACCCCAAGGTGGCTGGCCTCTAGGCAATCTAATCGAGCTGATGGTGGCAAACTGGGGTATCGGTGAGCTGCAATTAGTGCTTCCTGTTTTAAGACAATTGGCACCTAAAATGTCACTTTGGCTGGATCCTCCCTATCGGCCTTACCCACCCGCACTTTTGCAACAAGGGGTAGATCTCAGGCTGATTCGCCTACTGCAGCTACCGCAAGCCCAAAGACTCTGGGCCATGGAGCAGTTACTGGGCAATGATTCTGTGGGCAGTGTACTGTGCTGGGCAAATAGGCTTTCTAACACTCAACTACGACGGCTACAGTTGGCGGCTACAAAGGGTGGTAATTTAGGATTCTTATTCAGTAGTACCCCTCATTTAGCTACGGCGTCAGCTTTACGTATGCGATTAGACGCGGCACCCAACCTCATCATGGTGACATTACTGAAAGCCAAAGGTTTACTAGAGCAGAGAACATTACAAATTCCTCTTACCGATTTGAGCAGCTCTCCTTTACCCCACATCAAATACCAACACGAGGGCTAAATGCGTCGCGCCCTACCTGATCCCCCAATCTCATTGCCCGCGCAGCACGCTGCCGGATCCCAAACTGAGACAGCTTGGTTATGGTTAGCTGTGTATTTTCCCACGCTCAGCCTAGACGCCATCCAAGCGCCACGTGCTGTCCCTTATGCTGTAGTAGAGGCCGAACGCGCCTCACCGATCATATATGCAGTTTCTGCCGCTGCCCAAGTACAAGGGATCGCAGCCAATATGCCCCTCACGGCCGCGCAAACCTATTGTCCCCAGTTAAAATATGCACAGCGTGATCCACAAGCAGAGACTGATCTATTAAAACAGCATGCAGAATCTGCCCTTGAGTTCTCTTCTTGGGTGAGTCTTGCGCATTCACATAGCCTGCTACTGGAAGTACGGGGTAGTTTAAAATTATTTGAAGATTTCAATACTCTAATTGACGAATTGATAAACAAGTTCAACACTGAAGTCACCTGGGCATTATCACCTTCTCCCTCTGCTTCTGTGTTACTCGCACAACATGCACCGAGCACTCTTATAGAAACCCCTGCCGCATTGCGTTCAGTATTAGGATCATTATCTGTAAAATATTTACCTTTTAAAGACAAAACATTAAAACGAATTCTTACTTTAGGAGCACATCAACTACGTGATCTTTGGCGTTTGCCTACAGACAGTTTCAGTCGACGTATTGGTATGGAAGAGAGTCAATATTTAAAACAGCTCATTGGACAAGACAACCAAATCCCTAGCCATTTTTTTAAGCCGCCTAAATTTTTTAGTAAGCAATCCCTTTGGCAAGAAGTCTATCAACACCAACATTTTTTACCTTTGATTGAACAATTGATTCAACAGTTATGTCAATTTTTACATAAGCGAGATGCGGCCTGCGATACGATTCAAATTCACTTATATCATTCGAATACACTGTTTACACCAATGCATGTACATTCCGCGCAAGCCTCTCGCGAGAGCGGCTATTTTATGCATCTTATTCAATTAAAATTGGAACGTTTGCCAATTAATCATAGTATTAATGGAGCTTCTGTCAAATGCGATCAGATTTATCCTTATTTAGCTGAAAATGAAGACTTGTTTCACACTAAACAGAGTCTACACCAAGAATGGTCACTCTTAGAAGAACAGCTAAAAGCGCGCTTGGGAGAAGACTGCTTAAAACAACTCTATGCACCTGCAGAACATCGTCCAGAGAAAGCTTTTAGCTTTCATTCCGTAAAGTCTGAGGCTGCGCCACACCTAAGACCCTTATGGTTACTACCTAAACCCATAGCCTGTGACAAACCTCAAGGATTAACAGACTATCCTGAACGTATCGAAGCAGGTTGGTGGGATGAACAACCGATCCGTCGAGACTACTATCGTCTCGTCACCGCTCAGGGCCAACGTCTCTGGGTTTTTCATGATTTAACACAGCAGCGTTGGTATATTCATGGGCTCTTCGGTTGAATACACAGCATTGCACTGCGTGAGTAATTTTTCTTTTTTACGTGGCGCATCCCATCCGGAAGAGCTGGTTGCAACCGCTGACAAGTTAGGTTATCAAGCCATTGCCATCACCGATGAATGCACTATGTCCGGTATCGTACGAGCACATCTGGCGGCCAAACAATACAAAGTTAAATTAATTGTTGGCAGTGAATTTATTTTAGAAGACAAATTACATTGTATTCTCTTGGCCACTGATCGAACGGCCTACGGTAAGATCTGCCAACTCATTACCCAAGCCCGAATGCATGAGGAGAAAGGTTTTTATCGACTACAGAGAACAACAATAGAAAAATTCGATCTTTCATCCTGTCTTGCCATCTGGAAACCTCACTCGCAGATAGATGCTACTGAATTGTCTTGGCTAAAGGAGCAAACCAGTTGCTGGATTGCCGTAGATTACAATTTTTACGGTTTTGATAAACAGCGCCGGCAATATTTAGCTCATATTTCACATCAATTTGACACACCGTTGGTCGCCTGCCCTACCATTAAAATGCACCGAGCTGAACGTCAGCCTCTGTTGGACACCCTGACTGCCATTCGTCTCAATCAACCTATTCATCAGTTAGGTTATGCATTGAGCCTGAACGCAGAATCACATTTACGCACATTGCCGCACTTAAAGAAAATTTATGGTGTGGATCTTTTGCAACAAACTCAACTCATCAATGATCGTTGTCATTTCTCTTTAACTGAGCTGCGGTACGAATATCCTCAAGAGCTCGTACCGAATACAGAGACACCCAGTAGTTACCTACGTCATTTAACCATGGCCGGCGCACAACAACGCTGGCCTCAAGGCATACCAAAACAGATCGAACATGGGATCCAGAAAGAACTGAAACTGATTCAGGAAATGCAATACGAACCTTTTTTTTTGACTGTACATGACGTCGTTAGATTTGCCCGTGAACGCGGCATACTCTGCCAAGGACGAGGCTCTTCCGCCAATTCAATAGTCTGTTACTGCTTAGGGATTACTGAAGTGAATCCTGGAAAAATGCAGGTAATGTTCGAACGTTTTATTTCTAAAGAACGAAATGAACCACCCGACATTGATGTGGATTTTGAACATCAACGTCGAGAGGAAGTGATTCAGTATATTTACCAGAAATATGGGCGACATCGTGCTGCATTAGCGGCCACTGTGGTACGGTATCGTCACAAAAGCGCGTTGCGTGATGTGGGTAAGGCATTTGGTTTGGATGAGACACAATTACAACTACTCTCTAAATCTGTACATCGCTTTAACGGACAGCTTTCTCTTAAAGAAAAAGTCAAACAGAGTCAATTGGATCCGACAGCGCCGCAGCTGCAACAGATCGTCAAACTAGCCACCCAACTGGTGGGCTTCCCTCGACATCTATCGCAACATGTGGGTGGATTTGTCATTGCGGAAAAACAGATGAGCGATTTGGTGCCCATAGAAAATGCGCGCATGGCTGATCGTACTCTGATCCAATGGGATAAAGAGGATTTGGAATCTCTAGGATTACTTAAAGTAGATGTCTTAGCATTGGGCATGTTAACAGTCATCCGCAAAGCCTTTGAGTATATTCAACAAACCGAAAGGCAGATGTTAACCATGGCGCGCATATTAGGCGAGTACGGTGACGATCCCGCAGTCTATGCCATGATCCAACAGGCAGACACAATCGGTGTTTTTCAAATTGAATCACGAGCGCAAATGTCTATGTTACCCCGTTTACGGCCTGAAAATTATTATGATTTAGTGATCCAGATCGCCATTGTCCGACCAGGCCCAATCCAAGGGGATATGGTGCACCCCTATTTGCGTCGGCGCCAAGGTAAAGAACCCGTGCATTACCCAGACCAACGTATTCAATCCATCTTGGAGCGCACTTTAGGCGTACCGATTTTTCAAGAGCAAGTGATGCGTATTGTAATGAGCGCGGCTGGCTTTAGCGCAGGTGAAGCCGATCAAGTGCGGCGCTCTATGGCTGCATGGAGTCGTCAAGGCCAACTGGAAATATTTGAACAAAAACTCAAACAAGGGATGCAACAGAATGGTTATAGCGAAACATTTTCCGAACAAATATTTCGCCAAATCTTGGGCTTTGGCGAATATGGCTTTCCTGAATCTCATTCCGCCAGTTTTGCTTTGTTAGCCTATGTCTCCGCTTGGCTAAAACATCACTATCCCGCCGCTTTTACCTGCGCATTACTCAATAGCCAACCGATGGGTTTTTATCAGCCAGCCCAACTCATACAAGATGCCCAACGGCACGATGTCATCATTTTGCCAATTGATGTCACCCAGAGTGATTACCATGCATCTTTAGTATCCGATCACCATGAGGGTTGGCAATTAAGATTGGGGTTAAATCAAGTTAAAGATCTACCTCAAGCTGCGGCAGAGCGCATTACGCACGCGCGAGCACAACAAGATTTTACGGATATACAAGATTTAGCCACCCGAGCCGAACTCAATCAGGCCGAGTTAGAAGCACTCGCTATAGCCGATAGCCTATATACTTTGGCTGGGCATCGTGCAAAAAGCTTCTGGACAATCAGTGGAGTAGAAAAACCGATGCCCTTAATGCCTCAACCTCACTTTACTGAAGCCACTCCCCTATTAAACAAGGCATCCCCACTAGAACAAGTCAAATGGGACTATCAAAGTACCGGTATGAGTTTAAAAGCCCATCCACTGAGTTTGATACGCAACCAACTGGATGACATGAACATTCTAAACAGCCAAAAATTATGGCAACAACCTGATGGCAGGCTGGCCACTACTGCAGGTTTAGTCATTTGTCGTCAACGGCCGAAAACCTCTTCTGGCACCACATTTTTAACTTTAGAGGATGAATTTGGCATCAGTAATATTATCGTTTGGGGAAAGCTATGTGAGACACAATATCCTGTGCTACTCAGTGCGCAATTGCTGATGGTGCGAGGCCGGGTTCAATTAGAAGATCGTGTGCTCAACTTGATCGCCAGCCAATTGATCAATTGCAATCATTTACTCAGCGACATCACTCTTACCTCACGTGATTTTTGTTAATGGCGCAATAGCCATTTAGCCAATGGCCCACGCCCTGTTCCATTATTGAGCTTAACCCCTACCATTTGCACCAAAATGTCAAGCTAGGTTATCTATTTTTTCCCTTCAAGCCAGCCAGAGAACAACAAAAAAATATCTGTCGCATTCTCGGATTCACTTTAACTATTTGAAAAACATGGCTAATTATTCAAGCATCACAAGACATAACTGCCTCTAGACCTGGAAAAAAGATGTTGGCATTTGCGTTGCTATAAAGTTCTATCAACACACCTAGACTCGCAAGCGGCAGTCAGGCTTTAACACGCTCAAATGACATAATACATGATTAAAATTATTCTTATCAATCAGGATCCCACTGTGGTTCGCCAAGCCAGCGAAAAACTGGAGGAACTCCCTTTTACTGAAGTCACACATCAAATCAGTGATCTCAAATATGGTTTAAAAATATCTCAACGTGAAATCGTCGATCTGATGATTCTCTGTTGCCATACACTCAATCAAGATAAGATCCAGTTACTTAATAAACATCTGCTTCATTATCCAGTTGCTTTGTTAATCTTTTGTCGGGAAATTAACGATGATTTGATCCCCCTTGCCATAGAAAGCGGCATTACAAGTTTTGTTGTCGATGGTTTTGAGCCAGAAAGATTAGATCACTTAATTCATATTAGTTTGGCAAGGTTTCTCAAACAACGCCGAACAGAAAATGAGCTTCTTAAAATGTGTACTTCTTTAAAGAGTCATCGCACTTTGGAGTGTGCCAAACACACCGTGATGCGTACTCGCAACTTAAATGAAGACGAAGCCTACCAAGCGTTACGTGAAACCGCTTTGAGAGAAAATCAACCCATTGAAACAGTCGCCGCGCAAATTCTGGGTGGTATTCGCTCGAACATTTAGTCAAGCTCAACACCCTTCTCATGCTTATAGATTGACGTTTCGGTCACGAAACAAATAATTTCGACGATAATCCAAGTTGACCTGAATGGTGCGTTCATTGAATCAAATAAAAGTTTGATTTCCTACCCATTCGGAAGCATCTCGAGCAGACAAGGGTGGTGCGAAACAATACCCTTGCGCATAATCACATTCCAATGGCTGTAAATGATAAAGCATAGGGGCATCTTCAATGCCTTCTGCAATCACTTCAATTTGCATCGAATGTGCCATAGAGACCAGTGCATGTAGATAAGAACGTCGTTTTTCATCCCGGCGGCGAAAATCGTTTTTTAACAAAAGAGAATCAATTTTAATTTTGTCCACTGGGAACCTCTTTAAAGTCTGTAATGAGGTATGACTGGTACCGAAATCGTCTAATTGAATATGAATGCCCCGTTCCTTTAACTCGGCCACAATAAAAGCCGTATCTGTTAAAGATTGATATAGCACTTCTTCAGTCACTTCAAAAACAATCTGGCTAGGATCCGCTCCACTTCTTTCCAATATTTTATCAATCTTCGACAGCAAGGGTGGCCACAACAATTCCGCTTTCGAAATATTTAAGCTAATCCAAAGATCATCGGGGTAAGTGGCGTTTTTATTCCATTGCGTTAATTGCTCACAAACTTTTATAAAAGAACATTCAAACAACTGTGGCATTAATTCACTTGCCTCTAATTTATGTAAAAACTGAGTAGCCGGTAACTCTCCTAATTTTGGATGTTGCCAACGCGCTAACGCTTCGAATCCAGACACCTCTCTGGTGGCCAACGATATGACTGGTTGATAGACTAAACTAAACTGTTCTAATCTTAATGCTTCTCGCATCTCTGCCGTTTGCAGCATAATGGGTAGTTGACTATTATCCAAACTAGCTGGATCTTGAATAAGTATCTTCTTCAATCGCATACTCTGTTTTAAGTTATACTCCAATTGATGAAGTAACTTTGATGTGTTCTCAAAAGTCGTCGAACCTAAAATACCAGCTATACTCACTTGGATATAGACTTCCGTGTCACCCATAGAGTGACTCTGTTCCAGTCGCTGTTGCACTCTACCTGCGATTTGATGAATGACACCGCGCTC
>DJFZ01000018.1:2904-110510 GCA_002432655.1 Thiotrichaceae bacterium UBA5859 | reverse complement strand
GTGTTCTCAAAAGTCGTCGAACCCAAAATACCAGCTATGCTCACTTGGATATAAACTTCCGTGTCACCCATAGAGTGGCTCTGTTCCAGTCGCTGTTGCACTCTGCCTGCAATTTGATGAATGACACCGCGCTCATCTACCCCATCTAATAGTATCGTAAATCGTCCGTTCTCTAATCTCGCCATCAAATCACCGGGCCGTAACTCAGACTTCAACTGTCTCGCAACACTCGCTAAAAGTTGGTCTGCCACGGTCGCACCTAAAGTCTCTACAACATTTTCATACTCCCTAATCTGCAACATAAGTAGAGAATAGTGGTAATCGCCACGAACCTTTTTAGCAACTGCTCGCTCGATATGATGTTTAAATAAATTAAGATTGGGTAGTCCCGTTAACGCATCATAAAAGTCTGCGTTGAAAGTGCTGGCTAGTTTTCGATCAGTAATATCTGTCTGTGCAGCATAAAAATATTCTAATATGCCTTTCTCACTCCAACGTGCACGACCTAACAATCGCATCACTCGCCAACCACCCAGATCATGCTTGATGCGGTATTCGTATTGAAATGGTTTTTGATAATGAGAAAAATAGTTTTGTAAGGCATGTTGCAGTTCAACGACATCTTCCGGATGAACTAAATTAAACCAATCTTCGGGGCTATCGCCCATTTCGGCTTCACTCAATCCCAACATTTCACACCACTGAAAAGAAAACTCAATTTTTTCACGAGTAAGATCCCATATCATCAGTCCCTCAGTTAGATTACTCAGTAACGTCTTAGTATCTAAAACAGTGGTGTGTATTTTTTGCGTCTCTTCTTGGGGATCTCGTAATCTCACTTGCAGCAGAATCTGTTGGATCTCGTTGTTCTGAAATAGAGGGACTATTTTCGAGACATAGTTTCGAGACAGATCTTGACCGAAACCTTGGTGGATCCAGGTAGATATTTCTCCATGTTTGACAGCGTTATCCAGTCGACTCAATAAATCTTTTTTATTTTTAGTTTCATAAAAGTGAATAAAATTGCTTTCACTTTCTTGAGCATCATAAATCAAAGTTTGTGGAAGATTGGAATCGAGAACTCTTCCGGATGCATCCAGTCTTAAAATATAATCATCCCCAAGTTGCGTCAGCGCCTGCCACTGTGCTTCAATTTCTCGATATTTTATTCTGCTACTGGATAACAAACTAGCGTGGCTCGCCAATTGTTGCTTGGTACGATCCAACTCCGTCAATAGCGCATTGAACTCAAGCTGCAAATCAGAAAATTCATCGGGCGAATCTGGTAACACAATTCGGGCGCCTTGATCGCCCGCAGTGACATTACGCACCACCTCCAAAAAGGACTCCACCCGCTGGCCAAAACCACGTACGAAAAACAGATGGTATAAAAGAGGTAAAAAAATGATACACACTACCCCCCCTGCTACCACACTGTAAATCGTTTGATATTTCGCTCCCTGATAATGCGCGGTACCGGTGTTCACTAGCAGATGGATTTGATCCCCGAGCGGAGTGAAGAGTGAATACATACTTTCTGCAATCCATTCACCAGAGGGTAACCGTATCATCTGGAACTCAGGTATCAATCCTGCTTGCCAACGATTGACTAAATCCTCGGTATTCCGTTTCGAGTGCATCAAAATTTGAGATTCACCGGCCGCGACAATCACACCACCTTCGCCGTTCAGAACCAAAACTTCACGTACTTCCTCATTCATTAAACTGGTGAGGAATTCGGCATCCACCAAGATAGAGGCATCGAATTGTCCGTGTTGTAAAATTTGAGCCGGTAACCCATGAACCGATTTTAGATTCTGATAATGAGATTGCAGACTGCTGGATAAAACAAAAATACCTAAAACGAGTATCAATGAAGCCTGCAAACAGACCAACACAGCAGTCGATTTTATGCCTAACTTATTCCTTAATAGCGACATAGAGTTCTCTCTGACAACACACAAGTGGGTACCGTCCTCCTGGACTAAGGCACCTGGCCTCTTATTGTCAATGCAATGCACAACTTAGGCCAAACTTTGAGCATAAAGAATGTGTAGTGTAAATTATGTACTAAAAAGGTGGGCATGATACATTGATGATAGGATCAATTGTATCCGTGTATTGAGATGAAAAAATCATGTCCCAACAATTTTGACTGAGTGAGAGGCCTGGTAACCCCCATGAGCAGCGAGAACAAAATTTATCCAGTGGAAATCGGTGACCGTCCATTTAAATTAACGGAAGCAAATTACCGAGAGCAATATCAACGATCCATTGAGGATCCCGAAAAGTTTTGGGCCGAACAGGCCAACGCTCGCTTAGAATGGCAAAAACCCTGGGACACCACTTTTGAAGGCAGTTTAGAGACGGGTGAAATCTCCTGGTTTAAAGGAGGGCAACTCAATGTCTCTGCCAACTGCCTGGATCGACATCTAGCCACAAGAGGAGAACAAGTTGCCATTATCTGGGAGGGAGATGATCCCAAGGACTCCCAACAAATTACCTATAAGCAATTACACCAAGAGGTGTGCCGTTTCGCCAACGCATTAAAAAGCCGAGGCGTCAAAAAGGGGGACAGAATTTGTATCTACATGCCCATGGTGCCACAGGCAGCAGTAGCGATGCTGGCTTGCGCGCGTATTGGGGCCATTCATTCGGTAGTATTTGGCGGATTTTCACCAGAAGCATTGAGAAGCCGTATTCTCGATGCCGACTGTAGCGTCTTGATTACCGCCGATGAAGGTGTTCGAGGAGGTAAAAGAATCCCTCTAAAAGCCAATGCCGACGTTGCCCTAGAAGGATGTGCTAAAGTGCACAGTTGCATCGTCTTGCAACGTACCGGCGCAGATATTCGTTGGCAACAAGGACGAGACTGCTGGTACCACGAACTTCTCGAACAAGCCGAGGATCACTGCCCTGCTGAGGTAATGGACGCTGAAGATCCTCTGTTCATCTTATATACCTCTGGCTCAACCGGAAAACCGAAGGGTGTGTTACACACTTCGGCAGGTTATCTACTCTATGCATCCCTAACTCACGAAATCCTCTTCGATTACCAAGAGGGAGATATTTACTGGTGTACAGCAGATGTGGGCTGGGTCACAGGCCATAGTTATATCGTCTATGGCCCCTTGGCGAATGGCGCCATTACTCTAATGTTTGAGGGAGTGCCCAATTACCCTTCCAGTGCCCGTTGCTGGGAGGTGGTGGATAAGCACCAAGTGAATATTTTCTACACCGCGCCCACCGCACTTCGTTCATTGATGCGGGAGGGGAACGAGCCAGTGAAGAAAACTTCACGCAAATCCTTACGGATTTTGGGCACGGTAGGCGAACCTATTAATCCGGAGGCTTGGGAATGGTATTACCATGTTGTGGGTGACGGCCGTTGTCCCATTGTGGATACTTGGTGGCAGACAGAAACAGGAGGCGTGTTGCTCTCTCCCTTCCCCGGTGCCACGCCCCTAAAACCAGGGGCCGCAAGCTGGCCTTTCTTCGGTATACAACCTGCACTGGTCAATGAATCAAATGAAATTTTAACTGGTGAAGCTGAAGGTGCTCTGGTCTTTTTAACACCTTGGCCAGGAATGATGCGCACTGTCTATGGCGATCATCAGCGCTTCTTTGACACCTATTTAAAGCCTTTTGCCGGCCGGTATACCAGTGGAGACGGCGCGCGCAGAGACAAGGATGGTTACTACTGGATCACTGGCCGACTGGATGATGTCATCAATGTTTCAGGGCACCGCATCGGAACAGCAGAGGTAGAATCTGCATTAGTGTTGCATCCCCAGGTTGCGGAGGCGGCTGTGGTAGGCATGCCCCATGAAATCAAGGGCCAAGGACTGTATGCTTACGTCACCCCTATGACGGGGGTGGAGCCAAATGATGCATTGCATAATGAACTATTGGATTTAGTAAAAAAAGAGATTGGCTCCTTCGCCAAACCGGACGCCATTCAATGGGCGCCTGCATTGCCGAAGACACGCTCCGGCAAAATCATGCGACGAATTCTCAGAAAAATAGCAGTGAATGAAGTGAAGAATCTCGGTGATACCTCGACACTTGCCGATCCCAGCGTGGTGGAAGATTTAGTTAAAAATAGGGTTATGGTTTGATGAGTATATAACCAGACTTTTGCTGCTGCATCATATACGGCACACCAGCGTTCACCTGTTGTGCCTGCGGATGCAGTGGAAACGGTTGCCCAGCTTTCTTCTGATGAGTACTTAGGCTGATTTCACAGGCATAAAAACGCACGCCTTGTGCCGCCAACAAAGATATCCTGGATGCCTTGTGATTACTTCTTTTCAACAACTCTATGCCCTGACCAAAAGCAACTACTTCAATTTCTACTTGATCCGGCCCATAAGCTTTTAACACATTATTGGCAACACTTAACACCAGATCCTGTTTAATAGGATCACTCTCACTAATGTGCAATAGTAGGAAATGTTCAGCAAAAGGTTTCTCTTCAATCAATCTCTCCCTTGCCATCGAATCTTGCGGAACTAATCCCCCCCCGATGCAGGCGAACACTATAGATAGCCATAGATTTTTCATTTTCGATATGCCGGCCCGTTTAATTTGATTCCACTGCTCATAAAGGAGAGATAATATTCCAGCGCACGCAACTGTTCGCTCTGAGCATGGAACACAGGGGCGCGGATCTGCTCCAAACAACCAATAAAACGACGGTGCAATGTCCCCATTTCATGCCATACCCCGCTATAGACTGGGAAATGGGTCACTTGACCTAACATCGGGCTCAGCATATCCGCACGCAGCCGTTTGCCAGCAGATTGCACATGGCAACTGGCACAGGAAAAATTAAGCTGTCCCCGCCGCTGATAATAAAACTGCTTTCCCGCAGTATAACTCTTCATCTCTCCCTCGGAGCTGGGCGTCTTCATCTCTAACATCTCACCTCTCGACAGGTAGGCCAAATATGCACTCAGAGCGGCCATCTCACCACGACGATAATCTAGCATGGGCTGTTGAAACTTTTGCCGACATTGATTCAGCGCCAACTCCAAAGTGATGACTTCACCTTCCACTGAAACTCGTGGATATTGTGCTCTAATTTTATTTATCGGTTGAGGAAAACAATCTGTATATCGGCCTCCTCCTTTAAAAGGCGTGTGAAATAGGTGTTTACCATTTTCCACAGCCCATTCATAAGGTGGGAAATCCTCGATCTCCAGCCATTGGCTTCGAGCTATCGGATCCAACGCATAAGCACCATCTGCATACTCTTGTAGTGTCAGCTGAGGAAATAATTGCTTAAAGTACTCCCTTGTCTCTGCTCGATCCTGGGCAGGATCCGCAGATCCTACTACCACCCAGAGCGCCAATATCACCAATAAAATTCTACTGTAGGTTACAGGTGACATAGTGCACTTATACCAATTCTAAAATTGCTTCATCACTTTGTTTCCGATTATCGAGCCACTGTACACGGATCTGGTCACCCGCTTGACCCGTTCGTAATCTAAAAGAAAAGTAGGGATCCTTGGAGATAGATGGCCCCCAATAAGCATGCCACACCAACTCTCCGTTGCGATAAGCCTTCACCTCTTGAATGTAATGAGCAGGTATCAACTGACCAGAATCATCCCGACGTACACCCGTTTCCATCACATGTTTAATGAGTCCCTTGACCTCAACATATTGTGGTTTAACTCGTGCCTTTAATTTTATCGTGCTCATCGCTTGTTACCCACATCCGCCAATAGTCACTTCGACAAATTTTTCTTTCATATACAGTCGATTCTGACTATAAACCAACGCCATCACTTTAGAAGATTCCGCTAGTTTTAGTCTTAAAGAGAGGAAAGGCAGACTCTGTTCGCGAAACTCATGCACTGCAGACAAGGGAAACGGATTCTGTTGCACGATGATGGCGATCGCCTCCACCTGTTTGATGTCAGTAGCAACATTGACGGGCACAACAGCACCATTTTCCGCAAGCGATGGTATTTTTAGCTGAATTAAATCGCTCGCTTCTGGCTTCATCCCAGAGAAATAGGTGCGCAACACATCTGCTATGGATTCGGAGAAGAAAGCCTGTTGAGGCCATGTCGCCCATAGCCGGGGAACAGCCAGTATTAGTGCGACACTGCTCAATCCCTGTAAAAATTCTCGCCTATGCATTTAATCCTCCGCTAACGTCGAACAACTAATTAATTACAAGCTGTAGAGAAATTCTACTATATGATTAATTTCCTCTTGCGTTAATATTTTATTGCGTCCGTAGGGCGGCATCACCGTCTGAGCGTTGAACTGGGTGGCGTCCCATATTTGCGCAAACAACTGCTCGGCTTCAACAAACCGCTTACGCATATCCACCAAAGGCGGCCCAATATTACCAGGGAATTTCCCATCTGCGATTTGATGACACGCAAGACAGTTCCCTTTTTGCCGATCCATCACCAAAAAACGCCCCTTCCCTAGATCGGGTTCTGCATTTGCCAGAGGCACACAGAGTACGAGCAAACCGACAATACCGTATCTTCGTAAATACCGCACAGCACCACATCTGCCCATAATATCCTCATTAAATCAGTGAGTTCGACCGGTTTCAACTATCCCTAGAAAAATATAATCTCGCACAAGACTCGGAATCATCCAAAAAAACTCAAGTGATGACTAAAAACCTCGATGAATTGAACTAAGGGAATTTCCCCAATGGGGAGATTAAACAGAATTATCGCCAGCATCCCAACCATGATTCAAGTAAAAAAAATCAGTATCGCTTTGTTAATTTTCTGTTGCTGTAGTCAGGCATTCGCCGATTTGCGTTACCGCTGGAAATTACTCAAGGTCGATACAGATTTTCTAGTTGAGATACGTAATCCTGATACATTGCGCCTCTCTCTATCTGACGATTTCTATCTTTTATCAAGTCAAGACGGCATATATGCAATCATCAATGATCGCGTATTAGACGTTTTGGCATTTCATGAGGAACTACGAGATCTCTGGATTGTCAATTATTTTGGTGAGCGCATGCACAAAAGAGCTTGGCGCGTACCTCATAAAGATGCCTTGATAGAGAGTGGTGAAACAATCAATTATGCTGACATTGAAGTCATAAAGGTCTACGCGGATGTCATGGAACCTGAGTCAGGAGAAAAGATTCGTCAAGAGCTGTTGATTACCAATGATGATCGCATACTCTATCTAAAACAGGTGATGCAGAGCTTCAGCAATCGGAATATTCAGCATCTTGCGGGCACTGGTTTCGAAGTAATGAATCAAGCAATGCACACACTGGTTCCCATGGACAAAGCTATCGTTCGCTATAGCGATAGGTTTGAATTGACAGCTCTTGAGGAAGTAGATCTTCCAGATGAACACTTCTCTTTGCCGAAGAATGCTAAGATTAGAAATCGTCCTGGACTTGTAGATCTAGGTATGGCCGCGAAAATAATATTGCCCTTAGCAGTCGATTAAATCATTCCATTTACTACTTATTATCCCTAACCATTTTGACTCCGACTGAATTGTTAACGAGTTATCTTGTCTCCTAGGGATTTGTAGTCAAAATCTGTTGTAAAATAATATAGTTAGTTGAATGGACACTTGTAATGATGCTTGCTTGAAAAAATAAAGTAGGCCGGAACATGAGAAGCCACGGTAAACTACTTGACTACCAAATTATTTGAGTTCACCTGTGGAGTCGATCAATATACCCACCGCCACTGATTAGAGTAATTAATGAAAACTTTAGGACTCATTCGCCATGCCAAATCTAGTTGGGATAATCACACTCTATTAGATATAGATAGACCCTTAAATCACCGTGGGCAGCGTGATCTACAACGAATGCCTCATTATCTGAAAGATTTGAAATTCCACCCCGATCTCATGCTCACCAGTCCTGCTATACGTGCACGAACCACTGCCATAGGTTTCGCCAATATCCTAGGATATTCACAAGATAAAATCCAAATTATCGAAACACTTTATGGTGCCACACTAATACAACTGCTGGCCATCATAGAAAAAATTAAGGACGCTCATAACTCTGTAGCGTTATTCGGCCATAATCCAGTCTTTACGGAGGCCGTAAATTATTTAACAGATCGAGACTTAGATAATTTGCCCACCTGTAGTATCGCTATTATCTCTTTGCCTATTGATAGCTGGTACCAGATTAATGCTACGAATTTGTCCCAAGGAAAATTAGAGCACTTGTTTTTTCCAAACATGTCTGGCGCAGACTAACAACTCCATTCATCATTCCATCATAGGAGGAGGCTTTCTCAAGCTGCTGGAGAATACTGCCTTCCCAGGAGACATACATAACTAATTGTCTGTACCCTGCTAACGTACACTATTGTCATTGTTTATCACTTTAGATTATATTTATCCTTGTACTTGCGACTAATCTAACGAAAGATTTATGTGTTAGTTTCTGAAGTCATGACAGCACAGGTGGTGACCATCTCACCCGACGACACCATCGCGATGGCAAAAGAGTTGCTGGATAAGCGCCGTTTTCATCATCTAATGGTAGTAGAAGATAACCTTCTTTTGGGCGTTATATCAGATAAAGACTTGTTGAAATGGTTAAGTCCGTACGTCGGCACTGATGCAGAAACTACTCGTGACACCTCGCTACTGAATAAAAAAATTCATCAAATCATGTCTAGGCGACTAATCACTGTGCAGCCAGAGACTTCCTTAAAACAAGCTATAGAAGTGATGGTGACCAGCAACGTCTCTTGTCTACCCGTAGTGAATGCACAGAATCACTTAGAGGGCATTTTGAGTTGGCGAGATCTGCTGGCCGCTGCACATACAGTGCTCATGGGTTTCTAGGAAACTACTTCTTTACTGTGCATTCATCAGTAATCGTTTTCAAAATAGTTGGTTTATTCCATTTTTTTCAATATGTTACCAGAAACACTGGGCGGAGTGTGCAATCACTGGATCACTTTAATTAAGTGAAAAATTCCCCTTCAACGAATGAATAAATTATCCGGATAAACCTAAGAACTAAAGTTTCAGTACATAAGAGCCGAATGATCACTCAAGTAGCCACATCCTTTTTAGCCTATAGACAGTGCGGATACTACTATTCTGATCTAACGATTAGGCAATAGGCCCCTCTCATCATCGCGAAACTAGAATAGATTATCAGCATGGATTTTTCTACGTACCCCAAAAATTTCAGATCTTTATTTCTTTTTTCCCTAGTCGTATTTTTTTCGGCTCAGATAAAGGCGGAAATTGTGGTGATTACTCATACTGACAGTGAGTTACGAGATTTAGATAATGAGACGGTGCGGGCATACTATTTGGGGAACTTGTTGGTTACTGGCTCTGGAACCACAATTTCAGTCGGGATGCATGCTACTACGTCTTCTATTCGACAGGAGTTTGATCGTCAAGTATTAGGCATCGAACCGGAACAACTTCATTCTCGATGGTCGGGACTGGTGTTTTCCGGAAAAGCATCAATGCCAGAATTAGTTAATAATGACAAAGAGATGCTCGAGTGGGTGCAACGCAAGATCAACTCGATTGGTTATATCGATGAAGACAATCTGACAGAAGAAGTCAAATTGTTATACCGGCACTCTCGCTAAGTTCAGGACAGAAAAATTCACTCACAAACACCACCCTCCTTTCGGCTCTCAGCCTTATCAAACCTTAACCTTGAATGCGTCGCCCGTTAAAAGAATTTCAGTGCTGTTGGGTGACTATTAAAACAATTCATTAATCTGCCACTCGGCACTCCAGTTTTGCTAAAATCTCATCCCATTAATGAAAACAAATACTTATTTGAGAAAGCATTTAAAATGAAGGCAGACGTACTCTATGAGCGTAAGGGAGATCTTTATTACCCAACCGATCGTGCTGCATCTCCCTGGGATAGCCAACTGATACACGGTGGCGCAATTACCGGTTTGTTAGCCCATGTATTGGATACCAGGCATCGCAATGCGGGTATGCAGTTTATCCGCATCACCAATGATCTCTTTCGTCCAGCGCCACGGCAACCGGTTACGGTTGAGACAGAAATCATTCGCCAAGGATCACGCATTCAAGCAATAGTCGCGCGCATGATCATAGACACCCATGAGGTCGCTCGAGCAACGGCCATTTCAGCGATCAGCCAAAATATTGAGTTACCAGAGCATGTCGCTGATCCAGAACCTATCGAATTCCCGGAACACTTACCTGTTAGTGGCTTTTTGGGACCCTACACAAACAATATAGAAGAAGCGCCTCCTGGCTTTAACTTTGCCGTAGAGATGCGCAAAGTAGAAGGATTTGAATTTAAAGGTTGGGGTACGGCTTGGTTGCACATACGCTCGGATGTGGTAGAAAGTGAAAGGAACACACCCCTGAGCTACATGGGCATGATGACAGACTTTGGCAATGGGATTGGCCAAATGGGTCTTGGCAACAATCAGGCGTGTATCAATTCAGATAGTACGCTCTACTTATACCGCTATCCACAACAACGTTGGATACGTTTTCAGTGTCAAACTCAAATACAACCCAGTGGTAGCGGAACCACTGAAACCGTGTTGGCCGATAAAGATGGTCCTCTAGGCAAGGTATTACAATCACTGATCGTCAGACCGTTTCGTTTATAGAGCCGTGTTCTGAGTAAACATTCTTATAAACCAGAGTTTCCACATCCCGAGCTTCTAAACCTAGTTGCCAGCCCCATAGCGTTGCGTGGTAGCGAAATCCCAACCTGTTCATTAAGGCAATGGAAGCTCTATTTTGCTGACGCGCCAACGCCCAAATTTCAGTTAGACCTAAGTTTATAAATCCATGACGCAGCAAAGCTTCACCAATTTCATCAGCGCGATTATGTCCCCAAAATTGTGGTAATAACCAACAACCGATTTCTACCTGTTCGGTATTTCCTAATGGCTGGAGCCCTGCCATGCCTATAAATTGATCATTCTTATGGAGCTTGATTGGTCCTAAGCCATAGGTCAGATTAGCAAAATTGGCTTGTTGACGAGCTATGAATTGCTCTACCTGTGCAGTATGCCAGGTTTCACCCCGACCGATATATCGCATCACTCGGGGTTCTCTTACCATCCCACTGAACGGCTGTCGATCCGACGTACACCAATGGGAGATGTAAAAGCGCGGACTGCTTACAAAAATTGTAGATTTCTGTGAACCAAACTCACCCATGTACAAATTTTTCACAGCAAAGATCGGTTAACTATCAAAAGAAAACTATCTCGCCGAAATCAGATACTCACCTTAGGATGTTAGTTTAAACTGCACTGGCAATAACACTTCGCTTGCAACTCCACGATGATTCACTGTCGCCGGTTGAAACAACCAATCCTTGACTGCTTTTAACGCGCTTTGATCTAATAGTTGATGGCCCGAACTCTGAGTGACCTCAACACGATCTACCTTACCGACCCGATCAATCTGCACCCTGAGTAACACGGTGCCGGACCAACCATGCCGTCGCGCCATCAAGGGGTAGGTCGGTGGCGGATTGTGGGCAATGGCAAAGTCAATATCCACTGGGGTAGATATAGGCAACTCCTCGAAGATTTCTTGTTCCTCACCCTCGTTGACAGCCTCACGTTCACTTTTCTGCTGATGGATTGCTTTTTTATTGGGCTCAGCAAGAACGGTGACTATTTCACTGGCCATCGATAATTGCGCCTCCTCCAAAATGCGGTTTTTATTCACTGGAGATTTAATATCTATTTGAATTAGCTCATTATTTTTGGCTTCCAATCGAGAAACTGAAGGCGCTAAATGCAATTGATAAGTTTTCTGTATAGAGACGCCTGATTGGGATACCTCGGCTAGTGGCACCGGTGCCCAAGCCAAAAACAGGTGCATTGACGCCGACAACCCAAGTGCGCCGAAAAACAACAATCGATTCGATGTCTGAAACGCAATCTTTTCCACTGACTAGACCTGACGTGATTAGGCTACAAAAACACTCTTTAATAAGCCAAATTGGATTATTTTATCAATACTTGACGCAAGTCACACCGAGTTTGCTTCAACCATGAAATATGAGTCAAAGTTTCTGGTATCCTAATCAATCTGAACTGGCGTTTTTGTAAGGGGGCAATATTCGTGGGGCAATCTTTTTATACGGTAGACGTATTCACCGATAGGCTTTTTAGCGGGGCGCAAATCGCAGTATTCCCAGAAGCAGAGTCTCTTTCAGAGCAATCGATGCAGGTAATCGCTGAAGAACTTAACCTATCAGAAACGGTGTTTATCCTACCTTCGCGAAGTAACGCTGAAGACTTTTATTTACGGATATTCTCTCCCCGTGAAGAGCTACACTTCGCAGGGCATCCCGTTTTGGCGGCCGCAAAAGTATTGCATCATTTGGACAAATTGCCCAACAGAGAAGGTCTAGGAGAATGCATTTTTGGCATGACCTCCAGACCTGTCTCAGTGCGAGTGAAACCGAATGCCGACACACAATTGATACAATTCGCAGTGGAAGTTGCACCTATTATCGAAAGATTTGTTCCTGAAGATACAGAACTTGCAGCATTACTTAGCCTACCCCCTCAGGCACTAGATGTAAAAGCGTACAGCCCACGCTTAGTAGCCTGTGATCAACCCTACCTGATTGTGCCAGTTCGTCATCAAGAGCTGCTCAATACGGCTAGATTTGATGGAGCGGCTTGGAGTCAATCATCAGCGCCTTCCACCTTAGCCCAGGAGATTTTACTATTTACCCCGAAAACAGGCCATGCCCAAGCCAATTTCGCCGCTCGCTTAATGGGACCGCTGATTGGTCAAAGCGAAGATCCCCCGATCGGTAGCGCATTGCCCGCTTTCGCTGCCTATTTGGCAGATCATCGGGATTTGCCCGCGGGCACACACACCTTTTGTATCGTACGCGGACAAGCACCCAAACGCGAAAGTGTGATCCTGGTTGAGTTGGACAAGAAGGTGGGCAAGACCCTACAGGTACGATTGGGTGGTGCGGCAGTGCTGGCCAGCCAGGGCGAGCTCTATTTTCCCTCGCAAGCCACAGCGGCCTGATAGAGCATGAACCGGGATGAATAAAATTCGCTACAATATGGACATCACAAACTACCAAACTGGAGATCGTGCTAAAAACACACTAGAAGTGGCAGCATGATTTAAGTCATCAACTTTAGGAGGAGAACATCATGTTAGTTTTTAAAATAGTAGATGGCAATAAAAAGCCTGTAAAGAAAGCGAAAGTAACCGTCCATATTCATGAAGGAGGCAATGCGTCTGCCCTCACAGATCGCTCTGGTTTCGTCGCCGTGCCCGTCACCGGAGGCACATTCGGTACAGTGACTGTTAACGGCAACCAGGTCTATGATGGCAATGTGCGAGAGCTAGACGAGTTAGTACTACCATAGACTAGGGGAGCGATTTAAGGATCCATTCCCGATTAAAATAATAGTGTGATCCTAATCGTTGACATTCAGCACAACATGCACACTGTATTTGGCTAGTCATCTGATTATTTGAGCAGTTTTTTACTCAACTTGTTAGCAATATTGTCAACGAAGTCTGTGGTGCTCAATGTCCCGCCTAAGTCCGCTGTGCATTCATTATGCCTCAATGAATGCAATAGCGATAACCTTAAAGCATGCCCGTATTGATAATGATTTATATGGTCAAGTAGCATTCCGAAAGACAGCAACATAGCGGTTGGATTACAAATGTTTTTACCTGCGATATCCGGGGCAGTACCACCTGCGGGATCAAACATTGCCAGACTGACTTGACGGTTAGAGTCGAAGGCGTAGTTTCCGCTGGCACCTGTACCGATGCTGCCCACCAACCCACTCGCCATATCGGAAAGAAAATCACCGTATTCATTTAAAACGAGTACTATTTCGTAATCTTCGGGGCGAATAATAATCTTCGCTAAGAGCGCATCAAAAAGTTCTTGATGAAGATTCACATCGGCGAAATCGCGATGAACATCCTTCACAACCGACTCGAACAAACCATCGGTCACCCTTTGGATGGTATGTTTACTGGCGGTGGTGACGGAAAGCCCTTTTTTCCTCGCCAACTCAAAAGCGAATACCGCAGCTTGTGCGCAAGGTTCACGTTCCACCATTCTCAATGACACTGCAGCGTCCTTACCAATCAGCTGACCAGGATCATCGTATGTTCCGCCCACTGCCACACGCACAATATGTAAGTTTACATTTTCTTTAAAGTTGGAATCTATGCCGCGAATGGAAATAGCGGGTCGGTAAATCACACTGAAACCACAACGACGTCGGATAGCCGCATTGGGACTAGCTAGTTTTGTCGTAGTGGGATACTTTAGTGCCAACTTCGTACGGCGCAATGACTCCTCAGCCAGATCGATTGCCGCCTCACCCAACTGTTCTCGATTCGGTAAGCTCCAATCGATAGAATGGAATTTGAATTCCAGCGGAATGACCTCGGCCACCCGCTTCACTGCTTGGTTGAGTTCTGGTGAAATTCCGTCTCCTAGCAACTCCGTGACTTCGATTAGTTCCATAGGTATGGTTCCGGATTATGCTTCCTAATACTTCCACGACTATACACCAATTTCGTTTCTCCAACTCTTTTTTAACTATCACAACTTGGCGCTGAGAATAAAATCAGTGAAAATAGATCTTCCTAAAGGAGAAACAACTGTTCTGAGGTGACTGATGAAAATAAAACGTGTATTGGTACCCATCGATTTTTCCGATTGCGCATTACAAGGCTGGGATCAAGCGGTGGATCTATTCCAAGGGACAGATGTCTCATTTGACGCACTCTACGTGGTAGAACCCATTATCGCCCCGGCCGAACTCTATAGCGTTTGGCCTTACGAAGAAAAACAGAAAGAATATGCGGAAGAGCGATTTCGTGAGCTGACAAAATCTGGACGATTAGAGGCAACAAACGTAAAAACTGAAGTAGTCTACGGTCACGCCCATGAAGCCATTATTCAGTATGCGGAAGAGAATAGCGTAGATATGATTGTCATGGCCACTCATGGTCACCGCGGACTGAACCATTTTATGTTAGGTAGTACCGCAGAGCGGGTCGTTCGTGCCGCCAGTTGTCCCGTCTTGACCGTTAAACCGGCACAACAAGAGAGTTAAAGAAACATCAATTGACCGTACTCATTAACCAGGGAAAAGAGTAAAGGGCAATGCGATTTGAGAGCTACTTTGGTTCATCGAATTTTAACCGCTGACATCGAACTTGAAATATGGCCCACTTTGAGAACCCCTCTTTAAGGGGATTTAATTTAGCCCGCTACGCAATTACCGGCAATGGCCCTGAGACCTTCTGGATCGAGAATACTGAGCGCTTTAGATTCGATATGAATAAGCCCCTCCCGTTGCCAAGCTGATAAGGTGCGACTCACAGTTTCTATTGTCATGCCTAAATAGTTAGCCATCTCTTGTCTCGACATATAGAGTCGAAAATCCCGCCCGGAATACCCACGGTCACTGAATCTTTTAGATAGGTTATCTAGAAAGGACGCTAATCGCTCAGATGCACGTTTGTTCGCCAGTAGCGATAACAAATCCTGTTCTCGACTAATTTCTGACCCCATGATCCTCAACAGTTGACGATTCAGTGAGGGCAATTCGGCAGCCAAATCTTCGATTCGGGCGAAGGGTAAAACACAAATTGCGGTGGTATCCAGCGCCACTGCTGTGCACTGATGTCGCTCTACACTTAAAGCGTCTAAACCTAGGAGTTCGCCTGGTAAAGCAAATCCGATTATCTGCTCCACACCATCCGAACCCAAAACAGAAGTTTTCATGCAACCAGAGCGCACGGCAAATAATGATTCCAACGGATCACCTACGGTATAAAGAGACTCCCCCCGGTGAAGTGTCATTTTTTTCTCTAACGCAGATTCCAAACGATCTAACTCTGATGCTTCTAATCCAGCCGGTAAACAGAGTTGAGAAACTGAGCAGGAACGACACGCTTGTCGAACACGTTCCATGTCTAAAGGGCTCGACATATCAGACATCATAAATACCCCATCTTTGTTGAGTAACTGGCCTAAATCCTATGCAATTCGGGCCGGCTGCTGATTTGATATTCTATCATGGGTTCTGGTTGACACAGATCAATGGATTGTACCCTTAAACATTATATAAATTACTACGTTCGCAAAAAAAGCTATGAGTGCAGTGGCAAATATCTACAATCCAAATAATGTCGATTTAACCGAAATAAAACAAAGGCTTGCAGTGCTCCGCCGTCAGCGTGAAAAGGTGTTTGGCAAAAACATTATCTCATCCTGGCTACCCCTATCCGACATTTGGGAAAATGAAGAGATCTACTTAATATCTATCGAATTGCCCGGAATCGAATTCAGCGACATCTGTACTGACGTTCGCAATGGAATCTTAATTGTCAGTGGCAATAAAAGCGAATATCCAGAATTGGGCAAACTCAGCACAGTGCGCCGAGAATCCTCTCATGGCCAGTTTCAACGCACCTTCAAATTACCTATTGGGATAGAAGAGGACATCTATAACCGTTGGTTTCAAGATGGTGTCCTGACTATCTGTTTCGAAAAACAGGCGTCAGTTCCATAACACTCAAGTTTCCCGCGCCAACGTCAGATATTAGTTTAGATCCTCCTTAAATTGATAATCAAATCTATGGATTGCTATGGCTTGGTTTTCTTTTAGACGCCGAACCCCAAACCCCATCACCTCAATTAAAGTTGAAGGTAATGCCAGTCACATTAGTAGGTTAGCCGCCCAAAGTCTGGCCGCAATGGCTCAAGTACTCGATATTTTTGCCAATGATGCCTTTGACATAGAGGATCAAGATGCAGGTACATTTAAACGCCAAAGTAAAGACTGGGCGCAACATATTCTCACCGGCATCACCCGTAAGAAAAAAGAAGAGCCCCAGATATCCAGCCTCTCCGCCCCGCAACTGAACGAACGCGAACGCGAATGGGACGGCTTGGAAAAATTCATTCGTGCTAGACGAAAATTAGAACGGGATTCGTTCGAAAACCAATCAGACGCATTGAAATCGGTCGTTTGGGAACTCGTCCATGGTTTGCGCACCATGTCGCAAACCGGATATTCATCAGAGGGCAGGATCCAAAAAGGCTTAGTGGATCTGGAAAGTGCCATGGAAAATAATTCAGTAGAAAAATTACAAAAAGCGATAAAACCCGTAGTGGTCAACATTCGCGCTGCTCTCGACGAACAGCGCAAACAGTTCGATAGTGAACTCAATACCATGACCAGTTTGGTAAGCAAGATGCGTCGCGAATTAGTAGCAACAAGACGTGATGCCGAAATAGACAAGCTCACTCAACTCTATAACCGCCGAGCTTTTGATGCCGCTTTAAATCGTCATGTAGATTTAGCCGAACTCTCCGGTCGTCAACTCACCTTAATGATGATTGACTTGGATCATTTCAAATCTATCAACGATTGCTATGGGCACCCTGCGGGAGACGCATTACTCGCCGCTACTGCGAATCAGTTGACGCGCGCTTTACCGCGCAAATCTGACTTTTTGTCCCGCTTTGGTGGAGAGGAGTTCGCAGTGATTGTTTTTGACGTGCCGGAAGAGTCTGCAACCAAATTAGCACAAACTGTATTAAAAAAAGTTAAGGAGATGCAAGTTGAACATGAAGATCACCTGATCCAAATCACCTGCTCTATTGGCTATGCGTCTTTAGAGCCAGGGGAATCTGCAGATGAATTAATTAAACGAGCCGATCAGGCGCTGTATGCGGCAAAAGATGCCGGTCGCAACTGTGTGATAAGTGCGTAATCACTTACACTCAAGAGCCAAGAATATGATTTAAGGTGAAAAATAAAAGCGGCTTCAGACCGCTTCCATTTTATTTGTCTCACCCTCTATTAGACTAAGCATGGGCGACATCTCCCGATGCTAGAACAAATCGCACCAATCCACGAAGAAAAAGGTACAGCTTTCCGACTCAAAGGAGGCGCTAAAAGCGGTATCCCAGAGATCCGTTAAGCCCAACTCAGCACAGCCGGACAGAAATAAACAGGAAACTAAAGCAAAAGTGGTCATGAATTTTTTGAACGTTCTCACAGCGCTCTCCATTTTCGATGTAATCGATTAATTAATATGTCGTCCGGTTTTATAGAATTCGTATTAGTTTTTATTAATATTTCTATCAATTATCCTTATAAAGTAAATTCATTTTCAAAACCGGTAAAATACTCCCCCCAACTTTACCTCCGACGAATATGATGACAACTCAATACTACAATTCGCCACACTTCAAGCAGGCCTATCAAATTCTAAATCGCGACCACCCCGGAGTTCCTTTAGTGATGGTCATGGGTCTTTCCGGAGTAAAAGAAGATTGGCACCCTTTAGCTGCAGATCTGGCGCAGAATCGTCCGATCTTAATTTTTGACAATCGTGGTATCGGAGAAAGCAACGTTCCTGAAGGCCCCTATACCATTGCGCAGATGGCTGAAGATACGCTCGCCTTGATCCGGCACATCGGTTGGCGAAAGAGCCATCTGATGGGTATCAGTATGGGCGGTATGATTGCTCAGCACTTGTTAATTACTGCCGGAAACCAGTTCGACCGCGCCATATTGGGCTGCACTCACCACGGCGGATCGTCGCAAATATTACCTGATGCCGAAGCTTTTCTCGCCTTCCAATCAAATCGAAACGACAGTAAAAAAGCCATCGTAGAAAAGATGGCAGCAATAAACGTCACCAAAAAATGGATTCAAAACAATCCGCAAGACTGGCAACAATTAATAACAAATGGTAGCTCTTTTCGCCGTCCCGCCAGGGGGATACGCGCCCAGTTAATGGGCATCTTACAATTCGATGTGGCACATCAATTATCCACTGTTAAGAATCGATGTCTCGTCATACATGGCGACGCCGACCAATTAATTCCATTTCAAAACGGGAAACTCATTGCAGAGAAGCTTCCCGATAGTCAATTCTTAGAATTAAAAGATGCGGGACATCAATTTTGGATCATGGAGCCGAAACGCTCATTTAAGGCTATTGACCAATTTTTATCAGGAGATTAATTGCATCATCCGTTAACAACGCACTCTGTTGTTTAAGTCCAGAGCGTAGCACTGCCAAACGCCGAGATTAAACCGCTCTCAGCCCCCACCAAGTGAACACTACATTGATATGCCTGACCAGCTTGAGAGACGACCTGGCCAATGAACAATAAATCCTCTGTCACACCAAGGGTACAGAAAGTGAGTTTAAGATCTGTGGTGGCCATTCTGCCAATTCGCTCCATTGAGGAAAAGGTGGCGTACACCGCCGCATTATCTGCGACATAATACTGAACACCAACTGCCAAATTCTGCTGTTGATCTTGATGAGGAAATTGATTTTTTAATCTAATACGGCACTTACCGTCTCCCAAAGACTCTATAAACATTCCCTGATTTCGTTTTGCGATATTATTATTAAAAATATCTAGCAACTTGTGGCCACCGTAATCTGCCGAGATCAATGAATTTAATAGGGTAGATTTCTGAGGCTGCTTGATGACACTTTTTGGCATTTGAGCATACACCCAATGACCTTGAGAGATTAACTTATCTGTTACAGTCTTGACTGTCGCTTGCACAAAACTCATTTGCCTGGTCTGTTTTAGTAAAGTCGCTTCACAAATTAAATCCACTTCCTTTGCTGCGCTGAGGTAATTCAGTTGTCCATCAAGTAAGCATAGCGCTACGTCAGGGTTGAGATCTTGCGTCATCAAGTTCGCCAATTGCCAACCCGCATCATGCATCAGGCTCGCCTGCACGCCACCATGCACCACGCCTGCATCGGCATTCAGATTTTTGTCATCGTAAGGCAAATAGATAGATACTTTCTCTGTACCCAGATCTTGGATCTTTGCGCCAATCCGATCCCCCCATTGATTCTCACTGTATTCTGACATCCCGTTGATTAGCTCGCTCTGGTACGTGCGCTATTTGGCAGCCATACGGATCCCAGCATCCAAACGCACTGTCTCCCCGTTCAAATAACTATTTTCCACCATATGAACCGCTAATGCGGCGTATTCTTCAGGTTCACCCAACCGCTCTGGAAAGACTGTCTGCTCTGCCAGTCTCGCACGCATCGGCTCTGGCGCCATGTTCATTAAAGGTGTATTGAATACACCGGGTGCAATGGTATTTACGCGGATCTGGTCACGCGCCAGATCTCTAGCCACAGGTAAGGTCATACCCACTACCCCAGCTTTCGAAGCACTATATGCCGCCTGCCCAATCTGCCCTTCAAACGCAGCGACTGAAGCAGTATTGATGATCACACCCCTCTCCCCTTGATTGTCTGCCGGATCGTTTTGCACCATTGCCTCCGCAGCCAGACGTAACACATTAAATGTACCAACTAAATTAATCTCTATTACCTGTTTAAAAACCGATAATGAAAAAGGCCCAGTTTTGCCCAAGGTACGTCCAGCCATACCCACACCCGCACAATTCACCGCAATATGGAGCGCGCCCCATTGTTTACATGCAGCAGCGACAGCCTCCGAAACACTTTTTTCATCGGTGACATCCACCACAGCAGGCAACGCCTGGTCAGTGAATGGTTGAGATGCCTGAGCTAAAGCCGCTTCATTGCGATCCACCATCAATACCTTACCGCCTTGTTTAATAAATGCAGCAGTAGTGGCTAAGCCCAAACCTGATGCGGCTCCGGTAATGAGGGCCACTTTGTTTTCTAGTATCATTTCTATCTCCCTGTCTCCCTGATGCCACACCCTACGTAAGCTTGATTTGTTAGAGTTCGGGCAACCAGTGTCGCCAATGATAATTCGGATCCCCCACTGCTATAAAACTGGGATTGATCAATGATTCCTCAAAATTGTATTTTAGTGGATTGAAATTGAGATCGAGCAACGCGCCTCCCGCTTCAGTCAAGATAATCTGCGCCGCCGCAGTGTCCCATTCATATGTTGGACCGAAACAAGGATAAGCGTCTGCGGCGCCTTCCGCCACCAAACAACTCTTCAGGCAACCTCCATGAACCATGGCTCGATGGGAACCCACCTGATCGAGAAATTTCGTCAACATGGGGCCACGACGACGACGACTCAAGGCAAGTACTAACTTTCCCGGATCCGCGTGGCGAGTTTGAATCTGTTGTGATTCTTCATCTGCCAGACACTTAAACGCACCTTGGTTTTTAGCCGCGTAATATAAGGTCTCAGTAGCAGGAAAATAAATGACGCCGAGAATCGGATCATTCTGTTCAATCAGAGCGATGTTGACGGAGAAATCACCTGTCTGATTAATAAATTCTTTAGTGCCATCAAGTGGATCTATCAACCAGTAACGCGCCCAATCCGATCGCTGCGCGAAAGGCAATGTATGAGATTCCTCTGTAATAATCGGCAGTGTGGGATCCAAGTCTGCCAGAGTTTTGACAATCTGATCATTCGCCAATAGATCTGCTTCAGTCACCAGAGATTTATCCGGCTTTTCCATGATCTCCATGTCTGAAACTTCATAAAGATCGAGAATAGTCTCGCCAGCTAATCGAGCTATTTTTTTCAACTCATCAAGTAGTAGTTGGGGTGTGCGCACGGCTGGAGCATTCATTCAGTTGTTCAATCTATGAAGATCGGTACTAGAGGCAAAAGACCAAACTTGTTGCCCTCTGTTACTATATCGATGTTGGGCATGAATCTTTAAACACATAGATTTTTTATACCAACTACAGACATCACGTGGATATCGCACTAATTGCTGGACATTAGAGTACCCCAGAGCCTATATTCAAGATACCATTTGTAAATTAATCCTGCATTAATTAGAGACATCTCCGAGCAACCTCATGATTGACTGGCCTCTAATCGACACTGTGTTCCTTGATATGGACGGGACACTATTAGATTTGAAGTTTGACAACTTCTTTTGGCGCCGATATCTAGTGGGTGTTTATGCGCAAAACCAAGCCATCAGCTTATCAGAAGCACAAAATCTTATACTAAAAAAGTACCTGTCCTGCGAGAATACATTGAATTGGTATTGCACCGATTATTGGTCTCAGGAACTCGGACTAAACGTGATCGAATTAAAGCGTCAGGTGGCCGATCAGATTTCACTGCGGCACCAAGCAATAGAATTTTTGCAGTTCATTCAACATCAATCAAAACGTATGCTACTAGTTACCAATGCCCATCCTGATACCGTGAAGATTAAGCTGGATCAAACAGGAATTGATAAATATATGGATTCAGTTGTTTCTTCCCATGATATTGGACGCCCCAAAGAGGATCCTACTTTCTGGCAACAACTTGAAGACCTTGAGCCTTTCAATTCAGAGCATACTTGTCTCATTGACGACAATACCGCAGTATTAAACTCTGCCAAACAATATGGCATCAAGCATCTCTATTCTATTAAACAACCGGATTCGAGCCGCCCACCGAATCACCAACAAGGTTTCCCCGCAATTGATGATTTTGCTGAGATTATCTCCCCCATCTTTTGAATCTTCTTTTACAGTAAGCCAGTAATTCATCATAGTTTCTAAAGTAGAGATCGAATCCCTTTTCCGCAGGTTCATCATACTCGCACCAATCATTGTCATAGTCACGACACACTTGGGGACGAGTGTCATAAATGCCACAGGCACCATCCGCCTGTAAATGTGTGCATTTTCCTTCTACCAATAAAAACCAACCATCTTCATCTTTGTATATAGAAATATGATCGTGGGATACTTGCCACAGCAGATGATCAAAATCAGACTTAGCTTTTGGTGTGGCTAATTCCTCCGTAATATAGGTGCAACATATCGAACCGGTACAAAACGAACATTTATTCTCAGGGGTGATTTCCCCTGCCGCTGCTGGTTTTAAGGTCAAACTATCCATGTTTTTCAATTCCTATTACAAAAATGCCTTTAACTGCTCAATAGAACCCTTATATTGTAGTCGATATTCACCATTACGATTTGGCCTACCTAATATTCTATTTATTGTCTGCGTCGAGATCTCCGAATTTGCCACCGGTTTAATAAATCCCGATAGAGTATATGTCTCAGGGGTTATTTCTAATGTGAGCTGTACATCCAACTGTTGTTTATCGCTAGTGATCTTTCCCACCACATGATGTGCCTTAGGACTATTCAACTCTACACGCATGCCTCCTAATGACAGCGGTTCAGGCGTCATAAATGTAGCCTGCGCCCACATTAAGGTGGCATCGATCTCCTGAATGCCCTGATCATCTATTAACAGATAGGGTACGCTTCCAGTTAACTCCCCCGATGCACCAAAGGGTCTGGGGATCCAGGGTTGCGTCAATTCTGATACTGGAAACCGTAACGAAAGATCCTTCACCACAGTATGTCCAAGTAGATTATGAGAAAAAACACCCTTGATACCGGTAGACTGTGAAGGTACTTCCAAAGACAGTTGTGCTCGACCAAAAGCCAAGGGCACCACATGAACAGACCACCGCAAAGGCGACAGATGTATGCCATTCAAGCGAACAGCCGACAACTCGCCATCCCAAAGGGTACCTGAGGCTTCGCCCAGCGTGATCGAATTAGGCAATTTAGGTGCTATTCTCAACGCTTGGCTCGCCGGAAAAGTGATTATCAAACAGATCAACAAAACTGCAATAAAAAATAGAGTGGGACGCAAATAAGTTTTCATGAATTTGTTTCAATCAACAGGGCACTTAAATTAACCTGACCGGGCGCTACAGCATCGATGGTGATCTTCTCCACATTGATTTGATAACGTGAATGCAATAAAGATAACCAATTAATGGCATCATCAAACTTAGCATTCTCTAACCAAATACGTACCCGCTTCTCCCCTTCTGGCTCTACCCGTTTCACCGCCTGTGACAATTGTGCTTGCTTGCTACTACTATCCACTAAAGCAAAGAGAGACTGATTGCCACGATTGCTTTTCAACGAGGATTGAGGTTTTAACTGTTTCGCTTGCATGGCCGCCTGCCTTAACCAGTCGAGATCGGCCTGCATTTGCTGCAGTTGTTGGCTCCCAGTTCGAGAATTCTTAAAAAAGGGAGAAACGTAGTCACTATAGAGAACAAATACAATGACACATACCCCTAATATTCCGCCCACAACAACCAGCTGCTGTTCACGCTCATTCAATTGACTAAACCATGCTTTCACGACGACTGTTCCCGGATCCGTAAGCGCGCTTCGACTAATTCGTCTCGTTTATCCGCTGATGCGATCTCAACGTCCACCCTGGTTGCCAATAGACGTTCCTTAAGTTGATCTAAGGCAGACACAGAGTCTATCTCCAATGCCAGCTCCAATACTCCGGTACGATAGCTAATCTGCATTAAACGCATATTTTGTGTCTTCGCTAAGGTCTCGCCAACTGTTGACATCAGAGGAATGAAACCACTACCGGTAGTCTCTCCTTGCAAAGCAGCCAGTTGGCTTTGCATTTTACCGATAGGATCGCGTACGTTTTTATCATCAGGAAAGGCCGTTAAATAGACTCTTAACAACTCATCCTCCAACTGGGAAACTTGCACCCTTACCTGGAAGGCGTCGGATATCAATAGAGACATCTGCAGGACTAGCGAAATGGCTAACACCATAGCTGCAGGGATCCAGGGTCGCAGAGCTTTATTTAACTGCTCTTTTTGACTGTAATGACTTTGCAATAGATTAATGCCGGGCAACACATGAAAGTGCTGTGCTAGTTCTGATAGTTCTGTTTGAGATAAAAGATGGTGCTCTATCTCGCCACTAAACTCTGGCAGTATCAACTCGAGTCCACTTTCTGATGTGTACACATCAATGTGCTCCGGTATATCTGCGCTCTGTTTAATGGCGTGATCAATTAAAAAAGCTAAATTCTCCGGCTCCGTCGCAAATCCTGATTGCTCGCCAGTACGTACCAACGCCCGTTTTTCTTCTATCCATACTGACCAGTGATTGCTCACATAAGGCAATGCAAATACATCCGGCTGTAGTTGTTTGGGATTTAAGCCCACTTCCTTGATGCGAAGCAACCAAGTATCCATGAGGGATTTATCCACCACCGCAACCGACAGTTGGTTGCTATCGTTTTTCCAATCCCCCATGGCAAAATGGATCTGCTCTACATCCTCTGTTAAGTCATCTTCTAATGCGTAGGGCAAGGCATGCTGCACTTTATTCATTTTACGAGTAGGTAAAGTCGCTTCGGTCAACAAAACCTGTTGTGTCGGCACCAGCAAAGTCATGGTGGGATCTGAGTCTAGTTGATCAGACACCACGCCATGTAGTGGCCAAGAAATGCTATCTTCTTGCCATCTCCAATCAAGAAGTTTCGTCATACTCGATTCCTGGTTTACGCATCAACGTAGTGACTCTATTCGGGGGTTCTCGCTTTAAGAAACTGGTATATAGTAACTGTCGTTCACCGAAATCTATTTGCGTTTCTAATTGATAATAGTCGGATTTCACACCAATTAAAGTACTATTCGATGACACTGTTCCCGGCGGTAAAAGCCCTGCAAAATCTCCTACCTTTGTAATAGGTGCATCTGTGCGATCCTGCATAAATGTTGTCACCATGTTGTCGGTGATTGCAGGATTTAGAGCCTTTAAAATCTCCTTTGGTGCAGTGTTTAGATTAATCTTAGTGGTTAATTCCGGCAAAGCAGTGACAAAGGGGCGTATTATCTCATAGGGATCAGGATCTTGAACTGCTTCAAATCCCTTAATCAACCTCAATTCCGAAATATCTGTTAGCGGTTGGTTTGCTGTGCGATAAGGATTCTCTGATAACATATAGGTTGCATCCTCTGCACCCCCACCCGCATAGGGGGTGGTATCTGTATCTATCCAATCAATGACATATCCCAAAATTTTCGGATCCAATCCTAAGCTTGATATCAGATTTTTAAAAAATATCACTTGCTCACTGTCTGGGGCACGGGCTTGACCGTTCCCATCTAACAGGGAATTTAGATTAAATTTAGCTTGTCGATCTGAAATCTGACCCGTGATCATGCCTCCTTCAAAAGGTAATGGTGTGGCCGGTTGCGCCCAAAAGTCCGTGGCACCATCCACATCAAAATCTGTATCCGCCAACAATATCAATGCGGCTAAGCGCTCAGCACCGATGCAATAGAATGAACTTTGATCTCGCACTAAAACATTCTCGGTGCGGTGCACATGTATATTACCCTTTGACAACAGTGCGACAGCAATCACAGCAACCAATGCAACTATTAACATTGCCGTAATAATCGCCACGCCCTGTTGCGGTTTCAACATGCTGCCATTCATTATGGATCATACACTCGTATCAGGCGACGGATATCCCCCCAATCCTTTAGAGTCAATTCCAACTCTATCGCCTGAGGCATTAAGGAGGTGGTCGTACCCGTTTGATTCAACGGTGGCCACACACTGTGCCAATTATTTTTGTCATCTAACAAGCGGATCTGCCAATCTTGTACATCTTCCAGCAAAACCTGTTCCAATGGTTCAGTTCCAGGGGCACGATCTAATTGCATGTAGCTGACACGAAGGAGCTGATTTTCTCTTAACTCATAACCCACTCGCTGCATGTCACTGCGTGGCAGCTTGAGTAGATTACGTTGCCCGCCACGAGTAAAATCTATGGTTCTTGCCCCGCCGCCGGGCATTTTTACTTCAGCTTCCACATCACCTAACTCATCTCGTACTGTGCGAGGTACAATATTTTGCATGTCCTTTTGCACCACAGCCATAAAAATCTGTAACTCTTTTAATCTTTCTGCTTGTGCTTCCACTACCTCAGAAGTCTTAATGATGTTATTCAAGCCACCATAAGCAATCACCGAAAGCACAGCAAACACTGCCATCGCTACCATTAATTCAATCAAGGTAAATGCGGCGTTATCTTTCATCTAATAATAAATCCGGAAACCTGTGCATGGGCTTGCTTCACACGCTCATCAAAATAGACAGCCACATCCACACGTCGCATCTCTTTGCCATTAATTTCGGTGGCCAAGCTCACTTGTCTACGCCAATACCAGGAATGACCAGCTAACTCTTCATTTCCCGTACTCACTCCCACAGCGGGCCAACCATTAGCTGACAATTCGGCTTCCATTAATTGATTCGATGCCACCCAATGCGCCAGTGTTTTTTCTTTTAGATATGTTAAGTTTCGCGTATGCGCACTGCTGGAATTGAGCACCGCTGCTAGTGCAACTGCAACAATCGCCAGCGCCACCAATACCTCAATTAAGGTAAAGCCCTTGGGTAAGCCAAGCAGCTTATTTTCCTCGTCTCTGTTCATATGCAAGACTATTCAGCCTCAATCTTAAACTCTCCAGAACCTTCGCTACTCAATAGAAAGGATTGATTCAGTCCTATTTCGCCAGCCAGACTAAATGCATACGGAGTGGTTTGCCCAGTAGGATAAAAAAATACAAGAAACTTTTTGTCGTCGAGACCTTGCTCACCTCCTGAGATCCAGGTTAAACGCACATCTTCTGACCAAGCTTTAGCACGAAATAGTTTGCTGGAAGCCGGCACCAATTGCCCAGAGCGCTCCTCAAAAAATTGATAGCCTTGCTTATCTACCTGAAAAACCAACAATCGATCCCACAAAATACTCTCTTCCTGTACCAGTTCGAAGAGCACATTTAATCGCTCTGCTTCTTTCATCACAGGTGTTTGTTGGGTGCGAAAATTGACTCGACTCACAGCAAGTCCGGTGACGATGACCAGGATTGCCATCACCACTAGTAACTCAAGTAAAGTAAATGCGGCAACCCTTCGCGTACAGGCGATGCCTTTAAGTGGTTGCTTCAATGCGCGATCCTGACAACACTGAGAGACTACTCTAAATTCCAATTGCCAATATCTGCATTGATATCCTCGCCACCTGGTTTGCCGTCAGCGCCAAAAGAAAATATATCAATCGTTCCCATATTACCGGGATTTAAATACTGGTATTCATATCCCCAGGGATCCGTTGGCAAGCGTTCGATATATCCGTCCTGTTTCCAATTGCGCGCTTCCGGTGTACCACTCGGCTGCTCCACTAAAGCGAGCAGTCCTTGGTCGTTACTCGGATAAACAAAATTATCTAGTTTATATAGATTCAAGGCACTCTCGATAGAGCGAATATCATGTTTCGCTTTCGTCAGCCGTGCATCATCAGTACGGTTCATCACCCGTGGGGCTACCAGGGTAATGAGCAGTCCTAAAATAAACATGACCACTAAGATTTCGATCAGAGTTAAACCCTTTTGGCTCCGGGATACTGTATTACTCATTTTTTCCTCACTTCATTTCTGGCTTCGCCGGCACAAGCACTTTATCTCGTCTATATTTCATTCAAAAATGTTTCAATCAATTGCGCGACTTTTGCTGGTTGGTCATGATGCAACATATGACCCGATTCTGTCACCGTGTCATATCGTATAGAACGAAACGCAGCCATACGACGGGCCTTCTCCGCTTTATCCGACTCAAACCAACGGCCGAGCATTGAATCTTTGGCACTGATCCAACATACTGGCGCGCGGATCTGGCGCCAACAAGCCAACGCTTCTGACGCGCGATAAAGTACCGGATTAGTCCATTTATGGCGCGGATCCCCCAATAATTCCACCTTGCCATCCTCTCGCTGACGTGCCCAATGCTGCGCTAGAAAGGCTGCTTTTTCATCAGTTAAATTGCTATTGGTTTTTTTTAACCTGGCCTCTACACCAGAAAAGTCTTCGTATAGTTTGAACACAGCCGACTCTCGCCGCTGATCTAACCATTTCAAGTATCGTGCCGGCGCCAGATCCGCAGCGGAATCTGGCATGCCAAATCCCTCTAGACTGATCAGTGACGCCACTCGCTCGGGCCTAATACCGGCGTACAAGCCGGCCACATTGCCTCCCATGCTGTGACCGACTAGGTGCACGGGGTGGCCCGCACTATAGTGAAGTAAGATCTGATCTAAATCCGCTAGATAATCTGGAAAATAATAGCTCCCTTGCGCCCATTCAGTGAGCCCGCATCCACGCCAATCCGGCGCAACAACCTGCCATCGATCTGCCAATGCGTCGACTAAAAATTGGAACGAGGCTGACACATCCATCCAACCATGCAACATCACCATCAGTGGTCGATCTCTCTCACCCCATAACCGAAGGTGATAGTCCAGGCCGCAAATAGTGAGTCTTTCAGAACGACATTTTTTCATGGATCGGGGCAGCTCTTTTAGAGCGATAACACTGTCATGACAAGAGGTATTGTGCTGAATTTAGTTATCTTGCGCAAACCCAACTAGAATGGGTCAGGCATGTTCACAATCGGCATTGTAACAGGTCAACAAATTACGACCATTCTCCTTAGAGAAATAGAGCGCTTTGTCAGCTTGATATATTAGTGTGTGGTGGGTCAAACACTCTGGAGTATAACTGGCCAAACCAATACTGGCACTGATACAGATTTGGCGACCATTATATTGAATTGGTTTCGATGCAATACTTTGGCGGATCCGCTCTGCCACAGAAGTAGCCACTCGTCGATCCGCGTTAGTTAAGATGACAGCAAATTCTTCTCCGCCGTAACGGCTCATGCAGTCGGTCTTACGCAAACTGGCGGATATGCGACGAGTACACTCAATTAACACCTCATCCCCTGCTTGATGACCATAAGTATCATTTATTTGCTTAAAATGGTCCAAATCGAACATCAAAAGTGCCAGCTCACCGCCATATCTCTTCACACGTTGAAATTCTCGGCCCAGGATCTGATCCATGTAGCGTCTGTTATACGCACCGGTTAGCGGATCACGGTTACTCATCTCCTCCAACTTAAAATTCGCCTGTTTCAGTTCGCGTTGATAAATACTGGCATCCGTCACATCAGCAATAGTCAAACAGACCGCTTCCACATCACCGGCTTCATTTTTAACTGGAATGAAAGTACAGTTTTGATGCATATATTCAGCGCCACCAGAAATGGGGCGATGGTGTTTAAACCGAAACAGATAGGGGCGATGTTCCCAGGTAGTAAACGCGTAGTTTCTTAACAGGAACACACCCCTTACCTTGCGTTCTAACCATTTATGGGGCAGTTCCGGGAATAGCTCGAAGAGATTATTTTGCATCACCCGTTCACTACTGAAACCACTATGCGTTTCCATAAAGTGATTCCAATACAATACGTTGAGATCGTTGTCGAAGACAACAATTCCAAGGTCTACCTGATCCACAACAAATCTGAATAGATTTGGATCTAGTTGATCATGCATGCTAATCCAATTCCATGACGTCTACTAATGCGAGACGTAATTCCTCCATCGTGTCTTCAGCCATTAAAATGACTAAATGACACTGAAACTCTTGTCCCTCGAACCCTAATCTCGTTTGTACCAACAACGATTCAGTCCAGGAATGATCTCTTAATTCTAACAACTCTTCAGTGGAATCTTGCCCAGAACAGAGTGCAGGCGCAGTGAAGCTTAATTCCCTATCTAACTGCTCCGCCACCCCACACAAACAGGCCCCTACTAAGACATTAGTAATATCCAATAACACTTCTTCATCTACCAAGTCTAGCTGTTCACTTTCATATCCCAACTGTTCAGCTAGCCCCGTACAACCCTTGCGGCCATAGATCGCAAATGCCTCGCCGCAAAGCTGATTATAGAATGCTTGGCGTACGCCAATGATGCCTTCCTCATGCTCGCCAATGAGAGAGGTGACTGAGGTGGCCAAAGTACTGGAGCCCACCAATGCAATTTGTGGTACGGATAAAACCACAAAGGTGTCGAAGATCTTTGCCAGTGAAGAAGCGGCTTGCCCAATGGCGATATTGACCACCTCTTGCAGCATATCCTGCTCATCTTCCGTATATGGTTTGGCCTCAACCATCATAGATACCATACTCTTTGAGTACTTTAGTTAGAATCTCTTGATCAATAGGCTTTTTAATAAAAGCCATCGCGCCAAGCTCTTTCACTCGTATTTCAGCCTTGGGTTGAATATCCGCAGATATGACAATCACCATCGTATCCAGATTTTCTTCACGCACCTCTTTTAGAACTTGAAACCCATCCATTACCGGCATGGTTAGATCCAGAAACATCACATGCGCTTTGCCTGCGCGAATCGCCTCGAGGGCCTCTACACCATTCTGTGCCTCGCTCACTTCAACATCCCATCCCGGCGGAATAGAACGCTTGATGAGGCGCCTAGACATCTTTGAGTCATCAACAACTAACAGCGGTGTACTCACCTACTCTCCTTCTATGCAGATCGAGACTGATTCCGGGAATTGCGCTTGTGCTTCCATTAAAAATCGGCCGTTTCTCAACAAGCATGAGAAACATATAAAACCATTGGTATGGATTGATACAGGTGGGATCAGCGGCCTACAAGTTTTTGGCGTTGCCGACGCTCTCTTTTGTTCGGTTTCGGGCCAGGGATGATCTTGCTTGCGTGGAACATCATGGTAGTGGCTTGTCGACTCAAAACACTTTCCGGGGTTTCTTGGTAAAGTAATGCCGCGATTTTTGCCGATTTGCGTTGCTCTGCTAAGGCACACACCCGTAAAGTTCTTTGCGTCTGCCCAATTCGCAACCAAACTTCACTACCGATGGAGACGTTTTGGCTCGGTTTCACCCGTTGACCGTTATATTGCACCAAGCCACCACGAATAGCTTGGGCAGCTAGTGCTCGCGTTTTATAACAACGGGCGGCCCATAACCATTTGTCCAAACGGACTTTTTCACAATTTTTATTACTTTGCACTCCGTTCACTGGCCAGTAATTTGCTTAATCAAGATGAAAGAGACGTAGGTTAACATGGAAATCTGGCGTTCTATTCGCATCCTGTCGGGACAAACCTTATCATAGAGTCCCTCTGGGAGCAGGATCATCGTCAATCAACTCAAATTTGGACTCTTAAATAACACTTGTGACCGCTTTAACTGAACTATCAAAGTATCCTGTATTTTTTAAAATTATCAATCACTTAAAAAGCGATAGTGAGCGTCTCGCACGTCTCGGTCTTTACTTCGCACTGGCTCTTTTAGCACTGCAAACCGCTCATCTAACCTGGCAAATGTTCCCGGTTCCCATCGTGGCTGAAGAAACCATGCCGCCCGTCCAAAGCAGCAGCAAACGAGCAGAGGTAAAGCAGGTAAAATTGGGTGCCTTACACCTATTTGGTGAACCAGCCAAAACTAGCGCACCTATTCAGCTCCCAACACAGGCACCTAAAACTAGCTTACAACTGACCCTGCGCGGACTCTTTCATACGGTTGGCGACCAGGATCCCTTGGCGATAATAGCCGAGGGCAATAAACCGGAAAAAGTCTACCACGTGGGAGACACTATCGCTGATAACGCTGAAATCTACTCTATAGAGGCTGACAGAGTCATCTTAAAACGGGGCGTCCGTTACGAAACCCTGTTTTTGCCGAAAGAAAGGATTGAGACGGGCATGGGCCCGCGAGCAAGAAACGTTAGAAACAATCCTCGCAATAATAGTACTCAGTCCGATCAATCTTTAAGTGCCATTCGTGACCAACTATTAAGCAATCCACAAGATATACAAAAGTGGCTTAAAGTTGCGCCCTTTTTTAAAAACCAGAAAATTACGGGCTACAGAATTGCTCCTGGCCCCGATCCCAAATTGATGGATGCTTTGGGGTTACGCTCGGGTGATATTGTATTATCTATCAATGGACACCCTCTTGGAGATGCCGCCACAATGCTGAAGAGCTTGCAAAGCCTTGCGGACGCCGACCGGGTTTCTCTTGAAGTACAAAGAAACGGCGAAACAATCACAATACAAGGCCAAATTAGATGAAGAAATATGGTATTCGACTACTATTCACGATGCTGTTGCTGCTGGGGGGCAGTGTCTGGGCGCAGGGAAGCTTAACACTAAACTTAAAAGACGCCGATATATTGGCGGTTATCTCTACCGTCTCTGAAATGACCGGCAAGAACTTCATCGTCGATCCCCGAGTAAAGGGAAAAGTGACGATTGTTTCCTCAGAAGCCATGGATGCGGATGCGGTCTATCAAGTATTCCTTTCGATGTTGGGCGTGCAAGGTTTCTCAGTTATTCCGGTACAGGACAACACCTACAAGATTGTGCCTGAAGTCTCCGCAAAGCAGAGCGCCACACCAGTGACATCGTTACATGATCCGTCCTTAGGGGGAGAATCCATCACTCAGGTCATCCCTATCCAGCATGTGACTGCTGCCCAGCTGGTACCGATTCTGCGTCCTTTGATTCCGCAGCAGGGTCACATGGCTGCATATCCGCCAACCAATACTCTCATTGTCTCTGATCGAGCAGATAATGTGGCCCGCATTGCCGACATCATTCGCCGCATTGATAAGGCGGGCGATGCGGACATCGAAATTGTCACCTTGCAACACGCCTCAGCAGCTGAAGTGGTTAAAACTCTCTCCGCATTAAATACTGCCAAACAAAAAGGCAAAGCCACATCGGAAAATATCACTGTGGTAGCAGATGAACGAACCAACAGTGTGCTCTTGGGAGGGGATAAAATCGAACGCCTTCGTATTCGCGCACTGGTCACCCATTTAGACACCCCCGTAGGACGGGAAGGTGATACTCAGGTCATCTACCTGCGCCATGCTGAGGCCAGTAAACTGGTGGAAGTATTGACCGGCGTAGGTCAGAATTTTGAAAAAGATCAACAGGCGAAAAAAGCATCCCGCCCTAACCAAGCCTTCAATATTCAAGCGGATGAAGCCACTAACGCTTTAGTGATTACGGCACCACCAGCCCTCATGCGCTCTTTACAGTCCATCATTCGTAAACTAGATATTCGTCGCTCACAAGTTTTGGTGGAGGCAGTGATTGCGGAAATTCAAGGCCGAAATGAAGCTGAATTGGGATTACAATGGTTATTCGGTGGTGATGAAGATGGTGATGGTTTGGTAGGCGCGATTAACTTCCCCACTTCTTCGCGCTCCTCCATCATTGATGTGGTCGGCAATATTGCTGCCGATCAAACCACAGCAGCCGCCTCAGGATTAGGCCCAGGCGCATCTTTGGCCTTGGGCGTAATAGATAGCAGTGAGCTCAACTTTGCCTCCTTGATCCAAGCCTTGGCGGGCAATGCCAATACCAACATTCTCTCCACCCCCAGCTTAATGACCCTCGACAATGAAGAAGCAGAAATCGTAGTCGGCCAGGAGGTGGCAACAGTTACGGGCTCCATTAGCCGCGCTGGTGAATTACAAAACCCATTTCAAACCATTGACCGCAGGGATGTGGGTATCACGCTTAAGGTGACTCCGCAAATTAGCGAAGGCGGCATGGTAAAACTCTCAATTGAACAGGAAGTCTCTAGCGTGGCTGCGGCCACCCAAGGTGTGGATCTTACCTTTGACAAACGCAATATTAGAACCTCTGTGTTAGCAGATGATGGTGAAATCATCGTGCTCGGTGGACTCATCGAAGATCAGATCTCTGAAAGTGTGCAACGAGTACCCATACTCAGCGCCATTCCAATCCTAGGCAAACTCTTCACTTTTAAATCGGCGAACAAAAGCAAGCGTAATCTAGTGGTCTTTATTCATCCAGTGATAGTACCAAGCAAAGAATCTGCTGCTTTTATCGCCAATAGCAAATACATTGATATCCGTACCCAGCAGCTGTTACAGCGTCAAAAAGGGGTATTTATGCAAGAGCAGAATGAGGTGCCCGTGTTGCCGGAAATCGAAGATTACCGCACTAAATATCGAAAGAGTTCTCCCCCCAAACCTCATACACCAGAACATCAACCTTCTGATGCAGAGTTACCCGAGGGGCAATCACAGCTATATCAATCCGATCCATTGCGGCAAAAAAATAGCGCAACAGCAGCCAGATCTCCAGTAGCTAATGTGAACGAGATATCAAAGGTGGTTCATTAATGGCATCTGAGCCCAGCAATGAATTCGGATCTTGGTCCGACACCACCCAGCCGCAAAACGACACTATCATGTTGCGCCCCTTGCCATTTGGTTTTGCCAAACGTCATGGAGTTTTATTAAATTTCTCCGCTGGTAATTTGCCCACAGTCATGCATTTACCAGATACTACTCTGGCGACTCTGTTAGAAGTACGACGTCATATCAATCAACCGGTTCGTTATCAGCAAATTACCACTGAACTGTTCGATTCACTGCTACAGGAAACTTACGAAGCAGAATCCTCCCAGTCAATTCAGGAGATGGGCAGTATTGATGAGGATTGGGATCTAGATCTGGCCGCCCAGTCACTACCGGAGCCGGAAGATCTACTCGACACACAGGACGATGCACCCATCATTCGTCTGATCAACGCGCTCTTAGCAGAAGCGGTGAAACAACAGGCATCCGATGTACACTTTGAACCGTTCGAATCTCGATTAGTCGTGCGCTTTCGCACCGATGGCGTATTAAAAGAGGTTTTTTCTGCGAAGGCAAAACTCACTCCGCTAATTGTCTCCAGAGTGAAAGTGATGGCGCGCCTCGATATTGCGGAAAAACGCCTACCACAAGATGGCCGTATTTCACTCCGTGTTGCGGGACGGCCAGTGGATGTTCGGGTGTCCACCTTGCCCTCTAGTCATGGTGAAAGAGTGGTGATGCGTCTGCTAGACAAACAAGCGGGTCGACTCACTTTAGACGCACTGGGTTTAAATGGCATCTCCAGAAAGATTGTCAGCAAAACCATTCACAAACCCAACGGCATCTTTTTGGTGACTGGACCGACTGGATCGGGAAAGACCACCACCCTTTACGCCGCACTCGGAGAACTAAACAACAAGGAACGTAACATCCTCACTGTAGAAGATCCCATTGAATATTACATTGACGGCATCGGCCAATCGCAGGTGAATACCAAAGCAGACATGAGTTTTGCACGGGGACTGCGAGCTATTTTGCGGCAGGATCCTGACGTGGTGATGGTGGGTGAAATTCGGGATCTAGAAACTGCGCAAATTGCCGTTCAGGCTAGTTTAACAGGCCACTTGGTATTATCTACCTTGCATACCAATAGTGCGGTAGGTGCCATCACTAGACTCGCAGATATGGGCATAGAGCCTTTCCTACTCTCTTCCAGTTTGATTGGTGTCGTAGCGCAAAGGCTAGTGAGAGTGCTCTGTCCGAAGTGCAAAGAGCCTTATACTGCCAGCGAAACCGAATGTGAAGAGTTTAATCTGCCAAAAGATAATCCACCCACTTTGTATAAGACCATAGGCTGCGATCACTGTAACCAAACAGGATATTTAGGACGCACCGGAATATATGAAATCATCGCTATCGATGACACCTTAAGACAACTGATCCATGAATCCGCCAGCGAACAGCAAATTGAACAGTATGCGCGGCGCCATTCCCCCAGCATTCGTCAGGATGGTATCGAAAAAGCGCTAACAGGTGTCACCTCTGTAGAAGAAGTGTTGCGCGTCACCTACGAGGATTAATGTGGCTGCATTCGAATACAAAGCGTTGGACAACGCTGGCAAGCAGCAAAGCGGAATATTAGAAGGGGATACTGCGAAACAGATCCGCTCACGTTTACGCCAACAAGCTTTGACCCCACTCACCGTGGTGGAAATCCATCAACGAAAAGAGCGCGGCCGTCGACACACCCCGGGGGCCAACCTTAGGATCTCCATTGCCGATCAAGCATTGATCACTCGACAATTGGCCACCTTAGTAAAAGCCGGTTTACCGGTAGAAGAAGCGATCCACACTGTAGCCGAACAAACTGAGAAGCCTAAATTGCAACGATTGCTACTGTCCGTTCGCACCCGGGTGTTGGAAGGCCACCCCCTGGCTTCCGGGCTCAGTGACTTTCCCAAAGCGTTTTCAGAAATTTATTGTGCCACCGTAAAAGCAGGCGAGACTTCGGGCAATCTGGATACGGTATTGGAACGATTAGCAGATTATTCCGAAACTCGCCAAGAAAACCGCCGTGAATTAATCGGTGCCCTTATCTATCCCGCTATTATTAGTTTTGTGGCCATTGGTATTGTGTCGGGCTTGTTAGCCTTTGTCGTACCCGATTTAGTGGAGGTATTCGTCACCACAGGACAAACCCTACCGGCATTGACACAGGGAATTATTGCATTAAGCGACTTCATCCGTGCTCAGGGGATCTACGTACTTATCGTCACTGGTGTCACATATCTCCTTTACCGGGAATTAATGAAACGCTCTATAAGCGCATTACGCCGCCGAGACCAACTGGTTTTAAAACTACCACTCATAGGAAAGTTAATTAAAGGCAGCAATACGGCAGATTTCTCGCGAACCATGAGTATCTTAACCTCCAGCGGTGTACCCGCGTTGGAAGCCATGCCAGTGGCCGCACAAGTGATGACCAATTTACCAATGCGTGAATCGGTCATCAAAGCCACTAGGCGCGTTAGTGAAGGCAGCAACTTACATCGCGCTTTAGAGTCAGACGGATATTTCCCCAAAATGATTTTAAAATTGGTCGCCAGTGGAGAGAACAGCGGCCAACTGGATCAAATGTTGGAGCGAGCTGCCACCAGCCAAGATAGAGAGGTAAAAACTCTATCAAACGCAGTTTCCACTACCTTAGAGCCAATCATGATTCTTTTAATGGGGGGTATGGTGCTGTTGATAGTGGTGGCAATCTTGTTGCCAATTTTTGAGATGAATAATCTAGTGGGATAAACAAAAAAAAACGGGGTTAGAAATCAAATACCGAATACATCACTGGTTCGATTCCTAACCCCTTACTTCTCTACAAGTTGAGAAGCTCAGCAAGGGATAGCTATTTAGCTATGACGGTTGGTTCTCTACATTCATTTTTGGATTCTCATAAACAGCAGTGGTTAACACCCGTACTCTGCTGATGCATTGTAAGAAGAATCCACCTAGCGCAAAAAATCCCCATCCGAGAACCACAAATCCCCAATGGATGGGTGCCGCGAAAAGCTCCTCGGCATAAAAGAAGGTATGACCCCATTCGTTCAATCCCAAATTGGGCATAATCATCACAGGCGCGGCGACCACCAATAAAAATGGAATGGACGCTCTACCGACAAAATCCGGCATACGGGTGTGCAACCAGATTGCACCGATGATCGCGCCCACCGCCCCTGCAGGTATCACTAGATAAAAAAGTCCGATGTGTGTCGGTGTAAAATCTGTGTCACGGATAGTCACTTGGTGCCAAGCAGCGTCAGCTTCTACAAATACACCCAGCATCACCATTAAGGCTAGAGAGCCCACCGCCATAAAGGTGAAAATGAGATAATAAACGCCTAACTCACGCTGCGGGGTCATCGCATGAGGATCTTTAGGGCGGCTGAACCAAACCCAAGGTACCCCTATTATTAAACCCATCGTAATGAGTGTAATTTGAGTCCAAAACAGGCTCATCCAGTAAGTCCCAAACTCGGCATCAAAATAGTCCAAACCATAGATAAAAGCATACTTTTGAGTGTAGAGACGATAGGCGGTAGCAAACGCTCCTATCGCCACGATACCAATCACTGCGGCTAACCAGGGTAATTTTGGCGCGCCCCGCTCATCCACGGGAAATAATAACCGGCTGATCATATTAGGGTTAGCTGGTTGCGGGACTAGGCGGTCATCGCTATGGGCTACGCTTGCCATTTTTTAATCTCCTTTAACATTTATCTATTTTGTAAACTGACGCCTTAAAACTAACAGATAAAAGAACACTGAGATACCAGTGAAAAGCATAAACTTGATCTAAAACAAATTGGATTATTAGAGTTTTTTTAGATACTTAGAATCAGTCTATTATTAGATTTAGACTTATTCTTAGATGAATAAATTGACTAAATATTTATCTAACTTAACTTAGTGAAAATGAGCCGTATTTTGCGAAAGAGAATGTATATACCAATTCAGGATTGCAACAAGCAAAACAGCGCAGCCACCAATTTTGCGTACCATCGATTGCCGAACCTGCTGGGTGAGATAGCCCAGTATTGCCTGACTCGAATAGATTGCCGGTAAGGTTCCAATGCCAAACGCCACCATCACTAAAGCGCCTTGATAAGGTACGCCAGTGCTCAGAGCAAGGGCCGCCACCGCGTATACCATACCGCAGGGTAACCAGCCCCAGAGCAACCCAAAAGCAAAGGCCTGACTAGGCCGCTGGATAGGAAAGAGTCCGTTTATCAGCCGTTGGCAAGGCCGCCAAATCCAACCTCCCAGCTTTTCAAAGGGAAGCAGTAACTGGGGGAATCCGAACAGATAGAGGGCCAACCCAAGCAACATGAAGAGGGCGAAATAGTGCCCCACTACTAATAAAGAGTCTGAAGTGGACAGCTCCAACCATTGCAGCCCGGCCGCCAATACCGCTCCCACCAGCAGATAACTAGAGATCCGCCCCAATTGCACGAGGGCAAAATTTTGCCATCTGGGTATACCCGTGGAGAGATCTGTTGCAGCCATTCCGGAAAAACCAGAACACATACTGAGACAATGTCCCGCGCCAGCTAAACCCACCCAGAAGGCACTTAACATGATTAATGCCAAGGTCACTGGGAAAAAACCATGGCACTTGGACTTAATTCCACTTGAGTTTGATCCGGTACATGAATATCACCCACCAGTCGCCACTCAGCTGTTTTTAATTCTAGATGCCATCTACCAGGACGCAGGGACTGCGGTAACTGTTGTGAATAGTGTCCGCCTCCGAGATGCAGCAGTTGCTGGGTTTGATCATGACCAGACATAGTGCTATGCCATAGAGTTAGCTGGAGCTGTTGCGGATAGCTGACGAGCTGACCCTGATGCAACTGTAAGCCGGTCGCGCTATCGTGAATACTCAGCTCTGCGCGCAACCCATAATCGGCAGCCTGTTGATCCAATTCGGTGCGGCGATTGATAAGACGCCCCTGACGGTAGTAGTCATCTATGACCACACCGTCGTTAGTTTTTATCGCCACTAAGATCATGCTCAAACCGCTCACCACGGACCAACCTAATATACACAGTAACATCCATACAAAAGGATTGCGTAACGGGTGCTCTATAGGCTTTTGTTCGTGATCTCCCATCATCCATTAGGCGCTAAAAATCGGCCTACCTCAGTCACTCTTAATCGAGGGCGATCCAGTGCCTGCAGGCGGAAATGGAGCGCCTGGTTCCGACTAGATATCGCCTTTTTAGGAATCGATACCCGCACCGGGTATTCTAATATTTCCCCAGCTTTTACTATGATGTTGTCAGTTTGCGCGACTCGTATCCCATCAGATCCTTCTATTGTCAGTAGATACTCATGTTGCTCTTTATCCATGTTAATAATTTTTAAGGTATAGACATTCTCTATCTCTCCCTGCACTGTCTCTACATAGAGCAGGTTTCTATCACGGATAATATCGAGCTCCAAGGGCACACGCAATACAACCGCCGCCAGTAATCCCACCGACAGCGCGCTTAATAGAAAACCATAAATCATCATTCGAGGCCGCAAGATTTGTGAAGGTAATCCCATTAAGGCATTCTCAGTGGTATAGCGTATCAAGCCCCGTGGGTAATTCATCTTATCCATCACTTGATTACAAACATCAATACAGGCGGCACAACCGATACATTGATATTGCAATCCGTCTCTAATATCGATTCCTGTGGGACACACTTGGGCACAGAGAGTACAATCTATACACTCGCCGAGTGCGAGTGATTTTGGATCTTGTTGACGGGATCGGCCACCTCGTGGTTCACCTCGTTTAGGATCATAGGAGATAACCAAAGAATTACGATCCAACATAGCACTTTGCAAGCGCGCATAGGGACACATATATAAACAGACTTGCTCGCGCATCCAACCAGCATTTCCATAAGTGGCCGCACTGTAAAAAAGCAGCCAAAACCCTTGCCAAAAACTGAGATCACCCCCTACGAGTTGAAAAGTAAGATCACGTACCGGCGTAAAATAACCTGCGAAGGCAAACCCGGTTAATACAGCAATGGCTAGCCAAACCAGATGCTTCGATATTTTTTTTGCAACTTTATTAAGGTTATTGGCAGACTTATCCAATTTTATTTGCTGCGTCCGACTGCCTTCTATCAAGCGCTCCACCCAGATGAAAGCTTCGGTCCATACAGTTTGAGGACAGCTATAACCGCACCAAAGACGCCCTGCTAAAGCTGTGAAAAAAAAGAGCGCTAAAACCGCAAGTATGGCTAATACTGCCGCATAAATAAAATCTTGCGGCCAAAATGTCCACCAAAGAATAGTAAACTTTCGGCCTGGTAAATCAATAAGGAATGCTTGCTGCCCTTGCCACTGCAACCAGGGAAGACCAATAAAACCTGCAATGATTAGACATGCTATCGCTCGGCGAACGGAAGAAAATATTCCATTGGTTTCTCGCGGATAGATCTTTTGCCGCTTCTCGTATAGAGACTTTTGGACTAAGGAAAGGGGATCACCTGTGGCATCCTGTGTTTGTGTAGATTTAGACATAACAACAACTTCATAAGATTTAGAAATCTGTTAACCATCATTTGCAGTAGAAACTAGTCCTGTCAATAGAAAATAACTACACACCGCTGCCAATATGGCATCCATACACCAAACGACGAAAAAAGTGACGCTGTAGATACTTAATCGACACTGAGACAAGTTATGTTCAGTACCGCATGGGAATAACTCCTCTGGCACAAAATAGAGATAGAAACCTACCGTCTGCACCCCTGCCATTAAAAAACTTGGCCACAATATCGACATCCATACCACTGGCCATTTAATCTGCTCTGCCTTGGATCCCTTGAAAGATAAAGCAGACCAACGATTCATTGGCTACGCCCTTGAAGCAAATAGGCAGTGAGTAGCCGAATTTGTGCTTCTTTCAGTAAATCATTGTGAGCCGGCATATTGCCGCTACGTCCATTGACAATGGAGTCTGTAACACTCTCAACATTGCCACCATACAGCCAAATCGAATCTGTTAGATTCGGCGCCCCTATCATGCTATTACCTGTTCCTTGTATACCATGACAGCCTGCGCAGTAAGTAGTAAATAATGGACTACCCTTAGCCGCCAATTCAGTATCATGATCTTGGCCAGATAGTTTTAAAATGTAATCCACTAACTGCTCTCTCCCAGCAGAGTCCAAGGCCGCGCCCATAGCGGGCATGATACCCTGACGGCCCTTGGCAATACTTTTCATCACCGCAATTTCATCACCGCCATACAACCAATCGTCATCTCTTAAATTGGGAAAACCGGGCCGTCCTGCGCCATCCGATCCGTGACATTGGCCACAGTAGTTTAAAAACAGTCGTTTTGCGGTACCCATCGCAGCTTCATGTTCACCTAATTCTGCCAAAGATAATTTATCGTATTGCTCGTATAGTTGCGTTAACGTTTTGTCCGCCGTAGCCACCTCTGAAGCGTAACGTTCGCTGGAGGTCCAATTCAGCAAGCCGGGAAACTTTCCTAAACCCGGATACAAAATTAAATAGATAACAGAAAATATGATAGTCAAATAAAACAGACCCAACCACCAGCGAGGAAGCGGATAATTACCCTCTTCAATATCTTCATCCCATACGTGGCCGGTAGTATGTTCCGTACTCTCTTCACTGGCAGGCAACTTACGGGTCCACCAAATTAGCCATACCATGCCAAGTATGGAAGCTACTGTAATCGCGATGATATACCAATGAAAAAAGTCACTCATTATGTGTGTCTCGCTCTTCATCTTGTTGATGAAGCCAGATGTCCTCGGTTAACACAATTCCTGCAGCCTCTTGGAAATCAGTTCGACGCTCTTTTCGCCAAGCCCAAACCACCAGGCCCACAAATAGAATGACTAAAATCACCGTAAAAACTGAATGAACTAAGCTTACGCCCATCTATTGCCCCTTCACTTGCGTACCTAATACCTGTAAATAAGCTACTAAGGCGTCCAGTTCAGTTTTACCTTGAACGTTCTTACTAGCAGATGCCACATCATCCGCACTATAAGGCACACCAAGAATTTGGAGCCGGCGCATCTTTGTCGCCGTATTCTGACCAGACAGTTCCTTCTCTGCCAGCCATGGATAGGCTGGCATATTGGATTCTGGCACCACATCCCGAGGGTTAATTAAATGCAATCGATGCCACTCATCGCTATAACGTCCACCCACTCTCGCCAGATCGGGTCCGGTGCGTTTGGAACCCCATAAAAAAGGATGTTCATAGACAAATTCACCTGCAACAGAATAGTGTCCATAACGAGCAGTTTCTGCACGTAAAGGTCGAATCATTTGCGAATGGCAACCGACACAACCCTCACGAATATAGATATCCCGACCTTCCAGCTGTAATGCAGTATAGGGTTTTAAACCTGCAACAGGTTCAGTGGTTGATTTGAGAAAAAACAGAGGAATAATTTCGGCCAAGCCGCCCAAGCTTAGAACCGCAATGACCAAGATCGTCATCAAGCCAATATTGGTTTCTACTTTATCATGCGTCATGAGTTTACTTTCAACGAATTAAGCTGCACTGGGGATCATGACTGTGGCACGTTGTTCATTCGCCACTGTTTTCCAGACATTGTAAGCAAGTAGCAACATGCCAAATAAGAATAACAAACCACCAAGAAAACGAATGAAATAGAACGGCTGCATGCGCTCTACCGTCTCGATAAATGCATAGGTCAAAGTGCCATCTGCATTCACTGATCGCCACATCAGACCTTGCATCACACCGCCGATCCACATCGAGAGAATGTATAGGAATAGACCAACGGTAGAGATCCAAAAATGCCATTCTATTAGTTTAGTGCTGTACATGGATTTTTTGCCATACAGACGAGGGATCAGTGAATAGAGGGCACCAATACTAATCAGAGCTACCCAACCAAGTGCACCAGAATGCACGTGGCCGATTGTCCATTCTGTATAATGGGATAGGGCATTAACCGTTTTGATAGACATCATTGGTCCTTCAAAAGTAGACATACCGTAAAATGAGAGTGAGACGATCATAAATCTCAATATGGGATCTTCCCGTAGCTTATGCCACGCACCCGATAGAGTCATAATGCCGTTGATCATCCCGCCCCATGAGGGGGCAAGTAGCATCAGAGAAAACACCATACCTAAGGATTGAGCCCAGTCCGGCAAGGCGGTGTAGTGCAAATGGTGAGGTCCAGCCCAGATGTAAATGGCAACTAGAGCCCAAAAATGGATGACTGATAAACGGTAAGAGTAAATGGGTCTACCGGCTTGCTTGGGAACAAAATAATACATAATACCGAGGAAACCTGCCGTTAAGAAAAAGCCCACGGCATTATGTGCATACCACCATTGAATCATCGCATCTATGGCCCCAGAATACATGGAGTAAGATTTAAAAGCGGACACTGGCATCGCAGCGCTATTGACTAAATGCAACACCGCCACTGCCAATATGAAAGCAGTAAAAAACCAGTTAGCTACATAGATATGCTTCACGCGACGCTGGAAAATGGTACCCAGGAAAACTATAGCATAGGCCACCCACACTACAGTGATGAGTAAATCAATTGGCCATTCCAGTTCAGCGTATTCCTTAGAACTCGTTATACCCAGGGGCAAACTAATAGCCGCGGACACAATCACCAACTGCCATCCCCAAAAGGTAAAGCCGGCCAGTGTGTCACTAAATAACCTCACCTGACAGGTTCGCTGAACGATATAGTAAGAAGTGCAAAAGAGCACACTACCACCAAACGCAAAAATCACCGCATTCGTATGTAATGGCCTGAGTCTGCCATAACTAAGCCAGGGCACACCGCCATTGAGCTCAGGCCAAATTAATTGTGCCGCAAGTAACACGCCCACGCCCATGCCCACAATCCCCCATAGTACAGAGGCATAGGCAAATTGGGCGACCACTTTATCATTATACGTCGCGCTCTGATTCAATTTGACTTCCCGAAGATTGATCTGTAGTTAAATCTTCCTAAGATTTAGCCGTAGGTAAAACTAGACGATTAAGGAAACACTCTCCTCAATAAAAATTATCCTACAGTGACAAATCTTCTTTGATGATCTATGTCAATAAGATTGCGAATGGGTGGTATAAAATTCTTGTCTTTCCTGTTGCCCTCACTATGTTGAAACCTTTATCCACAGATACTTCATGTCCTCAGCGATCGGGAGAGATGAGCACCTCACCCACGTTGAAAACTCACGAGGATCGTAAGGCCGCCCAAAAACCCTGCTTTCACTGTGGAGAATGGCTCAATGGTGCCGTAAAGGTAGAACGCCAGATCCATGGGCACGTGCGTCATTTTTGTTGCGTTGGTTGTGCCGCCGTATGTGAGACCATCTATACTCTGGGATTTGAAAATTTTTACCAAACTCGTACCAGCCATTCCGTCTCTTTGAGTGAAGAGCCCACTCAGCGCAATTTCATGTTATTCAATGATGATGAACTGTTAAACCAACTCAGCACTAAAGATCAAGATGGCAACCTTCATGCTGAGCTCTTTATCGAGAATATCAATTGCAGTGCCTGCATTTGGTTACTTGAATCCTACTTCAAAAAATATCCAGGAGTGAAAGAGTTTCAAATCAATTTTGTCTCACATCAAGCCCATCTAGTTTGGGATCCCCTCCTAACAGATATCGGTAAACTCCTTGAAGCTATATCTAGCTTGGGATTTTTACCCAAGCCAACCACAACACAGAGCCAAATCGATAGACTGGAATCCTCCAGACATCTGTTGAGCCGAGTCGGTGTGGCTGGCCTATTCGGCGCACAGATCATGATGTTAGCCGTGGCACTCTATTTTGGTCAGGCATCCGGGATCGAGACTAACTATCAACTATTAATTGGTGGCATCAGCCTTGTCTTGTGTCTACCCATAATAACTTACGCGGCACACCCTTTCTTTTCTGCCAGTTGGCATGCATTAAAACGCGGTCACCTAATCATGGACTCAAGTGTCAGCTTGGCACTGATTCTGGCGTTCAGCGCCAGTTGTATCAATTTATTACAGATGAAAGTAGAACTCTATTTCGACGCAGTAGCCATGTTTGTCTTTTTCTTACTCATCGCCCGTTACTTAGAGGCTAGATTAAGTTACCAAACGCTACAGTCAGTATCACTTCTGAGCACTGAGATTCCGGCAATCGCCCACCTACTTAGATCAGATCACTCTGTGGAAGATGTACTAGCAATCACTCTAAAGAAGGGTGATCGGATCCAAATTTTTCCGGGCGAAATGATTCCAGTAGATGGCAAGATTGTTCAAGGATGCTCTGGGGTGGATAACCGTCTGATGACTGGCGAAAGTACTCCTGTACTCTCAGAAGTGGGAGATTGTGTCATCGGAGGCAGCCTCAATACGGATGGTGAGCTATTTATCGAAGTCTCTGCCACCACGCGAGAAAGCCAACTGCAAAAACTGATCAATGCGGTGAATCAAAGTCAATTGTCTGTGCAAGCAAACACTGGGGTACAGGATAAGATCGCCGCTGGCTTTATTGGCCTTGTGCTGTTTCTGGCGTTATTTACCGCAGCATACCATCTGATCATCAGTGGAAAAGAGTGGTTGCCTATCATGTTATCGGTGTTGGTGGTCGCCTGCCCTTGCGCCTTATCACTGGCATGGCCAACAGCGCAAGTCGCTGGCCAACTCAAACTGCTAAAAGAAAAGATTCTGTGTGTTGATTTGGCCGCTTTACGTCAGTGCGATCAGTTAACCCAGGTTATATTTGATAAAACAGGAACACTCACCGAAGGAAGATATAATATACTTTGCTGTGAGACCTATGACGATTTTTCAAAAGATGATTGTTTACAAATAGCCGCCTGTCTGGAAAGGCAATCTGCACATCCCATCGCCCATGCATTCAAAGAGATTCAGTGCAAATGGATCTGTGACGATTGGCAAGCATTTCCAGGATCGGGTATCTCGGCAGTGGTGAATACGGAAAAATACTATCTTGGTAAAGCAGAGTGGATCCGAAATTTAAATCCCGCTTTTGCCGCAACGATTCTAGCCAATGACGCTGTAAGGGATTTAACCCAGATTTGGCTGGCCACTGAGGACACTATCATATGCCACTTTCAACTAAAGGATGTCATCAGAGCCGATGCTATCGACACAATAAGCGCACTGAAAGCGCAGCACATTCACACCGTCCTTCTAAGTGGTGATAACCAATCTGCGGTGATGGCAGTGGCCAAATGTTTGGAGCTTGACGAATGGCATGCTGAATGTACTCCGGAACAGAAACAATCTTACATCAAAAACAGGCAACGTCGGGGAGAGTACGTGTTGATGTGCGGAGATGGTGCAAATGATTCTCTTGCACTGGCAGCAGCCGACATTTCCGTCAGCCTGAAGCAAGGTACTTCTTTAGCAAAAATCAGTAGTGACTTCATCCTTCTGAATAACCAATTAGATGGGTTAGTAAAAATCTTATCACTATCTAAGAAGAGTAATCGCACCGCAAGAGAAAATATGATTTGGGCACTTTGTTATAATTTCACTCTCATACCCATAGCCGCTTTTGGACTAGTGAAACCATGGCAAGCGGCTATTGGCATGGCACTAAGTTCTTTGCTGGTAGTTGCCAATTCTGCACGCCTAAGTTTAAGATCACAGAGAGTAACTGATTAATGGAAAGCCTGTTTTTATTGATTCCACTATCGTCTATTATTATCACGATCTGTGCGGTTATTTTACTCTGGGCTGTTCGCTCAGGACAGTATGACGATTTGAAAGGTGCAGCCAATCGGATTTTGATGGAAGAAGACACGCCCCTAAAGGAAGATCCGCTCCAAACAAATCAATTTTCAGAGGGCGAGGAGACAGATAAACCGAGATTAGACCCCTAACAAAAGCAAGCCACTAGGATACGATACACCCCAACTTCGCTTGTTTTATTCTCATCTGTAGTGATGGGCGTTCGTTTTTATAGGTGAGCAATCTATATCAATCAGACAAATCATTGCGTCATGAACATATTTTACTTAACTTTAACGAATAATCCATCACACTCACTCCATGGTATGATTGAGAAATATATGTCGGTGTGGACTAGAAAGCCTGATGTACTGGTGGTGAACATTCATAGCCATTGCCAAATCAATTACGCCAATACCTTTAGCGAGAAAGTATTATGTCCTTAGGTAGAATACTAGTACACGTTAACGATTCGGAGATAGCCAATCGCCGATTAAAGTTAGCTATTTTACTTGCGAAAACTCATCGCGCTGAGTTAGTAGGATTTGTCAATCGCCCTGAGCTCTCTATACCGGCGGCTATCGATGGATACTTGCCCGCTTCTTCACTCAAAACTGCTTTCGAGCATGCTGAGAAATTGGTCGAGTCCACTAAAGACAATTTTCGAAAAGCGACCGCTGGGTTGCGTTTAAAGAGTCAAGTGCTAGTGGCACATGAACCGATTGAAAAAGCCTTAGTACATAATTCCCGATTGGCTGATCTGACTATCATGGGTGACATTGTCGCTGCCCGAGAAGAACAATTTTCCGATACCACATCGCCTATAGATTTCTTACTGCATTCTCCTCGACCCGTTATATTTGTACCACCCAGTTACGACAGAGAAACATTGGGCGATCATCTTCTATTTGCCTGGGACGGAGGGAATCGGTCTACTAGAGCCTTAGCAGAAAGTATGCCTCTGCTTAAAAAGGCAAAATCCTGTCAAATCCTCACCATTAACCAACCCAAAGAATTATCCTCTATGGAATTAACTATCGAAGACTATTTGGCGGCTCACAAAATTCAAGCGGACTACACTCAAATTAAAGTCAGAGGTAATATTGGCAAAGCACTTATCGAAGAAGCTAACAATATGAAGGCAGATTTAATTATTCAAGGTGGTTATGCACATCATCGGCTCACTGAAGCTGTGTTTGGCGGCACCACGAAATTTATGATGGAAAAAATGCAAATCCCTACTTTTATGGTTCATTGATGAGCATTGGATCAGGAGAGTATTGCGGCCCACAATAATACTTCTCTTTTTTAGCTTGTCCGGTATGCCCTGTCTTGTCTATTAATAAAATAGTCGTCCAATCATACTGATAATCTATAGAAACGGTTAATTGCTCTATCTCTTTTTCTACCACAGTACCCACTAATCTTCTCACTTCTTCACAATCGATTTCATCTAGCATCTCTTCAGCACGTGTTTTTAATTCGTGAGAGTAAAAATGTCCTGTTTCCCTGTTGGCTATTTGTTTCATCAGGTTTGGGTAGCTACTAATAATCAATGCAGGCAACAACCAAAGCAAATGAAGCATTGGTTGTTGATTCATATTTTTCCACAAAGTTGGGGCATAAAAATAAATCAAATTGAGTACGTTAAAAAACAATTTGAGCGCACATAACCAAACGAACCCAGAAGAAAAATCAATTAGCTTACTCCAGCTAATGAACGAACCGTATAAAATCGCTGCGGGATGAAAATCAATTAAAATTACGGCAAAAAATGGTACGCCCATGACCCATAGTACGGCGGCCAACGAATCTATACCTATCCACCAACGAGCGTCGGATCCTCGCCTGTGGATACGATAAACCGCGACAGCACAATACAGCATGAAGCTAAGATGCCAAAGATGGGATGTGAAGTGCCAATGCCCCGCATAGAAATCTGTGTGATTAAAAATCACACCTTGGAGCCATTGGTAGGATGAACCCGCTAGGTAGATAACAAACAGTATTGCATTGAGAAGATACATCAATTTTACAATACAAAAAAGCCACCTTTAGTAGGTGGCTTTTTCACTCATTAATTTGATTTAGAATCGATATTCATTTTGATTAATTTTGCTAAAAATATCTTGAGTCAAGGGAACATATTCAGAACCCTTTGGTAATAGAACATAAAGGGGCTCTGTCACAGCCCCAGGATCAAAGGATTCTTTTTTAAGATCGGATTTTTGATATTTAAAAGTACCAGTAGTTGCCATAGAGTCTTTGATACGTAGAAATACCGGAACTGCGTAGTGTGGTAACTCTTTCGCTAAATACTCATACAATCCTTTGAAGTCAATCTGCTTTCCATCCGCCGGAGTAATAGAAGCCATCCCCGCACGACCATTAGTATTGGGGATCTCCACACCATACACAACGGTCTCACTGATATCCGGATAATCACTGATAATATTTTCCAATTCGGTGGTAGAAACATTCTCACCTTTCCAACGAAAGGTGTCACCCAATCTATCGACAAACTGATAATGGGCGCAGCCAACATTGCGAATCAAATCCCCTGTATTAAAGTAACAGTCTCCCTCTTGGAAAACATTGCGTAGTAGTGCTGACTCGGTTTTATCTTTCTGTGTATATCCCACGAAAGGAGTTGCTTTAGTCACCTTGCCAATTAATAAACCGGGCTCACCCACACCAGCCTTAACGTAAAATCCCTTGCTGTTTTTTACAGGCTCATCCTTTTCTTTATCATATTTAATGATGGAGATATTTCCAGCACCAAAACCGCAGGTCTCGTCTAAATTGAATACATTAAAAAATGCCACATTACCTTCACTGGCAGCATAAAATTCATAGATATTGTCTATGCTAAATCGATTACGAAATTCCTTCCATATGTTCGGTCGTAACCCATTCCCGATAATTTTTTTCACTGGGTTCTGGGCATCATCCGGCTTTGGAGGAACATTCAGCAGATAACGACAAAGCTCTCCCACATAACCAAATCCCGTACAGTTGTATTTACGAATGTCGTTCCAAAATTCAGATGCACTAAACTTACGTCGAATCACTATGGAACCACCACCAGCGACCACACCACCCCAACACACTAACAACCCCGTAGCATGATACAAAGGTAAAGTCAGATAGAAACAGTCAGATGATTTAATACCTGCGATGACATGACCTACCCCCACATGAGCAGCCAACCAACGTTCATGGTTGGTAATTGAGGCTTTCGGCATACCTGTGGTACCAGAGGTATAGATATAAAATAGATGATCTGATTTCTGTACCGCATTGGTCTCAGCTGGATTTTGTTTGCTCGCATCTTTCGCCAAAGACCAAAAATTAGTATAGCCGTCGATTTCCGGCCCTGCTGATTCAGTCACATCTCCATCAAACACATTGAAAAATTTATCAGCTGGGAGCTCCAATTGATCACGAATCTCATTAATAGTTTCGAGCAGTTCATCTCCAATCAAGGCAGCCACCGGTTTCACTAAGTTTATGCTGTGAGTGAGCACCTTACCTGTTTGAGAATTATTGATTAGAGAAGCAACAGCCCCCAATTTTGCGATGCCGATCGCGTGGATCAAGAACTCCGGACGATTCTGCATAAATAAAGCCACCACATCACCGCGCGTCACGCCTTGGGCCTTCAAACAATTCGCTACCTGATTCGCCGCTTCATTCAGCTGTTTGTATGTCAGCATACGATCTTCATAATAGATCGCCGGATTATTGGGATGTTTCTTTGCTGCATTGGCGATTGCCCAACCCAAAGATAGATTCTTGTTGAGTGGATTCAGAATTGCCCCGGCACGCACAACATTTGGTACCCGTGCTAATACGCTCGGTACTTGTTTTAAAACCATTGGAAGAGTGATTACTTGACCTTCACTCATCGATAAACCCTTTCTTTTTTAGTGATACACAAATAACGTTTCAATACTAGAAACCCGGACTATATATTTTAACTGACCCCAACTTTTTGCAAACGCCAGGTAATTGATCCAACACACCTCGAACCCAAGCAGGCACATAGTTTAGTCAAACTGAAAAGGAAACCAAACTCTCTATTGTCACTTTCGTATTTTTCTATATTTACTGTATGTTTAATAAGCGAATTGTCGGACCACCATGGGGATATAATGATCTATGAGCAAAAATGCGAAGATCCCCATCAGATAGAAAATAGAATAGCCGAATGTCTTCATGGCTATTGTATCTTCATTCGTTCTTTTCATTTGCAGTGCATAGACTAGAAAACCCGCGCCTAGCGCCATTGCACCCCCAAAATAGAATAGCCCACTCATCCGCGTTACATAAGGTAGGGCACTCACCGCTATGAGTAATAGCGTGTAGAGAATGATTTGTGTTTGGGTAAACGCAACGCCATGGGTAACCGGTAACATAGGCACATCGGCACGAGCATACTCTTCCCTCCGTGCTACGGCTAGCGCCCAAAAATGAGGCGGTGTCCAAACAAAAACTATCAAAAATAATAACAGCGCTTGTGGATCCAATTGGCCTGTCACCGCCGTCCAGCCTAACACGGGCGGTGCCGCACCTGCGGCGCCTCCGATCACAATATTCTGTGGCGTGGCCCTTTTTAGATACATGGTATAGACCACTGCATAACCAATTAGGGAAGCAAAAGTTAATATAGCCGTGAGTGGATTCACCAACAGGACTAGAATGAACATGGATAACGCAGCTAGACCAGTTGCAAAAACAAGCGCTTGACGATTCGTGAGACTACCTGTCACCAGTGGTCGATGTTGCGTACGTGCCATTTTTGCATCCACCTGTTGATCCACTATGTGATTGATCGCTGCTGCCGCTGCGGCGGCCATACCAATACCCAAATTTCCAAAAATAAATAGATCTACCGGAACCCAGCCTGGAACCGCTAACAACATGCCCACAACCGAAGTAAACACAATTAGCGCCACCACCTTGAGTTTGCATAAGCCTAAAAATTCGCGCCATTGTTTGGTTAGGGCGTCGGATGTAGCTGTTTGAATAACCATCAATTCACTTCTCTAACAGTCCAGGAATGCGCCGCATAAACCATGGTCACCATCGCCAAAAGTAACAATGCACCGACTCCATTATGGGCAGCCGCTACCAGTAAGGGCAGTGAAAAAACAACGTTGCTAATACCAAGTAAGATTTGTACAGCCAACAGAGCGAATAATAGGATCCCTACTTTCCTAATAGATCCTGTCGTTCTCAACATCGCCACGTGTGCCACAAAACCCAGCACTAACAAGGTCACAAAAGCACCTAACCGATGAGTAAAATGCACCGCCATTTGGGCTTCATTCGATAAAAGTCCTCCTTCATAGTTCATGCCGAGACCTCGCCACAAAGTAAAGCCCTCTTGATAATTCATTGATGGCCACCACTGTCCTTGACAAGTGGGAAAGTCCGGACAGGCCAATGCTGCATAGTTGGCGCTGGTCCATCCACCTAAAGCAATTTGTATTATCAATATAATCAAAGCGATCCAGCTAAAGAGTTTCAGGTTGGTTTGAACGGGGACTCTAGTCACCGGGTTGACTCGTTGGCGCATTCTCAACGCCATTAATAAGAGCAATGAAAGGGTTGCGAATCCCCCTAGCAGATGCCCCATCACTATCACGGGTTTAAGTAACAATGTAACCGTCCACATTCCCAATAACGCCTGAAATATCACCAAAACCAACAACACAATTGGGAGTTTGATGGGCTGATCATGTTTATCTTTTTGCATCAGGCTGATGATCATAATTGCCAAAATTGCTATGCCTAAGGTTCCTGCAAAATAGCGATGTACCATCTCTTTCCACGCCTTAGCACTATCGACTTCACTGCCTGGATAGGATTGCGCAGCCTGCTGCATTTCTATCTCACTGACAGGTGCGCCCAATAATCCATAACAGCCCGGCCAGTCGGGACAACCTAGACCTGCGTCAGATAAACGCACGTAAGCACCGAGTACCACCACCACAAATGCCAGCAGTGTAGCGAATATAGATAGACGATAAATCTGAGTCTGTCCTAATGTCATCAACCGATTCTCGAAAGTTTTAATAATTTTTTTAGATCTTTTAAAAAACCTTTTTGGTTTTTTGACACCTCATACCGCATCATCACATGTGCCAAAGGATCGATGACGAAATAGTACGAGTATATAGAATGATCTGTTTGTGCAGAAAATTGAAACTGACTCACAAAGCTATCCGTTCCCTCCACTAACAATAGATTCTGATATTGCCGTTGGAACTCCTCTAACAACGCTGCATCCGACGTCGCATCCATCACTACCATTTTCTTTACCCGCGTACGTACCGCACCCAAGGCAGTGTGCACTTGGCGCATCATATGAATATTCTGTTGACATTCAGCGGCACAGTTTTCTGCGGCGAAATAAACCATCGTCCAGTGCCCTTTTAGATCTTCTAGAGTAAACAATCCCGCGCCGTAAGGCAGGCTAAACTGTTCTAATTCAATTGCCGGTTGGATCAGCTCCCCATTCACCGCTTCACCAGGATAGAAACGTTCTAGATCAGAAGTGACAATCCATGCCAACAAGAACGGTATCACAAAGACGCCTACGACCAACAATAGCGTAATACGGCTACGTCTAATCTGTTTAGGATCTAACTCTTCAGAAAGTTTTGTCATCACATCGAATTCATTGATTAAGGTTCTGGATTCGTTTTATGCTTAATATTAGAAAAATCGCCCATAGGGTGATTGCCAACCCGAACCATTGCAGTGCATAGCTTCGATGCATATCCACTTTAAAATTCGGTTGAGCTAAACTTACTCTGGTGCCAAACAAGTCTCCAGAGCTCACACGAAACAGGATCGGCTCTAGCTGGTAAGAGAGATGTTGATTCAGCTCTTGCAGACTTAAATAGGGAAATACCATAGGAGGATCCTGAGAATAATCATTCTGAGGCAGAAAAGGTAGTTTGCCCAAGGGAAAATCCGCACGAACTAGTAATTTTACCTCTCCCCTTGGTATTTCAAAATGGGGCAGCTGACTGCGATCTTGTCCCACTGGCAGCCAACCTACATCCACCAAATAATATCGATTTGCACTACGAAACACTAGGTGTATGAGGTATCCCACCTCACCATCCAGCACCTCATTATCCAAATAAATCACTAAGTCAGACATAAATTCGCCAAAAATATAAGCAGATCGGTATCTTAAATGTTCCCACTCCGCTGTGCGGGGGAATTGCTCCAAGGGCGCTTGCCGTAGACTCTCTTCATACTGTTGAACAAGATTCTGTTTATATTCCGCTCGATGTTGCTGCCACATGCCTAAGCGAATAAATATGATGCTGACAATTAAGGTCAACAAAAAAAAACCTATCCAGGACAGTCGCCAACGGGAATTGAAATTGTCCATAGATACAAAATCTTTTGTTTAACCACTACAGGCTTTCGGTATACTAATTTTAACTCGAATTCATTTAGGAGCAGAATTTGTTTCCAACATTGGTCGCAATCCTATTCATTTTAATTCTAGGCAGCCTCGCATTTAGCTTGTTTGCGATGCTCAAAGATGGCCCAAAATCAAAACGAACCGTCAATGGCCTTACGACACGCGTGGTTTTGTCGATATTGTTATTCGCATTGCTGTTTTACGGATTCTCCACTGGCAAACTGCAACCCCACAACTATCAAAAGCAGTCTAATACAAATGCTGCCGCACCATAAAAAAAGCGCTACCTTCTAAGCAGCGCTTTTTATCAAAACAACTGATTTAGAAAAATTCTTACTTTAAATCCAATACACCACAACAAATAACCCTAACCACACCACATCCACAAAGTGCCAATACCAAGCCACAGCTTCGAAGGCAAAATGGTCATTGGAGGAAAAATGTCCACGAATGCAACGCAATAGAATAATGGTCAACATCAATGCCCCAAGAGTGACATGGAAACCATGAAACCCGGTTAACATAAAAAAGGTGGAACCGAAAATACCAGAATTCAACGTTAAATTGAGATCTTGATAAGCATGAATATACTCGGCCACCTGCAGGTATAGAAAGTAGAAGCCAAGTGCCACCGTAGCGGCTAGACCTACAATCAATTGTAATCTCTTATCTGCTTTTAAGGCGTGGTGGGCCCAGGTAATGGTCACACCACTTGTCAACAGAATGGCTGTGTTAATCGCAGGAATACCCCAAGCACCAATAGTATCGAATGCGCCGCCAACATTCTCTGGGCCATTACTAGGCCAAATGGACTCAAATCCCGGCCAAAGCAGAGCATTGGTCCAAGCGCCATCGCCCTCACCGCCCAACCAAGGCACACTCAACACGCGCGCATAAAACAGGGTTCCAAAGAATGCCGCAAAAAACATCACTTCGGAAAAAATAAACCAAGCCATAGAAATACGAAAAGAGCGATCAACTTGCTCGTTGTAACTGCCGGCAATACTTTCGTTGATAACTGCACCAAACCAGCCGAATAACATGACAGTGAGCACTATCGCACCCAGTCCAAAAAGGATGAGACCTGAATCCCCCTTGGATTGAATCAAATTAACACCACCAAGAACAATTAACGTCAAGGAAACCGAGCCGACTATTGGCCATGGACTACCGTGAGGAACATAATAAGCGCCTTGTGTTTGGCTCATAATAATCTCTCTTTTAAGAATGCGATGAATACTTGGTTGATAGTGCTCTAATTGGTTGCCACCTTGACCAACTCATCTTTCTTGTTGGACTTAGCCTTCGCTTTTTCAGTTACGTCAAAAAAAGTATAAGATAAGGTTAATGTTGTCACCTTACTCGGAATATCCGGATCGATAAAAAATCGAACCCCCATCTCTTTCGACTCACCTGCGGCTAAAGGCTGATGATTGAAACAAAAACATTCTGTCTTTTTAAAATAATTTGCTGCCCATCCTGGGGAAACGCTCGGTATCGCCTGCCCCACCATCTCACTCTCGGAGAGATTCTCCGCTAAAAAATCGACCGTGGTCGTTTGACCAGGATGGACTCTAATCTTTTTTACCGTGGGCTTAAAATGCCAGGGCATACTTTGATTTAGAGTGGTCACGAACTCCACGTTGATCCATCTCTCTTCATCTACCACAGTCGGCTCTGCCATCGCAGTTGCTTCAATACCTGTCTTACCGTTGATGCCAAACACATCACAAAAGACGTTGTACATGGGTACTAAAGCAAATCCGAAACCGAACATCAGCACCACCACTAATAGTGACTGAACGACAATTTTACGCTGCGATTTCTGTTGGTGAATCATAGGTTCTTGGTTTATCTCACTTCAGGTGGCACGGTGAAACTGTGATGTGGTGGTGGAGAGGACAAAGTCCACTCTAGTCCTTCTGCACCTTCCCAAACTCGGTTGGTAGCAGGCTCACCACCGCGAATCGCTTTAATCACGATATAGAAAAATAACAGTTGGGAGAACCCAAACACAAAACCACCAACACTGGAGAGGAAATTCCAATCGGCAAACTGTACCGCATAATCGGGGATGCGACGGGGCATGCCAGCTAACCCTGAAAAATGCATGGGGAAAAATAGCACATTGACGGAGATGGTGGAGATCCAGAAATGGATTTTACCCAGACGCTCGTCATACATATAGCCGGTCCACTTGGGTAGCCAATAATAGGTACCGGCCATCAATGCGAATACCGCCCCGGTCACCAACACATAGTGGAAGTGGGCAACCACGAAATAGGTATCGTGATATTGCTTGTCTGCCGGCGCCACACCTAACATCAAGCCAGATAAACCGCCAATGGTAAACAACACCACAAAAGCAATCGCAAATAACATCGGAGTTTCAAAAGTCATGGCGCCGCGCCACATAGTAGCCACCCAATTGAACACCTTCACACCAGTAGGTATGGCAATCAGAGTGGTGGCATACATAAAGTAAAGCTCGCCGGCCACTGGCATGCCGACGGCAAACATATGATGCGCCCAAACAATAAATGATAAGAAGGCAATGGCTGCTACGGCATATACCATAGAGGCATAACCAAAAAGTGGTTTACGGGCAAAAGTGGGAATAATTTGTGAGACGATACCAAAAGCAGGCAAAATCATAATGTACACTTCGGGATGACCAAAGAACCAGAACACATGCTGAAAAAGCACTGGATCACCGCCACCCGCTGCATCAAAGAAGCTGGTGCCAAAATTTCTATCCATTAGCATCATGGTCACCGCACCAGCAAGTACCGGCATCACCGCAATCAGTAGAAATGCAGTGATTAACCAGGTCCACACGAACAGCGGCAACTTCATTAGAGTCATGCCGGGTGCACGCAAGTTGAGAATAGTGGCAATGATGTTAATTGAGCCCATAATGGAAGAGAAACCCATCAAATGCACACCAAAAATGAAAAAATCAGTGGTGCTTGGGGCGAAGGTAGTGGATAAAGGTGCATAGAAAGTCCAACCAAACGCGGGGGCACCACCTTCCATAAAAAAAGTAGACACCAACAGTGAAAAAGCGAATGGTAAGATCCAAAAGCTCCAGTTATTCATCCGCGGTAATGCCATGTCCGGCGCGCCAATCATTAAGGGTACCATCCAGTTAGCCATGCCCACGGTGGCAGGCATGACGGCACCAAACACCATGATTAATCCATGCATGGTGGTCATTTGATTGAAAAAATCCGGTTCTACCAGCTGCAATCCCGGGACAAAAAGCTCCGCCCGGATCACTAAAGCAAATGCACCACCCAACAGAAACATTGCAAAGCTGAACCATAAGTACATGGTTCCGATATCTTTATGGTTGGTGGCGAACACCCAACGGCGCCAGCCCGTTAGATCTTCGTGATGTTCTTCTTCGTGGGTAATAGCAGTGCTCATGGTGTCTGTCCCATCCAGTTTATCGCAGCGCTTTGACTGCAGAAGGTTGTATCATGTCTCCAACATCGTTACCCCAAGCATTTCGCTCATAGGTGACTATGGCAGCAATATCAGCGTCATTCAGTTGCGCGCCAAATGCAGGCATGGCATTTAGACCGTTTAATACCAGTTTGGTGTGTTCTTCAACGGATCCTTGAGTGGCGACGGGACTGCCTTTCAGCGCTGGGAACATGCCGATACCCTCACCATTCGCCTGGTGACAAGCAGCACAATTAGCGGTATAGATTTTTTCACCTCTGCTCATGAGTTCATCCATCGACCAGTCACGACCTGAAGCTAACATCGCCTCTTCCTGTTTACGCTGCTGCTCCTTCACCCACTCTGCATAATCTGCTTGGCTTTTAGCTTCTAACACCACCGGCATATAACCATGATCTTTACCGCATAATTCAGCACACTGACCGCGATAGATCCCCGGCTCTTTGACTTCAGTCCAAGCAGTATTAATGAAACCGGGTATCGCATCTTGTTTCCATCCCAGTGCAGGCACCCACCAGGAGTGGATCACATCTGCGGAAGTCACTAAAAATCTCACTCGAGTATTCACTGGAATGACCACGGGATTATCCACATCCAAAAGGTAGTTTTCCACCGTACTGGGGTCAATTCCGGAAGCCCGCTGACGCGCTTGATTACTGGCTTCGGAGAGATTGCTGAAAAAGGAAATGTCTTCATCCAGATATTCGTATTGCCATTTCCACTGCCAGCCAGTGACCTTGATGCTCATATCTGCTTCGCGATCCACCTCAATTTTTAGCAAAGTTTTGGTAGCTGGCACCGCAATTAATACCAGAATCAACGTCGGCACAAGTGTCCAGATAATTTCAACCGCAGTATTGTCGTGAAACTGTGACGGCACAGCACCAACCGATTTACGATGCTTCAATAATGAATAAAACATCACAGCGAAAACAGCGATACCTATTACGCAGCAGATATAAAACACCAACATATGGATGTCATATACCTCTTCACTGATCTCAGTCACTCCTCTGGGCATATTAAATTTTGACTCTTCAGCCAATACCGAAAAAGGGGCCACTAACATGGTGATAAGAAGCAAGGTGTGAGAAACCAAGCATTGTTTGATAACAGACATTAAACTTTTACTCCGGATCGCGAGTGGACACTCTAACTACTTCTAAATTTTTATTCCGCGAATACAGTTTTAATCGAAAACCTTTGGCGAAGGTGAGTTACCCAAATCACTCCACCGCTAGTGCTTAGCCGATCACTCAAAAATGATGTGTTGCTCTTCCATTCCCTGAAACCATAATAGTTCGCTGAATGAGAAGGATTTTGAGATCCAACCGCAGCTAATCTGAGCACACTCTAAAGAGGCAAACCCCGACCAGTGCTAAAAGCGGACGCATTCTATCACATATGTTGCCCAAAGAAAGGGCAATAACCCTAGTTAAGTAGGGCTCGTTTGAGCAATAACAAATCTAAATTGTTCGCTATCTTAGTAGGTTGGAATGAATCTAAATATGGCACGTTACCAAGCATTGGTGCAACCAATCTATCTCTAATAGTCTCGATATTCTCCTGCCAATTTTCCATTCTGGGGTCGATTCGGTTCGCAACCCAGCCGGCAACAGGCACACCGGCAGCCGTAATACTCTCGGCAGTCAGTAAGGCGTGATTGATACAGCCCAAACGCAGGCCCACCACTAATATGACTGGCAAATTCGCAGCTTGCACAAACTCTTTCCAGGTCTCTGTGGCATTCAAAGGCACCTGCCAGCCACCGGCGCCTTCTATCAACCCCACGTCTCGCACTTGCCGCTTAAATTGTTGCAGTCGCCCTAATAAGATGTCAGTTGATATTTCCTGCCCCGCTGCTGTAGCTGCCAGGTGAGGTGCGATGGCTGGCTTAAACGCAAAGGGATTGATCAAATCGTAGCTGAGCGAGCGACTGGCAGATTGCTGTAAAATCAACGCATCACTATTTCTTAAACCCTCGGGTGTCTGCTCACAGCCGGAGGCCACCGGCTTCATGCCTACGGCGTCTACCCCCATAGCGTGAAAAGCATGCAACAGGGCCGCTGAGATCCAAGTTTTGCCCACCCCGGTATCTGTGCCGCTCACGAAATAACAGTTCTTCAATGAGTATTTTCCTATTTATCAGAGGCTTGGGCTGTGATTTCCAAGATCTGGTAAGTGAGGGGCAAACCCCTAGACTGACGCGATGCTTCGTAGTGGTGAATAAACTTTTGAAATACTTTCTTACCAGTTAAGGCCCGCTGACGCGCCGAATTCATATTATGCCCACCGATGCCCTTGATTTGTAACATCGCCTCGCGAGCATGATCAAAATAAAACCTATACTGACGCTGTTCGATACGTCGAATCTGCAACCCAGAACGATTGAGTGCTGCACACAACTCATCCTCTGGAATAAATCGATTCACATGGACGCCTGAATCTACTCGCAACCAAGCCTGTTCAATTTCAATCAGTGTACCGGGCAGCAAACTATTGAATACAAAATAACCTTGGCTAGATAACACTCGCTGGCACTGGGCAAATAATAGATCCAGAGAAGCGCTCCATTGAACCACTAGATTGGACACAATCGCTCCAAAAGATTGGGATTTAAAAGGTAAATGATGGGCATCTGCACACACTATACGGCGAATACCTTTTTGCCGAGTGAATGTCGCCATTTGTTGGGAGAGATCTAAACCGATGAGCCCAAGATCGGGATAAGCTGCTTTTAACTTAGATAAGCAATACCCGGTGCCACAGCCCAGATCTAATATGGAACCACTTAATGGTGGTAAAGAGCGTAGCAGATCATCCCCTATCTGCCGCTGGATGAGCGCGGATCTATCATAAGTATCAGCTGCCCTACTGAAAGATTGACGGATATCACGACGAGAAAAAGGCGCTGCTTCATTGGCCGGCATAGTTAAATGAACCTGGAAGTTTTTGTTTGGCTTTTATTAAGCTCGCAACTAATCGATCGATCTGCTCATTGCTATGAGCAGCGGACAAGGTGATCCTAAGCCGAGCAGTGCCTCTGGGCACTGTGGGTGGGCGAATAGCGGTAACGAGAATGCCTTCACTCAGAAGGAACTGATTTAACTGTAACGCATCTTCAGCGCTACCAACTATGATCGCTTGAATGGGACTCTCGGAGGCCAGCAATGGGAGCTGATTTTCCGACGCCTGGTGCCGAAATCTGCGGATTAAGTTATTTAAATGCTCTCTTCTTCCCGGCTCCTGACGCAAAACTTCGAGACTTGCCAAGGTTGCCACCGCTAACGCGGGTGGTAATGCGGTGGTATAGATATAAGTACGGGAAAACTGGATCAGGGTTTCAATTAACTGCTCGCTGCCAGCAACGAAGGCACCGAAAGTTCCCATCGCCTTGCCCAGGGTAGCCATCAATATAGGTACCTGCTCGTCACTTAAACCCTGCGCCTCCACTGTACCTGCGCCAGTCTGTCCGGCGACACCAATGCCATGAGCATCGTCCACCATTAGCCAAGCATCATGCGCTGCTGCCAAATGCGCCAATGCGGGTAGCTGCGCCGCATCTCCATCCATGCTGAAAATGCCGTCGGTCACAATTAACTTACGCCGAGCCCTGACTGACTCCAGGCGAGAAGCCAGATGTGGTAAATCCTGATGGCCAAAACGGACCGATTTGGCGCCAGAGAGAGCTACCCCATCGATGAGTGAGGCATGGTTGAGTCTATCGGCAAACACTGCATCCTGTTTGCCTAAGAGTGCACTCATGACCCCCAAATTCGCCATATAGCCGGAGGAAAACAGCAGCGCACGAGGACGGTTCGTCAGCTTGGCTAATCTTTCTTCCAATTCCTGGTGTGGTTGCATATGGCCATTTATTAGATGGGAAGCAGTGGCACCGACACCATATTGTTCTGCAGCTTGCAAAAATGCGCGCCTGACTTCTGGATGGGCTGCCAAACCAAGATAGTCGTTACTACAAAAACAGAGGTATTGATGATCGCCCATGGAAACAGCGGGCCCTTGCGCACTGGTCACCAGTGGCCGTTGGCGATAGAGGTGCTCTTGGCGCCGTGTGTCGAGGGCTTGACGCAAATCCCAGGCGGTCATATGGATTCGGTTGTTATCGCTCGGCAGTTAATAGCGGTGCTTCGCTGGCCTGATCCGCTAAATCCCCGCCCAACGCACTGATACCCAATTTATTAAATAGTGCGCGATCCGCATTCGCCTCTGGATTAGAGGTGGTGAGTAATTTCTCCCCATAGAAGATAGAATTCGCACCAGCGAAGTAGCAGAGTGCTTGCATCTCTTCAGACATCTGTTCACGTCCTGCAGACAGCCGGACATAGGAGCCAGGCATTAGCATCCGCGCCACGGCAATAGTGCGGATAAATTCGAAATTGTCTAACTTATGCGTACCGTGCAAGGGGGTGCCCTCAACCTGTACCAATAGATTAATTGGCACACTCTCGGGGTGTTTCTCCATATTTGCCAACTCGGCAAGCAAGCTCACTCGATCCGCCCTGCCTTCTCCCATGCCCACAATACCGCCACAACAGACATTGATGCCGGCCTGACGCACATGTGACAAGGTATCTAGTCTATCCTGGTAGGTGCGGGTAGTAATGATTTCACCGTAATATTCTGGTGAAGTATCCAAATTATGATTGTAATAATCGAGTCCAGCCTCTTTTAGGCGATGAACCTGCGGCTCACTCAACATGCCCAAAGTCACGCAAGTTTCCAGGCCCAGATCTCGCACGGCTTGAATCATCGCCTCCACGGTATCCAGATCTCGATCTTTGGGAGAGCGCCAAGCGGCACCCATGCAGAAGCGACTGGCGCCTTGAGCTTTGGCGGCTTTTGCGGCGTTCACCACCTCTGTTACCGCCAATAGCTGTTCCTTTTGCAGACCAGTGTCATAACGTACACTTTGCGGGCAGTAGGCGCAGTCCTCAGGACATGCGCCCGTCTTAATACTCAGTAAGGTACTGATCTGAACCTTGTTAGGATCAAATTGTTGGCGATGAATTGTCTGCGCTTGGAAGAGTAAATCATTAAAGGGTAATCGAAAGAGATCGTCGATTTCTTCTAAGGTCCAGTCATGTCGCAGATCATCCAGATCTGCCATTTTTCCTTCTAGCGCTTGCATAGCAGGCCTCAAATCTTCTAAAAAGGGGTGGGTAGAACACGTCAGTGTACGAACATGGCGTTTACTGTCAACTTTTTTAGATTAGAAAAGTTTACCAATGAAAAAGGTTTTTCACCGCCTATTACCCCAATCCTGCTTCCTTTGCGGGGACAGCACCGCTAACGGAGCGCTATGCGATGCTTGTTTCCATGAGCTACCCGAGATCCCCAGCCCTTGCTTTCGCTGCGGCCTACCGCTGCCAACACCAGGGATCTGCGGATCCTGTTTGGCAAAGCCTCCAGCCTATCAGCGAACTTTTTGTCTTTGGCAATATCGATGGCCAACGGATGCGCTGATCCAGGGATTTAAGTTTCATGCGCGTTTGCAATTGCTACCCTTGTTCGCCGATCAATTGGCAAACAAAATTCAGCAGTCAGATCCGCCCTATCCCACCGCATTGGTGCCAGTACCGCTCTCCAACAACAGACTAAGAGAGAGAGGATTTAACCAATCTTGGTTATTAGCCAAAAGTCTCGCATCTCTATTACCCAACCGACCCGATCACATTCATGTGGGTCGCCGCCAACAAGAAAGACACCAAACAGGTCTCTCGGCCAAACATCGAATGGACAATTTAAAAAATGCTTTTTATCTCACTCATTCTATCCATCATAATCATGTGGCTATTATAGACGATGTGATTACAACCACGGCCACGATCACTGCGTTGGCGCAACTATTAGCCAATAGTGGTATAAAACAGATCGACGTTTGGGCAATTGCGCGTACGCCTAATATCAATAAGGGGATATATTAAATGGAGAAGGCAGAAGATCTATTGGCCGAAATTAAAAAGCTCGAAAAAGAGTTAGTAGAAGAATTACAACAAAAAGAACAACAATTTTTCTACAAAATTAAAGATCGAAAAGTTCATTTTGAGGAGGAAGCCAAAGCTTACCACAAAACCTTAGCAACCAGCTTACATACCTATATTTTTAATGCTTCGTTTGCCAATATGATGACAGCACCCATTGTATGGGCGTGTTTCCCTCCAGCACTCTTATTAGACTTGTTTATTTCATTTTATCAATTCAGTTGCTTCAGAATATATGGGATCCCTACAGTCAAACGTAGTGACTACATTGTCATTGACAGACACACTTTAAGATATCTCAATGCCATCGAAAAATTGAACTGTATTTACTGCGGATATTTTAACGGTTTGATTGCTTATATTCAGGAAATCGCGGGCCGAACAGAACAGTATTGGTGCCCCATTAAACATGCAAAAAAACTCAAAACGATGCATAATCAATACCCCAAATTTCTCGAATTTGGTGACGGTGATAAGTACCATCAAAACCTACAGAGGTTGCGTCAGGATTTAAAAAATATTAAAAGAAGAACGGGATAACCCATCGAAAGCCAAAGGAACGACGCCGAAGTAAGTGCGTGCTGTACGCTCTCGAATAGACTTACTATGCTGATCTGTTTGTTCTTGAAGAGAATGACTGTCGATATTATTTTTTTGTCAGTCTCTCTAATTCTTCCCAGCGCTGGAAAACTAATTCCAACTCTTCCTGCAATGCACTCAATCGTTTCTTCAATATAGCTATCGATTCACCTTCTGTTTTATAAAAGTCTGGATCACTTAACTTGGTTTGAATATCATCGATGTCATGTTCTAGCAATTCAATTTGATCCGGTAACTGTTGCCGTTCCCGTTCCTGCTTATAGCTCAGTTTTACCTGGTTAGAGGATTTCGTCTCTCTAGGTATGTTTTGCTTTTTTATTTTATCTTTATTTGGTTTGATGTTTTTTAGTTTGGCAGAAGAACTTTGCATCAACATATCTTCATAACCACCAATATATTCGGTTACTTTTCCGTTTCCTTCAAACAACCAAATATTGGTGGCAACACGATCAATAAATTCTCTGTCATGACTGACCAATAGCAAGGTTCCGCTATACGCAACTAACATGGACTCCAAAATTTCGAGCGTCTCAATATCCAAATCATTCGTGGGTTCATCTAGTACCAATAAATTGGCGGGTTTCGAAAGAATCTTGGCAAGGATTAAGCGATTGCGTTCGCCACCAGACAATACTTTAATCGGACTCCTCACAGCCTGAGGAGAAAAGAGAAAATCCTGTAGATATCCCATAATGTGGCGTTGTGTGCCAGCCACCTCGATCTGCGTCCTGCCTTCTCCTACAAAATCTAAGAGCGTCATATTCTCATCTAATTGTTGTTGCAATTGATCGAAATAAGCTAACTGGATTTTCGTGCCTTGATGGATGCGCCCGCTACTGGGTGGCAATTCTTTTAATAACAGCTTTACGAGAGTACTCTTACCGCAACCGTTGGCACCCACTATTGCGATTTTGTCACCGCGACTAACTTCACAAGAAAAATTTTTGATAAGCGGGGTTTGATCTGAATACTGATAGGAAAGCCCTTCTACCTCAAACACTCGCTTTCCCGATATCAGTTCACTATCCACGTTGATATTAACATCCCCCATTTTGGAACGACGCGCACGTCGAGTCTCCCTTAGCTTTTGCAGCGCTCTTACTCTTCCCTGATCTCGCGTCCTTCTGGCTTTGATTCCTTTTCTTATCCACGCCTCTTCTGAGGCCAATTTTTTATCTTCTAACTTGAACTGTTCCTCTTGTTCTAACAACAATTTCTGTTGTCGCTTCAAATAATTCTGATAACTTCCATGCCAACTCAGAAGTTGTCCTCTATCTATTTCAACCACACGTCTAGCCAAGCGTTCAACAAAACGCCGGTCATGTGAAATAAATATCACCGATCCGGGGAAATTCTCTAGATAACTTTCTAACCATTGTATCTGCACTATATCTAGGTGATTAGTAGGCTCATCTAATAAAAGTAAATCTGGTTCAGAAACAATTGCGCGAGCCAGTAGCGCTCTACGCTTCACACCACCTGAAAGCGTCGCAAATTTTGCATCCAATTCTAAATTTAGCTGCTGCGCCACTTTGCGTACTTTTGCGTCTATTGACCATCCGCCCGCTAATTCAATTTCATCATGTAATTTTTCTAATTTTTTTAATAGAAGATTAGACTGCTCCGTTTTACTGAACCTCATATAATCAGCGATTTTTTCACCCAACTCCCCCAGACCAGCAACCACTATTTGAAATACCGTAGCATGCTCTGCAACCGGCAAACTCTGTTCTAAGAGTGCTGTTCTTAGCCCGGATTTTATCTGCACCTCACCTTCATCGGGGGTCAGACGCTTCGCCAAGATATTAAGCAAGGAAGATTTTCCGACGCCATTACGCCCCACCAAAGCGATGCGCTCATTCGCTTCCACAGTTAGCTGTGCTCGATCAAGCAAGGTCGGGCCGCCAAAACTATGGCTTACATTGCTCAGTTTTAACCACATGAAATACTTAATTATCTGATGTTGAAAATAACCCGCCCACCAAGCGCTCTACAATCGGCTATAGCAACGGCGGGCGTTGTTTCTGAATAGTGATTCCTGGAATATCTTTATTGTTCCTTACCGTAATTGTTTGAAAACTGTCAATGGGTCTTCAACTTTTGTCGTGAGTTCATGGCAATTGCACAGCACTTGTCTATTATAGGGTAATAAACGAATCATTCCTTCTTCTTCAAGGCAATTTAGACGATAAGCAAGACCACAAGACAATTAGTGGAAATACCCCCTGGCGATTGTGAAACTTTAGTAAGGGTAGGCTTACCCAAATAGATATCACGAATGATCTCGATAACATTAGTCACTGGCTAATTCGACAAGCTAGATAGTTAATCTCTACCTGTCACCTGCAACCTCTCAAAATCCTGCTCCTATTCAAGACATAATGCTTCACATTTCTTTCATGTTGCCACTAAGGTCAGCGGTTAAAAGCTAGCACCGCGCCTTTGCCCTAGCATGGATTTGGGTTCCTATCCCGCTTTGCCGGATTCTTCAGTGACAGACAAACCTTGAGGTATGTAGTGATCGAAAAACAAACAGAGGTTCTGTCGAACACAATCCCGTACCGAGGTGTCATGATAGTTTCCTACAGATGGTACTTCTATCAGCGCTCTATTTCCCTTTTTTGCGCCGCGCCTGTTCGCCAGAAAAAATAACCATGAATATCTCTGCAAATTTCGGCAATTAAATTCGATAACTCTGAGGAGGACTTCAAAGGTCGGTATTCACACCATTTCAAATCATTACGCTGCCAAAATAAAACCCAACACTGTTGCGCGGGATCAAATTCGATTTTTGCCACCCCGATACGCTCATCCCCCGCAGAGGTCATTCGAGTATAGAAAATATCTATAACAGACTCTCCAATCACATAGTCTAGACCAGGATCTTCCTCTTTCTGGTGAGCCAATAGACGCTCTGTTAAAGGCTCTAAATCGCGCTTGATGCGTTGTCGTTCTATTTCTGTAAAAGCCATGAATTGGCATCCTAATTTTAATACCCAATGAATTAACCCACTTGGTATCCTAAGAAAAGCCCAAAAAAGATCGCAACTCCAAACCAATGGCTGGCCAAAAAAGCTTTGAAGCATTGCTCCGATTGGCGATCTCTAATCAAGTATTGTTGATAGACAAAATTCCCCGCACCTATCAATAAAAATAGATCGAATACTGGATTCAAATCTAAATAGCGTGCCAATCCAAATAACAACAGGCAAACCGTAAACTGCAATACGCCTATAATAAGCCGATCATATGCACCAAACAGAATCGCCGTGGACTTCACACCGGCTTGCAAATCATCTTCACGATCTACCATGGCATACATAGTGTCATAGATGACCGCCCATAATATCGTCACTAAATAGAGCCACCAAGTCTCTAGGGGTAAAGCCCGCTGATGCGCCATAAAAGCCATCGGAATCGCCCAGCCGAAAGCTGCGCCCAGATAAACCTGAGGTAAATGGGTGACCCGTTTAGTAAAAGGATAGGTTACTGCTAAAAATACCGCGCCTAAAGAAAGCCACCGAGTGGGCCAGTTCAAAAATAATAACAGCGGTGCCGCCAAAGCCAAAAGACCTAAAAATAGCCATAATGCTTCACCAGGAGACACTTCTGCATTAGCGATAGGACGCTCTTTGGTACGCGCCACCTGGGGATCAATATCCCTATCCACCAAGTCATTCACCACACATCCGGCGGAGCGCATAAAAAATACACCCAAAACAAAGACTATAGTGAGTAGCAGATCAGGTCGACCAACTCCAGCGGCCACTAGTCCCCAAACCGTTGGCCATAGCAATAAATATATACCAATGGGTTTATCCAACCTCATTAACCGGGCATAGGATGCTAAACGTCCCTGCCAGGGCGTCAGTGAAGCTTGCATTTAAATCGGCACTCCATCTGGTAAAAAATATTCAGCCACTAAGAGAGGATCGGTACGCAATCGAAAGAGAGATCGACGCCCCCACACTTGATCCGGCTTCTCGGAAATACAAGTAACTACCCTTCTGAATAATTTTTGTTTCGGTGTCAAACAGGTAATTTCTATCGGTCCTCGATGCATTTTGGGGTCAGCAAACAGTGCGGCACCCAGCGGCTTGTTGCCTAACATTAACAGATATTGATGCCGTTGTACCGTCAGAGCTGGAATCACGGTGCGTGCGAAAACCATCGGTCGCTGGCGGCAGTAGAGTATCACCTCCCGTACATACGCAAACTCAGCCCCCCTTAACTGCAGAACGCGGCACTCATTCATTTCCACGTGCTGCCATACACGTTGTTGCACTTCCACACGAAAATCATCTTCACAGATTGCTTTTAAACGTTGAGTCAATGATCCTTCATCAAATAACCAAGAACGCATCGCTAAAGAGGGAATATGAGCACCCCAACAGTGGTGGCGGTGAAACCAATGAGGCTCACCTGGCACCACTCGTGTGCTAGACATGACTGAATTGACCTTTATCCCCTATCCATCTTCTGATTAAGGGAGAAATTAATTCCGGATAAAATTGTTGCATTTTTTGGGCGGTATCTGCCACATTGGGTAAACAGTTCTGATCTCGGATCAGATCTGCAATTTTTAACTCCGTTAGACCGGTTTGACGGATCCCTAATATTTCTCCTGGTCCCCTGATCTCCAAATCTCGTTGCGCAATTTCGAATCCATCCTGTGTTTCGCGCATCACTGATAACCGTGCTCTGGCTAATTCAGAGAGCGGTTCTTGATAAATTAACAAGCAGTAACTTTTTTGCTGCCCACGACCTACTCGACCCCTGAGTTGATGCAATTGTGATAAGCCTAAGCGTTCTGCATTGTCAATAATCATGGTATTTGCGTTGGGTACATCCACGCCCACCTCGATAACCGTAGTGGCGACTAAAATATCTATATCACCCACTTTAAATTGTTGCATTATCTGCTGTCGTTCGCCTATCTTCATGCGCCCGTGTATCAGACCAATCCTTAGCTCCGGTAGCTGCTCTTGCAAACTCTGATAAGCTTGTTGCGCCGCTTGCGCCTGCATGAGTTCTGATTCTTCGATTAATGTACACACCCAATAGACCTGCCCACCGCTTGCACACACATGTTTTAGTCTTGTGATCACCTCATCACGTCTACTATTAGAGAGGACCATGGTATCTATGGGCTGACGGCCCGGAGGTAGCTCATCGATTATCGAAAGATCCAAATCCGCATAATTGACCATTGCCAAAGTTCTAGGAATAGGCGTCGCGGTCATCACCAACTGATGAGGTTCATCTTGATTGTCTCCTCCTTTATTAGTTAGGGCATATCGTTGACGAACACCAAAACGATGTTGCTCATCGAATACTACCAATCCAAGCTTGTGAAATATGACATCGTTTTGAAACAACGCATGTGTTCCCACCACCACTTGGATATCGCCAGCTTGAATGTCACAGATCAAACTTTGCCTCATACGGTTGCTCAGTTTACCCGTCAGCAAGCAGACGCGGTAACCTAAGGGGTCGAACCAACGATGAAAATTCTCGAAGTGCTGCTCTGCCAATATTTCTGTCGGCACCATAAGAGCCACTTGGTAAGCGCTCCGAATGGTTATCTCCGCAGCCAGCGCAGCCACCACGGTTTTGCCCGATCCGACATCTCCCTGTACCAGCCGATGCATGGGGTGACGACAGATTAAATCTAGTAATATCTCATGACTCACCCGGGTTTGTGCTGCAGTCAAATCAAAATCAAGCTGTTTCAATACTTGGCATTGATTGATTTCTAGCCGGGCTATGGTAGGGGCGAGCTTCTCTTTTCTCTTATTTTTTACCTCCAACATACTGAGTTGATGTGCCACAAGCTCCTCAAATGCAAGTCGCTTGAGTGCGGGATGTTGATCGAGTTGATTCAAACTCTCTAGCTCTCGCCCGCTTGGACGATGTAATATTCTCAACGCAGCAGTGAGCGAATATGAGATCTGTGCAGGCAAACATTCTGCCGGGATATAATCCGGCAATGCTGCATCCTCAGTATTAGTCAGTAGGGACAATGCTTGGTCGGTTAACTGGCGCAGACTGGCCTGGCGGATCCCTTCCGTAGTCGGATAGACCGGTGTCAAAGTATCTGACTGAATCGGGGTGCCCTCATCTACTTGTTCGTATTCGGGATGCACCATCTCATAACCATTAGGGCCATGCCGGACTTCTCCAAAACATCTTAATAATTGTCCCTTTTGAATGGCCTTTTGTTGCACATTTGAAAAATGAAAAAATCGTAACGTCAATCGACCGGTACCGTCAGATAGTTGCACTAACCAAGCACGACGCCGACCGTAATGGAGCCGCGAATCAAACACTGTTGCTTGGATCAGCACATGTTGACCCAAGCGCAGACTTTTTAATGTGTGCAACCGGGTTCTATCCTGATAATCTCTCGGCAAATGAAATAATAGATCTAAAACACTAGACAGACCTAGACGAGCGAGTTGCTCGTTTAACTTGGGGCCCACACCCCTCAGCTCTAGTAATGGGTACTGTTCGAGATTCGTGCGGATAGCGCAGACCATCTATGCTGATAATTAATTAGATAACTCCATAATGCCATCAATTTCCACTTGCGCACCTTTAGGCAAATCCGCCACTCCCAAGGCCGCCCGTGCTGGGTAGGGTTTGCTAAAGTAGCTTTCCATGACCTGATTCACGGTGGCAAAATTACCCAGATCGGTTAGATAAATATTGAGTTTCACTATGTCGTTTAAATTCCCTCCAGCTGCGGTTGCCACTGCCTGAAGGTTCTCAAATACCTGTGTGATCTGATCCTTAAAACTACCGTCAACCAACTCCATTGAGAGCGGTATCAAAGGAATTTGGCCCGAGAGATAAACGGTGGTACCCACCTTGACTGCCTGTGAATATGTGCCAATCGCTGCCGGTGCCTTGTCAGTTTGAATGCTGTTTTTATCCATTATGTCCCTCAGTTAGTTGATCTCTACCAATTGCATCTGGCTAACCCTTACCACGATTTATTTTAGCCACTATAGCCAATGACTTTAATCGCCGCATAATTGAAGCAAGATGAATCCGATTTCGCACATCAATAGTAAATTTGAGTGCGCTCCAGCGTCCATCTCTCTCTTCGATGTGCACATTGATAATATTAGCATCTTCCTTTGCTATCTCCGCAGACAATAAAGCCAACACACCTCTCTGATCCGCTACCTGGCAACGCACCTCTACCGGAAACTCCCCCTCCACTTCTGTGTCCCAATAAACATTAATCCATTTTTCAGGTCGATGGCGAAAATCTGCAATGCTCTTGCAAAAATCAGTATGAATAACAATCCCTTTGCCCGCACTCACGAATCCCTGGATCGCATCACCGGGTATAGGATGACAACATTTTGCAAAGGTCACCACCATGCCTTCAGTACCCTTAATGCCTAATGAGGTGTGGGAGTGTGGGGGGATCGGTTGTGCTGCATCTAGGGTTGGTGCTTTATCTATTTCTATCAACTGCTTTGCCACTAACACCGGAATACGGTTGCCCAGTCCAATTTCCTGCAACAGCTGTTGTTTCGACTCGAGATGATAAAGATCTAACACCGCTTCCAATTTTTTCGCCGGGACTTCTTCTAAATCCATGTCTTGCGCATTCAGTGCCTTAGTGAGCAACCGCCGACCCAGCTCTATGGATTGTTCTCTTTTTTGATTTTTTAAATAAGCTCTGATGTTCGCACGGGCTTTACTGGTGACGACAAAATTCAAAAAAGCGGGATTAGGACGAGCACCAGGTGAGGTCACAATTTCGACCGTCTGTCCATTCACTAGTGGTGTGCTCAAAGGTGCCAAACGGCGATCAATACGTGCCGCCACACAAGAATTACCCACATCCGTGTGTACCGCGTAAGCAAAATCTACTGCGCTGGCCCCTCGTGGTAATTCTAAAATTTTTCCCTTTGGTGTAAATACGTAAACTTCGTCCGGAAAGAGATCAATTTTGACATTTTCCAAAAACTCAAGAGAGTCCACAGTATTTTGCTGCAACTCTAATAGATTCCGTAACCATTCCCGTGCTTTAACCTGTGCACTATTCGATGTTTCCTGAGTCTGACGTTCTGTTTTATACAGCCAATGGGCAGATATCCCCGCATCTGCCATACGGTTCATATCAAAAGTTCTAATTTGTACTTCTAGGGGCACTCCTTGCGGTCCAAACAAAACTGTATGTAGAGATTGATATCCATTCGCTTTAGGGATGGCGATATAATCTTTAAATTTACCCGGCACGGGTTTATATAGATTATGAACAACGCCCAATGCGCGATAGCACTGATCCACTTCTTGCACCAAGATTCGACACGCATACATATCTGTCACTTCAGAAAAACTTAAGCGCTTCTCTTTCATCTTGCGATAGAGACTGTATAAGTGTTTCTCCCGACTGATCACTTCAGCTTCAATCTGCTGCGATTTAAGGCGTTCGTTTAGTGCAGCATTAATTTTCTGCATCATCTCTTGTCTGCGGCCACCCGCTTTCTGTACTGCATCTGTCAAGGTGCGGTAGCGCATTGGGTACAAAACAGATAAGCCGAGATCTTCAAGCTCTAAACGAAGCTGATGCATGCCCAATCGATTGGCGATAGGCGCGTAGATATCCAATGTTTCTCGAGCGATGCGTTTTTGTTGGGCGGAACCTAACGCAGTGATAGTACGCATGTTATGTAGTCGGTCGGCCAGTTTCACGATAATCACGCGAATATCCTTGACCATGGCTAACATCATTTTGCGAAAGCTGGCAGCTTGACGTTCAGCACGTGTTTCAAACTTAATTTTTGTTAACTTGGTGACGCCATCCACTAACTCGGCCACCTCTTCGCCAAATCGATTCGCTAAATCGTCTTTAGTGACCGTAGTGTCTTCAATGACATCATGTAAAATAGCCGCCATAATACTTTGAAAATCCATATGCATGGTGGACAACACTTCAGCCACCTGCAACGGATGAACAATGTAGGGTTCACCGGTAGCACGAAATTGGCCCTCATGGGCCTCAGCACTAAAATGATACGCGCGATATATTTCGGCTACCTGTTCATGAGGTAAATAGGTTTCTAGGGAGACACAAAGATCTTCGATTTGATACATCACCCACCCATAGATTATAGATGGGCCTGTTTGCTCAGAACAAGGATATCAAGAAAAGAGCGGTGAGGTTGAAAACTAAATTTCAGGGAGTTCCTCTGATCTCGGGATTGATCGTTCAAGTTCCATTTCCAAAGTTTGAGTTAACTGCTCTTCTGTTAAAGGCTCCTCTTTAGTGACCTGATCTTGGCGTAAAGCCTCCACTTGAATGGTCTCGGCGGCCATTTCCCGTAAAGCCATCACGGTGGGTTTATCATTTTCCCATTCCAAGGTGGCCTCACTGCCAGACATTAACTGACGCGCACGTTTGGTCGCTAGTATGACCAATTCAAAACGATTTTCAACGTTTTCCAAACAATCTTCTACTGTCACTCGCGCCATAGCCCACTCCTAAATATCTAGATTAAAGATCTTAAATTGTCACCTAGTTTACCAAAAACCAGTAGTTTCAGGCCAACAGTTCCTTTACCAGGGTCTGCATTTCTGCAGTGTGCTTCACACACTTGAGCCGTTCAGCAGTTAAGATAGCTTCCAACTTATCTAAAGCCAGATCAAAGTCATCGTTCACCACGAGATAGGTAAATTCATCGTAGTGACTAATCTCCGCGCTGGCTTCATCCAGCCGACGCTGAATGACCTCATCTGAATCTTGGCCACGACCGCGCAATCGTTGCCGCAAAATAGCTCGTGAAGGCGGCAATATAAAAATAGTAATGCAATCCTGACGCCACTGGCGAACCTGTGCAGCGCCCTGCCAATCGATCTCCAGAATGATGTCCCGTCCCGCCTGCAATTGCGACTCTACCCACTCCTTCGAGGTTCCATAGTGGTGTCCGAATACCGACGCTTGTTCTAAAAAAGCGCCGCGTTGAGACATTTTCTGAAATGCATCGTCATCGACAAAATGGTAATGAACCCCCGGTACTTCACCAGAGCGCCTGGCTCGAGTGGTATGCGAGACCGACACGGTCACATTTGACTGACTTTCCACTAAGGCATTTACCAATGAAGTTTTTCCCGCTCCGGAGGGGGCGGATACGACAAATAGAATACCTTTGTTCAATCTAAAGCGCCTCTCAACAAAAACGTACTTATTCGACGTTCTGAACCTGTTCGCGCATCTGCTCAATTAATACTTTCAGATCCACTGAAGCGTTGGTAATTCGATGATCTGTAGACTTTGAACCCAAGGTATTTGCTTCTCGGTTCAACTCCTGCATGAGGAAATCTAGGCGTCGACCGATTGCCCCGCCCTTCAACAATACCCTATCCACTTCATCACAATGGGTGTTGATGCGATCCAACTCTTCGTCCACATCCACTTTCTGTGCATACAGCACCATTTCCTGTTCTAGACGCCCTGCATCCGCTTCAATACTCAATTCGCTGAGCCGATCACGGATCCTTTGTTTTTGCGCCAGTAGAATTGTCGGCACTGCCTCCCTCACCTCTACCACAATATGCCGAATCGCGTGGATGCGATCCCGTAACATTTCGGAAATCGCTATTCCTTCTGTCATGCGCGCATGGATCAATCCAGCGACCGCCTCTTCAAATACCACCTCTACAGCTTCGTGAATCGGGACCCAATCCACATCGGCGCCCTCAACAACGCCCGGCCAGCGCATCGCATCACTTACGGAAAAATCCCCTTCTACACTCAAAAGCGTTGCTATCTGATTAGCAGCATCGCCAAGAGCCTGCACAATCTCTTCATTAATTGATACGCTGCTGCTCACTGATGGATCTAACTGGCAACGAATAAAACACTCAACTTTGCCGCGGCTTAAATTTTCTTTGATGATCTGTCTCAACTTGGGTTCAAGGGCTCTCAATTCCTCGGGGATCTTAAAATAAATATCTAAAAAACGATGATTTACTGCCCGAAGTTCACAAGTCAGGCTACCCCACTGCGATTGAAAGGCTTTGTGGACAAACCCTGTCATGCTGGCAACCATTTCCACTCCTTAATTATGGTTTTAATACCGACCTCAAAACTACTCTGAGGTGGTGAGTTCTTTGGTATGCATTGGATGCAATTGTAGTGACGCGTACCAATTTGTCAGAAATCACTAGTTAGCATCAGAATTCCATAAAAATCAAGTAAATCCCGATACTTAATTGCTACTAGTATTCAGCTATCCGAGACCACAAGAATTTTCATTGAATTGGTTCCGCCTCTGACCCCCTTGTGATCTCCTTTGGTTAAAATGACCGAGTCGCCGGGAGACAGACCCACTTTCTGCCGTAAAACTGCGATTGCCGCCTGATTCACCTGCTGATAGTCGTAATCTCTGGGGTTAAAATAAATAGGTGTGACGCCACGATAAAGAGCCATGCGTCGCAGACACTGCTCTTTTCCAGACAAGCCATAAATTGGAATTTCCGACTCAATACGCGACATCCACAATGCGGTCATCCCAGATTCTGTTAATGCTATCAGTGCCTTACAATTGAGTTTATTGGCAGTATACATGGCGGCGGCAGCTATCGCTTGATCCACTCTGGGGGTAGGGGCGCGAAAACGGCGATCTTCCGCACGATCAATGCGCTGCTTCTCCGCTTCCTCACAGATCCGCCCCATGGCTTGCACAGCTTTATCGGGATATTGTCCTGTGGCCGTTTCTGCAGAGAGCATCACCGCATCGGTTCCATCATATACCGCATTGGCTACGTCAAATACCTCCGCGCGTGTCGGCACGGGCTGCTGGATCATTGACTCCATCATCTGCGTGGCAACAATCACAGCTCTTGAGAGTTTTCGTGCCTGGCGGATTATGCGCTTTTGCATGGCAGGTAGCTCCGCATCACCCACCTCCACGCCTAAATCTCCACGGGCCACCATAATGGCGTCCGACACAGCGATAATTTCATCCAGTGCTTCAATGGCTTCAGCACGCTCTATCTTCGCCACCAGGGCACCTTCACCTCCAGCTTGTCGCAACAGAGAACGTGCATGCTCCATGTCGTGAGCGCAACTTGGAAAAGAGACTGCTAAATAGTCCGCACCGATTTCCGCTGCCAGATGAATATCCTCAATATCCTTCTCAGTTAGAGCCGGCGCGGACAATCCACCACCCTGTAAATTAATACCTTTGAGGCTACTCAGTTTTCCACCCACGAGTACCGTACACTGGATCCGCGACCCTACTACCTCTGTCACCTTCAATGAGATGCGGCCATCATCCAACACCAACACATGTTCTGGCCGCACATCTTTAGCTAACTTTTTATAAGTGACACTCACCTGGTGCAGGTTACCGCCGTTCTCATCCAGATCTGTGTCCAAGGTAAATGGCTGACCTTCTACCAACTTTACAGCGCCATCGATAAATTTTCCGATACGGATTTTGGGACCCTGTAAATCCAATAATAGCGCCACTGCTCTATTGTGTCGTTTAGAAAGTTCACGAACCAAAGCTGCTCGCTGGCGATGTTCATCCCGGGAACCGTGGGACAGATTCAGTCGGATCAGATCGACACCCGCGAGTATCAGACGCTCCATGATTTCTGGCGTGTCACAGGCGGGGCCCATCGTGGCGACAATTTTAGTTCGGCGCATTATGCGAGCTCAGTTGCATATTATGGGTTGACATGTCGTTCTAAGGCGGCGACTGCTGGCAATGTTTTGCCTTCTAGGAATTCAAGAAACGCGCCACCTCCGGTGGAGATGTAGGAAACTTTTTCTTTAATACCGAATTGGTTAATGGCCGCCAAGGTATCGCCACCTCCCGCTACTGAGAAGGCTTGCGATTCGGCAATTGCCAACGCCAACGCTTCGGTTCCTACCGCAAACTCGGGATATTCAAAAATGCCCACTGGCCCATTCCAAATCACCGTGCCAGCCTGTTTAATAAGCTTCGAAATGATCGCAATCGAATCTGGCCCAATATCCACAATTCGGTCATCTGCGCCGATTTCGGCCACGGATTTTATTGTCACCTCAGCACTAGCGGCAATCTTATTGGCCACTACCACATCCACCGGGATAGGGATTTGTGTCCCTTTTTCTGCGGCTTTTGTCATCAGTTTTTTAGCTAAATCCAGTAGCTCCGGCTCGTAAAGGGACGCACCCACGGGCTCGCCAGATGCCGCAATAAAAGTATTCGCGATACCACCACCGACAATTAACTGATCCACTTGCTCGATTAACGATTCCAATACGGATAGTTTGGTGGAAACCTTGGAACCACCAACAATCGCCACTAAGGGCCTTTTAGGCGCCTGAAAAGCTTGCGACAAGGCATCCAATTCCGCGGCCAATAACGGACCTGCGCACGCAAGGGGCGCAAACCGCGTGATGCCCTCCGTTGATGCCTGGGCACGATGAGCGGTACCAAAGGCATCCATCACAAACAGATCACAAAGCCTCGCCATACGTTTGGCTAACGCATCATCATTCCCCTGTTCACCCACGTTGAATCGTACATTTTCACCCACACAGATCTCCCCCGGCTTCAACGCCACTCCGTCCAACCAATTGTCAACAAAGGTAACTTTTTGTCCGAGCAACTGCTCCAATCGTGCAGCCACTGGTGCCAGGGAAAATTTGGGATCCGGCTCTCCCTCTTTCGGTCGACCTAGGTGCGAAATCACCATCACCGCCGCGCCCGCTTCGAGCGCATGTTGGATAGTGGGCAATGCGGCGAGTATCCTAGTTTCGTCAGAAATTTTCTCCCCCGCCATGGGCACGTTCAAATCTTCCCGAATCAACACGCGCTTATTCTTTAAATCAAGATCTTGCATTCTCAAGAATTTCATACCTTGCCCTATGTCGAACTATATAAGTGGTGTCGAGTTATCACGAGGTTTCATGGATTACAATCGAATGTGATCCCTTACTGCAACTGACCCCAGTAACAGCTGGTATCCACCAATCGATTGGCGAAACCCCATTCATTATCATACCAAGCCAACAGTTTGATTAAATTTCCCGTTTGTTTTGTCATCTGTAGATCTACTATAGCCGATGCGGGATGCTGCAAAAAATCCACGGAAACTAAAGGTTCATCAACTACAGACAAGATCCCGGCTAACTGTTGATTAGAGGCGGCCAGAAGAGTCTCGTTTACCTCTTCAGCGCTAGCGGGCTTAACAAATTGTAACGTCACCTCCAGAGCCGAAACATTCAGGGTGGGTACACGCATCACCCAACCTTCAAATCTATTAGCCAACTGCGGCATCACTAAACCTAGTGCGTCTGTGGCGCCTGTTTTTGTAGGCACTATGGACTGAATGGCGCTGCGTGCTAGACGATAATCTGCATGGGGTCCATCCTGTAGATTCTGATCCGCTGTGGTAGCATGAATACTGGTGATGGTGCCGGACACAATAGACCATCGCTCCACCAACGGTTGCAATACAGTGGCAAGACAGTTGGTTGTACAAGAAGCATTGGAAACCAAGCTCATGTCAGTGGCCAATTGCTGATGGTTTACGCCAAAACTAATCGTAGCATCAATCTTACCTCTAATAGGCGAAGCAGTGAGTATTTTCTTTAAGCCACCTCTAATTACTGGCGACAATTGATCACTATGATGGTATTGGCCACTTGATTCTATCAATAGATGGGGTTCAGACCGTTGCCAATCTAGACTTTGCAAAACCGGGTTGCGAAAATAAGAAATTTTCTCTCCCGCTACCTGTAGTTGATCGGTTTTAAAATCTACTGAGCTATGACAAGGACCATATGTGGTATCGTGACGCAGTAAATGGGCAGCCAAATCTATAGGCATGGGATCATTCACCGCAACCAAACGTAAACCATGATCTTCGGCGCCCTCACAGAGCAATCGCGTCACCGCACGACCGATGCGGCCAAAGCCATTAATTGCAACATTGATCATTGATTTGCATAAGCCTTCTTGGGATGGCTATTGTCTAGTGATATCTTAAGCCTGTGATGCTAACAAACGACTCGCCTGTGAGACGATTTGATCGGCACTGAACCCAAATTTCTCAAACAAGACAGGGCCAGGCGCCGACGCGCCAAAACTATTCATACCAATAGCGCTCCCCTGCAGTCCCACATATCGGTACCAATAGGTACTTTCTCCCGCCTCAATGGACACCCGTGCGGTTACCTTCGCCGGTAATACAGATTCTCGATAAGCATCATCCTGCTGTTCAAACAGTTCACAACAGGGCATCGAAACCACACGCGTATGAATACCTTTATCCGCCAACTGCACCGCCGCATCCATAGCCAAGGCTACTTCAGAGCCAGTGGCAATAAGAATCAATTCTGGACTTTCGGCTGAATCTTTTAGAATGTAACCGCCGCGATGAATATTGGCCAATTGCTCAGCGGTTCGAGGTTGATGAGCAAGCGTTTGGCGGGAGAATATTAAACTGCTAGGTCCTTGCTGATGTTCAATGGCAGATTTCCAGGCAACGAATGATTCCACCGCATCGCAGGGTCTCCACACCGTCATATTAGGCATCACCCTGAGACTGGAAAGATGTTCAACAGGTTGGTGCGTCGGCCCATCCTCCCCGAGACCAATAGAGTCATGGGTGAAGACAAATATTGACCTCACTGACATCAAAGCAGCCATGCGCAAGGCGTTACGCGCATAATCAGAAAAAACCAAAAATGTGCCACCGTAGGGAATCAACCCTCGATGCAAGGCAATGCCATTCATGATGGCGGCCATGCCAAATTCACGCACACCATAATATAGGTAATTACCCGCTGGCTGCGTATTCACATCAACACTACCTTGCCAAGCGGTTAAATTTGACCCAGTCAAATCTGCGGAGCCCCCAAATAACTCCGGTAGCAACTCGCCGAAAGCGTTCAGCGCCATTTGCGAGGCTTTGCGACTGGCCATATCGGCCCCTTGCTCTGCCATATCAGCAATCAGCGCAGCGGATTTTTCACCCCACTCACTACCGAGCTGCTGAGCCAGACGTCTACTGAACTCAGCAGCCTGTTGCGGATGTTTTGCCTGATAGCGATCCAATATGGCCTGCCAATCTCTTTGACGCTGTTGACCGGCGGTGACCGCATCCCAGCTTTCATATATCTCTTGAGGGATCTCGAAAGGTGCATCATGCCATCCGAGCTTCTCTCGGGCTCCCTGGATCTCATCTGTGCCTAAGGGTGCACCGTGACAGGATTCTTTTCCAGCTTTGTTTGGGGCGCCATAACCAATAGTAGTTTTGCAACAAATTAATGTGGGTTTGTCTGTTTCACTTAGAGCCGCCTGGATGGCCGTATCTATTTGTGCACTATTATGTCCCTCCACATTGGCGATAACTTGCCAACCGTATGATTCAAACCGTTTCACGGTATCGTCTGAAAACCAGGGCGCCACTTCACCATCGATGGAGATACCATTATCGTCATAAAAGACTATTAATTTTCCGAGCTTCAAAGTACCTGCTAGAGCACAGACCTCATGGGAGATCCCTTCCATCAAGCAACCATCTCCGACGAAAACATAAGTGCGATGATCTACCAAGGGCAGATCTGCATGATTAAACTGAGCAGCTAAAGTTTTTTCGGCAATGGCCATACCAACCGCATTAGCCAATCCTTGCCCTAAGGGTCCAGTGGTGGTTTCCACTCCAGGGCACTCATGGTATTCCGGGTGTCCAGCGGTCTTGCTACCTAACTGACGAAAGTTTTTTATCTCTTCTATGGATAAATCATAGCCAGTTAAATGCAGCAGTGAATAGAGCAGCATGGAGCCATGTCCGTTGGAGAGTATAAAGCGATCGCGATCTGGCCAATTGGGATCTTTGGGGTTGTGCCGCAGATATTTACGCCAGAGCACCTGCGCGATGTCGGCCATACCCATAGGCATGCCAGGATGTCCCGAATTAGCTTGTTGCACTGCATCCATGCTGAGGGCTCGGATAGCGTTAGCCAGTCGCTTTTCATCAACCATGAGAGTCACTCTGAATTGTTAATTTCTAATTAATGTTTATTTGCCCGTGGGCGAAGATCCAAAGACCATCAAGCCTGTTAGGTGGATCTCATTTTCGGTAATAGAATTAAAGATACCAGCTGTCACTTCATCAGCAGACGGCGATTGCTGCAACCCAATTGTTTAAGAGCCGAACAATCTACCTGAATCTTACCGTGATTCAACTACTTCCAAAGTTTGGGCCGCATTATATCAAGACTTTGTCTAGATGGGTTTACCTGTTTCCCGAGAAACAATGATTTATGGGTAATTTCCGGTTAAACTTCGTCTCTATATAATTGTTGGGGTTTGAATCTCAATATCCCCCTTAATGCAACATCTCAACTCTGAAGGATAATGTTTACCATGACGGTTAGCCTGTTTACCTCTGAATCAGTCTCCGAAGGTCATCCGGATAAAATGGCCGATCAAATCTCAGATGCGGTGTTGGACGCCATATTGGCAGAAGACAAGCATGGACGCGTTGCTTGCGAAACCTTGATCAAAACAGGAATGGTCGTTCTTGCCGGTGAGGTCACCACATCTGCTTGGGTAGATCTGGAAAACCTGGTTCGCGAAGTGGTATTAGATATCGGGTACGACAGTTCAGAGATGGGATTTGATGGCGCATCCTGTGCAGTTTTGAATGCCATTGGAAAACAATCAGCGGATATTGCCATGGGTGTGGATGAATCGGTTGATCACGAACAGGGCGCTGGTGATCAAGGCTTAATGTTTGGCTACGCCTCCAACGAAACCGACGTGCTGATGCCCGCACCAATTACCTATGCTCATCGTTTGGTCGCGCGCCAAGCGGAAGTACGCAAAAGTGGTCGCCTACCCTGGCTTAGACCGGACGCCAAAAGTCAGGTCACCTTTAAATATGAAAACCATCAGCCGATAGGCATTGATGCCGTGGTGCTCTCCACACAACATTCAGCGGAGATTTCCCAGTCTGATTTGCACGAAGCCGTGATGGAAGAAATTATCAAGCCAGTGTTACCAGAGCAGTGGGTAGATGCCAACACCAAGTATTACATCAATCCAACAGGCCGCTTTGTGATCGGAGGACCGGTGGGAGATTGCGGATTAACTGGCAGAAAGATTATCGTCGATACCTATGGGGGTATGGCGCGCCACGGCGGTGGTGCGTTTTCAGGAAAAGATCCTTCTAAAGTGGATCGCTCAGCGGCCTACGCAGGTAGATATGTGGCGAAGAATATAGTCGCTGCCGGCTTAGCAGACCGCTGCGAAATCCAAGTGTCTTACGCAATTGGTGTCGCCGAGCCCACCTCAATCAGTATAGATACTTTCGGCAGTGGGAAAATTGCCGATGCAAAAATTGTTGAGTTAGTAAAAGAACATTTTGACCTACGCCCCAAGGGACTGATAACCATGCTAGATTTGCTGCGCCCGATTTACCGCACCACAGCAGCATATGGGCACTTTGGTCGTGAACAAGCGGAATATAGTTGGGAAGCCACCGACAAAGCTGATTTACTGAAATCCGCCGCAGGATTGTAATGCAGCTAAACTTTAATTTAGTTGAATAGATAGTAACAGGATGAGGAATACAGATGAGTAGCCAACCAGCACAAAGCAGCCAAGCAGATTATAAGGTCGCCGATATTTCGTTAGCAGAGTGGGGACGCAAAGAGATCGCCATAGCCGAGACAGAGATGCCCGGTTTGATGGCACTTCGTGAAGAGTACGGTACCAGCAAACCCTTATCTGGCGCACGCATCGCGGGCTGTTTGCATATGACCATTCAAACAGCCGTATTGATTGAAACCTTGACGGCATTGGGCGCCGAAGTACGTTGGTCTTCATGTAATATTTTTTCCACTCAAGATCATGCTGCGGCGGCGATTGCTGCCACTGGTGTGCCGGTGTTTGCCTGGAAAGGCGAAACAGAAGAAGAGTACGACTGGTGCATTGCACAAACCATTTTTGGTCCAGATGACTGGCGGCCTAATATGATTTTGGATGACGGTGGTGATTTGACAAAAATCATGCATGATGATCATCCTGATCTAATGAAAGAAGTGAAAGGATTGTCAGAAGAGACCACCACAGGGGTTCATCGCCTCTATGAAATGCAACAAGCAGGCACACTTAAAGTGCCCGCGATGAATGTCAATGATTCCGTCACCAAATCTAAGTTTGATAATTTGTATGGCTGTCGGGAATCCTTGATCGACGGCATTAAACGGGCAACCGATGTGATGATCGCCGGTAAGATATGTGTGGTACTCGGATATGGTGATGTGGGCAAAGGATGTGCACAGGCATTGCGAGGCATGGGCGCAGCAGTTTGGATCACTGAAATCGATCCCATCTGTGCGCTACAAGCAGCAATGGAAGGATACCGTGTCGTCACTATGGAAGAGGCCGCCCCCTTGGCAGATATCTTTGTCACCACTACCGGCAACTTTCGCGTCATCAATAGTGCACATCTGGATGCGATGAAAGACCAAGCCATCGTGAGCAATATTGGTCACTTTGATTCAGAAATCGACATTGCTCATCTGCGCCAGTTTCAGTGGGAAAATATTAAACCACAGGTCGATCATGTGATTTACCCAGATGGCAAGCGTCTCATCGTGTTAGCCGAAGGTCGTCTAGTGAATCTAGGCTGCGCCACCGGACACCCGAGCTTTGTAATGTCTAACTCTTTTACCAACCAGGTGATGGCACAAATCGAACTTTGGAATCATTCCGATCAGTACAAAAATGAAGTATACGTTCTACCTAAAATATTGGATGAAAAAGTAGCAAGACTGCATTTAAAGAAAATCGGCGCACAATTAACTGAACTCACTGACGAACAGTGTGAATATCTTGGCTTGGATAAAAACGGTCCATATAAGCCAGACATTTATCGATACTAAACAGTTTCGTTTTATCAATTTAAGAAACCTCTTTAAAAATGGATTCTCAAAAAAAGTATCCGCAGCACATCAGTTTTGAATTTTTTCCTCCTAAAACCGAGGAGGGTGATAAAAAACTGTTGCAAACGGCAACGCAGTTAACCAAACTCAATCCGCACTACTTTTCGGTGACTTTTGGTGCGGGTGGGTCTACGAGAGATCGCACCTTTGACACCGTGTTGTCGCTAGCAAAAGCCACTGGTATTCCCCTTGCTCCTCATCTCTCCTGTATCGGTTCTAGCAAAGCACAGTTGTTAGAATTGCTCAATCAATATCGAGAAAATCAAATTGATAGATTAGTGGCTCTTCGGGGCGATCGCCCTTCAGGTGATGTGGCTAAGGGAGAGCTTAATTTTGCGTACGAATTAGTACAATTCGTACGCGAGCAAACAGCGGACCATTTTCATATCGAAGTCGCGGCTTACCCAGAATTTCACCCCGAAGCAGTCAACCCCCAGGCAGATATCGACAACCTGAAACGCAAATTCGATGCGGGTGCGAACAGCGCCATTACTCAATACTTTTACAATGCAGAAGCTTATTACCGGTTAATCGATGCTTGTGAAGCGAATCAAATAGAGATGCCTATCGTACCCGGCATCATGCCGATTATGAATTTTACCCAACTCAGCAGATTCTCAGCTGCTTGCGGTGCAGAGATCCCCATGTGGTTATCAAAGAGATTGGCAGCGTATGGTGACGATAAAGAAAGCCTACAAGCCTTCGGTATCGAAGTGGTCAGCGATCTCTGTAATCAGTTGTTGAGTGCAGGTTGTCCAGGATTGCATTTTTATAGCATGAACCAGGCACTCATTGTGGAGCAGGTTTGCAATAATTTGCATCTTCCCCACAAGTCAACCTAAAGACCTCTGTCCTATCGACATAGTGAACGCCCGCTATGAACAATAAAAGTTGGAGCGAACGCGATCTCAAAACAGTGTGGCACCCGTGCACACAAATGAAAGATCACGAACGCCTCCCTCTGATACCCATTCAAAGAGGCGAAGGCGTTTGGCTTTATGACTTTGACGGTAATCGATATCTGGATGCAGTGAGTTCCTGGTGGGTCAACTTATTTGGGCATGCGAACGCAAAAATAAATCACGCCATTAAACAGCAACTCGATGAACTGGAACATGTCATTCTAGCAGGTTTCTCTCATGCACCAGCGATCGAGCTGGCGGAGAAATTGATTGAGCTCACCCCGCCTGCTTTAGCCCGATGTTTCTATGTAGACAATGGCTCAAGCGCCATCGAAGCCGCGCTAAAAATGAGCTATCACACCTGGTTAAATCAGGGCAAAAAAGATAAAACCAAATTCGTCACATTAAGTAATAGCTATCACGGGGAAACCTTAGGTGCGCTTGCTGTTGGAGATGTCAGTCTCTACAAAGAAACCTATCAACCACTCCTGATGGATGTCATTACCGCTCCCTCTCCGGATTGTTTCAACCGTCAGGAGGATGAATCCTGGGAAGCGCATAGTCTGAAGATGATAGAACCTATGCGCGATATTTTTAAAGCTCAGGCTGAACAGATCTCAGCAGTGATTGTGGAACCATTAATTCAGTGCGCGGGTAATATGCGCATGTACCATCCCGTCTATCTAACTGAGTTAAGAAAGCTATGCGATCAGTATGATGTCCACTTGATCGCCGATGAAATCGCCGTGGGTTTCGGTCGTACTGGAACACTCTTCGCCTGTGAACAGGCGAATATATCACCAGATTTTATGTGCTTGTCTAAAGGCATCACAGGTGGTTATTTGCCACTATCAGTGGTGCTCACCAGCGATGATATTTATCAACAATTTTACGATGAATATGAGACCTTGAAGGCCTTTTTACATTCCCACAGTTACACCGGTAATGCACTGGCTTGTCGTGCAGCGCTGGCCTGCTTAGATATTTTCGAATCTGAAAATATTCTCGAGAAGAACACGCATCTTGCACACTATCTTTCTCAAACTACCAGCCACTTTAGCAACCATCCCCATGTCGCCGAGGTGAGGCAAACGGGTATGGTGCTGGCGATAGAGATGGTAAAAGACAAACAGAACAAAGAAGCTTATGACTGGCGTGAACGTAGGGGCCTTCGTGTCTATGAGCATGCGTTAACACAGGGAGTATTGCTTAGACCTTTAGGTAACGTGATTTACTTTATGCCTCCTTACATTATTACTGAAGCGCAAATTGACATGCTTGCAGAAGTCGCGATGCAGGGAATAGAACGTGCTACGCTAGATTAATGCGTGGATCTAGACTATACACCGATCAACCATTAGAGCCCGGTGGCGAGATCACTCTCTCTGATGAACGCCATCACTACTTAATTAGGGTACTACGTCATCCACGGGGGGCACCAATCACACTATTTAATGGCGACGGCCGTGATTTCATGGGTAAACTCATCTATGCGGATCAAAAATTTGCGCGTGTTCAACTACACGATGCAGTCACCGTTGATAACGAATCTCCACTCCAGATAGAACTGTACCAAGCTCTATCTAAAGGCGAAAAAATGGACTGGATTGTTCAAAAAGCGACAGAACTCGGTGCAGCCGCGATGCAGCCTATAATGACTGAGCATAGTCAACGCGCCATTCAAGAGACTAAAATTGCCACTAAACTGGCGCACTGGCGCCGCATCGTGATCAGCGCCAGTGAGCAATGCGGTCGCGCGCAACTGATGGCTATCAAAGCGCCTGTATCTTTTCACAGCGCACTGGCGCAAGCTACTGGTGATATCGTGTTATGCAGTCCCACGCTCGAGAGCGGGCAACACATACCCACTATCAGCGGTTGTTTAAGTCTCTTTATCGGTGCTGAAGGTGGATTCGCTGCCAGCGAGATCCAAGAGGCTGTTGCGGCGGGCGCCCAATTACTCTCCCTTGGACCGAGAATATTGCGGACAGAAACCGCTGCAGTCGTTGCCCTCACCGTGGCACAATGGCAAGGTGGAGATTTACGCTCGAGCTAAATAAGACAACTGGCGCAGGTATCTTGACCTGAATCACAACAGGAATTGACATGGCTATCGAACACTTACATACAGTGCCACATTTAACCGTCGCTCCCGGTGGCCCGGTACTGGCGATGGAGCAGCAATTTTTGGCAAAACAGATCGAAATTGAGGCATGGTTCCGCGAACAGTGGCGCCACGTTTCACCGCCCTTTTATTCCTCAGTAGATTTGAGAAATGCAGGCTTTAAGTTGGCACCTGTCGACACTAATCTGTTTCCAGCAGGATTCAACAATCTTAATCCTGCATTTATGCCACTCTGCGTCCAAGCTGTGCAAACTGCGATAGAAAAATATTGTCCTAGTGCTTGTCGTGTGTTGATCGTGCCGGAAAACCATAGCCGGAACAAATTTTACTTCGAAAGTTTAGGTACCCTGCAAAATATTATTCTGACAGCGGGTTACGATGTGCGTATCGGTACCTTTAGAGAAGACGTTACGGAGCCAATCGAAGTTGAATACGGCGCCGGTAAGAAACTTAGATTAGAGCCGCTAATAAAAGAGAAAGACCAGCTCATTGTAGAAAACTTTAATCCTTGCTTAATTATTTGTAACAATGATCTCAGTAGTGGTATTCCCGAAATTTTAAACGATGTAAAACAACCCATACTGCCCCCACTTACACTCAGCTGGACACATCGTACTAAGACTTCGCATTTTAGTCAGTATACAGAAATTGCACAAAAGTTCGCCGAACTAATCGATCTCGATCCCTGGGTTATTACACCTTTACACCGCAACTGCGGTACCGTAAATTTTAAAACGGGAGAAGGTCAGGACTGTTTAACAAAAAATGCGGACGCCTTATTTAAAGCTATTCGGGAAAAATACCAACAGTTTGCTATTAAAGAAGAGCCCTTTGTGGTTGTGAAGGCTGACTCTGGAACCTACGGCATGGGAGTGATGAGTATTCAGAGTCCGGAGGAGTTAATCAAACTTAATCGTAAACAACGAACACGGATGAGCACCAGTAAGGATGGTATTGCAATCAGTAAAGTCATCTTACAAGAAGGCGTCTACACATTCGAAAATTGGGGAGATGATCACGCCGTTGCGGAACCGGTGGTCTATCTCATTGATCATTATGTAGTGGGCGGTTTTTATCGTGTGCATAAAAATCGTAGCGCCACAGAAAATCTAAATGCACCTGGAATGCATTTCGAACCGCTAGCGTTTGCTGAATCTTGCAATACGCCTGATCCCGAGCGCTCTGTCTCCGCCGCACCCAATCAATTTTATGCCTACGGTGTCATTGCCCGTCTGGCTACCTTGGCAGCGGCCCACGAACAGTTTGCACTAGACAGAAATCAAGTATGAGTAAGCGCCTCGGGATCCTCATGGATCCAATCGAACACATTAGCTATAAAAAAGATTCTACTTTGGCCATGCTGTGGGAGGCGAGTAAGCGTGGATGGAGCATTGACTATTTCGAGATGTCAGATCTCTATGTGGAAAACGGCATACCCAAGGCTTCTGCTAGAAAGCTTGAAGTATTTCAAAATCCCGAAGCTTGGTTCAATTTATCTGCAACAGCATTGATTGAATTGGCAGATCTAGATGTCATTCTCATGCGAAAAGATCCTCCTTTTGACGCAGAATATATTTACGCTACCTATATCCTCGAATTTGCAGAAGCACTAGGAACTTTGGTGGTTAATAAACCTCAAAGTTTACGAGATGCTAATGAAAAAATTTTTACCGCTTGGTTTCCAGAGATGTGCCCTCCCTTTCTCTTTTCACGGAACATGGATCGCTTGAGAGAATTCTACAAACAAGAGAAAGACGTCATCATCAAACCACCTCATGGCATGGGCGGCCAATCCATATTTAGAATTCAACCAAATGATCCGAATGCCTCAGTGATATTTGAATCGCTCACGCAACACGGAACCGAATTGGCCATCGTACAAAAGTATATTCCTGAAATCACGAAAGGAGACAAAAGGATCTTGATGATTGATGGCGAGCCTGTGCCCTATGCGCTGGCACGTATACCCGCCCAAGGGGAAACACGGGGCAATCTAGCAGCCGGAGGAACAGGTAAAGCAGTCAAGCTCAGTGCTCGAGATCAAGAAATCTGTGCCAGGGTGGGACCGACTTTACGTGAAAAGGGATTGATATTTGTGGGCTTAGATGTCATTGGTGATTACCTAACCGAAGTGAATGTCACCAGTCCCACCTGTGTGCGTGAGCTAGACAGTCAATGTAATCTTAATATTTGCGCAGATCTCTTCGATGTCATTGAGAAATATTAGATTGGATGGTGATAACTCAACGCCAGCGCCACGGACTAAATAATTAACCCGGCAAGCAGACAAACCGGCCTAGTAAGATCAACAGAGGACTACGAAAACGATCGCCAAGCTTCTGAATCTAATTTTTTAATCTATTCTATCTAATACATCTAAATAGGCAGCAATAGACACTCGAAAAAGCTCAGTCCTAAGGAATCACAGATCGCTTGTTTGTCCACAGTAATATCAAGCTCACAAGCAGTCAGGGCAAAAACAACCGATAAGATAATGAAAGAATTTTTAATTTTTTTATACATAACCAACACTCGTTATTAATCCGGCGAAAAACCACCGCAAATTCAATTCATCAATCATATTTACCCTCGGGCTGTATTTAATCAACTACCATTTGTCATTCAAATTGAGACATAATATTAGTCGATCGACTGATTTGACGCCGAAAGTAGGAAACGCCTAGGAGTCAGACTAGTCTATTTCTTCAACAGCAAATGTATTTCTGGCTCACTAATTGCGTGACACATCAATTCCGCAGCGGACTCTACTACTGACTGAATTCGATTTTCAGTCTTGTGGATCTGCTCAGAATCGGTGTTTATAAAGTCTAAACAGACTCTTAAACTATCTCTGCAGCCTTAAAACTGAATGTCGATATAATTAGTTAGAATTTTCCAAGAATATGACAGCAATTAGTCATTAGCTATTTTAAATAACTTGAGAATCACCGTTAATCTATGTCCGGGTTTGTCATTTATTATGAAGATACCGCCGAGAGCCATCTAGGGACGGCGATCATAGCGGCGGCGGCATTCCACCTAATTTTATTATTGGGTATACAGTTCACAATGCCTGAAAAAATGGAGAAAATCTCCCCCACGTTGGAAATTACGTTGCTCAGCCACCTCAGTGATGATAAACCGGAAAAGGCCGATTTTCTGGCGCAAAGTAGCCAACTAGGTGGAGGTTATGAAGAGAAAACAGCAAAAGTGACCTCCCCGGATGTGGCACCCTTCCCCGACGATGAACTACAACCTATCGCGGAGGAAATTCCCATCTGGTCGGAAGCGAGCCGCGAACAGGGAGATTGGAAGTGGGTAGTCACTACAGCCCCTTCCACGCACCAAATACCATTCGATATCGTGAATGCCCCCGATCCGATCCCCATTGAGGATACTAATCAGCAACAACAAATTGTCAGTCGAAATGAGCGCATTGCTAGCCTCAAAGCTCAGATAGAAGAGCAACGAGAGATGTACGCAAAACGCCCAAGACAGCGATATATTTCTGCCAGTACCATGGCCTCCAGAGATGCCCTCTATATGGAAACCTGGCGACTAAAAGTAGAAAAGGTGGGGAATTTGAACTATCCAGATGAAGCCTTACGCAATAATTTGTCTGGCAGTGTGCGCCTCGATGTCGGGATTAATAAGGATGGTACTGTTCATGAAATTCATCTTCGTCAATCTTCAGGACACCAGATATTGGATGATGCAGCAATTCGCAGCGTGCGTTTAGCCGCTCCCTTTGATCGTTTGCCGCCGGAAATCACTGTCGATACTGATATCTTACATATTATCCGTACTTGGAAATTTACTACAGATACCATGACCAGCCGCTGAATGGCACAAATATTCTTTTCTCAGCTGAGTCCTGAATGAAATAAAGGTAGAATGGTGTCCTATGAATCAAACTCGCTTTCTAGCCAACCAATTCATGGTCGCCATGCCGCAATTGGCCGATCCCAATTTTTTCCATACTGTGAGTTTAATCTGTGAGCACAATGAGACTGGTGCCATGGGCATTGTCATCAATCGTCCTTTGGAAATATCCCTAGCAGATGTATTGGATCATATGGAAATTGAACTTATCGATTCAAATGTGTCTAGGCTAATGGTCTATGCTGGTGGTCCGGTAGAAACAGAACGGGGATTTGTGATTCACGATGCAAGCGACTCTTGGAACAGCTCACTACATATTTCCGAGACCCTAGCAGTAACCACCTCTCGAGACATCCTAGAGGCCATTGCACGGGGCGAAGGCCCCAAAAGATCACTGGTCGCATTGGGATATGCAGGGTGGGCTGCCGGCCAACTAGAAGAAGAGATAGTGCAAAACGCTTGGTTGAGCACACCGGTGGAAGACACCATCTTATTTGACACGGATTTTGAAAAACGCTGGGAGGCGGCCGCCGCTTTAGTGGGTGTAAATGTACATTTACTATCTAATGAAACTGGTCACGCTTAAATAATGATTCTCCATCTGTTAAAAAATGGCAGCAAATTTTCTCCTCTCTGGGGTAAAAATTTCCTTTTGGCCAACACTGATTCATGCTGCCTGAACGTATTTTAGGGTTTGATTTCGGGATAAAGAGGATTGGCGTGGCGGTGGGTAATGGCATCACTCAATCCACTCAATCACTCACCACATTAACTGCTAAACAGGGGAAACCCGATTGGAAACAACTCGAATCCATCATTAGAGAGTGGCACCCGGAAAAAATGATTGTCGGGGTGCCTCAGTTTGATGATAATGCCCACCCAACAGGCCAATTAGCACTGAGATTTGCACGACAACTTGAAGGGAGGTATGGCATACCTGTGGAGACGATTGATGAATATCTTTCGTCGGTAGAAGCAGTCTCACGAATGAAAACAGATCCCGCAAAAATTTCTCAAAAAATGAGTTTGGACGCCGAGGCAGCACAAATCATATTGCAAACTTGGCTAGCAGAACAGATGCGGCAAGAGCTATGAATTTAGACGCCCCCCAATTGGTACACAAGCTAAATAAAGCGGTCACAGTTCTTCTAGCAGAGCGTCAAATATCTGATCCCCTGTTGATAGGCATTCGCACTGGAGGAGTATGGCTCGCAGAGTCTTTGCACAAGCATCTCAATTGCAAATCACCCCTAGGCAAACTAGATATTTCTTTTTACCGAGACGATTTCTCCCGTATTGGGTTACACCCTCAGGTTAAACCCTCACATATTCCGACCTCTCTCGAAAACCGCGACGTGATATTAATTGATGATGTACTGCAAACCGGTCGCACCATTCGCGCGGCTTTAAACGAAATTTTTGATTATGGTCGCCCTAACTGTGTCATTCTCGCAGTTTTGGTAGAACGCAATGGGCGAGAGCTACCTATTCAGGCGGACGTAGTTGGTGCCCATCTTTCATTGCAGTCGGATCAAACCGTCGAATTGTCCGGGCCATCACCATTAGAACTCACTATTAAGAAACGACAGGGATCAGAGACCCAATGAGTCTCATTACACCTTCACTTCAAATAGATGGGCAGGGAAGACTACGTCACTTCTTAACCACAGAAGGTTTGAGCCAAGCGTTACTTACCGAAATTATGGATGTGGCCGAATCCTTCATGTCTGTGGCACACCGAGAAACGAAAAAAGTGCCTTTGCTTCGTGGCAAAACCATAGCAAATCTTTTTTTTGAAGCCAGTACTCGTACCAGAACGACCTTCGAGTTAGCTGCTAAACGATTATCTGCTGATGTGATCAATATCAATATCAGTACTTCGGCAACAAACAAAGGCGAGACTCTGTTAGATACTCTGCGAAACCTCGAAGCTATGAACGTGGATATGTTTGTAGTACGACATGAGAGTAGCGGCGCAGCACATTTCATGGCGGCAAATGTTCCAGAACATGTGGCTGTGATTAATGCGGGTGATGGCAATCACGCTCACCCCACTCAGGCAATGCTAGATCTTTTTACGATTCGTCGACACAAACCCGACTTCAGCCAACTGACAATAGCTATTGTGGGAGACATCTTGCACTCTAGAGTTGCCCGCTCCCATATGCATGCATTGCAAACATTAGGGGTTAAAGAATTACGAATCATTGCACCCAAAACTTTAATACCCGCAGGGGTAACAGAATTAGGTGTGAAAATATTTAATCATTTAGAGCCTGGTATCGAAGGTGCGGATGTCGTCATGATGTTGCGTCTTCAGCGAGAGCGCATGATCGGCGCACTATTGCCTAGCGCCCATGAATATTTTCAATGTTATGGTTTAACTGAGTCAGTCTTAAGTGCAGCGAATGAAGATGTTCTTGTGATGCACCCAGGACCAATTAATCGGGGTGTGGAAATAGACTCGAGAGTGGCGGATGGACCCAAGTCGGTCATTCTGCAGCAGGTTACTCATGGCATTGCAATTCGTATGGCAGTGATGTCGATGGCAATGCGCACACATGACGGGGGTTCCGCTATTGAACAACCGAATTAAGATTCAAAACGGCCACATAATTGATCCAAAAAACGGCATCGACGAAGTAGGTGATCTTTACATCGAGGCGGGCAAAATTGTCGCGCCTCAACCTGAAAAATTCAAAGATGCTGTCAAGATCGACGCTTCAAAACAGATTGTGTGTCCTGGACTCATAGACCTTAGAGCAGCCCTAAGAGAACCTGGCCTAGAACATAAAGGCAATGTGCAAAGCGAAACTTCGGCCGCAGCAAAGGGCGGCATTACTCGAGTCGTGATAGAACCTGATACCACACCCGTTATCGATACACCGGCAGTTGTAGAGTTAATACAACAGCGAAACCACCAAGCCGGTTTATGCCACGTTTCTGTTTTAGGCGCCCTAACTCAAGATCTGGCTGCACAACAGATCAGTGAGATGGGTGCACTCGCCAAATCAGGCTGTGTTGGTGTGAGTCAAGCTCGTGAAAACCTCAACGATTTGAATTTATGGCGTAAAGCGGTGGCTTATGCGAGTACATTTAATTTACCTGTATTTACCCACGCCCTGGATTCCGCATTAACAGATCAAGGTGTGATGCATCAGAGTGCCATCAGTACTCGCCTCGGCTTGAGAGGGATCCCAGATTGTGCAGAAACAGTCGCCGTCGCGTCCCAATTGCTGATTTTCGAAGAAACCCAAAGCCGGGGACATTTTTGTAACTTAACCAGTAATAAGGCCACCCGCATGGTGGGTCGAGCCAGATTCGATGGCGTGCCTGTCAGCAGTGATGTTGCTATCCATCACCTCTTCTTAACTCACGAACACCTGATCGATTTTGACGGCCGCTATTTAGTACAGCCCCCGCTACGCAGTGCGGAGGATCGACAGGGATTAATTAGAGGTTTAAAAGAGAATATTATTCAGGCGATCTGTTCAGATCATTTGCCCCATGAAGCCGATGCCAAATTGGCGCCTCTGGATCAAGTAGAAGCGGGGATCTCTGGATTGGAAACGCTGCTCTCACTGGTAGTGAAATTGGCAAAGGTTGGCGATTTTAAGCTCAATGATTTACTCGCAAAGGTGACTTCGGAACCAGCTGAAATTCTTAGTTTGAACAGTGGCCACTTGGCCATCGGTGCACCGGCAGATGTCTGCATTTTTGATCTTAATGCCACCTGGAAAGTTAAAGGCGAGGAATTTGTTAGTCAGGGCAAGCACACACCTTTCGATGGTTGGGAGTTACCCGCCCCAGTCACCCATACCTTCCTAGATGGAAGACTGGTCTATCAAAAGTAGTTTCATGCGTAAACCGAATCTTTTTGACATCAGTGTAGAACTACAACAGATTAGAACACATGCGGGTAACACGCATATTTTTAAAATGTATGCGCCCGATGTTGCTGCCACCGCACAGCCTGGGCAATTCGTACAGATACGCTGTCACGAGTTATTGCCGCTACGCCGGCCCTTTTCTTTATTGAGCGCAGATCCAGGGAGCGGCGAAATTGAAATATTATTTAAACAAGTGGGAGAAGGCACGAAGCACCTCGCTAATTGCGAAGTAGGAGACTACCTGCAACTGCTGGGACCAATAGGAAATGGCTTTCACCTAGACTCTAATCGCCCACGAGCAGTTTTACTCGGTGGTGGTGTGGGTATGCCGCCAATTCTGTTCTTAGCAAAAAAATTACAGCAACAAGGTATCACCACGACTCTATTTCTCGGCTCAGAAATTCCTTTCCCATTTGCAGTAGAAACAAGCAAACATACCCTACCCGGCATTTCTCGAAACGTTGATCGAGTCTGTCCACAAGCACAAGAAGCAGGCATTCCCAGCCGTCTTGCCAGCCTGAATAATATGGCTGGATGTTACTCGGGTTATGTCACCGATTTAGCCAACGACTGGCTGAATCAACTTACCGATGAAGACAAAAACCAACTCTGTGTGTATGCCTGTGGCCCAACGCCAATGTTAAATGCTAGCGCTACTTTAGCGGATACACATCAATTGCCAAGCCAACTCTGCGTGGAAGAATTTATGGCCTGTGGAGTGGGGGGATGTGCTGGTTGTGTCATCGAAACAGTGACAAACAATGAAATCAAAATGCAGCGGGTATGTGTGGACGGACCTGTTTTTGATGGTGCCACCATCCTTGTCAATCGTTAAAAAGTGATACGTTAAAAGCGCTGGCTTTGGAATCGACTGCTGACGCTATCAGGATTGTTCTATTTAGACTCTAAGCTGAGCGAAGAGAGTCCCCCTTCAAAGCGCTCATCATCTCCATCTGCATCTAATTTTAATTGCAAACGTAAATCGTTCACTTGATCAGCATATTTTAAGCCATCGGTGGCATCAATATGTCCTGCTCGGATCAACCCATAAAGGGATGTTTCGAAAGTTTGCATCCCTGATTCCTGCTGTTTGCGCATATCTTCCTTCAGTAAGTTAATTTCACCACGACGAATATGCTCTGCCACTAGAGGCGTATTCAGCAACAACTCCACTGCCAATACACGACTGTCTCCATGGGCAGTGGGAATTAGTCTTTGCGCCACAATCACTTTTAAGTTTAGTGATAGTTCTAAAAACAGCTGTTCTGCCCTATCTTCTGGCCAGAAATGGCGGATCCGGTCCAAAGCTTGATAGGCATTATTTGCATGAAGAGTGGACAGACACAAGTGTCCAGTTTGCGCATACTGCATGGCGTAGCGCATGGTCTCCTCAGTGCGCACTTCACCAATCACCAACATATCTGGAGATTGACGTAACGCATTTTGTAAAGCGACAGAGTAGCTGGCACAGTCTACCCCCACCTCTCTTTGGCTCACCAAAGATTTTTCATTCGCATGGATAAACTCTAATGGCTCTTCAATACAAATTATATGGCCATCCTTTTGGGTACTGCGACGATGTACCATCGCCGCTAATGTATGAGATTTGCCTGAATCTGTAGGACCGACAACTAATATTAATCCCTGCTTTTCTAAACATAGGGCGCCCAACGCCTCAGGCAAACCAAGCTCTTGTAATGTTGGAATGTGCGAATGGATATATCTGATCACCATCGCTGGCTGATCTTTTTGACGATAAGCACTGATGCGAAAACGCCTCTGCTGATCATCGGTGTAGCCACCATTGAATTCATGCTCTAATTGAAATCGATTCCAATCCGCCTCTTCCATGATGCTATGGACCATACGTGAGACTTGTTCTGAACGAAGGATCTTGCTATCCAAAGGTTTTAAGTTTCCTTGAACTTTGACATAAGGAGGCGCATCTACATGAATAAAGAGATCGGTTCCCCGAAGTGAAACTAGCTTCTGTAGCAGGCGCTGTAACTGAGTTCTAGCAACTGGAGACTTCATAGCTATAGCGTCAATAATTGGTATGAGAGCTAGAACATATCCTTATTGGCAGCTTTAGACTTGGCATCCTGTTTTGAAATCACGCCGCGAGCCACTAAATCTTGTAAACACTGATCCAATGTCTGCATACCAATATTCTGGCTGGTTTGGATTGCGGAGTACATTTGCGCCACCTTGTCTTCACGAATCAGGTTACGAATTGCGGGCGATCCAATCATGATTTCATGGGCGGCTACTCGACCTCCCCCTGACTTTTTCAGCAAGGTTTGTGAAATCACTGCGCGCAAGGACTCTGATAACATAGAGCGCACCATTGGCTTTTCTCCCGCGGGGAAAACATCGATAATTCTGTCGATGGTTTTTGCTGCTGAGCTGGTGTGTAATGTACCAAACACTAGGTGCCCAGTTTCAGCAGCAGTCAACGCCAAACGAATGGTCTCCAGATCACGCAACTCACCGACCAAAATAATGTCTGGATCTTCCCGCAAAGCCGAACGCAAGGCTTCATTAAAGCCTAAGGTATCGCGATGCACCTCCCTCTGGTTGATGAGACATTTTTTTGAGGTGTGCACAAATTCGATTGGATCCTCAATAGTCAGAATGTGTTCGTGGCGAGTTTCATTCACATAGTCCATCATAGCCGCCAAAGTGGTACTTTTACCCGACCCTGTGGGACCAGTCACAAACACACAACCACGAGGCACTTCAACGATTTCTTTAAAAACTGAAGGGCACTTCAAATCTTCTAGACTTAGTATTTCCGAGGGAATGGTTCTGAATACCGCGCCTGCACCTCGGTTTTGGTTGTAGGCATTTACACGAAATCGGGCTAAGCCTGGGATCTCAAAGGAAAAATCAGTTTCGAAGAATTCCTCGTAGTCCTTACGTTGCTTGTCGTTCATAATGTCATAAATCAGACCATGAACATCCTTATGGCTTAATTCCGGCATATTGATTCGACGAATGTCGCCATCGATCCGAATCATTGGGGGCAATCCAGCGGATAGATGAACGTCTGATGCATTATTCTTCACAGCAAAACTGAGTAATTCGGTAATATCCATGTAAAATTCCTAGTGATAGAAACACAATCTCCCAATAACTTTTTTCTGCCGAAATGACAGAATCCTTAGCACCAAAAAGCACCCAACAGCTGAAAACTGCTCTGGAGCGGATCCACAAGCGGATCCAGCAGGCCGCTGAGCATGCAAATCGTTCCGTTGATGAAATTTCTCTATTAGCTGTGAGCAAAAAACAGCCCCTGCAACAGATGAAAAAACTATATTCTCTGGGGCAGGGGGCCTTTGGCGAAAGTTACACCAGTGAGGCGAAGGAAAAACAGTACAATTGGAAAACTGACCCGGTAGAATGGCATTTTATTGGTCCACTACAGTCCAACAAGACGCAGTATATTGCTGAACACTTTCAGTGGGTTCAGAGTGTGGATCGAGCGAAACTGATTTCACGACTTGCGTCACAGCGCCCCCCTCAGCAAGCGCCACTGAATATTTGTATTCAAATAAACATCAGTGCCGAAACCAACAAAGGGGGATGCCGGCCAGGAGAATTATGGGATCTGGCCCAGCAAGTTGCTTCACATTCTAACCTCAGATTGCGTGGGATCATGAGCATTGGCAGCAAACAGGCTGAGTCATCCGAGTATCAACAAATGCAACAATTATTTTCACTTTTGCATGCGCGCTATCCACAGGTGGACACTCTATCTATGGGCATGTCGGCGGATCTAGAAACGGCTATTGATTATGGTGCCACCCTAGTGCGTATCGGTAATGACCTATTTGCACCCAGGGAGAATCACCATTGTGCCTAATCTGTTCATTGGTTATGGTATCTATCCGCTAACTGGAGTCGAATGAGTATGGCCGAAAATATTGTCTTTATTGGGGGTGGTAATATGGCGCGCAGCCTGATTGGTGGGCTGTTACAGGCGCAACATCCACAGCAGAACCTATTTGTTGTGGATCCCAATACCCAAGCCCGGCAGCTGCTGCGAAGTCAATTTGATATTGCAATCGAGTCCACAGCAGAAAAAGTGTTATCGCAGGCAGATGTGGTGCTATTGGCGGTGAAACCGCAAGTTTTGAAAGAAGTGTGTGTCGAACTCGCACCAATATTCAAACAACGTCCATGTCTGGTTATCTCCATTGTGGCTGGAATCAAGCTTTCGAGTATTAATCATTGGCTCGGTGGCGATTATCCCATCGTGCGGGTCATGCCCAACACACCCGCGTTGATTGGTGAGGGGGCCTCTGGTCTATATGCTAATCCCAAGGTATCTGAGAAACAGAAGGAGATAGCGCAAAATATTGTAAGCGCGGTGGGGACCACTGTTTGGGTGTCCTCCGAAAAGTTGCTCAATGTCGTCACTGCATTATCCGGTAGTGGGCCGGCGTATCATTTTTATTTCATGGAAATTATGATTCGCTGGGCGACAGCGGCAGGCTTACCCGAAAATATCGCCAAGACGTTAACTTTGAATACGGCCAAAGGTGCGGCCCTAATGGCATTGAGTAATGATATGGAAGTAGATGAACTTAGACGACAGGTGACCTCTAAAGGTGGCACCACTGAGGCAGCTCTGAAAAGTTTAGAATCTGAAAATCTAGAACGACTATTATCACGGGCGTTAGAGGCAGCCAACCAACGCGCCGACCAGTTAGCCAAGGAATTGGGGGAGAGTCAATGAGCGGAAATTATATACAAAATGCAGGTGTCTATATAGTAGAGTTACTGTTTGGGTTATACATTCTCGTCGTCCTTGTGCGCTTTTTACTGCAGACCGCAAGAGCAAACTTTTACAACCCGATATCACAATTTGTGGTGAAAGCTACAAATCCTCTTTTGGTACCATTGCGCCGCGTTATCCCCGGATATGGAGGCATAGACATTGCGGCATTGGCACTGCTGTATGTATTGCAAGCCATTAAAATCACTATACTTAAAATACTCACCAGCACACCTTTAGTACCATTAGCACTATTGATTGCCGCGCTAGCATCTTTGGTGGATCTGGTGACAAAATTTTATTTCGTGACGATTTTTATCCAAATACTGATGAGCTGGATTAATCCTATGGCACGAAATGATTTGCTCGATCTACTCCACTCGGTTAACGAACCCGTCATGCGCCCAGCAAGAAATTTACTTCCGCCAATGGGGGGTATAGATTTCTCACCCATTATAGTGATCGTTCTGTTGCAACTTGTTGGCATGTTAATCGTTGCGCCGTTAAATGACTGGTCGATGCAAATTACACTGGGTAGCCTGCGTGGTTTTTAGCACACCTGGGTAATAGACAATCGCTTAACACAGACTCACCCCCGATGCATTTAACTTATTTCTCTAGATAAACTTGCTTTAATATAGAGCTGGAAATTATCAACATGAATACGGAATATTAGAACGTGCCATGTGGTTACGTATAACAGCAGTCAAACGGAATGAAAAATAGGTACGAAAATAGTGTCGGTTTAGTGCAACCTCAAACTTGTACTTTTAAAGAACCCATTCATCTCGTCTGTGGTCGTCAGTTAAACGAGTATCAGTTAGTATACGAGACTTACGGTTCGCTCAATGAAAATAGAAGTAACGCTATCTTAGTCTGTCATGCACTCAGCAGTGATCATCATGCAGCGGGATATCACCATGAAGATGACTCTAAACCAGGATGGTGGGAGGTCTATATTGGCCCTGGGAAACCTTTAGATACGGATAGATTTTATATTGTTTGTGCCAACAACCTCGGAGGCTGCAGCGGTAGCACTGGGCCTACAAGCATTAATCCTGAAACAGGTAACGCCTATGGTCCAAATTTCCCTATCGTCACAGTCGCGGATTGGGTAAGCAGCCAAAAAAATCTAATGGAGGTATTAGGCATTTCTCAGTGGGCCGCTGTAGTGGGGGGTAGCCTCGGCGGTATGCAAGCGTTGCAATGGTCCATTGATTTTCCTGAACTATTGCGCCACGCCATCGTGATCGCTTCTGCCCCGAAACTATCAGCACAAAATATCGCCTTTAACGAAGTAGCTCGACAAGCCATTAAGAGCGACCCCCATTTTCATGATGGCTACTATTACGACTATCACTCCTTACCTCAGGGTGGATTGAGCTTAGCGCGTATGCTAGGACATATTACCTACTTGTCAGATGATGCCATGGGCTCTAAGTTTGGTCGTGCCCTCAAGGCCAATGGATATCATTATGGCTATGATGTGGAGTTTGAGGTAGAAAGCTATCTCCGATATCAGGGTTCTCGGTTTGCCAATCAGTTTGATGCCAATAGCTACCTGTTGATGACAAAAGCATTGGATTATTTTGATCCCGCTAAGGATTATGGAGACGACTTAGCCGCCGCTTTAGCTCAAACCTTATGCCGTTTTTTTGTACTATCCTTTACCAGCGATTGGCGATTCTCTCCCAAGCGGTCACACGAAATCGTGAATGCTCTGTTAACGCACAATAAGCCTGTCTCCTATGTAGAGATCAGTGCACACCATGGCCATGACGCCTTTTTGATGCGCATACCCGAATACATAACTGTCTTGACCACCTACATGCAGCAGGTCGCAAAAGAATGTCAGCTATGACCTTGCGCCCAGATCTGTCCATCATCAGTGATTGGATCCAACCCGGCAGCCGTGTACTGGATCTAGGCTGTGGCGACGGTACCCTGCTGGCACAGCTTAGAGAAACGAAAGAGGTCAGTGGCTACGGCATAGAATACGATATAGACAATATTAATGCTTGTATTCAGCACGGCATTAATGTCATTCATCGTAATTTAGATAAAGGGCTTGCAGAGTTTGGTAACGACTCTTTCGACTACGTAATCATGAGCCAAACCATTCAGGCAATGCACTATCCCGATCGCGTATTGGTTGAAATGTTGCGGGTAGGGCGAGATTGTGTGGTCACCTTTCCCAACGCCGGACATTGGGCTGCACGATTACACTTAGCTTTAAAAGGTAGAATGCCGCAAAGTAAAGCCCTCCCCCACGAATGGTACAATACCCCTAACTTACACTTATGCTCCGTAGTGGATTTCGAATCGCTCTGCCACCAACTTGGGATTGTCATTGTCTCCAGAACTATGGTGGATTATCGCTATAACCAAAATATATTGCTGCGAGCACTGCCCAATCTATTGGGCGAAATTGCTATCTACCACATACGCAAAAAATAAATTACAAATGTGCCCTTAACTCATTGATAAGATCCCGTGTTGCGGTGAGATAACCTGTTCCAAACATATTTAAATGGTTTAGGAGGTGATAGAGGTTATAGAGCAACTTACGTAGTTCATATCCACTATCCAATGGCCATAAGCTATTATAGGCTTGATAGAAACTAGGGGAGACACCACCGAACAGTTCCGTCATCGCCAGATCTGTTTCCCGATCACCATAATAGAGTGCAGGATCAAAGAGAGCGGGTTGTCCCTCGATAGTTTCTGCCATGTTCCCAGACCAAAGATCGCCATGGGTCAATGCGCAAATGGGCTTATGGTTCGCTAGCAAATTTGGCACAGCATCAAGTATTTGCTTGAGCGATCTAATGTCCTCAGAATTCAACTTAGATTTGGCCCAAGTTAACTGTGGCGCCAGTCTCGCCTGTTGCCAAAATATAGCCCAATCTGTACACCAGGGATTTTGCTGATCAGTGGCACCAATATAATTGTTCTGATGCCACCCAAACTGAGAATGTGTCATTCGGTGCAGCGCCACTAACGCACCTGCATATGCTTCCCAATCACGCACCGGACGCAGTCGCAGATACTCCATCACCAACAGCGCACCCCCTTGTATAGTTTGTACTGTCAATACCCTCGGTACTCTAAAAGAGGTCTTCTGTAACCATCTCAACGCATCCGCCTCAGCCCTTAGTTGGCGAATTGAATCAGCGCCACCGCTTTTTAGAAAGTAATCCCCATGCGAGGTGCAGGCATGCAAACAACTGCTTATACTCCCGCCTGAAATTTGAGTGATTTCGATGAGATCCATATCTGTGCCAAATATCTGCTTTAACGTGCCGTCTATTTGCCTTCTAAGATTTTGCAAAGGGGTTGACAATTTTCAGATCCTTAAGTTGTTCACATGTGCCAATAAAAGGGACAAATGAACGTCAATATATTGACTACAACTCATCACTCAATAAAAAACTATGTCTATCTTATTGTTTTTAATGTTATTATATGAATTGGTTAAAAAATAACCAATCCGATTATAAGGCATCCGGTAGCGGCTTCTAGAGCTTTTTCCGAAACTAATCCACAGTGTTATCCACAAAATCTGTGGATAGTCCATAAACCAAATCTGCTCAACTTCGATGAGTGTTGGGCCAATAAAAACGGATCGAATCCCTCAAAGACACATCATAATCTGCATCATAGTTTGAATCTTTAACTTATTCAGCGCATTAATTGGTTAAGATAAGCAGCCAACAACCGAGGCTTTTTCGTCTCCTCAGTTATCCACATATACACATTCTTATCTATTAGTTATTTCCGATACTTATAAAAATATGATTAATATTTATACAATAAGTGTATCTCTGGTTAGATTTTCAGCAATATTAGGTCATCAGTGTCTCGAGTATGTCTAATCAAATAGTAAAAGTCGCTCTGCCCGTTCCACTCCGGCAATGTTTTGATTACCTAAGTCACGGGAGGATCTCCATCGGTACCAGAGTCAAGGTACCTTTTGGTAAGCAAAAAAAGGTAGGGATCGTCCTCGGATACGGCTCTGAGTTGTCAGCCGATGCATTGCGCCCTGTAGAGGAACAACTCGATCAAACCCCCCTTCTCTCACCGGCAATGCTCGCACTACTTACCTGGTGTGCAGACTATTACCAAGCACCAATTGGCGAACAGATATTTACCGCCTTGCCAAAGAAAATTCGTACCGGTGCCAGTATCCAACCCGATACAGAAATCGTTTGGGAAATAGGATCTAATTGGCCGAAAGATCCATTAACGCAACTTAAACGCGCCCCAAAGCAAGCAGGGCTCGTGGAACAGCTACTGGCCGCCGATGGGCGCTTGGCAGAAAAAGAGATAACCTCTTTATCATCCTATAAAGGTGCTCTTAGATCTCTACAAGAAAAAAAATGGATTAGCAAAACCCTTGTGGAGGCTAAGGCCACGCCCCTTATTCCAGATACAGATCCGAGTCCCCCTCTATTACTTAATTCCCAGCAATCCCATGCATATAAAACAATTAAACATCAACTCGACAGATTTTGCTGCTACCTATTAAATGGAGTCACAGGCAGTGGCAAGACGGAAGTCTACTTACAACTGATACAAGATGTCTTAAATCACGGGAAATCGGCACTAGTACTGGTTCCAGAAATCGGACTCACACCGCAAACCGTCGAACGATTTAGCCGACGCTTTCGAGTGCCTATAAAGTTGTATCACTCAGGCATGAGCGACAGCGCACGTTTTCAAAGCTGGATGACTGCTCAACAACCCCACCCAGCAGTCTTTATCGGTACACGATCTGCCGTCTTCCTGCCAATCGAGCACTTGGGAATTGTCATAATCGATGAAGAGCACGACGGTTCATTTAAGCAACAAGAAGGTGTCCGCTATCACGCCCGTGATGTAGCAATCAAACGTGCCGCTTCTGAAAAAATACCGATTGTGCTGGGATCAGCCACACCCTCCATTGAGAGCCTCTTTAATGCAGAACAGGGACGCTACCAACTGCTGCGTCTAACTCATCGGGTCACCGGCGTCACACCTCCCGTTGTAGAGTTAATTGATCTGCGTCGACAAAGCACTCGGGATATTCTGTCCCAACCACTACTCCACGCACTTAAAGAAACCTTAGCACGTGGAGAACAAAGTCTACTGTTCCTAAATCGCCGCGGTTTTTCGCCAGTGACTATGTGCCAACAGTGTGGTTGGATGGCGCATTGCGCCCGCTGCGATGCCAAATTGACCTTCCATGCACAATATAAGCAGTGGCAATGCCATCATTGTGGTGCCGTGCAAAATGCATTAGCAGAGTGCCCAGCATGTCACAGTGTGGCACTGAAACCTATAGGCACCGGTACGGAAAAAGTAGAAACTATTCTCCAAGAAATATTTCCTCATCATCCGGCAGTGCGCATCGACCGAGATAGTACAAGAAAACGAGGCGCCTTATCCGATTTGCTGACGCAAGCCTACAGCGGCGAAGCAAAACTATTGGTGGGCACACAAATGTTGGCCAAAGGTCACCATCTGCCCAATCTCTCTTTAGTGGGTATCTTGAATACAGATGAAGGGCTGTTTAGCGCAGATCTCAGAGCGGCTGAACACACCGCGCAGTTGATTCTCCAAGTTGCTGGTCGAGCTGGCAGGGAACAACTTAAAGGACGCGTGTTATTACAAACTTACCATCCAGATCATCCACTACTATTGGATCTACAGCAGAACAACTACGACAATTTTATTCAAAGAACTTTAGAAGAACGCCGCTTAGCGGTTTTACCACCCTACAGCGCCCTTTGCTTGCTACGTGCGGAAGCCAATAGACTCACTTTGGTGAAACAGTTTCTGCAGGATTCTAAAAACCTAGCCCAGCGCCCACCAGCTGATATTGAATTGTTCGGACCAGTTCCTGCTGGTATGGAACGCAAAGCAGGCAAGTATCGCTGGCAACTGCTGGTTCAAGGGCAGAAGCGAAAATCACTCAATCTGTTTCTAAAGGGTTGGATCAGTGAACTCTCGAAACTCCACTCAGCACGTCGGGTGCGCTGGTCGGTAGATGTGGATCCTATCAGCTTACTTTAACCTATTTTTGCTTAGATCCATCACCTAGAAGACAACTAGCTGTTCCACCTCTTATAAGATCTCGATAGAATGTCTGGTTTTTTCATGCAGCAACTCTAGGATTTCGATTGAAAGAATTAGTTGAAAAACTGATCGCAGAAAGTCTCGAACAACTCAAAAGCGCATCCACGCTACCAAAGGAGACGAGTCTTTCTTTTACCGTGGAGCGCTGTAAAGATCCGAGCCACGGTGATTTTGCCTCCAATGTGGCGCTGGTGGGTGCTAAATCAGCCCATTTATCCCCTCGGGGTTTGGCTGAAAAAATTGTTTCTGCATTACCCAAACATCAATTAATTACAAATATCGAGATTGCCGGTCCGGGTTTTATCAATTTTAAATTGGCGGATAGTGCTCACGCAGCAATCGTTGCAAAGATACTATCTGCTGGAGATCAGTTTGGTAGTCAAATCCAAGCACTACCTAAAAGAATACTCATCGAATTTGTCTCTGCCAATCCCACTGGCCCGCTGCATGTAGGTCATGGAAGGGGCGCCGCATTCGGCTCGAGTCTGGCGAATCTACTTGAATTTAGCGGCCATCAAGTGCATCGGGAATACTATATTAATGACGCGGGTCGCCAAATGGATATATTGGCAGTCAGCGTCTGGTTCAGATATCTCTCAGAAGTAGGTGCCCCTATCCCCTTTCCTGCCAATGGTTACCAGGGAGAGTATGTTGCTGAAATTGCTGACCAACTAAAGCAACAGTTTGGTAAACAGTTCCTCCGTTCAGAAGAAGAAATTTTCAAGGAGGTCACCGAAAAAGATGAAGAGAAGCAAATAGACGATCTCATTCGTAACGCAAAAATTCTACTAGAT
>DJFZ01000018.1:0-2637 GCA_002432655.1 Thiotrichaceae bacterium UBA5859 | reverse complement strand
AGATCTAGCAGAATTTAGAGTGGAGTACGATGAATGGTTTTCCGAACGCCAACTTTCTCGGAAGGGCACGATAGAAAAATCCATTCAAGCGCTAAAAGAGTCTGGCGATATCAGTGAGCGAGACGGCGCCTGGTGGTTCCACTCCTCAACCTATGGAGATGAAAAAGACCGGGTGGTGGTACGAGATAATGGTCAACCCACCTACTTTGCCTCTGATCTCGCTTACCATCAGAATAAAATCGAGCGCCACTATGACTGTTTAATCAATATATGGGGCGCCGACCACCATGGCTATATTGCCCGTGTGCGCGCGGGCATGCAGGCGCTTAAACTGAACCCCGAAGCCCTGGTGATTAAATTGGTGCAATTTGCCATACTCTACCGTGGCAAAGAGAAAGTGCCCATGTCGACTCGAGCGGGACAATTTGTCACCCTACGACAACTTCGGGAAGAAGTAGGTACGGACGCAGCACGGTTTTTTTATTGTATGCGCAGTGCAGAACAACATATGGATTTTGATCTGGAACTCGCTAAATCCCAGTCTAACGAAAATCCTGTCTATTACGTGCAGTACGCACACGCGCGAATTTGCAGCGTGATGCGTCAGGCTAAAAGTAAAAATCTAATCTGGGATAGAGACAAGGGTTTGTCGCACTTAGATAGACTATGCGAACCTCAGGAAATAGCTTTACTGAAACGACTGGAACAGTTCTCAGAGCTATTGCAACAGGCTAGCGATCAATTGGAGGTGCATCCAGTGGCCAATTATGTGCGCCAACTGGCTGCTGACTTGCATGCCTACTATAATGCGCATACTTTTATTGTCGAAGATGAGCAGTTGTGTCAAGCTCGTCTCACGCTTGTCCAGGCGACAAGACAAGTGTTGAAAAATGGGTTAACTTTACTAGGCGTTTCTCAACCGGAATCTATGTAACACTATGGCAAAGGATTTTGCCCAAATTACGACTCGCAAGGCGACTTCCCGACACAAAGGGAAGAATACTGATCACGCCCAATTAAAACCTTGGGCATGGCTACTCTCTGGCGTCTTTTTAGGTGTTGCCATGGTATTGACCGTATTTTTTAGTCAACGATTCGATGTGCCCTCAATCCCCACAGATTTGGCACAGGCCACCATCGAAGTACCCATAACGACCGATAAATCCGAATCCAATAAAAGCAAAGAGGTTACCAAAGGTCCGCGGTTCGAATTTCATCAGTTATTGCCTAAAATGGAAATTCCGCTACCCAAGATTGAACGCGAACCGCTGCGCGTTGCACCTGCCCCAAAAGAAACTCAAACTCATGCAGCAAAGCCAGCGTCAAAATCCAGCCAATATTTTCTACAAGTAGGCGCGTTTAAACATTTTCATGACGCTGATCGGCGCCGCGGACATCTGGCGTTATTAGGACTCGATGCTGACATCATTCGGGTTTCTACCGCAAACGGAGAGCAGTGGCATCGCGTGCACATTGGTCCTATTGAAGATCCCGCCAAACTCGCCACTATTCAACGTCGTTTGCAGGCGAATCAGATTGAGAGTATTGCGTTGAAATAATTCGGTGCAGATAAATTCTATTCGCCCAATTTCCAATATTATCGAAACAAGGCAAAGTTAACCTAGCAATTTCGTGATTAAATTCTCGCTTGATTTTTTAATTAACTGATAACTTATCTGAGAATTCCTTGGCCAACATTTCTACTAAGCGTTGTTTTATAATTCGTTTCGAGAGCGCGCGATTATAATATTCTCGTGCAGCACTTCCAAGAATTGAAAGCTGGGAACGATTGTGACTTAGCTGCGCTATGGTTGCAGCTAACGCACCCGCGTCGTTAGCCCTAACCATCAACATTGGAGTAAGCTCACCTCTATTATCACAATCAGCAGCTATTCTATCTGTAGTCTGACTAGAGGCGGTTATAATTGGTTTTCCCAGTGCCAAATAATAATAAATTTTATAAGGTAACACGCGCTGTGCCTTGCTTCCTCCACCGAAAATTCCGAGACAAATATCTGCCTCCATAATCTGCCTTACCAGAAAATCTGTAGGGAAATGGCCGCGATACCATTTTATGTTTGTCGGCTGGCTTCCTTCCAAATAATCATGCAATTTTTCAGCATCTTGGCCTTCGCCTATAAAAACGAATTCAATATCTGCGTCGTCTACCATCAGCCGCGAAGCCTCAACAATAACGCTTATACCCTGTAATGGCACAAAAGTGCCAAGGAATAGACAGCGTAAAGGTCCCTTTGACACGTTATGATGAACAATGTTTTCGACTTGTAAAGGGGGGGTGCTCAACGGAATAGCAAAGAATTTGTCATGCTCAATATCATATAATTCACTAAGGTACTGCGCATTTTCAGGGGTATCGACGATTACCAGATTTGCCGAAACGAAAGCTTTTCTCTCTAACCAATATAGTGCTCTTGCAAGCAGACTACTAGAAACTAACAATGATCTATCATTTACTACGGTGTCATATAGAGAGATAAATGCATCTAGATAAATAACTTCATGGCGATCACGAAAATATGGCAATCCTAAGAAAACAGCAATTAACACGCCAGGATAACAAATATATATACATTCACTTTTCTCTCTCAAACAGTGAAGTAGTGTCTTTAAGTGGCC
>DJFZ01000025.1:2556-17648 GCA_002432655.1 Thiotrichaceae bacterium UBA5859 | reverse complement strand
GACAGCAGTGCGTGCAGTCTACCTGCTGATGCGGGCGCAACTGAAGCCGAGTTTGATGCCATTGCCGCAGCTTGTGGCTTAGGTTTCCCCAATGCTAGCGTTTTAGTGGGTACCTTTACTATGACTATAGCTGAGGGTATGGATGCAACTACTACCTTGAATGCAGACGGGACCGGATCAGCTGCCACAACATTAGGAACTTTCCCAATTTCTTGGGAGGTGAATAGTTCGGGTGTGGCTACTATGAGCATTGACATGGGATCAGTCCTACCAGGCACAACTGGAACCGTTAAGATGGCTCCTTTAGATGCAAGTGGTACTGTTCTACTTTACGTGAATGCAGGAGTGATTCCAGCTAGTCTTGTAGAAACAACACTATAACAAAAACATAATATGAAGAAGATTGGGCCGCCCTTCGGGGCGGCTTTTTTTTAACGTGAACTGGGCCAAATCCAATCGTTGGCAACATGTAAATAGGTGTAGGTTCCGGACCAGGCGATGAGCAACAATCCGTTTAACGCTTCGATGCCAGTGACCAATCTAAGTGTACCAATAGGATAGAGATCGCCAAGACCTAGTGAGGTGTAGCTGACGGTGGAGAAGTAAAGATAGCTGCGGAAGCTCTCGCTAAAATCTCCACCAACGCCTCCAAGCCCCATCCATTCAGCCAACACATAATACGCGATGGCGTAAAGCCAAACCTCTAAGGTGTGCGCCAAAAAAACGCCGGTAATGATGCAAAACAATCTCAGATGGCGATTTTTCGGTAAAGCATCGTTGATGACCGATACCAGCGTGAGCGTTTCATAATGCACAAAAATGGTGATGTATACCATTATAGCGCTGGCAGCCATGGCGGTAAGCACGCCCAAACTCCTTTTTAGGTGAATCAGTACAATATTATGACGTAATTATTTCCCTGCCTAGTCTATTACCGGTTGCGTCAAGAGTCAGCAATCCAGATAATACAGCGCACAAAACTGGTGTTATTTGATCTCAAATTGAGGGTGTTTCGGTGAGTAGTGAGAATTTAGAACTCTATTTTCAAGATTGGCGAGATAGTGAGGCGGTGGCAGAATCCATGATCCCTCTGATCGGCAAGTTACATCGAGAAAATAATGTTGTTATCACTCTCTATGCTAAACCACTCATTAATCGCTCAGTCATCGATATTCTAAAAGCACACCAGTATGTTCGTCATGTGGAAAACAATGAGCTGTCGGTACGGGACACCTTCCCGATCTTAGAGGCACTCACTGAATTGGATTTGGGCTATGCCCATGTAGATCTGGGCAAAATGGCGCTGAAATATCAGGCCGTGGGCGCAGGCATGTCGGTAGCGGAATTTGTCGAGGCTGAGGTTAAAGAGGTAATCGGTAATAAAAATCCTATACTGCCGCAACCTCAAGATGTTGTTTTATATGGATTTGGCCGAATTGGTAGATTATTGGCGCGGCTGCTTATAGAAAAAACCGGTGGCGGTGAGACCTTGCGCCTTAGGGCCATAGTGGTGCGCGCGTCTCAAATGGATGATTTGGCCAAAAGAGCAAGTTTGTTAATTCGGGATTCCATCCACGGGCCTTTTCAAGGGACGGTGACATTGGATGAGGAGAAAAATGCCATTGTGGCTAATGGCAATTTGATCTATTTAATCCATGCCAATAGCCCAGATGAAGTCGACTACACCCAATATGGCATAAAAAACGCGATAGTGGTGGACAATACAGGGAAATGGAGTGACGAAGAAGGGTTGGGATTACATCTCAAGTCCAAAGGGGCGGCTAAGGTTTTGTTAACTGCCCCCGGCAAGGGGGATGTGAAAAATATAGTTCTTGGTATTAATCACAACCTGTTGCAGCCGGAAGAGAAAATAGTCTCTGCAGCCAGTTGTACGACCAATGCCATTGTGCCCGTTCTAAAAGTGATGAATGACAAGTTTGGTATAGATTCCGGGCATGTGGAAACTGTGCACTCCTACACCAATGACCAGAATTTGATCGATAATTTTCATAAAGGCCCCCGAAGGGGGCGTAGTGCGCCTCTTAATATGGTGATTACCACAACCGGTGCGGCCAAGGCGGTGGCTAAGGCGCTGCCAGAATTGAAAGGTAAACTCACTGGCAATGCGATTCGGGTACCGACGCCGAATGTTTCATTGGCTTTATTGAATCTAAACTTGGGTAGAGATACCAGCTTGAATGAAGTCAATGATTATTTGCGCGAGATAGCCTTCCACTCGCCCTTTCAGAAGCAGATCGACTTTGTGCAATCAGATGAAGTGGTTTCATCGGATTTCGTTGGGAGTCGTTCGCCTGCTATTGTGGACGCGGCGGCTACTATTGTGGAAGGTTCACGCTGTGTGCTTTATGTCTGGTATGACAATGAATTTGGTTACAGTTGTCAGGTGATTCGATTGTTGCGAGTGATGGCGAATATGAACTATCCCGTTTTTCCTACGCAAAATTAATCATCGCAAATATTCGTACGAGAGCAAGGTTAGCTAGAAAAGAGTTTAGGCCCTCTTTATAATAGGCCCACTTTTAGAGCTGGTTGAAGCGAAGAGTGTTCCTCGGTCAACACCTTAAAATTAGCAAAAGGTTTTCAGGTAATTTTAAGGTATTTAGGATCGCTGAGCAGAGGATTCACGGGAGTTGGCCTGTAATGGCCAGACTGCGGGCGTTAAGACCAATCTCAAATTGAATCGATTCACGCTGATCTAGTAGGCCTGAGGTACTTTATTTAAGTATCCATCAATACAGACTTGGCTGAGGGTAAAGTTAAGGTGACCAATTCCACAATAAAAATTAGACGCGGCCTGGACTTACCTATTGAAGGTGCCCCGGAGCAACAGATTGAAGTGGGCCCTAAGATCCGCTCCGTAGCAGTGTTGGGGACTGATTACCCTGGTATGAAACCCACCATGCTGGTACAAGAGGGGGAACAGGTCAAAATTGGCCAGCCTCTTTTTAACTGTAAAAAAACCGCCGGTGTGTTGTACACATCACCTGCCGGGGGGCGGGTTGCGGCGATAAATCGCGGTGACAAACGGGCGCTATTATCGGTCACAATTGATGTGGAAGAGGACGAAGCGCAGCAGTTTAAATCTTTTTCAGAATCGGAGCTTGAGTCTGTCAGTCGTGATCAGATCCAAGAGAACTTAGTCCAGTCCGGACAGTGGACCGCTTTTAAAACTCGTCCATATAGCAAAGTGCCTACACCTGGGACAGCGCCTCACTCCATTTTTGTCACTGCTATGGATTCCAACCCGTTGGCTGCAGATCCTGCGGTGGTAATTGCTGAATCAACAGCAGAATTTCGTCTTGGGCTTGCTATTATTAGTAAGTTAACAGACGGTTCGGTGCATTTGTGTACCTCTCCTCAATTCGGTGCAGAGTTTGAATTTGGGCAGGTTAAACGTACCGCTTTTGCCGGTCCGCACCCTTCAGGTTTGGCGGGAACCCACATCCACTTTTTAGATCCGGTTGGGGTAGATAAAGTAGTGTGGTCTATCAATTATCAAGATGTGATAGCTATTGCCAAGTTGTTTTTAACTGGCGCCATCAGCACCGAGCGAGTGGTAGCCTTAGCTGGTCCAGAAGTTAGCCAGCCCCGTTTGCTACGCACGCGCTTAGGGGCATCAATCGATGAACTATGTGCCGGTCAACTGAACAGTACTACCAATGTACGTCTGATATCCGGTTCCGTTCTCTCAGGGCATCATGCGCAAGGGCCACTGGCATTTTTGGGACGCTACCATGCTCAAATTTCCGTATTAAAAGAGGGCAATACAAGGGAATTTATGGCATTTATGTCGCCAGGCGTGAAGCGTCATTCGAAGTTGAATATCTATCTCACCAGCTTAATCGGTGGTCGTAATTTGCCTCTAAATACTTCTACCAACGGCAGTCCGCGCAGTATGGTTCCTGTGGGAACCTACGAAGAGGTGATGCCGTTGGATATCTTACCCACTCATTTACTACGCTACCTAATTGTGGGTGATACCGAGATGGCGCAGCAACTGGGATGTTTGGAATTAGATGAGGAAGATCTGGCGCTTTGCACTTACGTGTGTCCGGGTAAATATGAATATGGTCCTATCTTAAGGGACAATCTCACCCTCATAGAAAAAGAAGGCTAAGCGATGGGATTGAAAGAGATTATAGAAAAATTAGATCCCCAGTTCGAGAAGGGTGGCCCCTACGAGAAATGGTATGCATTGTGGGAGGCAGTCTCCACCATTTTCTATTCTCCCGGTAAGGCGACCACCAGCGCGGCTCATGTACGGGACGGCATCGATTTAAAGCGTATGATGATTACCGTCTGGTTAGCGACCTTTCCGGTGATGTTCTTCGGAATGTATAACGTCGGTTTGAATGCTTTGACTGGCATGGAAGTATTGGGGATAGAAGGCCTACCTGGCTGGCGTGGCATGATTATCAATCTTATTTCTGGCTACAATGCAGCTAACCTCTGGCACTGTTTTATTTACGGCGCGCTCTTTTTTGTGCCTATTTATGCCGTGACCTTTCTTGTTGGCGGATTTTGGGAGGTGTTATTCGCCGCCGTGAGAGGTCATGAGGTGCACGAGGGGTTCTTTGTCACTTCTGTATTATTTGCACTCATATTGCCTCCTTCGATTCCATTGTGGCAGGTAGCACTAGGTATTACCTTTGGTGTGGTTATCGGTAAAGAGGTATTTGGCGGCACCGGCAAGAATTTCCTCAATCCTGCGTTAACAGGCAGAGCGTTTCTCTTTTTCGCTTATCCCGCACAAATGTCCGGTGATGCGGTGTGGGTGGCATTGGATGGCTTTTCTGGCGCCACCGCGCTGTCGTTGGCGGCATCTGGAGGCGTTGAGGCGATCACCCGCGCGGGCATTGAATGGCAACAAGCTTTTATTGGTGGTGTGGCCGGATCAATCGGTGAGACCTCTACCTTAATGATTCTGTTTGGCATGGTTGTGCTGTTGTTCACAAAAATCGCCTCATGGCGAATTATGGCGGGCGTCACCTTGGGTATGGTGGTAACAGCAACACTGCTAAATTTAATTGGTAGTGATACCAACCCCATGTTCAGTGTTCCAGCGCATTGGCATTTTGTGTTGGGTGGATTTGCCTTCGGCATGGTCTTTATGGCGACTGACCCCGTTTCCGCTTCTATGACCAATACGGGTAAATGGATATTTGGCCTATTAATAGGCTTTATGGTGATTTTAATTCGGGTGATTAATCCAGCCTTTCCTGAGGGAATGATGTTGGCCATTCTGTTTGCCAATCTGTTTGCCCCTATGATTGATCACTTCGTCATGCAAGCTAATATTCGACGCAGGAAGGCTCGCACCAGTGTCTAGTCCCGATACAGTCAGTAAAACCTTCACCGTAGCCACATTGCTCTGCTTGGTCTGTTCTATTGTGGTTTCAACCGCTGCTGTTGTATTAAAGCCGATACAGAAAGAAAACCAACTATTGGATCGCAACACCAATATTTTGTCTGCTGCTGGATTAATGCAGGAAGGCAAGTCCGTTGAGGAGATTTTTGCTCAATTAGAAACCAAAATAGTGGATTTAGACAGCGGTGAGTTTGCTGAGAATATCGATCAAGAACTTTATGATCAAAGAAAAGCGGCAAAAGATCCTAATACGAGCCAACGTTTGGCCGCGGATATAGACATTGCCAGCATCAAACGTCGCGCAGACTATGCAACTGTTTATTTGAAACGGGATCCACAGGGAAATTTACAAACCATCATTTTACCTATCCATGGTTACGGTTTATGGTCAACTTTATACGGCTTTTTGGCCTTAGAAGCGGATGCCAATACGGTAGTAGGTTTGGGATTTTATGAACATGCAGAAACGCCCGGTCTTGGGGGCGAAGTGGACAATCCCAAATGGAAAGCTCTGTGGCCGGGCAAACGGCTGTATGACGAAAACTTTGAACCTAATTTTAGGGTACTTAAAGGCCGAGTGGATCCAAATAAACCTGGTGCGGAATACCAGATCGATGGCTTAGCAGGCGCCACTTTGACCAGTAGAGGCGTGGACAACCTAATTAGATTTTGGAGTGGCGATCACGGATTTGGACCATTCCTGAAACAGATCCGGGCACAGGAGAGTTAGATATGTCTGATGAATCAATTTCTGACGTATTAGTACAACCGGTATTGGACAACAATCCAATCGCATTGCAGATATTAGGTATCTGCTCGGCATTAGCAGTGACTTCAAATCTCAACACTGCGTTTGTTATGAGTATTGCGCTCACCTCAGTAACGGCCTTTTCTAACCTGTTTGTCAGCTTAATCAGGAATCACATCCCAACCAATATTCGCATCATCGTGCAGATGACCATCATTGCGTCCTTAGTGATTGTAGTCGATCAGATCCTGAAAGCTTACGCTTATGACATCAGTAAACAGTTATCTGTGTTTGTGGGTTTGATTATTACCAATTGCATCGTTATGGGGCGCGCCGAAGCCTTTGCAATGAAGAATGGGCCCGTACTAAGCTTTTTCGATGGCATAGGTAATGGGCTAGGATACAGTTTGATACTGATGACAGTGGGCGCAGTACGGGAGTTATTCGGATCTGGCAAATTGTTCGGCATTGAGATATTGCCGCTCGTGAGTGACGGGGGCTGGTACAATCCTAACGGCTTACTGCTATTACCACCCAGTGCTTTTTTCCTCATAGGTCTATTTATTTGGGCCTTACGCGCACAGAAGAAAGAACAGGTAGAAGAGCCGGATTTTAATTTGGCACCTCAATCTAAATCCCTCGAGCCCCACGGGTAGCATTCCATGATTGAACATTATCTCAGTTTATTCATCAAAGCCGTGTTTGTAGAGAACATGGCACTCGCCTTTTTCCTTGGCATGTGTACCTTTATTGCGATTTCTAAAAAGATCTCCACAGCCATCGGCCTGGGTATCGCAGTTATCGTGGTGCTGACGCTAACGACCCCGCTAAATAACCTGATGTATCAATTTCTTTTACAGGATGGTGCCTTAGCTTGGGCCGGATTACCGGATGTGGATTTAAGCTTTTTAGGTTACCTCAGCTATATCGGTGTGATTGCCGCGGTGGTGCAAATTTTGGAAATGACCTTAGATAGATATGTACCTGCTTTGTACAATGCGCTAGGTGTGTTCTTGCCCCTGATTACCGTCAACTGCGCCATTCTGGGGGCGGCTCTGTTCATGGTGGAGCGCGATTACAATTTTCCCGAAAGTGTGATGTATGGTTTTGGTGCCGGAGCAGGATGGGCACTTGCCATCATTGCATTGGCAGGGATTAGAGAAAAATTAAAATATTCGGATATACCTCACGGGTTACGTGGATTGGGCATCACTTTTATTACCGTGGGTCTAATGTCCTTAGGATTTATGTCTTTCTCCGGGGTGCAGCTCTAGGGCTCATCCTGAAAAATTGATAAAAAAAGGTTGTTGATGGATATCGAAATTGTATTAGGCGTAGGCATGTTTACCGCTGTCGTCTTAATGTTGGTGACAGTGATTCTTTTCGCGCGCTCTAAATTGGTGGCCACCGGCAATATTAGTATCAACATCAATGAGGGCGAGCGCAAATTGAATGTGCCTGCGGGTGGTAAATTACTTACCACTCTTGCCGATGAAAAAATATTTTTATCTTCTGCTTGTGGCGGTGGTGGTACCTGTGCCCAATGTCGCGTCATGGTGAGATCTGGTGGCGGTTCGATGCTACCCACTGAGGAGCCTCACTTTACCAAAAGAGAAGCGCGGGAAGGTTGGCGACTCTCCTGCCAACTGGCAGTAAAAGATAATCTCGAAATTGAAGTCCCGGAAGAGTTTTTTGGTGTTAAACGTTGGGAGTGTACAGTGGCATCCAACGATAATGTGGCCACCTTTATTAAAGAATTAGTATTGGATTTGCCTCCTGGGGAAGAGGTAAATTTTAAAGCGGGTGGTTATATTCAAATGGAACGTCCACCGGGCACAGTGAACTACAAAGAATTTGATGTCGCTGAGGAATACCACCCAGATTGGGATAGATTTGATGTATGGCAACACGCTTCCGCGACCAAGGAGCCGGTGATTCGCGCCTATTCCATGGCGAACTATCCTGAAGAGAAAGGCGTCATGAAATTTAATATTCGTGTCGCCTCTCCACCGCCCGGAACAGATTATCCGCCTGGCTTGATGTCGTCTTATGTATTCAATCTGAAACCCGGTGACAAGGTAACTATATTTGGTCCTTTCGGTGAGTTTTTTCCAAAGGATACAGATGCAGAAATGATTTATATCGGTGGTGGTGCCGGTATGGCACCCCTACGTTCTCATATATTTGATCTATTAAAACGTAAGAAGACCCAACGGAAGATCAGTTATTGGTATGGTGCCCGAAGCTTGCGGGAGATGTTTTATACTCAGGATTTTGATGATCTGGAAAAAGAATTCGACAACTTCAGTTGGCATGTAGCGCTTTCCGATCCCCAGCCAGAGGATAACTGGGAAGGTTACGAGGGCTTCATTCACAATGTGGTATATGAAAATTATTTAAAAGATCACCCTGCTCCAGAGGATTGTGAATATTATCTCTGTGGCCCACCCCCAATGATGGATGCCGTGAAGAAGATGTTAGATGATCTTGGCGTCGAAAAAGAGAATGTGCTCTTTGACGATTTTGGTGGATAGATCTGTTAGCCAATTATGTTGTTAAGAAAAACAGCGGTCGCATTCGTTGTTTTTACCATAGTTGTTTTCTTAGCTCTTCGCAGTTTAAATCCTGATCCCAATCTCATTGAATTTAGTGGTGCCACCATGGGTACCCACTATAGTATTAAATTGTCACCAAACGACTCTTCCGAATTAAAATATTTTAAAAGCGCAGTGGATGATCTGTTGTTTCGTTTTGAACGCCAGATGTCCACTTATCAACAGCATTCAGAATTAATGCAATTCAATCGTTATCCGGTAGGCAAATGGTTCCCGGCCACTAAAGAACTGGTAGATTTGATGCAAGAGTCTCTGCTGATCTCAGAAATAACGCTTGGGGCTTTCGATATCACTGTCGGGCCATTGGTACGGCTTTGGGGCTTTGGTGCGGATCACAAGGGTAACAAAGTGCCGAGTGAAACGGAGATTGACGATTTACTGAATCAGATCGGTTACCAATACATAGAGGTTGATAAGATTAATAAAGCTCTGAAGAAACAGAAGCAATTAGAAGTAGATTTATCCGCCATCGCCAAGGGTAGAGCAGTGGATGAGGTGGCGCATCTTTTAGATTCTATGGATGTCGCCAACTATATGGTGGAAATTGGGGGAGAGGTGAGAACCAAGGGCCGCCGCTCTGTAGAAAGAGCCTGGCAAATAGGTATCGAATCTCCGTTGATTGGTGAACGGGCCGTGCAAGCGGTGGTGAGTTTGCAGCAAGATGCCATGGCCAGCTCGGGCGATTACCGAAATTTCTTTGAATCAGGTGGTGTGCGATATTCACATACAATAGATCCGAGAACCGGTTACCCCGTTCGCCATCAACTTGCCGCTGTGACGGTGATTAGAGATTCAACCAGCGAAGCGGACGCACTGGCCACCGCATTTATGGTGTTGGGTCCGCAAGAGGGGTATGATCTGGCGTTAAAGGAGTCCATTGCCGCTTATTTTATTATCAAAGAGGATTCTGGATTTACGACGAAAATGACCCCTCAGTTTAAACCCTATTTAACTCAGGTAGCTACACCATGACCACCCTGCTGTTAACCGTAATAATTGTTGCTGTTCTGCTATTTGGTATGTCCATTGGTGTGATTTTGCAAAATAAACCGATCAAGGGTTCCTGTGGTGGCTTAAATGCTTTGGGCATGAAATCAGCCTGTGAAGTTTGTCATGGGGATAAAACTCAGTGCCGTAATCGGGATAAAAAGCTATCCAGGCTGGAACTTTAGCTCTCGTAGTTTCTTTAAGCGGGCTTCACTCAAGACGCAGCCCTGATAAAACTCAGGTGTGAAGACGACACAATTTTGAATCTTAATATCCCTGTTTTTGATACTTAGACTGCTATTTTCTTTTCCTGCCATGGTCGCGGACCACCAGCCACTGGGATAGGTCGACACCGGGAAATGGTAACTGTTCAACTGACTAAAACCGGCGGTAGTCATATTTGCACGGATCTTTTCAATGAGATCGGCATGAAGCAAGGGAGATTCGCTTTGTACCACTAGTAATCCCGAATCCCCTAAAGCCTGAAAACACGACTGATAAAACTCCGTGGCGTAGAGTACCATGCCCGGGCCGACGGGATCTGTGCTGTCGACGATAATGACATCAAAACTATTCGCCGGAACTTTAGCAAGATAGTCGATGCCATCTGCAAAAAGCAATGTTGCCCTTTGGTCGTCATTAGAAGTCACCAAATCAGGAAAATAGTCCTCGCACACTCTAGTGACCCGTTCGTCGATATCCACCTGAATGGCTGTTTGCACCTGTTTATGTTTCAGAACTTCTTTCAAACTACCGCAGTCCCCGCCGCCGATAATGAGTATTCTTTTTGCTGCTGGATGACAAAGCAGCGGGGGATGCACCAGCATTTCATGGTATTGAAAATTATCCCGTTCGGTGAGCATGATGAAGCCATCCAGAACAAGTAAATTGCCAAAGTTCGTGGTTTGATACACTTCTATTTTTTGAAAAGAGGACTGTTCTTCGTGCAACTTTTTAGTAATATGCAATGCCACGCCCCAACCTGTTTGGACGCTTTTTTCCTCAAACCATAGAGTTTTCGGCATGATGGATCCTTCTTGTAAATCTGATCTAAAAGTGGTCGCTAAGAGAAGCTATTTTATCTCTCCGAAGCGACGCGGATCCATTCGAGAAAGAATTGAATGAATTGGAACATAGAAACTGCCATCGACACCTATCGCCTAAAAGCTTGGGGAGATGGGTATTTTACCTTGAATTCATCAGGTGATCTGTGCGTTTTAATGGATCCTGAAAATCCATCACAAAAAATTTCTTTGCCAGAGCTTGTGCAAAGGTTGCGGCAGCAACACCTGCAAACACCCCTTTTAGTTAGATTTACCGATATTCTAAAACACAGAATTGTAATTTTGGAAAACAGCTTCCAGCAGGTAATAAAACATTACCAGTATAGGGGGGGCTACTTTCCGGTCTATCCTATTAAAGTGAATCAACAGGCACAGGTGATTTCAAGTTTGGTTCAGGCGGGAAGCGATAAGTTTGGTTTGGAAGCAGGCAGTAAACCGGAGCTGTTGGCGGTGATGGCATCCTTGCCGACCAACCAAGGCTTAATAGTCTGTAATGGTTACAAGGACAGAGAATATATTCGTCTCGCATTGATGGCCCAAAAGATGGGGCATCAAACCTTTATTGTGATAGAAAAACTCTTCGAACTGGATTTGATTTTAAAGTTGGCTCAACAATTAGGTGTCACGCCCAATATAGGGGTACGGGTTAAATTGTGCGCGATGGGATCAGGTAACTGGCAAAATAGCGGAGGCTCTAAATCAAAATTTGGGTTAGATGCTATAGAGTTTTTAGAGGTGTTGGAGAAGTTAAAAGCCGCTGGGGCCAGCGATTGTTTCACCATGCTTCATGTGCATATGGGTTCGCAGATTACCGATCTCAATCATATTAAAATTTGTATGCATGAAGCTGCACAATATTTTCGAGCTGCACAAGAGCAGGGTTTTGAGATTAACTATGTGGATGTTGGGGGAGGGTTGGGTGTCGACTATGAAGGTACCCATAGCACAGAGTACTGTTCAGTAAACTATAAATTAGAACAGTATGCAGAAACTGTGATTTCCAGCTTGTCCGCTATTTGTCGTCAATACCAACTGCAGCAACCGAATATTGTCACTGAGTCTGGGCGCTGGTTAACGGCCCACCATGCTGTGCTGATAACCGATGTGGTCACTGTGGGTAGAAAACAAACGCATTTGTCCCCAGAGGTACGATTGGATCATCCTTCCCAATCTTATCTGCGATTGGAGCAGTTGCTGGAACAATTGGAGTCTTTTAGTACGCTCCCTTTCTATGAGGAGATATTGGCACAGCACCATTGTTTACAAAAAGAGTTTCAAGAGGGAGAGATCTCTTTGCAGCAATTAGCAGCGGGGGATAGCTTGTTAAGTCATGCACAACTTAAAGCGTATCATCGACTCAAAGAGGCCGAAGAGGTCGATTCAAGTTTATTAGCAAAACTGGAAGAGAGTATTGCGGACACTTATTTCTGTAATTTTTCATTATTTCAGTCCATGCCTGATGTATGGGGGATCGGTCAAATTTTTCCTATTGTGCCGCTCAGGGGTTTGCATCACATACCAAATGCACGTGGGGTGATCCGAGACATTACTTGTGATTCCGACGGTCGAATTGATCACTATGTGGATGCGATAGGCATCAATCATTCTCTTCCTCTGCATCGCTTTGAAGGCACAAGCGATTATTATCTTGGCATGTTTTTAGTGGGGGCCTATCAAGAAATTTTAGGGGACATGCACAATCTATTTGGGGATCTGCACTCTATCTGTGTGGATGTGACAGAGGAGGGTGTGCGCATTCATCACATCAAAGAAGGAGAAGACGTAGCGGGAGTATTGCATCAGGTGGGGTTTGATGCGGAGACTATCAAGAATAAGATCCGCGAGAAAGCCAGCCAAACTCAGTTATCATCCCAACAACAAGAACAAATGAATCAAGTGGTGAATCAGGCGCTACAACAATTTACCTATTTGAGTTCGAATGAATCAGATTAAATAGGTAGGCCTGCAGGTGCTATAGAATAGGTCATCACTAAAGTGTTGAATCGTGCACTATTACACTGATTCAGTTAACAGAGGCTTATGCTACCCATTAATAAGGAAGATTTGGCGTCACGCACAAAATTGTATACTCTAGTTGGGGATGCCTGACAATTTTAGTCACTTTTTAACCTAATGGGTTGGATAAGATTCAAGATTTGGTTAAAAAATAAAATATAATTTTGACGAATTACTATAGCTTCGTCCTAACCTACTGTTTTTCAAGTATTATCATTAATACGCACAAAAGCCAATATATTGGCACATTTTCTGCTCCCCTATACACAAACTCAAGATGCTCTGCCGCGTACAAGTTTGCGCCTTGGTTGCCGATACAGCGAGATGTGAGTTTCGACCACCTGGTCAATTGTTCACAATATTTTTATTTTTGGAGAGACGTTCATGAAGAAAGTACAACAAGGTTTTACCCTTATCGAACTGATGATTGTGGTTGCAATCATTGGCATTTTGGCCGCAGTGGCGATTCCTGCCTATCAAGATTACACCATTAGGGCGCATGTGTCAGAGCCTATATTAGCTGCCTCAGCCGCGCGCATTGGCTTATACGAAGAGTTTGGTTCAAATGGTACAATGCCAGCTGCCGCTGATTCAGTAATTGCCGATATGGATGCGGTATTCGAAAATTCAAGTTATGTTAATACCGCAGCCTACGCTCAGACTTCAAACAGTGTAGGTACTTGGACATTAACGTTACAAAACCTTGGTGGGGATGCTGATACTGATACCTTAATTATAACTTATACTGCTAGCGCACAAGGGTTAACAATTGACTGTACTGGAGGTACCTTAGACTCTAAGTATCGACCAGCGGAATGTCGCCCCTAAAGATTTAGCCAAACTATATTTTATTAAATAACTTATGGGCCCTCTGCTTCCATGTTGAGGGCTCTAATTTTTTGCTACGGAATGCGAAAATTTAATTTTTCAACACAAATTCAATATGGCCTTATTTTTTGGATCGTATTGCTCTTAACTGTTTTTCTCTACGCAGAAGGTCTTCAAGGACCGCTACTATTGGATGATCGTACTAACCTAGAACCTCTACAACAACTAGATTTAGAGTTGCCTTGGTGGGAAGTTGTCCGACTAAATGAGTCGGGCATTTTCGGTAGAATCATTTCTATGACTACCTTTGTTGTTGACTATAAAATTAGTGATGGTTCGATTCGACACTACAAAATTACGAATTTAGTTATACATTTATTAATCGGATGTATTAGTTTTTTGTGGCTATCTATTATTCTAAAAACAAGAATGAAAGTTGAGCACCATTATCTTATCGCGCTATTCATTACGTCTTGTTGGCTCCTTAATCCATTTAATGTTAGTACTGTGTTATACACAGTTCAAAGAATGACTCAATTATCGGCGTTTTTTATGATGTTGGGCTGTTTGCTGTACACTATAGGTAGAAATCAAATTAGTGCTAGCAATAATTGGGGATGGATATTAATTGTATTTTCATTGATATTTTGCACGCTCTTTGCGGCTCTGAGCAAAGAAAATGGTGTTTTATTATTACTAATCCTGTTTATAATGGAATATTTTGTTTTTCGGGAGCTCCCAAAGGTAAGTCGAATATCATTTGATTTAAAAATTACTAGCTTAACAATTTTTATTGTTATTATGTTTTATTGGACGAGCCAGCAAGATGTCTTTATGTCTGGTTATGAACACCGGAATTTTGATGTAATTAACAGATTGCTTACAGAATCTCGCATTTTAATTGTATATCTAAAGAATATTTTTTTACCTGTCAGCTCTTCATTCGGTGTGTTCCATGATGACATTGAAGTTTCAAAAAATCTATTATCGCCCATAACGACATTACTTAGTATGTTTTTTTGGCTTTTGGTGATAACCATAATATGTCTAAACTTAAACAAAAATATATTTCGATACTTTCGCTTTTGTATGGCCTGGTTCCTATGCGGTCACTTATTAGAGTCAACTATTTTTCCTCTTGAACTTTACTTTGAACATAGAAACTACTTCCCATCAATTGGTGTTCTATTGTTTTTGGGTCTAGTAATAAATTGGTTTCAGTATAAAACTCATATAGTTCGAATATTATTAATACTCCCTATATTGTACGGATTACAAACTTACCAAATGAGTATCACTTGGTCCTCTATCGAGTCGTTCTCTAAGAATGCTTACGTCACTCATCCTAATTCTCCACGAGCAAAGTTACAATTGTCAGAAATGTATCGTGCGGAAGGCGATTTAAAGAAATCTTACAGTATTGTAAAAGAATTACATGACTTTCC
>DJFZ01000025.1:0-2264 GCA_002432655.1 Thiotrichaceae bacterium UBA5859 | reverse complement strand
GATTATCGCTTCGGTGCGACGTTGCATGAAATATCTTTGGCGTGTATGGCTGGAATGCAATATCCTGAGAAGTACATTCAAAGTTTAGCCACTATTCAACCTATAAAACCAATACAAACCAACTATGAATCAACAAGTATAAAAGTGTTAGCAGTAGTTATGACTAAAGCATGTCCAAGTTGGCCTGTGAATGACCTGGCGAAAGTGGTTTTTGATTGGGCGTCATTAAATTTAAAAACAGGTACTGAATCACGCCAAAAAACAGCAGTTATTATTGCTACCGAATTTCTTCATAATAACGATAGTATTGAGTTGGCTTTGATTTTATTAGAAATATACAATAATCAAAATCATAATTTTATACCAACCCATCTCAGATATGTTGAATATGCCCTTAAGTCTAATCGTTTAGATTTAGCGAAAAATGAAATTGACTTGTTAGAACGAAAGACTGGCGTAATGAACGCCATTGAACGAAAGTATTTCAATCAATACAGACGAATCGTTTATTCCACATTATAAGTATTCAATTTTTTAACGCCTTATCTTTTTAAGACGAGTTAAGAAAATTGGTTACAATAATGCAAAATTTAAGCAAGCAATTGGCATAATTTGTGTAGTTCATAGTATATGAATAACGTCAGTATTATTATTCCTGCTAAAAATGAAATGAAATCATTATCTCGATTGGTTCCCGAACTGGTGAATATATTTAGCACAAAAAACATAATTGTAATTGACGACGGTTCCACAGATTCAACAGCAGATATTTGTAAACATCACGGGATAACCGTACTAGAACACAAATATACAAAAGGAAATGGTTCAGCAATTAAGACGGGTGCGCGCTATGCTAAAGGTGAAATTCTAGTATTTATGGATGCTGATGGTCAACACGATCCAAAAAACATACAGAGACTAATAGACGAATTAGAAAATGGATACGATATGGTGATCGGCGCACGATCATCAAAATCTCAAGCAGGTTTATTGAGAGGATTGGGTAACCGTTTTTACAATTGGTTTGCCGGATTAATTACTGGTCAACAAATCCTGGATCTCACATCCGGGTTCAGAGCAGTCGATGCAAAAAAGTTTAAGGAATTTCTACATCTGTATCCGAATGGATTTTCCTATCCTACTACCAGCACTATGGCGTTTTATCGGAGTGGCTATTCCGTAAAATATATTCCGATTGAAGCTGAAAAAAGAATAGGAAAAAGCCACTTAAAAATATTTAAGGATGGTGCGCGTTTTTTTCTGATAATATTCAAAATAGGTACTTTATATTCTCCTTTGAAAATATTTGTGCCTATCAGTTTCGCTAATTTTTTGTTGGGTATTAGCTATTATGGATATACTTTTTATACGGCGGGAAGATTTACAAATATGGGTGTGTTATTTTTTATATCTGCACTGCTTATTTTCTTAATAGGCTTAGTGTCCGAACAAATTACAAATTTAGTTTATCAAACTAATACTAAAGAATAGACTTAAGTAAAAAATCTTTGAGAACTATTTTTATTTTATTGAAAGCAGCGACTCACTACTCGAGTACTTATTGATATTAGATCCTTACGAAATTATAGATTTCGATTGTTATTGCGTTTTTCTAAATTAGTCTTCAAAGCCGCTAGTGTAGCATTGCGGAAATTAATGACTGGAAAATATATTCTTAGAATGTTGTTCAATTGCGGTTTCTATAGAGATAAGTTTTGGCCACAAAAAAAAGTAACACCAATAGGATAGAGAATAATCGGTATATGATAGCACTCAAGCCAGCGATTTCCACAGGATATCCATTTTGACTCACTATGTAAGACCAAGTGAGTTCTCTAACGCCGAGCCCACCTGGCACCATCGAAATCAGTCCAGTCAGAAATCCTGAGGTTAACGCAAGTAGAGATAGGCCTAAATCTGCTCCTGAAGAATCAAGCATCGCTTTCAGCATACAGTGATAACCCGTTCCAGCGGCTATCCAGATGCCGGCAGTACAGAATAGGGAAGAAGCAAGTCGTGAGCTTGATGCGACGTTTTTGATGGCGCTGATAAAATTTTCCAGATTAAGCCAGCGGTTATAAAAGCGATTTGCTTTGGTAATGACAAAAGTTCCTCCGATAAAAAGCATCGGTGGTATTAGCAGCAATGTTGGATTTTCAAATACCAGATCATTGATCACCAATAGCCCCATTCCTGTGACTGTGATACAAAATAGGATATCCAAATAAACTTCTAACCAAATCCCCGCCGAGGAATGACTAATT
>DJFZ01000014.1:22088-29691 GCA_002432655.1 Thiotrichaceae bacterium UBA5859 | reverse complement strand
GATTATGTGGGCGCGTCTATTTTTGATACTCGCGATGTGATTGATAACGAGTTTCGCCAATTTGAGCAAATTGAACACAAACCACTTATCTATATATCCCTTGGAACATTGCATAATCAACGCCCGGATTTTTACCAAGAATGTATCGACGCATTCTCAGATCAGGAAGCTGAGGTGATCATTTCCATTGGCAAGCATTTGCAAGTGAGTGATTTTAGAAACGTTCCCAAACATATTCATTTATACAATCATGTACCACAACTCTATATTCTCAAGCATACGGATCTATTTATTACTCATGGCGGCATGAATAGCTTTAATGAAGGGTTGGCTAATGGTGTGCCCTTATTGGTGTGCCCCCAGCAGTTCGAACAGGCATTCAATGGCCGACGCTTTGCAAAAATGGGGGTAGCGAAATATTTTAAATTGGGTGAAAGCATCACAGTCGCCAAGATTAGAGCGAATGCGCAATCCATACTGCATAATCCAACCTATCAAGAGAGCGCCAAGGCTTATCAGCAGGAGTTGTTAAGTTGTGGGGGCTACAAACGGGCCGCTGAGATTATTTATCAAACCTGTCTTGATCACTTGGATCCTGCTCAACTATCAGAATTTATGAAAGAACAAGACAAACGAGAGATCGCTTAATAGTAAACTTGGTAACGAAGAAAATATGTTCTCTGCACTTACCAGTGATGGTGACTGGTGGCGAAATATACTCGAATGGGTTGCTATAGCATAGAGTGCGACAAATCTAGACAGAATAAGTGATTCGTTTCTTCGGGGAGCGCGCCTGCACAAGCGGGCGCGTAGATTACAATAGTCTATCAACTGTAGCGGTGTGACACTAAGCTAGCGGAAGAAACTCAGGGTGTTTTGATTAATTCCTTGGAATAGTCTCTTCCATAAAGTGTGATCCTGACTTCTATTTGTACTCACTGTTCTCGCGGCATTTTATATCAAGGTATATCCCTCTGGCCCTGGTGTATAAAAAGTGGCTTCCTCTGCTGTTTTTAGGGCTTGATCGTGGCGTAGTTTTGTTACCAAATCAGGATTGGCGATAAAAGCGCGTCCAAAGGCCACCAAATCTCCTTTATCCTGTTCTAGATCGGCATTCGCCCGTGCCGCATCATAACCGCCAGAGAGGATGTAGTGTCCTTTGAAGGTTTCTCGCACCTTCGATTTGATGGCGGGATGGACTTCTGGAGCACCCATTGAGCTGTGATCCACTACATGAATATAGAGGAGATCTATCTCGTTTAATGCTGCGCACAGTTGGGTATAAAGCGCTTCCATTTCATCATCGGGCGTCATGCTGTTGAACACCCCATAAGGAGAAATGCGCATACCGAGGCGCTTACCACCGATGGCTTCGGCACAAGCTGTAGCGACCTCGATCGCAAAGCGAATACGATTGGCAACATTACCGCCATAGTCATCGGTACGTTGATTCGATGCGGTATTAAGGAATTGATCAATAAGATATCCATTGGCGCCGTGTAGCTCCACACCATCGAAACCCGCCTCAATACCGTTGCGACAGGCATGGACATATTCTTGGATAGTGGCATTGATGTCATTTTTTGACATCTCTTCCGGCTGTGGATGGGGCTGCATGCCTTGCTCATCGGTCCACATGTCGCCGGGTGCGGCTACTGCTGACGGTGCCAATAGACGTGCCCCTTTAGGTAAATTGGCAGGATGACCCACACGTCCCGTGTGCATCAATTGCACGAAGATTTTGCCTCCCTTGTTATGCACCGCTGTCGTCACACGACGCCAGCCCTGTACTTGTTCCTCAGAAAAGAGCCCGGGAATACGTGCGTAACCCAAGCCATTTGGGGAAGGTGAAGTCCCCTCGGTAATGATTAAGCCAGCCTCTGCACGTGCACTGTAATATTCCTGCATCAGATCGCTAGGTACATTACCGATAGCACGGCAGCGTGTCATCGGTGCCATCACGATGCGATTCCTCAGGTTCATCTCGCCCAAGCGGGTGGATCGAAACAGAGTTCCGTCACTCATGCTACTTCTCCTTGCATTATGTTAATGTCCTTGCCAATAAGTTGTTCCACATTCGTCGGCGAATTGGGAGTGCCGGTATAGGACCTGCGTAGTTTTATGGTGCGTGAGTATAACACTCTCCTATGTCAGACCCTATCTGGTCTATGTGACAACTTTAATGTTTTTCACATTGAATGGGTTTTCGTGGGTCATGTATGTGGATGCCGCCTGCTGCTCGATCAGAGTCTGTCGTCTCATGGAGGTAAATTCAAGGATCTGAACGAGTATCAAAATTATGCGGGGTTTAGAGTCGATGAGCAGGTGCGTGACTAAGCTCTGTTGAGTTGCACGAACCAACCAGCAATTTTATTGTGCCCGGTGCACAGCGTGCCTTCTACTTCATATCTATTCTCAGTGCTAGGCACTATAGCAATATTGCCCATAAACTCACCGCAAATGCTTTGAAACATGGTGGCGATCATTGTTGTTCTAAAGACCAGAATACCGGTCATTGCACCAATTATGGAATCCTTACCTGAGATGTGCTGATGGCCATCAGACTGCGGTGGTCGTGCACGGCTAAATTCTTGGGTGCCAGTGAGGTTTTTTGCGGCGATGATCCACTTGCTGTTGAATTGAACTTGCTCGTTATCTTGCTCAATGTACACTTCTGCCACTACTGGTCATGCTGTTTCTGCCTGTACAAAGGTGCCTGTGATGACTCATCTCCCCGTGTGTAGTATTCCATCATCTATCATGTATTATCCCCTTGAAAGGGCAATATTGTTCTAGCTCTCTTGATGTTGTCAATCCTGTGTCAGTAGGGTGCGGCCAATTTGCCTTTAGGCAGGTGGTTATAGGGGATTGGTTAAATGTCAGATTGTTAAGGAATCACTGGCGCGCATGGGCAAAGACGCGTAAAGTTTTTGTATATCTTACTTTCAAGGGTAGATTCGAATGTTAAAAGCTTCTTACAGGTTTTGTTTGTTGTTTATGCTCATACCGTTTTTATTTGCTTGCTCTGAACAAACCGATGTGACGGGTTCTGTGGTGGGGGAGAATAGTGCGGTTGCTTCAAAAGCAATAGGGACAGGTGAGCTTGAGCAGATCACCCTGGATGTTTACAAAAGTCCCACCTGTGGTTGTTGTGGCAAATGGGTGGATCATATGGCAGAAAGGGGATTTTCGCTCACCACTCATCATCCGACGGATTTATATCAGGTGAAGCGGGATAAGGGCATTGCACTCGACAATCAATCCTGTCACACAGCAGTATCCGCAGAGGGCTATGTATTTGAAGGGCATATTCCAGCGCGTTACGTTCAGCAATTCCTGGATAATCCTCCGGCAGGTGCCCGCGGACTGGTGGTGCCGGCGATGCCTGTGGGTAGTCCTGGCATGGAGGTGGAAGATCGTTTTATGCCTTATGACGTGCTGTTGTTGAAGGAGGATGGCAGTATGGAAGTGTTTGTTAAAGTCACTTCTTCACAGCAGCAGTATGAGTAATGTCATCATGATGAAATGCTTTGCGACATGGTTTGGCAGCAGACGGTTGAGCTATGAGGTTCAGTTTAGAGTGTGAATCGGAGTTCAAAGTGTTTGAATTAGTGGGTTCGTTTTGTCACATCATTACTTATTGTAATGTTTAAATTCATCACTATCTTGGGTGAATAATTGCGTAAGCTTGTGATGGATGAAAAGCTTTTCTCGACCTACTTTAATCTCTCTTAATACGACGATGTCGCGTATTTGTGTTAGGTAAGTTGAGGCGGTTTGTCTTTGGTAAGGTTGCTTAACAACCTGTTCCACTAGCTCGTGACTATACTTGGAAGGTAGTTTGTCGCGTACAAAGTTGGCTGTATGGCCCATTCAATCCCGGATGGTGATAATTTTTTCACGTGTGCAGAAGGAAGAGCAAATTAAGTATGCGGCCAGAGTCTATTTGCTTCTTTTTGTATAGGTTGCTCTAATTCTGCCTCCAGGTCTGCCATTTGCGCAGCCAAGCCGGTTGGGTAGAGAAAGTGATTCTTGTGGACTGTTTCGACTCTAGAGGATCAAGGCTGAAGCTCGACTAATTGATCTCGATGGATGGCGTGAAATCGTTGCAATAAATAATAGATAATTTCTAGATTGGACTTATCGTCGAAATTAACAAGCTGTTCTTTTCTATGAGTGATTTCCTCAAGCGCATTAACAATAGTTTTTTCGTCAACTGATTTTTTAGCAACTACCCCCATCACCGCAAAAGTTAATTTTGTGTTTGAAAAAAATGGCAGTCGCACCGGCTAGTTGAATAGCAATCTGACCAATTAAATTAATTAAAATCCAACTGATATAAACCTTTAAAATAAGATGTATTTTACATGCATGTTAAAAAGATGTAAACTATATGCATGTTATAAATTCGGATCGATTATATGAATATCACCAGGTTTACCGACTATGCGCTTAGAGTATTAATTTATTTGAGTGTGAGTGAAAAAGACATCGTGACCATAAAGGACGTTGCTGATAGTTATAACATATCAAAAAACCATTTAATGAAGGTGGTTCAGGAGCTAAGTGCGCAGGGCTTTATCGAGGCTACTCGAGGTAAAAATGGTGGCATTAAACTTCATATTCTTCCTGAGCAGATCAATATCGGTAATCTTGTACGAGAGTTTGAGCAAAGCACAACACTAGTAGAGTGTTTTGGTTCAAATAATCAGTGTGTCATCACACCTGCTTGCCAGTTAAAGAAAATTTTTTTAGGTGCTAAGGAACATTTTTTTAAGTACTTAGAGAAGTATACTTTGCAAGATCTCATTTGTGACTCGCGGGACGAGCATCTTGCTCAAATATTTCTGTCAGCCTCGCCAATTGATAATGCTGGGGAGCCAACTATTCACTTAAAATAAGGGGGCTTGAGTAAAAGTATGAAATTGCAATCAAATGGTCAAGTGACCGTTGAAAGTCAACAAGACTTTGCCCTTCCATTTTTTAGGTTAGCATTTCGCCCTTTTTTCTGGTTAGGTTCTTTGTTTGGCGCGGTCAGTATCGCTGTATGGACTCTACTATTTACAGGTCTTATAGAATTCCAACCATATGGTGGTAGCTATTTTTGGCATGTCCATGAAATGTTATTCGGTTTTACTACGGCCATTATCGTTGGTTTTCTATTAACTGCTGTACAGACATGGACTGGTGTTCCTAGCATTAAAGGAGTCCCATTGATATTTCTCGTGCTTACGTGGTTGTTTGCTCGAGTATCCATTGCTTTCCATCATGTAGGATTTGAGCTATATACTGCAGTAATAGATGTCCTATTCCTTCCGTTAGCTGCTTTTGCATTAGCTATTCCCATCATTAAAGCGAAGCTGTGGCGCAATCTGTTTTTTGTTCCTATTTTATTGGCAATGGCGGCGGTAAATACGTTCAGCCACTTGGCAGTAATGGGCAAGATAGCCATATCATTTATCACGATTAGTCATGTTATGGTTCTGCTTGTTACCTTAGTTATGTGCATTATGGGAGGGCGAGTATTTCCCATGTTTACCGCGAATGGAACCGGAACTCCGCGAGTACCTCCTATCTATTGGATCGAAAAGGTATCAATCGCCTCAGTGCTTCTCAGTGTGTTGATTTCTTCGGATATAACTTCTACACCAAAATGGCTGGATGCTTTTATTTATGGTTTTGCTGGATTAGTCAATTTGACAAGGGCGATTAGGTGGAGGGTTTGGGTTACCTTAAATACACCATTAGTATGGTCTCTTCATCTAAGTTATTGGTCTATTTGTATCGGTCTTATCATGCTTAGTTTGGCCGAGCTTAGTGTGTTGTCTAATCCTTCTCTAGCATTTCATGCCATTACTGTTGGTGGTATTGGGTTTATGGTTTTATCGATGATTTCCAGAGTCTCTTTAGGCCATACTGGTCGATCAATCAAAGTGGGTAAAGTGATGACGATGGCGTTTTTGTTGATTGGGTTTTCTTTTGTCATTCGAGTTTTCTTTCCTCTTTTATTTAATAGTTATGAATTGCTTATTTGGTTGTCGGGTGCATTATGGGTTTCAGCTTATGGTCTTTTTATTATTTGTTATGCGCCTATTTTGTTCTCATCAAGAATTGACGGGGCAAACGGATGAGTAGAGATTATTCAAAATTAGATTATCACGCCGATGTGGCGATTATCGGTGCAGGCCCTTGTGGTCTATTTCAAGTCTTTGAGTTGGGTTTGTATGGTCTTTCATCGATAGTAGTCGATGCCCTACCGCAAATTGGGGGCCAGTGCATCCAGCTGTATCCCAATAAACCGATATATGATATTCCCGCATTGCCATGTGTCACGGCTAAAAATTTAGTTGAAAATCTAGTCGAACAATCCAAACCGTTTTCGCCTCAGTTTTTACTTGGTGAGCGAATTATTCAGTGTAACTCGCTGGAAATTGATGCTGGCTTTGTCTTGACCTCTGAAAGCGGAAAGTTGGTTAAGGTTAAAGCTGTGGTCATTGCAACCGGAGCTGGCGTAATGACCCCGGTGCCATTGAGGGTGAAAGATACAGAGAAGTGGCTTGGCACTCATATTTTCCAAGGCGTAAGAGACCCTGAAGTTCATGCGAATAGGCGTGTCGCAATATTAGGAGGTGGTGACTCAGCATTTGATTGGGCGCTTGAGCTGCAAAAAATAGGTGCTGAAGTCGTCTTAGTACATCGCTCTACTCGATTTCGGGCTGCGACTGATTCAGTCACGCGTTTTATGAGCTTGTGCGAGCAGCAAAGAGCGCAGTTTTTTCAAGGTCAAGTAAAAACGCTTTGGGTTGATAATCATCAGTTTCTTGGTCTTAAACTGAGCGGGGCCGATCATGTGACTAGAAGTCTTTCTGTCGATCAGGTAATCGTCTGTTTTGGTATGGTGCCAGATCCCTTTAGCCTACAAGCATGGAATATAGAAAAAGAAAAATTCCAAGTTAAAGTATCGACCGCAACCTTTGAAACATCGGCACCAGGAATTTATGCCATCGGAGATTGTAACTATTATGCTGGTAAGAAAAAGCTTATCCTTTCTGGGTTTCATGAAGCTGCATTAGCGGCATTTTCAATCAAAGAACGGTTGTCTCCCAATCAAAAAGTCCACCTAGAATATACGACTACAAGCAGCAGTATTCTGTCTCGTTTGGGTTTGAAAACTGCTGTGTAATGAGGAAAATAAATGAAACAAATCATCTGCCTCTTGTTTATTCCTGCTCCAATAATGCTCAACTTGCTAATCAGTTCGCAGTTGATTTCATTAAAGTAGGTGATGCCGAAATCTCTAGTATCGCTGGATTTTGAGGTGACGTTAAATCTGTGATTAGAAAAGCTCATTTAGAACAGAAAATTATTACTGTTGATGGTTGTCAATTGCACTGCGAAAAATAATTCTTGCAAGACATTATTCAGAACCTACGTGGCATATCACTTTGACCAAACTGAATATAAAAAAACGATTTAATGAAGATTTTAAAAATGTTGCCCTCAAATATAGAGCTAGATGTCAATGAATATTAATAGAAGTACTCGGAGGGTATTTAGTGAACTATTTGATTTATTGAATTAAAAAAGACGTCCTGAGACGTCT
>DJFZ01000014.1:0-21864 GCA_002432655.1 Thiotrichaceae bacterium UBA5859 | reverse complement strand
TGGTGGAGGCGGCGGGAATTGAACCCGCGTCCGCAAATCCTCTGCCTTAAGTTCTACATGCTTATCTCACCTATTGATTTAACCCTACGCTACCCGATGAGCGGGGAAAACGCAGGGCGATTCCAGTAAAGTTTTAACGATATTTACCCCAGACCAATAAACACCGCGATCTTACTAAAGGTTACCTTCGCTAGTCAGCGTAAGCTCCGAGCTATTGAAGGGTCAGCTGGTTTAGGCAGCTAACGCGTAGTTGTCGTCGTTTGCAACTATAAGTTTGCAACAAGTTTTACGAGGGAGGTTGCACCTCGGCATGCCCTTAAGGTTTCGCAATCCACGTCGAAGCCAGATCGCCCCCTTAATCTTTGGGTCTGTATTAAGTGTGTATCATAACACGCTTACAGTTAATATAGCGGTGCTTAATTGTTTTTCAAGTAGTGAAATTTAGGAAAAATTTAGCGATTTTGTTTCAATATACGCTGTTTGTCCCGTTGCCAGTCGCGCTCTTTGATACTAGCCCGTTTATCCTGCTTGGCTTTGCCTTTGGCGTACCCCACCAGCACTTTGGCGCGGCCGCGTTTCCAGTGCATGTCCAGCGGCACCAGGGTGTAGCCTTTACGCTCGACGCCGCCGATCAGCTTATTTAGCTCGTCTCGATGTAGCAGCAGTTTGCGGGTGCGCAGGGGATCGGGTTTGATGTGCGTAGATGCGGTTTTCAATGGGGTAATGTGGGCGCCGAATAGAAACGCCTCGCCATTGCGCACCAATACATAGCTTTCCGCTAGGCTCAATTTACCATCGCGCAGCGCTTTCACTTCCCACCCCTCCAGCGCGATACCGGCCTCGTAGGTCTCTTCAATATGGTAGTCAAAACGTGCTTTACGGTTGAGCGCAATGACGTTTTCCGGTTTTTTCGATTTCTTTGCCATCGCAGTAAGCTAAAAGGTTGATTCAATTGGCCGAGTTAAAGGAGACAGATTATATTCCAAAGCGCAGGTTAGCGTAAGCTAATATACTGATTTTTAATCGGATTCAATTTAAGTCTCAGAAGAAAATCAGGTACCATGTGCTGGCCATAGGATGGTGGAAGATCGAGCGGCACCCTGATGGCGCTTATGTTGAAGAAAAATAAAGGACGATGACATGGATCTGAACGCGCTTTGCAAATCTCTCTTCGGTTTATTTTGTCTTGGCATCGTGGCACCGCTGCAGGCGGCAGAAGGCGAATGGATGCAATCAGTAGATAATATCTTTGGCGCCATCAATGGTTACATCGCCACAGTCATCTTTTTTGATGTGGCTTTCTTTACCGACGCAATAAGCTTGCCTCTAGCGGTGGTTTGGTTGGTGCTGGGTGCGTTGGTGTTCACTTTTCGCATGGGCTTCATCAATCTTCGTGCATTTGGTCACGCCATTCAGGTCACCCGAGGGCGTTATGACAATCCTGATGATATCGGGGAGGTGAGTCACTTTCAGGCTTTGACCACTGCACTGTCGGCCACTGTGGGTTTGGGAAACATCGCTGGAGTGGCGATTGCTATTTCTATCGGTGGTCCGGGCGCAACTTTCTGGATGATTATCGCTGGCTTTTTGGGCATGAGTTCCAAGTTTACTGAATGTACTCTGGCGCAAATGTATCGAGAGGTCCGTCCGGATGGCCACATTATGGGTGGGGCCATGGAGTACCTCTCACGCGGTCTCGAAAAGCGTAATATGGCCGGTTTTGGCCAAGCCTTGGCGGGACTCTTTTGTTTAATGTGTATTGGGGGTTCATTGGGGGGCGGCAACGCTTTTCAGGTGAATCAGTCTCTCAATGCGGTGAGTCAGTCCATACCCGGCATGGCCGAGGTGCCCTGGTTATACGGCATCGCCATGGCTGCGTTGGTGGGCGTGGTCATTATCGGTGGCATCACCCGTATTGCGGAGACGGCGCAACGTATCGTGCCTACCATGTGTCTACTGTATATTAGTACAGCATTGCTCATTATTTTCATGAATCTAGAACAAGTGCCTGCTGCATTTGGCACTATAATTAATGGCGCATTCAATGTTGAAGCCGGCTTGGGAGGATTCATTGGGGTGTTGGTAGTGGGTTTTCAACGGGCTGCATTTTCTAATGAAGCCGGTATTGGCTCAGCAGCGATTGCGCACTCGGCCGCAAAAACCGCCTATCCGGTACGCGAGGGTGTGGTCGCTTTGTTAGAGCCCTTTGTGGATACAATTTTGGTGTGTACCATGACTGCATTGGTGATTATTATTACTGGCGCTTATGACAACCCTGATTATGAGGCTGTGCGTGCGGCGAAACAGGGGGCAGCACTCACATCCCTTGCTTTTGGCAGTGTGATTGGCTGGTTTCCGCTGGTGCTGACTGCCTGTGTGGTGCTGTTTGCCTACAGCACGATGATTTCCTGGTCTTATTATGGAGAGCGCTGTTGGACGTATCTGTTTGGTGAGGGTGCCACCATGCTGTATCGAGTTATCTTTGTGGTATTCGTTTTTCTCGGTGCCATCACCAGCGCAAGCAATGTATTGGATTTCAGCGATCTGATGATTCTCTCCATGGCGTTCCCCAATATTCTTGGGCTCTATTTAATGTCCGGCGAAGTGCGTGCGGCGCTCGATGAATACATGGCTAAACTCAAAGCAGGCGAATTTGATTAATTTTGGGTTGCCCATGATTGTAGGGCTTAGGTACCATGCGCCTGCCAAATACTCTGATGAATGAATAATTGAGGTATTCTTGCCAAGCAAGCCCGCAGATCAAATTGAGGTGGAGGTAGCTTATGCTCGAGCGGATAAGCAACTGATCATCAAGACTTTCGCTACTTCCGATGACAATTTACGTGACGTAGTGGTGCGTAGTGGTATTACCTCAGAGTTTCCGGAAATTGATCTCGATAATATGCAGTTGGGTATTTTCGGCAAGGTGGCGAAGTTAACAGAAAAATTGCATCCAGGCGATCGCATTGAAATTTACCGACCGCTATTGGCAGATCCGAAAGAGGTGCGTCGCAGACGTGCAGCAGAGGGCAAGCGCATGGGTAGAGGCGGTGGTGATTTGGAGCCGAAAAGCAAACCTGATTGAGCGCTGCGCTACCCTCAAGAGTCCTGTTTGACAATTTCTATCAGTTTATCCCCTTCAAAGTATAGGGTAATACCCCTTGATTTCGCTGGTTGGTGCCCTTCCTTAAAATAGTAGGTGTAATCCCAGCGATTGTTGTGGAAGCTATCTGTAATCAGGGGTGAACCCAGGATATACTTAACTTGTCGTTTTTCCATGCCTATTTGTAATTGGGCTATTTTTTCTTCTGATAGGTGATTACCCTGTTGTATGTCCACATGGTGAACCGTACAGGCAGCGATCACGAGAAAAAGACTAATCGAGATTAGGGTTTTCGGTATCACTGAATTAAAAATGGGATAAGTCATAATCAATTCCCTTTGTTAATCTGTTCACAAGCTATAGGCTATTATATGTTTATTCATAGGAGAGTTCATTGAAAGCTGCTGATTTACGTAAAGCCGGGCTGAAGGCGACTATCCCTCGACTCAGAATCATGGAGGTATTGGAGCAGGCTTCTCCGCGCCATATGTCTGCAGAGGATCTGTATCGGGCTCTGTCAGAGGCCGAAGAAGATGTGGGTCTGGCAACCGTTTATCGTGTACTCACCCAATTCGAGTCAGCGGGCCTGGTGGTACGCCACAATTTTGAAGGTGGCCAGTCGGTGTTTGAAATGGCCTGCGAACAACATCACGATCACATCGTCTGCGTGCGCTGCGGGAAAGTGGATGAATTTGTGGATGAAACCATTGAGAAAATCCAATTGGATATCGCAGAGCGCCAGGGTTATGAGTTAACAGATCACTCTCTTATCCTGTACGGCTTGTGTCCTGATTGTCGTGGTTGAGAGCCTCCTCTCTTGCTGCTGTCAGCATCTCCTCCGCATGCGTTCTAGTATGCTGAGTCAATTTAGCGCCGCCCAACATACGCGCGAGTTCCTCTATTCTTAGGGTATCGGTGAGGTACTCTAATTGTGTGGTGGTGTCTTGATCCACTGATTTATGTACCAGAAGATGTTGCTTAGCTTGCGCGGCCACCTGGGCTAAGTGCGTGACACAGACTACCTGGTGATCCCTACCAATGCGCTGCATTTTTTGCCCGACCATTTCCGCCACGGCACCGCCGATACCGGTGTCTACTTCATCAAAAATCAATGTTGGTACTGCATTGTCTGTGGCTAATACCGTCTGAATCGCTAGGCTAAATCTGGAAAGCTCACCACCGGATGCGATCTGCGACAATGCTTGTAAGGGTTGGCCGGGATTCGTGCTGACCAAGAATTGAATATCATCTAGGCCCGTTGCGCTGGGTTGACCTTGCTCTTTAAACTCAACCCGGATCTCGAACTGTGCATGTTGAAGTCCCAGATCCGCTAGTTCTTGGTTGATTTGACCAGCCAGTTTCTTCGCTGCTTTAGAACGCGCTTGATACGCTTTTTTCGCCAATTTTTGATAGGCATTTAAGGTTTCGTTTAACGCTTGTTGTTTTGTGAATCGGATCTCATCTAAGGATTGCAACCTCGTTAACGCTTGCTCCAAGCTATCCAGTTGCGACATCAGTTGGTGCGGTGCAATTCGATGTTTTCGCGCTAAGTCATAGATAGCTTGCAGTTGTGATTCCAGTTGGGCTAACTCACTGTGATCTTCTTCTATATCGGGTAACAGTGCACGTAATTCTTGCTGCGCTTCCTCCAGTTGGATCGATGCCGATTGCAGACAGTTTAGGCATTCTTGTAGCTTGGGTTCGTATTCTAATAATGAATGCACTAGCTGTTGGGCGTCATGGGTGGCATCTATGGCATTATTGCCCTCTGAGCCGCCCAGGTACTCTAGGGCCTCATGGCCAGCGGTTAAGATCTCCTGTTGGTGGGTGAGGCGCTTGTGTTTTTGTTCTAACAGATTGAGATCTTCTGTTGATACCGCAGACTGTCGTAACTCTTGGATCTGATATTTCAATACTTCAATTTGATCCAATTGATTGCTATCACTCCTGTCTAGCTCTTTTAACTCTGTAGTTAAGGTTTGCCATTGGCTATAGAGTTGTTTGATTTTGAGGATCTGCGCCTGCTGTTTGGCTGCCGCGTCCAACAGCAACCGTTGGTGATCCTTGTGCAACAACTGTTGATGAGCATGTTGTCCTTGAATATCTACTAACCAGCAGGTCAAAGTCTTCAGTTCTTGGATGCTCACTGGTCTGCCATTTACCAATGTGCGGGTTCGGCCTTCCCGGCTTATGACACGACGGATGATACAGACGTCCTCCGTTTCTAAGTCGTGTAACCGTAACCAATCTAGGGCAGGTGGATTGTTTTGAATCAAAAAGGTGGCGGCAATTTCTGCTTTCTCGCACCCGCGTCGAATGCAATTCTGTTCTGCCCGGGCCCCCAAAATTAAACCTAAGGCGTCTACAAGTATAGATTTTCCCGCGCCGGTTTCACCCGTGAGCACGGTCATGCCATCGAACAGCTCCAAATGGCACTGTTCTACTAACACATAATTACGTATATCTAAGGATTGAAGCATAGAGTCCTTAAGAGATAGGTTTTATCCCCAATGCAATTTTTCTCGTAGCAGGCGGTAGTAATTATAATCTTGTGGGTGTAACAAAGTGAGTCGCTGGCTTTGGCGGTGAATTTCCACCACATCATTGGAGCGCAAATTATGGACGACTTGACCATCACAGGATAACTTCGCGTTCTCCTGTGGTCCAGGACGCACTACAATCCGGATCTCCTGATCGGCGCCAATCACAATCGGCCGACTGCTCAGTGTGTGTGGGCAGATGGGAACCAAAGCGATGGCATCAAGATCGGGACTCAATATGGGGCCGCCGCTGGAGAGCGCATAAGCAGTGGATCCGGTAGGTGTGCAGACAATCAGACCGTCGGAGCGTTGAATAGAGAGGGGACTTTCCGCCACCGAGAGTTCAAATTCGATCATTCTGCCGACGTTGTGATGATGCAACACCACATCATTTAACGCCACACCGGCATCAATTACTTCATCTGGACCATAGATTCTGGTGTGCAGTAGGAATCGTTCTTCGGCAATATAGTGACCACGGAGGATCTGCTCTACCTTTATAAACAGCTCGGGCCGCCGAATATCGGTGAGAAACCCTAGTCGACCTAGGTGTACACCCACTAGGGGCACCGCATACATGTAGAGCTCTCTGGCTGCTGCCAGCATGGTTCCGTCACCACCCAATACGATGATTAAATCACAGGTGCTGCCGAGCTCTGATCGGGACATACCTGGCCACGGGAGTTCCGATGCGGTGGCTTTGGTTTCCTCGTCCAGCAGAAGATCCACATCGTGGTTGAGCAAATATTCTCCTAGCTCGCGGATAATTGGACCGGCATTTTCATCTCTATATTTACCGATCAGGCCCACTCGATTAAATTTAAACGGCATTGGAATCTTTGTCCGATAATCAGGCAAAGTCCAATTACACCATGAGAGGGGGCCAAAGGAAAAGGCTTGACTACATTAATTCGCCAAAATCATAGTTTAATTGATCACTTGGCTCTTGGAGGAAGTAGCCCTGAGTATAACCAATATTGTAACGCCACAGCGTAGCGAGAGAATTGGCATCTTCTACATAGGGCGCGACGGTGACAATATTTTTGGATTCGGCTAGTTGGACCAATTCCTGGATACACTCCTGATGGGCTTTGTGTTCATTTAATCGATGTAACAATGATCCATCTATTTTCATCATGTCGAATTGTGCATGTTTGATACAGATTTCCGATTCTCTATTTTTGTTAAATCTGGATAACACAACCTTGCAGCCCAATGCACGAATTTTCTTAAAGGTGGTCATAGCAAAGCGTAAGTTTTGCGCCACGTCTTTCACTGTATACTCAAATAGTAAACTGTTTGCCAGCTTGGGCGAGTCTTTTAGTTCACTTTGAATCCAGTTGACGTAGTTGGGATCCCTGAGCACATCTCCTCCCTGCAAAACGAAGAAACTTAGATTCTCGTTTTCCTCTTTCTCCTTTTTCAGTCGCTCGATGGCATTAATGACCACCCAACGATCAATTTCTGGCATCAGGTTGCCGCGGGTGGCAATCTCTAAAAAGGTTTGTGGCAAGAGGAGTTCAGAGCCATCTTCCGATTGTAGGCGTATCAGTACTTGATAAAACTCCTTTGGTTCTGCATGTAAACTGGCAATGGGTTGATACAATAATTTAAAGCGATCTTGCGCCAACGCCTGGCGTAGATTTTCTATTTTTGCCGCATCCCGTTTCAGGTTAACTTCTGTGCCCTCGGCGTCATGTAGATTCACTTGGTTACCGCCTCGTTCTGCCGCTACCGCACAGGCAGTTTCTGCATGGGACAGCACACTGTTGGCGTTTTGTGATAAGTTCGAAACTTTATCAATACCGATGCTAATGGTCATCGGTACTCGGGTGTCTCCGGCCTTAAAGTTGTGCTCAGCGATTGATATAGCGATGTTTTCCAGTTTTTGTTTGGCTTCTTCTGGAGGATCCTCATCAGCCAATAGAATGTATGCGCTATCAGAAAATTTTGCCACTTGATAACTTTCCGGCAACATATCAATGACTAGGTGTGCAAATTCATTATTGATTCTAGGCCAATGTTGCGGACCGCAGGTTTTTTTCAGTTTAAAATAATTATCCATTTTGATGTGTGCGAATCCTACTGTGTCGTCACTATCACGCAGACCCTGGATGCGCTCCTCGAGCAGGGAAATTAACTCACTTTCTGAACATAATGCGTCCGGTAGGGAGTACCTGGTTTCTGTCGCGTCCGCATTATTGTTTTTGTCGGGTGTGCTCAAAGTGAGATCTGTAGCGTTTTCGTGTACGGCACTCTTGTTTTCTTTGGGGATGTGGAAGAGAAGTTGCAAAAAGTTTTCTTCAGCGAGCGTGATTTGTTTTGCCTCAATCGCGCCCTGGCAGATAATCTCTCCTTGTTTGATAATTTGAATGGCACTTACTTTTGAACGTGAATTGACACTTTCTAACAGGGTATCCAAATTGCTGCCATCAACCAGTTGTATATTGTCGCTGATGGTGTGAGAGAGCACTTCTGCTTGAGTTTGTCCCACAAGCTCGCAGTAGGCTTGGTTCACGAGAACGGGACGAGATGTGTCCAAGCAGACTACTGGGGTATCTATACTGATGAGTAAAGAACGATATTGTTCACATACATTGGCCAAGGCATCACCAGCATTATCTTCATTATTCCGAGCGAGAATTAAGGGCAGTCGACTCATCTCGGTGGCGCTGATGATATCAATAGCGTGATACTTCAGTGCTTCACTGATGACACTTGGATCAAAAGACCGACAGAAAAATAGTAGTCCTTGTTGGTTTCCATTGGATTCGATTATTGTTGCAGTTTGTTCGATGGGGAGGGCCGCGAAATCCTGTTGTGCTAACACGTAGTCCCATTCTTGTAATTCTAAAAAATCTCGTAGTTCTCCTTCTGACTCAACTCGTTGGCAAAGCGCTTTGTAACCTGCCTCCCGTAGCTGAGGAGCCAATTGATCAAATTCAGATAGTTCTTCACCAACGACTAAAATTCTAACGGTGGCACCCTGTTGACTCATTCTAATTTAACTTCCACTTTGTCAGGTTTAGAAATCTGGGTGCAGCGGTGTGCAGAGCCAGACATATGCGAACCGGCGCGAGATCGAGGCGGCTGATCGGTTGCATACTCCTAATAATCATTTCTCCATGAGGATCAAGCTAAATATCGGCGTTTTGACGAGAAAATTGAGGTGCCGTAGGAAAGCCCATCAGCGATCGAATGCTTGGGTGCTGGGGCGGCGGGGCGCCCGTGACAAGGGAAGAGGACTCATGGTTCCGAAGCTGATTTAGACAGGCGTCGAAATTCATAAATTGAATAGTGACTGTTTGTATTTAAGGAATTCAGTAGCTCAATCGTCTGTTGCTGCTGATGGTGTCTGATAGAGAGTAAATCGTACGTTTTAAATGTGTAGCTGGGTAGCATGATGAGCGACTCCCGACCCTCACTTTCCTGGTCCTTGATCAATAGGCCATATATGTTGTAACCATCAGTATTTTCATGTTTTTTAGCCAATATAGGTGAAATCTGGCTGGCCAAGATCTCTAGTCCGACCAAAATCTTATCGCCTTTGCTGTCCCATTCTTGCCATCGAATTATGGCCACTTGCCATTGGCTGTCGGCTTCTTCTCTCACTCTTAAGCCCACCACGTCTCCAACCTCCTGTGACCATTTGATATTGCCGGCCACTCGAATACAGAACCCCAAAGCGCTGGAATTAGTTAATGCGATAGATTCTAAAACAGAGTCTTGTATTTTCGTCAATTCTGCTTCGGCTCTTGCTTTGCTCGATTTTAAAAACAGGTATTGGCTGAGCCCGACCAAGCCACAAACCAGAGTGAGTTTCTGGTCTGTGTTGAAACGTGGGAACTTTCTCTCTGGTGGCTGTGACCAGGCTTGCGCCAATCGGGTATAGGCATCTTCAAGTGGCTGAGCCCGAGCGGCGGAAGTGGGGATCGGGCTGTCCAGGTGATCGCGCAGCAACTGTTTTGCGAGTTCTAGGGTATCGAGGTAAAGATAGTCGCCCTCTGGTCCATCGATCAATTGCTGTGCTTGTACATAGCTCGGTTGTTGAGCTTGGCGCAGGGGCACTAAGAATAGACTATGATCGGACCACTGCTTTTTCAGAGTGCATAATTGTGTCCACTGTTCTAGATGGTGGTGGATAGCGGTTAATTGCTGTTGGTCAAATTGAAACGGATTACAAGTGCCGAATAACAATAGAGACAAGTATTGTTGTCGTAGCAGATCAGTTTTTGCCCCTGATTCTGGATTGCTAAACCCTAATGCACAGGCCAGATGGTAGAGTTGGTGGATCTCCCCCCAATATCTGGGCGTTAATCTTAACTTCTGTAGGTAATAGAGTAGCTGAATTTGTCGTAAGTAGTGGAAACTGTTTGCCAAAGCCAAATGGCAATTGCGTGTTTTCCGTTTCGCGGTTTGATTAATAATGATTTTTTGGCTTTGGATCAGTGCCACTAGGTGGTGCTCTAGTAGCAGTTGTAAGTGCTGTATTTCTTCTGCTTGAGATTGCTCTTGTAGATGTTTGCAGTATTGCCCAAAGAGTTGTAGGTGGATCTGAAACAGTTGAGCTGAAGCACGTTGACGTTTAGCAGTGCTGGTGCGAATTAGGTTGAGGGCATTGATTTTTTCCTCTAGCCTACGAGCCGTTACCAGCAAGTCACCGCGAGGAAGATCCGCTATCCAACTCTTCAGTTGTCGCACTTGAAAGGGATCCTGCCAAAACGCTCGGTTGACTGGCGCTGGTGTGGGTATCCAAATTTTTTCTATCTCTTCGCTCATGTCACCACTTTAAAATGGGTATCTTGCCACAGTATTTTATGCGGTTCGCCTGCTACTTCAGTGACCAGTTTAGGCACTAAATATCCAGGCAATACCGCTTGCAATTGCTGATAGAGTGCGTCGATCTCTCTCTCTTCCAGGGCAAAGTGGGCGGCCCCCTGTACTCTATCGAGCCGATGTAAATAATAGGGTAGTACAGAGTTTTCAAATAGAGTTTCGCTCAGCTGAACCTGATCCTTGACCTGATCATTAATGTTTTTCAGCAAAACCGCTTGGTTAAACAGTTGGAATCCACTTCGATGCAGCTGTTGTAAAGCCTGATTGACTGGTGTATCCAGCTCGCTAGCGTGATTACTGTGAATGACAATGACAATTTTTGCACGGCTAAATTGCAGTGTTTCAACAAGCGTCTGAGTGATCCTACTGGGTAATACCACTGGTAATCTAGTATGAATTCTAATGCGCCGCACATGGGGTAGGGCGTTCAGTTGATTGATTATCTTTTTTAGGTGCCCGTCTTTGACCAAAAGGGGATCGCCACCGGAAAAAATTATCTCTTTAATCTGCGGATTCTCTTCAACATAGCGGAGCGCAACTTGAATGGCTTTGCTATCTAAGGGAGATTCGTTGTAGGCGAAATGCCGTCTGAAACAGTACCGGCAATGTACCGCACAACGTCCGGTCAACAGTAGCAAAATGCGTCCGTGATATTTATGCAATACGCCTGAAAACAGATTGGCAGATGTGTCCCCAACCGGATCGGTAGAAAATTCCGGCACCAGGTTTTGTTCTGCCAGCAAGGGTAAATATTGCAACAATAGAGGTGAATACCAATCAGATTTTGGCATTCGCTGCACTAAGCTGCGCGGTAATCTCAACGGAAATGAGTTGTCGAAATCGAGCGGCCAGGGGGCGTCTGCGGGATCTAGTCGTAACAATTGACAGAGTTCTGCCAAATTCTCCACCACATCGGACAATTCTGTCTGCCATTGGGGCTGAGGAGACGGTAGAATAGTTTCTTTTGGTGTCGTGTCCAATACATTTAACTTAGAGGTATTCATGGCCAGCTATAGTACCAATGAATTTAAGTCGGGTCTGAAAATTATGATCGATGGTGATCCTTACAACATTCTCGAAAACGAGTTTGTGAAACCTGGCAAAGGGCAGGCTTTCAATCGGGTCAAATTACGCAATTTAAAAAATGGCCGAGTATTGGAGAAGACTTACAAGTCTGGTGAGACTGTAGAAGGTGCCGATGTGATAGAGCTGGAGATGCAGTACCTCTACAATGATGGCGATAGCTGGCATTTTATGGATGAATCTTCCTTCGAGCAGTACAGTGCTTCGGAGGCAGCGGTAGCCGACGCCAAGCAGTGGTTAAAAGAACAAGATACATGTCTGGTCACCCTATGGAATGAGGTGCCACTGAGTGTGGTGCCGCCAAATTTTGTGCAGCTTGCGGTGGTGGAGACCGATCCTGGATTGCGCGGCGATACTTCTGGGGGGGGCTCTAAGCCTGCCACTCTGGAGACCGGCGCGGTGGTTAAAGTGCCTTTATTCATTGAGATCGGTGAGGTGCTCAAAGTGGATACCCGCACGGGAGAATATGTCTCCCGGGTGAAAGACGCCTAATTACCATTGACCCAGCTCTGGCAAGCAAACGCAAGTCGGCGTACGTTAACAGCCCGCGCCAAACTGTACGCAGATATCCGTCAATTTTTCGCAGAACGAGGTGTGTTGGAGGTGGATACGCCGATTGTGGTGCGGGAGACAGCCACAGAGCCTCATTTGCACTCCTTTAAAGTCAGCTCTCCGGACGGCGAAGAGCGATACCTGCACACCTCACCTGAATTTGCCATGAAACGTCTGTTGGCCGATGGTGCCGGCTCCATTTATCAAATCTGCAAAGTGTTTCGGGCAGAAGAAAAAGGCCAACATCATCAGCCTGAATTTACCATGTTGGAATGGTATCGCGTTGGCTATTCCCACTGGGAATTAATCGATGAAGTGGAAATGTTGTTACAGCGTTTGGCTGCCTATCCACGATTTACGCGTACGCGCTACGCGGATGCGTTTTTTAAATTTACCAATCTAGATGCACATCAGGTTAGCGCGGCGGAATTAAAGAGGCGAGCGGAGCAATTGCAAATCTCTTTACCGAATCTGTCTAATGAGGATCGAGCGGGCTGGATGGACTTACTCTTTTCTCATCAGGTAGCGCCCAATCTGGGCGTGAATAAACCAGAGTTTCTCTATGACTACCCTCAAGATCAGGCCGCGTTGGCGCGCATTCGAGCAGATAAGGTACCGGTAGCAGAGCGCTTCGAACTATTTATTGATGGTTTGGAAATTGCCAACGGTTTCCATGAGCTTAAGGATGCGACCGAACAACGGCTCAGATTTGAACAGGAGATTGAACAAAGAAGAGACCTAGCGCAGACAGAGCCCGTTTGCCCAGAAAAATTGTTGGCGGCTTTAGAGTTTGGCTTGCCCGATTGCGCGGGGGTGGCGTTGGGATTAGATCGTTTGTTGATGCGGGTATTACAGGAGGAGAATATTGCGAATACACTCAGTTTTGCTTGGACCCGAATTTGATTCTTTGTCTCTTAGGTTCAAGCAAGGGACAGACCAACTAAGCAAGTAATTCGACTTCAGATCGGTGCTACTTAGCTCCTTGAAAGAATTGATTTACTTATTTGAGTGGGTAGGCTCGTTTTTCTTCGTAATTAACCAATAGGAGATGCCTAAAGCTAGTATCACACTGGCGGTACCATAGATATAAGGTGGGGTGATCTTTTCAAAATCAAAAATAATTACCTTACGCGAAATAGCCATAAGAGCGGTTGCAATCACCAGTCGTACAGGGATAACATTGGTGCTTAAGTACATACTTATATTGATAAAGATTTCGATGGCAATCAACACTGCTAGGAAAGCACCAAAGGTGGCCAGGAGATCATTTATTTGCATTAGAAGAAATGGTGGCGCAGTGAGCCGTTGGTATAATACATACACCACATCTCCTATGCCCCAGATAATGACAAGCACCATCAACACAGCAAGAATCTTCACCGCGATTCGAATAATTTTGTGTAGAAACCGGATAGTTGGATCTTCGTGTTCCATACGTAGATCGTGACCAGGTTCATGCGTGTGCGTTGTTTGGTGCTCTGTTTCCATGTCAGTCCTTAAAAAATAGAAATTTCTTAGTGAATGAGCAGATCACCAAGTATCAGGCGCTCCTTAGCTCCCAGTGTCAATTCGCAGCGAATTGGCTTATTTGAATCGGCCAATAGCTTGTCCCATTTTTAAGCTTTGATTGAGTTGCAATGTCTCGGAAAACACTAAATTCTGCTGACTAAATAGCACGATCACAGTGGAGCCCATGGCGAAACGCCCAAGTTCATCGCCCCGTCTAAAAATCATTTCTTCTTGCTGGTATACCCATCTTTCGGTGTGTCCATGTGGCGGTGTAATGGCGCCTGTCCAGGTCGTTTCGATACCGCCCACGATTAAAGCACCCACCATAATCACTGCGATGGGACCGGTGGAGGTATCCAAGTAGATCACCAGGCGTTCATTGATCGCAAAAAGATTGTCTACATATTTTGCGGTGAGCGGATTAACGGAAAAGAGTTTGCCGGGAATATAAAGACTCTCCAGCAGTTGACCATCGCTAGGCATATGTACACGATGATAATCTTGAGGAGCAAGGTAGATGGTCGCAAAACAACCATTTTGAAATTGTTGAACACGATTATCGTCTTTTCCTAACAGGGCTGCGAGGGAGTAAGCACGGTTTTTGGCCTGTACGAGATTGCCCTTATAGATGTTGCCCAACTGACTCAAAGAGCCATCAACTGGTGAGACAACGGTGTAATCGTCGCCTTCTATTGGACGGCACCCTGGAATGAGTGGTCGTGTAAAGAACTCATGAAAATTTCGATAATCTTCCGCCTTTTGATGAACGGCTTCTTCCATGTTGACGCCATATCTATTAATAAACCAATAGATAAAAGGATCTTTGAACCAATGAGATTCTATGCGCGCTAAGTCACCCATCAATAGGGATAACTGTTTCTGCGGCAGAAGGTATTGGAATCCTACTTTTAGTCGCTCGAACATCAAATATTCTTCAGAGGGATCTGTTTGAATTAATGTGTCTCATAGTCCGTTCGAATTTGCTCATACTGTTGTCGAATAAAAGTGGCGTCGTGGGGTGTGGTGAACAGTGCCTGTATTTTAGCATCTGGATTGATTAAAAATAGAGCAGTCGTATGACTGATGGACTCTTTTTTATCATCGCCATAGGCAGTCGAGATGGCAACGCCAAATTCACGGGTAATGGTGTTTAAATCTTCGGCAGTCGTCCGTAAACCCACGAAGTTTTTACCAAAGGGAATTAGGTAGCGGGCTAACTGACTGGGGGTATCTCGCGCAGGATCCACGGTCACTAAAATATATTGGGTTGTGCGCATCCGCTCACTGTTCTTCAGCTGATCACGGACTTGGCTTAATGTATACAGTGTGGCGGGGCAGATATCTGGACAATGAGTAAAACCAAAAAAGACAAAGCTCCATTGACCTTGCCAATCTGTAGTTGCCCCCGTTTCCCCTAAATGAGTCTTCCAAGGGACGTTGGCAATAGATCTGGCTTCCGCCTTCGACCAACGCACTACATGATTTTTGGTGGTCTCAGTTGTCTCATTGGTATTTTGATGGGTGAGTGTGTAGACAAAACCAAATAGAATCGATGCCGATATCAGCAACAGCAAGCACACTGTGAGATAGATTCGTAGTTTTTGCGATTCCATATTTAATTGCTTGTAGAGGTTTAGATCTCTATGGGTGTGTCGGGATCATTCCCCCACTCGGACCAGGCGCCTGGGTAACCTTTAATCTGTTCAAAACCTAAAATTTTCAACGTCATGTAGGTATGTGAAGAACGATGATGGGTTTGACAATAGGTGACAACGGTTTTGTCGCGAGTAATATTTAATGCTTGCAATTGAGCTTCTATGACGTCGCATGGTTTTAATCTCACGGCATTGTTTATGTCTATGTTGGCAGTCCACTCAAGGTGTATGGCGCCAGGGATGTGTCCGCCGCGTGCTGCGCGCACATCTTTACCACTATATTCGCCAGCGGTTCGGGTATCCAAAAAAATGACATTTGGGTCGTCAATATGTTGCAAAACATAGTGTTTATCCGCAATAGTGTGTGCAAGATATTGGCGGATTTTATATTCGGTTTTTGCTACAGAGTTTTTTGTTGTTTCAGTGGCGTAGCCGCTACCGATCCAAGCTTGTATACCACCGTTCAGTAATGAGAGTCCTGGATGACCGATGCTGTCCAGGGTCCATAACAGTCGACTGGCTTTTCCACCGCCTTCGTCATCATAGGCCACCACATGTGCATCAGGGTGAATACCTAAGGCTTGCAACGCGCTTTGCAAGTGACGTAGATCAGGCAGCAGTCCCATTACCGGCGGTGCACTTTTCACCAAGGCGGCATATTCCAGATGGATCGCAGCCGGGATGTGATGTGTCACATAGCTTGGGAGCCGGCTTAAGTCTACGATCACCAGATTTGGATCTTGCAGACTGCTTTGTAGCTGTTCCGGTTCAACTAATAGTGGTAACCAGTTGGGCATAGTGGTAAATGGTTCCTATGTTCAGTGGCTTCAGCTGGTGAATGCCTTGGAATCTTCAAAGAAAGTTTTCATACCCGCACTGGATAGCGGATGATCCGCCACCTGCATCAGTACCTTGGCGGGTACTGTCAAGATGTCCGCACCCGCTAGTAATACTTCCGACAGTTGTACTGAATTTCGCACACTGGCTGCCAGCACTTCTGTTTGGATGTCATAGTTGGCAAATACTGTAACAATCTCATGAATCAATCTGACGCCTGCGTCTTTAGTGGCCCCACCACTAGCAACATATTCAGTATTAAAAACATGTTGATCATCGCGGGAATTTTTATGGTCTTCTACCATATATAAAGCGTTACCTGGTGTTTTCTCTGGAAGATCATTTTGATAACAGTAATCTGCCAGCCGTCCAAGAAATGGACTCACATAGGTGGCTCCGGCGTTGGCTGCCCAAAAGGCTTGGGTAGTGTTAAATATCAAAGTGGCATTGGTTTGGATATTCTGTTGCCACAATACTCTTAATACTTTCAGCCCGGTAAAGGGATCATAGTCTTTATTGACTGCTTGATATCCACCAACCGGAACCTTAATGACACTATTTTGGCCCAGTGAAGCTAACTCCGTTGCCTGTTGTAACATGCCGGCTTCGGTCAGTTCTGTGAGTTCGAGACTAACAGGGTAGGGATCTAACAATGCCAAAATCTCTTGTAGTATGCTGAGTGAACTTCCCCAAGAATCCGCACCTGCTTTTTTTAATAGCGTCGGATTGGTTGTCACACCGTTGATAATCCCGGCCTCAAAAAGCGGTCGAATCTCGGCAATGTCGGCCGTATCTGCAAAAATGCGGGGGCCTAGTTTGGCCGGATGATTCTCAGGATTGACCGCATTCATTTGACGCCGACGATGAAGATTGGCGGCGGAAATAGATGAGGGTTTCAGCATGTTGAGTTCCTTGGGAGCAAAGTCAATTGGGGTCGGTCAATTATACGGATGTCAAAGAGAGGCAGTAAGATTGTCTCCGTCTCTATAGCTGAATTGGGTGCGCACCGCATCACGAGTTGCTGTCTGCCGATGTAGTGACTTGTTCGGCATCAGCAGCTGCTTGCGCTTTTAGCTTGGCTTGTGCTTTTTCTTCAGCCAGACGAGCGGCCTGCTGTGCATCCGCTTCCGCTTGCGCTCTGGCGGCTTCCATTTTCTCTTTCACTTGCTTCATGGTCTTGTAATGTAACAGTGCCCAAATCCAATTGGGTTTATAGGAAAGATCACGAATCCGATAGTTGTCATCCATATATACCCACTCAGTAGTAATAGTCATGGGTGGGGTTTTATAAATCACCGTCATATCTTTGATTTTGATTTTTGTTTTCCTAAGCTGCAGGGGTTCAATGAACTCAGAAATCTGGATCTGCGGTCGTGGCCCCTGCATCATTTCCATCATTTTATTCACCAATTCCATGGTGAGATGTAAAAATAGCGGTACAAAATTTTCGCTCAAAATGTTCTCTAACACTTCTTCTGCGATATCACGTGGTACAGGCATGGTTATCGTCTCTTATTATCAATTATCATTTCATCTCACATACTGTGTCTGTGCGTCGCGCTTATAGGCCACAGCAAGGGCGTAGATCATATTGAGTTCGGCTATGGAAAGCAAATTTGAAGCACTCTTAAGTTTTTGAAAATAGACTGATTTCTCTTTGACTTAGAAACAGTTAGTGCGTTTAATTTAGATTCAACTAGGTTGCCACCAGATACGAGACAAAGCTGATGAAAAAGGATTCGATTGTTATTTGTGCCGCCAGGCGCACGCCGATAGGAAGTTTCTTAGGTAATCTTTCTACATTGTCAGCGCCCCAATTGGGCTGCGTTCCAGTGCAGGCAGTATTAAAGGATACGGGATTCAATCCTCAACAAGTGGATTCGTTAATGATGGGGTGTGTGTTAACGGCTGGGCAGGGACAAGCGCCCGCACGGCAAGCCGGCTTGGCTGCTGGTGTGCCGGTCACCACCGCCTGTACCACGGTCAATAAGATGTGTGGCTCCGGTTTGGAGACCATCTGTCTTGCCCATGATCGATTAGTGGCAGGGCGCTGCGGCTGGATTCTGGCGGGTGGCATGGAATCCATGTCCAATGCCCCCTATTTATTGCAGAAAGCACGTGGCGGTTATCGCATGGGGCACGGTGAACTGCTCGATCACATGATGTTAGATGGGCTAGAAGATGCCTATGAAGGCAAAGCCATGGGGCTGTATGCAGAGCAGGCGGCGGCTGAATTTGCAGTTTCCAGGGAGCAGCAAGACGAGTTTGCAGCGGAGTCTGTGCGGCGCGCACAAGAGGCAGTGAAACAGAATCGTTTCCAACAAGAGATCGTTCCGGTGCAGGTTACGAACCGTAAAGAGACATTTAATATTGCCGAGGATGAGCCGCCGAGCAGATGCGATATAGATAAGATCCCGCAGTTAAAACCGGCGTTTTTGAAGGATTCGGGCACAGTCACCGCGGCCACCAGCTCCTCTATTGCGGATGGTGCAGCGGCGGTGCTCATGACCACAGAGTCCAATGCAGTGGCCGCGCAATTGCCTATTCTTGTTCGTATCTGCGGTTATGCGAGCTATGCCGGCAAGCCCAGTCGCTTTACCAGTGCGCCCATACACGCCATTGACAAACTCCAGCGTGAATTAGCATGGCGTCCTTCAGAAGTAGATCTCTACGAAGTAAACGAAGCATTCGCGGTGGTTGCTGTGATAGCGATGCGTGAACTGAAGCTATCTCGTGAGCAATTGAATGTGAATGGAGGCGCCGTGGCGCTTGGGCATCCCATTGGCGCGTCCGGTGCCCGTATTGTCACCACCTTAATCCATGCTTTGATGGCGCGAAATTTGACCAGAGGCATTGCCTGTCTCTGTATCGGTGGCGGAGAAGCGTTAGCGATTGCGTTTCAGCGGGCTAGGTGATTTGCGGGCCTTGCCGACAGTCGAGCATGGACCGAGTGTGCAATGGGTTTGGCTGGGGTTTCAACAGCTTGCAAAAATTCAGCGGTTTGGCTACAGTTGAACCGGATTAGAGTCCAAGTTATATTTTAAAAACACTTGGAAACGGATTATAAATCAATTAATTATGCGCGAACACGCAGCGAAAAAGACGTGTGCACTCTTCTTCATTTTCAATCATAAATAGACAGGATAGAGCAGTATGGTGTTTGGATTTTTAAAGAGGAACAAAGTGAGTCAGGATCCCCATCCCGTGGAGATACGCACCGCCACCGGCGGATCGCCCAAGACTATTGAGGTGAAACCCAAGGAGAGCATATTACAAGCGGCGCTCGCAGCCGGCATTCCATTCCCTCACAGTTGTCGTGTGGGCAGTTGCTTATCTTGTCGTTGTAAATTGGTTGAAGGTGATGTGAAGCAGTTGACGGACACCTCTTACGTACTGAGTGAGGAGGAATTACGCGAAGGTTATATATTGGCCTGTCAGGCACAGCCACGATCGGCAGTGGTGGTAGAGGTGTCTGAACTCGAAGATGATATGGAAATGGTGCAAGAAAAAGTGATCGACGGCACCATTGCCAAGACCGAGGCACTTACCCACGATATTATTGCGGTGACTATCCAATTGGAGCAACCGATGCAGTATACCGCTGGCCAATATGCTGATGTTAGTGTGCCGGGTGTGATAGAAGAAGCGCGCTCATACTCATTTGCCGAACCACCCTTACCTGGTGGTAATTCTCAAGTTACTTTTCATATTCGGCATGTGCCGGGTGGCGTCTTAACGGATTGGATCCATGCCGAGGATAGAATCGGCACAGCGGTGAAAGTGGATGGCCCGCTGGGTACTTTTCATTTAAAGGCCAGTCGCAAACCGATGTTGTGCATTGCCGGTGGTAGCGGGATGGCGCCTTTAAAAGCGATTTTAGAGCATGCCGCCACGCAGAATTGCACTCGGGAAGTGGTCTATCTTTATGGTGCGCGCACGCAAAAGGATGTCTACTGTGAAAAAGAGATGACAGCCATACGCAACCGCTGGTCAGGTAAGTTTGAGTTTATTCCCGTGTTGTCGGAAGAGCCGGAAGATAGCGATTGGCAAGGTCCGAGAGGCATGGTAACCGATTTCGTAGGCCAGCAGGATTTTGATGTAGCGGAGGCGAGTGCCTATATGTGTGGTCCACCGCCAATGATTGATGCCGCCATGAAAGTGCTCGAAGATAAGGGCATGCCGGAATCAGAAATACATTATGATAAATTTTTAGATAAGAGCCATGAGCACGGTTAAGTGTGTTCTGCAGTTGATTGGCCGTGGGTGAGGATGCAGCAATTAGGCTGCAATGCAGCGGTTTAAGGTTGAAGGGCCATATCAGGCATGATCTATTTGCATATTACCGCCAAGCTTCAAGATGGTAGTTTCAAGTTTTTGGTCTAGGCACGGGTTCCAGATCGATTCCGAACCGTTGTTTTAATGGAGTGATTGAGTCGGGTCAGCGGTGAGTCAACTATTGGCAGAGGATTATCCCTAAGCACATCCCACTAGCTGTGACGTGCGGTATCACTAAACTATGGCGTCATCCTCGGGAAGATTTAATTTTAAACATGACCAAAGTAGTGAAAATTATTCAAGGAGGTGATGATGAGTTTTGAAAAAGTTTGTCCGGCAGCGGCGATGGATGTAGGCACCATGGCGAAGTTCAGTCTGAACGGCACCAATATTGTCTTATACCATTTAGAAGAGGGATTCTACGCCACACAAAGATCCTGTACGCACACTTTTGCTCCATTAGAAAAAGGCAAAATTGAATCAGGCAAAGTGCGTTGTCCATTGCACCGTGCGGAGTTCGATATCAAGACTGGTGAGGTAGTGAAGTGGGCGAACTTCCCTCCCGGAGTTCAAGTATTAAATATTATTCGTGGTGAGAAATGTTTGCAGACCTATCCCACTAAAATAGAAGATGGCATGGTGTATGTGGATATAGTCTAGACAGTGTCCGCGACTGCGTGTGCTCATGACGGTGCATACAGAGTCCATACTCTGAGCCAACGAGAAAGAGACAAATTATGGAATTCGAATCCTTAATGCATGAACGACTGAGCATTCGTAAGTATTTGGACAAGCAAGTTCCACGGGAAACCATTGAGAAGATCTTAAGTTTGGCACAGTTAACACCTTCTTGGTGTAATACCCAGCCGTGGCAAGTGATCGTCACCGGTGGAGAGCATACTAGTCAATTACGTGAAGCACTGTGGGATCACGTGCAGTCGGGCAACTTCCCTAAAACAGATTTTCCCTTTCCCGCTAAATATGTCGATCCCTATAAAGGCAGACGAAAAGAGTGCGGGTATCAGTTGTATGATTCCATCGGCATTCCTAAAGAAGATAGGATGGCGGGCATGCAGCAGACGATGCAGAATTTTCGTTTTTTTGATGCCCCCCACGCGCTGTTTATTTTTTTAGATGATCATTTTGGATTTTACGGTGGCGTGGACTGCGGATTGTACGTGAACTCTGTTCTTCTGGCAGCGAAAAACGAAGGCGTGGATGCCGTGGCGCAAGCGGCACTGGCTTCCTACCCAGACTTTATTCGTCAGCATTTTCAATTGCCGGACAATCTTAAATTAGTGTGCGGGATCTCATTCGGTTATGCGGATATGGAGCACGCTATCAACCAGTACCGCACACCCCGCGCCCCGTTGGAAGAATCCATACGTTATTATTTGTAATTCGATATTCTTGTTGTAAAAAAGAAAAAAGGGGTCAGACCCCATTATCTCATTATTTTGGGCTTTACTATTCG
>DJFZ01000052.1 GCA_002432655.1 Thiotrichaceae bacterium UBA5859 | reverse complement strand
TCAATTTGGAGCAAGCGCAAAAAGCACAGGATAACGACGCAGCGCTACGCCACGCCATTTTGTTACGTACCCGCTCAGTGGAATGCCTAGAGAGACAGCTCAGTAAGTTAGAAAAGTTCAAAAAATCCAACGGTACGGACTCTCACTCTGCTTTACCAGTTCCAATAGAACCGATTTTCAAAGATGTTAAAGAGGAACAGAAAGCAGCCATGGAACTGCTTGAGTTTTGCAAAAATATCAATGAACGAGCAACTTTGGTAGTCTCAGAAATAACAGCGAAGGCCCAAAAGGAACTCAAAGTACAATTAAGAACAAAAAACCCTAACGTCGTTACCCTCATTAGCGAGACTAGGAAAACCACATGGCCTTGGGTAAAGTGGAATCAAACTCAGCTGTTTCCTTCTAACTATCAATCCTCTGAGCTCACCTCATTGGGCATGGTGTTTTTCACTTGTTTAGTGGGTGGATTATGGCTTCGCAGGCAAACCAAGGAACGATACAAAGCACCGGAAAAACCGCTTACGAGTAACCAACTACTGCAACAAGCTTTCGCCGTCAATGCGCCCATCTGGTTACCCCTATATGGGGTCACTTTAATTGTCATTGCTCAGAGCAACTATCAGCTAGACATCGCCCTTAATCAACTATTGCTGTTTTTTTGTGCCTTGATATCAGTGGCGGTGATATGGCACTGGATTCTTATACTCAGTAAAATACATTTGCCTGAAAAACGAGGTGATCTGCCTAGCGTATCAATCTTACTCTTATTCATACTCATCTCTTTGAGTTATTTTATTTTCTACAATGGGTTCTTGAGCTTCTCTACGCCACAACTGGCACAGCTCATCCACGTTGTACTGTTTTCCATCATTTTTATCAATTTATTGTTGAGCTTCCGACAAGTTTCCATGGTTTTTGCCAATCATGAGCTCTCTGGCACTCTATATCGTCTCGGAGGGTTCATAGTCATACTCATGTGGCTCGTTGAAATCCTAGGATTTCACAATTTGGTTCAGTATTTACTATACGGATTAAGTGGCACCCTGGTGGTATGGATATTCTATTTTGTCTGTCGCATTATGATTCGAGATGCCCTCAACTATCTGGAATTCGGCAACCAACGTTTTCTCACTAGATTAAGAAGCCTAATGGGCATTCAGGGCGGGGAGCCCTGGCCCGGATTGCTCTGGATCCGCTTTTTCCTCACTATGGTTATCATAGTGGTTGCACTGTTGGCATTGATGTTTATTTGGGATCTCTCTGCCACCAGCTTTGCTCTGGCAGTAGAAGTGTTGATCGATGGGTTTGATTTGGGTCAATTTCACATTACCCCAATCAAATTGTTGTTTGCTGTCTTTATTGTTGCTTTATTGCTGATGGCCGCCAGAGCCATGCAGAATGCCATTACCTCTTCGCTGGCCGATAATAGCTCACTGGATCCTTCTGGAAAAGAAGCGGTGACCACTCTGGTGGGTTATTTGGGCATTGCCCTAGTGATTTTAATTGGCCTCAGTATCGCTGGTTTTGATCTCACCAGCCTCGCTTTCATAGCAGGCGCGCTTTCCCTTGGCCTGGGTTTTGGTTTACAGAATATCGTCAATAATTTTGTCTCAGGAATTATCCTCCTGTTCGAACGGCCAGTCCGTCGAGGGGATTGGATCCGCGTGGGCACCACCGAAGGTAGAGTGAAACAGATAAAAGTGCGCTCCACCGAAATTCGCACATTTGATGGTGCAGATGTGGTGGTGCCAAACTCTGAATTAATATCTCAGCAAGTAGTGAATATGACATTGAGAGATGTGTATGGCCGCGTGATCGCACCCATCGGAGTCGCTTACGGATCCGATGTGGCGTTGGTGGAAAAAATATTAAGAGAAGTAGCCGATGCTCATCCGCTGGTACTCAAAAATTTTTCCGATAAACTGCCGGTCGTGCTATTTCGGAGCTTTGGCGATAGTGCCCTCTTATTCGAGTTACGAGTATTTATCTCAGACGTGAGCAAAGTATTTGTCGTACTCAGCGAACTCAACTTTGAAATCGACCGCAAATTTCGCGAGCACCATATTCAAATCCCCTTCCCACAACGGGATCTTCATGTGCGCTCAATGCCCCCAACCTGCGACAACGGGGAGAAAGAGTAAGAACCTAAGCCCAGCGCCCCCCACTAGCTAGGAGCAGTTTCTACTTTGCTATCTGTGGCTGAGTGAGTAGTAGCGAGACTAGATTCCGTTGCCAACCTGTCCACTAGACAACAAGCGACGATATCGCCCATCACATTTAAGGTTGTACGTGACATATCCAGTACCCTATCGACACCAAGTAATAAACCGATTCCGGCTGCAGGGATCCCCACACCTTCTAACACCATACTTAAAATGACGATGCCCGCACCCGGGGTGGCAGGGGAACCTATAGAGGCAGCCACTGCAGTGGTGACAATAAAAATAAAGCCGAATAGAGTGATATCCACCTGAAATATTTGCGCTAAAAAAAGTGTAGCCACACCTTGATAAAGCGCCGTCCCACTCATATTGATGGTCGCTCCTAAGGGAATTAAAAATTGTGCGATTTCAGATCGTACGCCTAGCTCTTTCTCCACCGTTTGCAAGCTTACCGGCATCACCGCAGCGGAGCTGCTGGTGGAAAATGCCAACAATAAAACCTCCTTACTCTTTTTAAGAAACTCCCAGACTGGGATTTTGGCAACCAAGCGCACCACAATCACGTACAGTAGCGCCATAATCATCAGACCGATGAGCACCGTTAACATATACATCATCATACCGGCAAGCACATTCAGCCCCAGATTGGCGACCAGTCGTGCCATCAAACCAAATACCGCGAATGGCGCTAACCACATGGCCCAGGAGACTACCCGCATGCTCACCTCTTGTAACGCACCGAGTAGTTCAAATAAAGGTTGTGCCTGTTTTGGTGGAATAGATAACAACGCGAATCCAAGAACGCCTGCGAACAAAATGACCTGCAACATCTCACCTGAAACCATCGAGGCCATAGGGTTTTTGGGCAATAGGGCCATCACTTTCTCGGGCACATCCGACAAAGAGGGCAGACGCATGTCGCTACTATTGGATGCTACTGGCTTGTCAACAGAAATTCCTAAAGTTTCATGTTGGATCCATTTACCGGGCTCCACAAGAATGGCTGTGGAAATACCTATAGTGGTGGCCAATGCTGTACTGATTAAGAAAAAACTTAATGCTACTCCGCTAATCTTTTTCAATGCTTGCGGGTTCTTGACTGACGCCAACCCTCGCACCACCGAGGCCAATACCAGTGGCACAACTATCATCTGAATCAATCCCAAAAACAGTTGTCCAGGTAATGCCAACCATACTGTGAGTGCTGCCACTATCTGCGGATCGATCAGTCCCAGATCAGGCCCGAGGAACAACCCCGTAATAATGCCAAGGATCAAACCCAACATCACCTTCAACCATAGACGGCCTTCAATAAGATGTTCGAGCTTTTCACTCAATTCTGTTAGTGGTTGTAGATGGATTTGTTTCGATTTGAATATCATGAGTTTGGCTCCCAACCTTATGCTCACAATAGATTTACGAGGAGTATGACTCAAACGCAACTACTCGTTTTGTTCTAGATCATCCGTGCCACCCAAATTTGCGGACCGCTGAAATTCGACTGAACGACAATGACGGGGTGGGCCCAGTGTGCGATAACACCACAGATCAAGATTTGCTAAAAGTATGCGTCATAATTCCTGATAAACAATAGCACGTGTGAATAGTCCAGCTTCTCACAACTGAGTTAGACGTCCCGATTCACGAACAATAAAATTCTGCACACTCTCGAACAGGGTGAGGCAGATGATCCATACCGGAGCAATACCGGGCGTACGAAACGAATAGCGCCACCTTTCTTAATTGTACTCCAAGAACCAAACCGATCTATGCCATATTAGGAGGATCTGCCTAGACGCGGGATAACCACTGGTCTCTCACTCACTTCTTCATTAACGGCTATCATCCACTCTTCATAGGCTAAGTCCAAGTGTTTAAGAGACCGAAACAGTTCCGGTTTGTAGCCATTCTGAATGGGTAGACTTCGGCCTGGCCAGATGTGAAACTTGACGCGCACAAAAACACGCCCTGCCGGTAGGATTCGGCTCGCCTCGAACTCCGGTTTATCACGCAAGATTCCGCAAAACTGCATCACAAATCCTTCAGTAATAGCGGCAATCCTACTCGTCATTTTTTGCGCCACCTCTTTATCCGCGGAAAGCGTGATATCCACGAAACACCTGACATATCCACGAGGATAGAACACTACATTGGCGAGGTTTCTATTGGGTATAAATACCTGTGCACCATGAGAATTCAAAAGAACGGTGAATCGCATGCCGACTGTCTGCACAATACCGCTCTGACCAGAGATTTCCACAAGATCGCCTACCTGAAACAGATCAGAAAATATCACAGTCAAACCTGTGACCACATCCTGCACCAGGCCCTGGGAGCCGAAACCGATCGCTAAACCTAGTATAGAAGCACTGGCCAGATAGGCGGTCAATGAAACGCCAAATTCTCTCAAGGCGAAACCAATGGCCGCGAAGTACAGCACAAAGACGAGTACGCTGGTCGTCAGTCCCGTTAATGTACGTAATTTAACCCAACGGGACAAAACATCTGCCGAAGAAATTCGCTGCGCGACGCGGCGTATTATCCATACTACAAGATGGGTGCACAATACCACCATCAGGATAATGAAAATTCGTTCCGTTGTGCTAACGTCAGTAAAGGTGAAGAGTGATATGTTCACTGGTGTCGGTTTACAGTCTTAAGCCACTTTTCTCAAACAGTAGTTTGTATCAGAAATTTGAGTCGAGGAAAACTATTCCTTATTTATACAGTTGATAGAGAGCGGCTACCAAGGGTTTTTTGTAGAGGTCAAATAGCCCTCTCTCGTCCGCAAAACGTAGAAAAGGTGACAGGGCCTGACTTAATATTCATTAAAATTATCAGGTATACTCACGAAAATATTGGCCTCAATTGAGACTGGGCGATTGTGATGAATTCATACGACGGATTAATTTGGATTGGAATATTTTTTTGTTTGAGCCAGTCTGCCATGTTTTCTGGCCTCAACCTAGCTATGTTTGGAATCAGCCGTCTTCGATTGGAAGCAGAAGTCTCCACAGGCAGTGAACACGCTAAAAAAGTTTTGGCCCTACGCCAGGATGCACACTTCTTACTGACCACCATTTTATGGGGCAATGTCGCAATAAATGTGTTATTCACGTTATTATCTGATTCTGTCATGGCGGGAATCAGCGCTTTTCTATTCTCTACTATAGCTATTACTTTTTTTGGAGAGATCACTCCTCAAGCCTATTTTTCCCGTAACTCCCTTCGTATGGGCGCAACTCTTGCGCCGGTGATTCGGTTCTACCAAATCATCTTATACCCAGTTGCCAAGCCTTCTGCCCTAGTACTAGATTGGTGGTTAGGGCGGGAGGGCATTCAATATTTTCGTGAACATAATTTACGCGCAGTCATCAAGCAACACATCAAGGCGGAAGAGAGTGATATCGATCGTATTGAAGGTTTAGGAGCACTAAATTTCCTAGCTCTAGATGATCTATCCATGCACAATGAAGGAGAACCTCTTGATCCCCTAAGTGTCGTTCAACTACCGGCGCACAATGGAGAAGTACGGTTTCCTGAATACCAAGCCAACGCAAATGATCCCTTTATTCAACAAATCAATGCGTCTGAAAAAAAATGGGTAATCATTACCAATCGTCAGAATGAACCTGTACTGGTTTTAAATGCAAATAGTTTTCTACGTCGGGTATTCACTTCTGGTCAATCGCTTAATCCTATAGAATTTTGTCATAAGCCTCTATTAATTGAAGATGACGAATCATACTTAGGCCGTGCTTTAAGCCTTCTAAAAGTCTATCCTGAACGTGCCGCCGATGACGTTATTGATGACGATTTAATATTGCTCTGGGGACAAAGAAAAAAAGTCATCACCGGTGCGGATATTCTCGGACGTCTATTAAGAGGTATTGTTTTCAGAGAAAAGTACTGACATGATCGCTAATTCGGGGTGCTCAGATACTCAAAGATTGGCTCAGTCTTCGCCCAGATAAGTTCTCGGTGCACCAAAATAGTTCGAGAGAATTTCCCTTTCTACTAATCCACACACACTCATTTTTGTAGCCTCAAGGGCACAACGAAATGCCACATGTTTTTTGTACCAATAAAAGAGATCTATATTGGACTAAGGAGAAAAAGCTTCTTACTCAAGGATTGTATAATTACCAGTTATAAAATGTATTTTAGCTATACTGAAGTACTGTTATTTTTTGGGACTGTGATATCGTTTTAAATATGGCGCAGTACCCAATACTACTTTAAATTCACTGCAGCAATCTTTGAATTCGCCAGCCTAAAGCTAATGCGTTCTCCAACCAACCTCATTGATTGGCTAGAATTATTTACTAGTCTAAGCGAAACGATGTTGCAATTAGATTTAGTAGGCCCCTATACCATTGCTAAGATAGGAATTTCTGTTAAGTGAGTGACACAGCTGATACTTTACAGACTTTACGGTAGATTTTAAGTACAATTATTAACACTAAATCGTGGCCCAAGGAACATATCATTCTACAACCATAGATTAAGGTTAGTTTTTATGTGTATATTTTACAGATGTACTAGTGTACTAGGTATCGCTTCTATTTTTTTTCATCTGTTCGAACCAGTATATGCGCAGTCTACCACGGGCCTAGATCCACGAGATGTAGAGATTGGTGCCGGTGGTAATATCCGACCAGAGAAAGCGTACCGCACCGATATTGAAGAAGAATTTGATTGGCACATACACTTTCTTTGGGAAGATCGATATGTCACTGAAGGCCGTGACAATCTTTTAGGAAACAACATTTACTCTGTGTCTACAGAATTCACCTATAAAAATCTAAATATTGTTCCATGGGTTGCGGATTCCAACAATATGGATTACTCGGAGTTTAACCTCAACATTGTGTATGGCACCAAACCAAATGATGAAGTAGAACTGTTTATCGGTTACAACCATATTCAATCACGCGAATCCGGCTCTCATTTCAATGACCATGAAATCGGACTTGATTTAGCTTATTACTTTAATGAGCAGTTTCATATACTGACTAATATCTACTATTCTTTTGATGCGAAAGGCGCATTTACTGAGTTCTCTCTCAATAAAAGCTTTCAAATTGATAATTCAATCATTGTCAGTTTACGAACCTTGCTTGGATTTAATGCCGGTTATGTGGTTAATGGCCACAGTGGCGCCAATCATGGTCAGTTCTTGGCTAGAATGTCTTATCAGATTATAGATAAAACAGAAGCATACGCTTATTCTGGCTATAACCTCGCTATCGATCGAAAAAGTGATCGCTTCATAGACGACAAATTGTTACGCGATTTTTTCTGGGGTGGAGTGGGTCTGAGTTATCGTTTTTAATCAGATCTATGTTTATATATCTAGTATCTGGCACAGGTTAAGCAGTCTGCTTAAAACAAGGATTCCGACCGGAAAATTCTAGTGTCGGCTCAAAGGAAAGGTATAGTATAAAATTGTAAATGCCGTAAAATTATACGATTTGAAACAAGCAACTTAAGAGATGGTTTACCTACTAACCG
>DJFZ01000054.1 GCA_002432655.1 Thiotrichaceae bacterium UBA5859 | reverse complement strand
TGCGTTCAGCAAAGGGAACTGTATGGGGGGTATTGGGCCACAAAGAACAGTGACTGGCGTACCCGCCTATTTGGTCATGTTCGTGCTCGGTGTGTGTACTGTCCACCTATTATCTGATTTACCCCACTTGTTGTTTGCAGTGGCGCTGCTGCCCTTGTTGATAGCAAGTTTTTATCTTTCTATATTGCGCCTAGTCGCAGCTTTCCTGTTAGGCTTCTTTTACGTAGCGGGGTGGGCGCAATTGAGTTTATGGCAGCAGTTGCCGGTGGCTCTAGAAGGCGAAGATATTCTGATCACTGGTAAAATTCTAACTATTGTCCAGGAACAGCCATTACGCGCTCAGTTCGATTTTAGCGTTGAACACGCCCAATATAATGGGGAATCTATCAAGCTTCCTAAGCGTGTGAGACTCTCTTGGTATCAACAGCGCCCAGAACTCAATGGCGGTGATCGATGGCAATGGATGGTGCGTTTAAAGCGTCCGCATGGCATGTTAAATCATGGTGGCTTCGACTTTGAACGCCATCTGTTTGCGCAAGGTATTCGTGCACGAGGTTATGTGCGGCCAAAACAGTTTAAGCCAATCAAATTAAATGAGAAGACACGCATCAGCTTAGTGTCTCTGCGGCAGACACTTTTTAATCATCTCAACCAAAACATCGCGGAATCGCCAGTAAAAGGGATTCTCGTTGCGTTGGCAATGGGTGAGCGACAACTGATCGAGCCGCCACAATGGCAACTATTAAACAGGAGCGGCACCTCTCATCTGGTGGCCATTTCCGGGTTACATATAGGTGTGATTGCGACGCTTTTCTACTTTCTCACGCAAAGTATATGGCGCAGATCAGGTAGAGCGATGCATCTATTGGCTACGCCTCAGGCAGCTGCGTTAGTTGCCATACTGGCATCACTCGGTTATGCACTGTTGGCTGGATTCTCTGTGCCCACGCAACGAGCATTCATCATGGTACTGGCATTTATGTGGGCGCCTCTATTCAAGCATTCGATGGCGGTGAGCCACCGTTTTCTGCTTGCTTTGATATTCGTTTTACTGTGGGATCCGCTCGCGCCCCTGATGGCTGGGTTTTGGTTATCATTTTTTGCTGTTGGATGGCTTCTATTTAGCTTTCAAAACTATTTGATTGGGCGACCGATTGGCTGGCAATTCATAAAAGTACAGTGGGTGGCTACTTTGGGTTTACTGCCATTGCTGTCTTTTATGTTTCAGGGGTTTTCAATTGTTTCTCCCCTAGTCAACATCATCGCTGTGCCTTTTGTTAGCGTACTAATTCTGCCACTAGTGTTATTGGCGACGCTATTGACCCCGGTGTCAGATGCCTTAGCCAAGATGATTTTTGACGGCATAGAAATCCTGCTAGAACCTGCCTGGCAATTGCTGCAACAGGCAGTCATGTTGCCTTTTAGTTACACGCACATACCGGCACCTAGCTTGCTCACTCTGCTGCTGGCAATGATCGCTGTGTGGCTGATATTAGCTCCTTTCCTATGCAGCATGCGTATCTTGGGCCTATGGTTGTTATTGCCTCTTTTTTTCAAGGCTACGGAGCGACCCAACACAGGGGAGTTTTGGTTTGAGTTATTAGATGTAGGACAAGGATTGAGTGCCATTATTCGTACTAATAACCATACCCTTGTATACGATGCCGGTGCGCACCGCCAGGGAGGGTTCGATTCCGGGGAGCAGATCTTATTACCCCTACTTCGGCAGTACCAGGTGACTCATCTGGATCGATTGATCATCAGTCATGGCGACAATGACCACGCAGGGGGAGCGTTAGCGTTGCTGCGAACTTATCCGGAACTAGAGTTGTTCACTGCCGCTGAAGAGAAGTTTCAGCCATTCCAGCCTGTGGCCTGTTTGAGCGGGCAGCAGTGGGAGTGGGACGGGGTGAAGTTTGACATGCTGCATCCTAGTTCGACCAGCGGCAGTGGAAATAACAGCTCTTGCGTTTTGCGCATCGAGAATCAAGCTGGTAGCCTATTGCTGCCTGGTGATATTGAGTCTAATGTGGAGCGAAGATTGCTTATGCTTAGACCAGAGGCATTACGGGCGGATATTTTGGTCGCACCCCATCACGGTAGTCGCACCTCTTCGATATCAGCGTTTGTTGAGGCGGTGAAGCCAGACTGGGTATTATTTGCGGTCGGATACAGAAATCGGTACGGATTTCCGAAACCGGAAGTACTTTCCCGCTATCGTCAGGTGGGTGCGATGCCTTTGAATACTGCTGATACGGGGCAAATTAGTTTTCAGTTTAACCGGGATGGAATCAAAGGCCCCTTTTATTATCGAAAAAATAATCGGAAATTTTGGCATCACTCGACTCAAGATATTGTCATACATAAATGAATTTAGAGATTGCTCTTCTGAGCCGTTAATTAAAACTAGGAAATTAATATTCTCAAGGTAACAAGGACGTGTTTGAGATACTAAGAGCTGGCGGCATCGTTATGGTGCCGATTCTATTATGTTCCATTGTGGCGTTGGCCATCATTGTGGAGCGCATCTGGACATTACAAGAAAAGCGCGTATCACCTCGTTTTTTGGTGCCGCAGATCCGACAGTGGGCCAAAAACGATCAGCTTAACAGTGAACGCATCAATGCCCTCGGCCAGCACAGCGCCTTAGGTAGAATTCTGGTGGCAGGATTGGCTCGGCGTCATGAAAATCGTGCTGCGGTGAAGGAGGGCATCGAAGAGATGGGACGCCAGGTTTCCCACGAATTGCAACGTTATCTAACGACTTTGGGAACCATTGCTGGGATCACACCTTTGTTAGGATTGTTAGGCACCGTCTTAGGTATGATAAAGGTGTTTAACGCCATCAGTGTGCAGGGCGTAGGCAATCCAGGCATTCTCGCTGGAGGCATATCCGAGGCCCTGATCACCACGGCTACCGGATTATCCATTGCCATTCCCTGCTTGATCGCCCATCGTTTTTTTCACGGCAAAGTGGATGAGTTAGTGGTATCCATGGAGCGCGAAGCGCTCAAGTTTCTAGAGTTGATTGAGCAGGTCAGCGATCAAAAGTCGCTAGAAACCCTTTCCGGCTCGCAAGAGTCCTCGCAGACAGAATAATTTATGAATTTTCGTCCCCATAATCGTCGCGATGATTTGGATGTCAATATTACTCCGCTGATTGATATTGTCTTTCTATTACTGATATTTTTCATGGTATCCACGACTTTTTCTAAGAATACCGAGATAGCCATAGAGCTGCCGGAAGCTCAGGGTAATGCCACGGACAACGTCAATGAGCGAGTGGAAATCTCAATTGATCGTCATGGCAACTATTTCGTGAATGAGCGCAAAACCCTCAACCAAGAGAAAGAGACGTTAAAACATGCTATCGAAAAGACCGTTGGCGACAAGCGAGATTTGCCTTTTGTGATTGTTGCCGATGCGGCCACACCCCATCAGTCCGTGATCAACACCCTAGATGTGGCAGGTCAATTAGGCTTCGCGAAAATTACCTTTGCCACTCGGGAAGAAGAGTCCGCACAGCCCTAAACTAGCATTCCCGCACTGGGTTTCAGACTGTACACTATCGTCCCATGAACTTTTATGATCGCTATTGGTCAAAAGCCTCTATCGTCTCCTATCTATTGTGGCCGCTGTCGCGTCTGTTTGCAGTATTGGTGTGGTGTCGCTATCAGGCCTACCGTGTGGGCCTGAAAGATAGCGCGACCTTACCTGTGCCGGTCGTCGTGGTGGGCAATATTACTGTGGGTGGTACGGGTAAAACACCTCTAGTGATTGCATTAGTTAAACTGTTGCGCGCTGCTGGTTTCCAGCCAGGCGTCATTAGCCGGGGATATGGTGGCAGTCACTCAGGATCGCCGCAATTAGTGAGCGCCAGCAGTAGGGCACAGGAGGTAGGCGATGAACCCCTGCTGATTGCCCGCTCCGCCCAATGTCCAGTCGTGGTCTGTGCAGATCGTCTAGAAGCCGGCCGCCATTTGTTGGCCAATTGTGAGGTCAATGTGATTGTTAGTGACGACGGTCTACAACATTACCGACTTGCACGAGATATCGAAATTTGTGTCATTGACGGTGAGCGGCAATTCGGCAATGGACAGTTGTTACCGGCCGGGCCTTTACGTGAGCCTGTGTCTCGTTTAGATCGGGTCTCATTGATAGTACAAAATGGAGGGGAACCTGTTGACGATAGGTATGCCATGATACTCCAACCCACCTTTATGAGTCGTATTCAAGATCCCGAAGTGCGCATTCCGCCAGATAGTTTCTCGGGGCGACAGGTGCATGGGGTGGCTGGAATTGGTCACCCCAATCGATTCTTTGCCACGCTCAGATCGCTTGGAATGCAATTGATTCCCCATGCTTTTCCCGATCATCACCAATTTGTGGCCAAGGAGATCCAATTCTTCGACAAAGCGCCGGTGGTGATGACGGAGAAAGATGCCGTAAAATGTGCCGATCTGACCGATCCGGGGCACTGGCAATTGCATGTAGAAGCTGTGTTACCGGATCCTTTTAATCAAGCTTTATTAGACAAATTAAAAAAGAGTAACTGATATGGATACTAAATTATTAGAAATCTTGGCCTGTCCTATCTGCAAAGGATCTCTTGTATATGAAAAAGAAGCGCAAGAGCTTATCTGTAAAGTAGATAGGGTGGCGTTCCCCATAAAAGATGATATCCCCGTGATGTTACAAGAGGAAGCGCGGGAATTACCTGCTGACGAAGAGGTTTAAGCAGTGCCACAACCCGTTTTTAGAGTGGTGATTCCTGCCCGTTACCAGGCCACAAGGTTGCCGGGTAAAGTATTACTTAATATTGCTGGCAAGCCAATGTTGCAGCATGTTTTTGAATGCGCCAAACGCAGTGGCGCGCAACAGGTGGTGATTGCGACCGACCATGAAAAAGTGAAACAGACAGCCGAGTCCATGGGCGCGGAAGTGATCTTGACCAGTGCTGCCCATCAAAGCGGTACCGATCGAATCGCCGAAGTAGCTGATATTCTCGGATGGTCTGATACAGATTTGGTGGTGAATCTACAGGGCGACGAACCACTGATGCCCGCAGAGCTAATCAATCAAGTGGCGGCCAATCTGGCGCAATGTGAAGAGGCATCAATGGCCACTTTGTGTCAACAAATCGACAATGAGCAAGAATTTCTTAATCCCAATGTGGTTAAGGTTGTGCGCGACGAAGCCGGGCTCGCACTATACTTCTCTCGAGCCTCAATTCCCTTCGATAGATCTGAGGTGGCGAATCACTTTGGCTATCGCCATTTAGGCATCTATGCCTATCGGGTGCAGTTTTTGAAGGCATTTGCCCACTGGCAAGCGGTTGAATTGGAACGACTCGAATCTCTTGAGCAGTTGCGCGCCCTGGCAAAAGGACATCGAATCCATGTGGCGGTTGCTAATCAACCCATGCCCCCAGGGGTCGATACAATAGAAGATCTGCAACAAGTAGAGGCACTTATGGCTAAAAAAGCTCGTTTATCATCCTGAGCAAAAATATTCATTCCAAATATACGCTTTAGCATCCTCAACCATTCGTAAATGGCTCTTAATAGAACATAAACTCCTTATTTAGCATTCCTAATCCGAGACAGATTAAACGATTGGTATGAATGGCCGTTGTTTAAATAGGAAATCGAATTGTCATTCGCTAGGGGGTTGGCAGATAAAAGGGCGTTTGCCGCTGATCCAGGCGTTTGCTGCATACTGGGCGTGCGACGGACAGATTTATCATGTTCGGTGACTTCGCCAGTACCGTTGGCTGCAGAAGGATTGCCACTATTTTAAATGGCCGCGAACACACTGAGCACGGATTCAAATGAATCAGCAAGGTTTCCGCTAATTAAACGCGGCTAAAAAGTCGCGTATGGTTATATTTCGCTATTGCATTTGATTAATTTATCCGGCCTTTGGAACTGAACAGAAAAAATTTTTCGAATTAATCTATTCAAAAGAGTTTGGTACGAAGTTGAACACACAACGAGCATTTACCCTTACTGAGATGACAATCACTCTAGTATTATTGTCTCTATTAGCCAGTGTATTGGTACCCCGTTTTGTGCTGATATCAGACAGTGCTCGAGACGCGCTGGTTGATGGAACTGAAGCGGCGTTAGTGGGTGGTATGAAAAATCATCGTGCTTTCTGGATGGTCTCTGGCACTCCGGGTATTGGCACAACTTCGGCGGTGAATCTAAATGTGGACGGTATTGTGGTACGGTATCGCAATGGCTATCCGGTCAATACTCAGGACAGTAACCATGTGCCCGTTGGCACACCCAATCGTAATGCCGCCAGTACACGACTCTTCCATCTGTTTTTGAATCCCTTGCCCACCCCCGTGATACCTCGAAACAGTTCTGGCACTGGATGGGTGATGTTGGCTAATGGAGATTGTCTTGCGGTACCTCGCCGTCGATGTTGGGAATATAGAGTGAATGGTGCCCGTTACGCACGCATTACCTATTCCGGGGGAACAGGTGATTTTTATCTCGATTAGTGAATTTATTTACCACTAAAAATAAATAATACTAATAGCCATATTTTCAAATAGTTGTAACAACAATTTGCCACACTAGAAAACCTCTAGAAAAAGAGGGCAGCTGTTTTGGTGTGATGGATTTATGGATCGAAATTTTTATAACGACCTAACTCATTCAGGTTTGCCGCAAGTCGATTTTCAGATGTTTTCCTCACCGCAGTTAGTGTATGTGGGGTCTATGAATATTAGTCATCGCGCTGAAAATTTGTTGCAAGTATTGTTTCATTTACGCCAGATCTGGTCCGACGTAACTCTAACTTATCTGGTGACGGCAGATGAACATCTCAATGACAGCAACGTACAACGGGAAGTGAGCCGTCTTGGCTTGGCCACTAGCGTACATATACGTGAGTATCGTGGCTGCCGTGAGCGATGGCATCTACTCAAACATGCTCGCTTCCATTTTACAAGTTGCGAATTCAAACCGCTATTTTATTCTAATTCTATGTGTACAACAGAATTGCATCGATTGTTTTGGCAAGCAATTACTATAAGCTTAAATTACTTATATCGTTCTAAAACATCCTGCAGATCATCGATGCTTTCATATCCCGCAATCGATCTTGCTAATTTGATTATCTGGGCACACTTAAATCCCAGATGTGCCACTCAGATATTTCATCATCCCGTTTTGTTTTATAGATTCCTTCAATTTTGCGAACAACACCAACGAACCAACCATGGCCTAACAGTGTCTTGCATCAGTCAAGCAGTACCTAAAATATTGATTGGTAAACAACCAATAGGAGCCCGAGAATATGTATAGTTTACCTGCCCATCGTGAAGAATACCTTGGAATTCAGTTCGACCTATTGTCGAAAAGCCAGGCGGTACAGCGAATTTTAAGATGGGTAGCGGCAACCCATACCGGCCCACATGCTAAAGCTGTAGGTTGTATCAACAGCCGACAAATGTTACAGGCGTACTGTGATTCCGAATACTGTGATCAGATCAATGAATTGCAAATGCGTTTGATTGATAGTTCTACATTTCTGCATACAGCTAGAACTACTGGAAGCAAATTGTTTGAGTCAGTTACGGGCGCCGGTCTGTTTGCGTCTGTGTTGGAAGCAAATAGAGATCATCGAGTTGTGAAGCAAATGCATTTACTCAGTAGGAAAAATAAGCAGCTGGAAACTTGGCAAGGCGCCATCGGTTATTTGTATCCGGAAATGGACTGTACCACTTGCTTACTAGATGCGCCGCAAACCGGTACAGAACGGGAGGAGTATTGGTTGGAGTTAACACTGTTGCATACTGATCTACTACTGGTAATTTTACCAAGATCCGAATTGATACAGTGGCTAGCTTATTATCAACGAGCGATGATTCATACCAAGGTCTGCATGTTGCTGGCCGAGTCCGATAGTGTGGAAATCGAGAACTGTGTGCTACTGAAAAAACACCAATTTGCACCTAACTCTCGAAAAAATTGGTCCTCCCTGTTGTGGCAACAGTTGATCCATTAGGGAAGATGGAATCACTCTCAATGACCATTCTGATGGCCTCAGTTGGTTCGATGAGAAAAACAACCACAATGGCAGTTCAAACTGAGCGATTGGCTACTGCATTGTTCACACATTAGCCACTTCACTACGTACGCAAGCCACCTTCCGTGCCAGAGTGGCTTGCGTGGGGCAGTGATACGTCACCAGCCCATATGCTATTGGTCGTGACAAATTGATATCTACAATATGGTATGGCTTAGTTGTCAGAAAAAGAAAATAGCTTAATATGCCCGTGAACTCGGAGTTTTACTTTTGTTGACTATAGTACCGATCAAGTTGTGGTGACGTAGTAGTTTCACCGATTCTTTTAATTCAGATTCTGTTGATTTACCTTCTTCTAACACTAGTACGCAAGCATCGATGTTTGGGAGGAATGCCAAAGCGTCATCACAAGCCAACAACGGGGGAAAATCATAAATAATTATTCGCGAATGATATCGATTTTTCAATTCATCGGAAAGTACTGTCATTCTTGGGGAAGAAAGAAATTCTGAGGAGTTGGGTAAGCTTCGCCTAATGGGTAGCAATACCAGACCAGGAATACTGGGATTCACCAAAATATTCTCAATCTCTTCGTCGTTGGTTAAATAGTCATCTAGTCCAGCTTCAGGTGTAAAATCAAAATATCGATGTATGGTGGGGTGTTTGAGATCTGCATCCACCAGCAGTACTGTATGATTGACCTCACGAGATAGACTAATACTTAGATTCACTGCGGTGAGAGTTTTACCGGCATTAGCTGTGGGACTCAAAAATGCCAGAGATCTATAGTGGGCATCATTCAGCGTCTGCAATAGACGTGTGCGCAACATATTGTAGGCAGTGGTGACGTGATCTGGCTCAGCGCCGGTGAGCACCCGAAAACGATTGAACAAAGAAGGTAAGAATGGCGACTTTCGGGTGGTACGATAGTGGATGTCTCTACTAGAGTTTGGCGTCTGCATACTTTCCGAGGAGGCGTCGTCGGTGATTTGAGTAGGCATAACTAATGGTAACTCAGGAAACTTGTCTACGGCAGACAATCTATCGTTGCCTCGTTTCAGATTGGGTTTTGATACGACATTAGCCATAAGTGATACCTAAAGTTGAGAGACATTTAAATCCCCAAACGTCGCATTAAAATGGCGATAACGACATCAAGAGGTTTGATAAACAGATGTAAAGAGATCATCGCTGATACCAGTGATCCCGCTACTGCGACCAGGGTGATTCTGATCAGTCGTTGCTGATCAGCGAGTTGTTGATCTGTATGAATGTAGGGAATCGTGGCTAGAACTGGGATCTCCGTCATGGTTTCTGCTTCGGCGGGTGAGTTGATGCGGTCATCAATGTTATCCAACAGTATGATTAAGCCGCCACTCCCGACTACAGCCAATATCAAACTGAGCACCAAAATCATAAATCGATTTGGGCTAATGGGTTCCTCTGGCACCAAGGGTGGTTCTATCAGAGTAAAACGTTCACCCTTCTTGCCTGTTTCTAAGGATTCGGCCATCTTCGCTTCAGCAAGCTTGATTTTGGTTTCCTGATATTTAGCCACTGCGGTGTCATAGTCTCTGGTCAATGCTCGGTACTGTTTTTCCACGGTGGGGCTACTGGTGATTCGAGATTCAAAATCGCTCAGTCGGTTAATCAGAGTGGCACGCCGTTTTTCTAATGCTTGTATGTCCGCCAGCGTGGCTTCTAGGCGTGTTTTTAACTGGACGTAGGCTGGGTTATCCGCGTTCTTATTCTGCGGACCAAATTGTGTCGCTGAACGCTGTTGCGCTTTCTTTGCCCCGTGCTCACGAAATGAGGACTCGATAGCGTCGCGTAATGCTAGTATTGATGCGTTGAGTGCGCGTATGTCTGGATGTTCTGGGGCATATCTTTCAGATTGATGCTGTAGTTCTGCTTCGGCAGCCTCTAGTTGCGTCTCCAAGCTGACGATTTTTGCTTCGAAGTTGGATTCCGTTGATTCGTTTCGAGCCTGCAATTCTTGCGACAGGGCTTCTAGCTCTCTTTTAGTGCGAATCACATCGGGGTGAGATTCGGAATAGAGTGCGATCAGGGAGAGGTAGTGTGTTTCTAGCATTTTTACTCGATCTGCGGGACCCAATAACCGCTCCCCGGTTTCCGAGTAAAGAGGCGCATTGTAGGGTTCGATTTGCGCCAATTCAGATTCTAAATAGATTTTGGTTTCTGCCAAGGAACGTAGCTCTTGATCGACGCCTAGAATTTCTGATTCGGTGCGATTCAATAGTTGCAGATTGAGGCTGGTGAGTTCAGGCAAACTGAGTAAATGTTGATTTTTAAATTCGGCTAGTTGTGCCTCTAACATGACAATCTGTGCGCTTAGGGATTCGGCTTCCTTGGCAAGAAACTCTGAGGTTTGGGTAGCCATACTAGTCCGTGTTTTGATGTTTTCCCGTAAAAATAAGGACGTCATTTCATTGGTGACGACCTGAGCCAGTTTCGGGCTTTCGTTTTTATAAGATAGGCTGAACGCAATCGTTGCTTCCATTGGACGGCCACTGCGGGGATCAATCACATCGGCGCTGATCATGGAGAGATCGAGATCTTCCATCATTTTGGCGATTATGACTTCGAGCGGATATCTTTTTCGATCTTCGGCGTAGAGATCGTACTCGTCAATGATTCGACTGAGATTGGTACGCGTCATCACGCGTTGACTGATCATCTGAATGCGTTGATCGGCATAGGTGGTAATCGTTGAACGCACTAAGTCGTCTGGAATTTCTTGCTGCTCTATGAGAATCGTGGCGCTGGAACGATAGGTGGCAGGGAGTACTAACGCGGTAATGGCACCTATTATAAAAATCGCCAAGGCAGTGAAGAAGAATATCGTTTTTCTACGGCGAAAGCTGTCAAGATATTCTTTTAAGGATTTCTCTTGTTCTATGGATTCCATAATGTTGTGCTATTTGTCTGAAGTGGCCTCGGTACTAAACTGAATTATAGAAACGACATATTACATTTGTATTTCATCTAACCCAGAGAGGTACCTCGGCTCACTAGAAGCAGACAGAGAGTCTGGATGCGTTGCATTAAATTTAGACTAATCACCAATAAAATTAAGCGACTGCCTGTATTGATGCGGAGTTTTGCCGACGCCGAAACCCGGCCAGCAAGGTAGTCAAAGCGCTGGCTAGTAAGAGCACTGGAAGCGGGATCGGCGTTGGCAGTACTTCCACTTGCTCGAGCTGAAGTTTAAAAGCGCCTTTGTGGAATGGTGTCAGATGCAATCCATAGACCGTTGCGAGAATATGCAGGGGTTTGTTTACTTCAAACTCAAATACCCCAGGTCCGTCTATTTTACCCAATACTCCAGCTTGGTTCACTACCATCATTTTTAGGTCGTCGTAAGGTACCATTGGGCTCTCATCACTCAGCGTTAGGCGATAAGTGCCTGGTGCATCAAGATAGAACAATTCTTTTTCAAGTTCCAGAGGACCCTTGGTGTATTCTATTTCCGTATTTTTAGCGTAGGCCAGGAGTTCGGTATAGGGAGACTCCTTCGAGTATTGCACGACGTTTGCTTGCGCAGCCTGAGAGATCAGGATCCAACAGCACAGGATCAGAAAATAAAAGTGTGGACGGGATGTTAGTGACATGGTCTGGGCTCCTAAAGTTAAATTGAAACAGAAAGGTTTATTGGACAACTGAACGAAGCGGAAGTACTTCGGAGGCTTCTGCTCGCAAATATTTCTCATAGAAATATTCCCGCAACAGCGAGGAAGGACTTTGTGCGGATTTTTTTCGCTCCGCGAATTCTTTGAGTTTTAAATACAAGTAGTCTTCGTGGATGGCCGACTTTACCAGCAACTCCAGATCAGCATGATCGATTCGTTCCGACTCATCGCTGAGGTCACCGTTGATCATTTCATCTAGTTGATTTGCATCCAGCTCAAAATAGCGGACCAGATCTGGCCCCATCTCGATCAGTACAGGCAACAATGCTTTGCCCTTGATGTCTGGATCATGTAGGGGGCCAAGATTTGACAGCATTCTGCGTATCCCAAATCTCAATACCGATGACTCTCGCGCCTCCAATCGCTGACCGATGTGTTTTACTTTGGTCAAATCGTGACCACTCAGTCTTAAAGAAATTATCTGTTTCTTATTGTCCGTCATACCGATTCCTGAATTGGTTATATAGTGCTCCACATAGGTGGGACAAATGCTAACGGGGTTGCATGTCAATTTAGTGACAATTACTTTACAAAGGGAACTATTTAGCATGACCAAAATATTTATTTTTCATGACAAAAGTAGCAAGTTAGTTTTCTATTAGCTAACATAGGTGGGGGTATCATGCACATAACAACATCAGAAGTGATCTGTAGGTGATTGGAATTGGGCTTAAATGGGGAGGCGACTAGGTCAAGATTTTCATTTTCAGTTAATCAGTTATGGACTATCAAGGCACAAAGGTGTCTCTTTAGTATGCGCTAGGTAAACGATTTTATTGAATTGTAATATTGCCAGAATAGACTGAACCCTTAACTCGGCCGCTGACACATCTTCAACCGACTTCCTGAATCATGAAAAACATCGAACTCAATTCTCCAGACACAAATCAAGTTGCTAATCTTGGCCTCTTGATTTCGCTGTTACTGTTGTACTGTGGATTGTGTTACTGGCTATTCGATGCGGCCATCATGAATCTGGTGGGGGCTTGGAATGGGCGACCAGAATACAGTCACGGCATGCTTGTGCCGGGTATTTCCGCCTTTTTAATTTGGCAAAAGCAGAATGAGATCCGTGCGCTACCGGGTGCGACTTCTAAGTGGGCAGTGATGTGTGTTTTTTTAGCAGCCGGTTTTTATGTTATAGGCGAGCTGACTACTGTTTATTTAATCAGTCAGTATGCACTACTATTCGCATTGTATGGATTGACATTGATGTTGTTTGGTGCGCGTGGAAGCCTGCTATTTTTAGTGCCCATACTGATTTTAGTATTTATGATTCCTTTGCCTAATTTCTGGCAAAAAAATCTCTCTGCAGAGCTGCAACTGATTTCTTCAGAAATCGGTGTGCTTGTGATCCGTGCGATGGGGATCAGTGTACTGTTGGAGGGCAATATAATCGATTTGGGAACGCTGCAGTTGCAAGTGGCTGAGGCCTGTAATGGGCTCAGATACCTATTCCCACTGATGACCTTTGGTTTCTTGGTCGGCTATTTCCTCTGTGCACCCATGTGGTTTAAGGCTGTCCTATTTTTTTCTACTATCCCCATTACGGTTTTGATGAATAGTTTTAGAATAGGCGTGATTGGTATCCTGGTTGAGTTTTGGGGTATCGAGATGGCTCAAGGCTTTATTCATGACTTCGAGGGATGGATAGTATTTATGCTGTGCTTGCTCGTGCTGTTCGCGGAAGTGGCGTTGTACTCTCGTTTCTTTGTGCCGGGTAAAAAAGTACAAGATTTGATCCGCGTAGATTTGCCTGTCAGCGATGGACGCCCCTGGCAGTTTCGTAGCCACAACCTCTCTTGGCCGCTAATCGTACTGATGTTAGCGTTGATTCCCACTGCGCATTTCATCGTACAAAAGACTCATCAAGAAGAAATGGTTCCAAGCCGGGCGTCATTTTTCCTCTTTCCAAAAAGATTGGATCATTGGCAAGGTAAAACTTCTAATCTGACTCCGGAGGTTTTAAATACGCTAAAGTTAGAAGACTATTTGCTTATTGATTATCACAACCCTCTAGGTAGAACAGTGAATTTTTATGTTGCCTATTATGAGTCTCAACGTAAGGGAGAATCAGCTCATTCTCCACGCACCTGTTTGCCGGGCGGGGGTTGGGACATCATGTCCAGTGACGTGAAAGAGATCGATCTAGAAAATCGCTCAATACCGGTTAATCGAGTTGTCATGCAGATGGGGGATAATCGAAGCTTGGTCTATTACTGGTTTGATCAAAGAGGGCGGATCCTAACCAACGAGTACTTGGTCAAATTGGCCATCTTATGGGACAGCCTGGTTCGACACCGCTCGGATGGCGCGTTGGTGCGGCTGGTGACAGATATTCGACTCGGTGAGAATCCTGAAGATGCTGACCGACGACTTCAGCAATTTATGGCCTCTGCTATACCGGAGCTAGAAAACTATATTCCTCACTAATCTCATTCAAGACACCAGTGGAATCAGGAACAGCAGTCCATGTCATTTCTGTTAACTATCATTATCGCTAGTGTGCTCAGTGGACTCATCATCCGTGGCATGTTGCAGTTTGCGCCACAAATGGGATTTATCGATGCCCCTGATATGCGCAAGGTGCACACCGAACCCATCCCTAGAGTGGGCGGTTGGGGAATCGTGCTGGGCACGTTACTGAGTCTAGTGCCGCTGCTCTTTCAGGTAGAAGTCGACTGGTTACTTTGGTACTGCTTGGGCGGCATGTTGTTATTGATTGTTGGCGCTTTAGATGATAGGGCGGAACTTTCCGCTTCGGTTAAGTTGCTCGGACAAGTGGTTGCTGCGACTCCGGTGGTGGTGTTGGGTGAAATTAGCATTGGAACCCTTCCATTCATGAGCCAACCACTGCCGGAATTAGTGGCCCAGGCTTTAACCGTGTTTGGTATCGTAGGCGTCGTCAATGCATTGAATATGTCAGATGGTCTAGACGGTTTGGCCAGTGGTGAAACGATGCTCAGCGCGATTGCCATTGGCGTGCTGGCGGTACTGGCGGGGGAGTTGAGAGCATTTCTAGTCGTGTTGGCATTGATCGGTAGTTTGTTTGGGTTTCTCTACTTCAATACCTTCCCGGCACGTTTGTTCATGGGAGATAGTGGCAGTCAGTTCCTAGGGTATACCTTGGCAATCTTGGCGATTTTTCTGGTTCAACATCCCATGTTGCAAGATGTGCCGATTACACTTGGCTTGTTTCTAGTGGGTTTGCCTATTGTGGATACGATTACGGTGATGTGGCAACGTCGTCGACGGGGACAAGCTCTGTTTACCCCCACGAGAACCCACCTGCATCATAGGTTGCTGAACTTAGGATTATCGCACTCGCGAGCAGTGATAGGATTATATGCCATACATGCGAGTTTTGTGATTAGCGGGCTATTGTTTTACTCCCTTGGGGAGTGGGCGTTAGTCGTTCTCTACTTTCTTATTGTAGTTGGTTTGTTTTCAATATTAAAGTTAGCCGAGAAGCATCCGCATCTGCTACCTCACGCTGTTTCCATCGGCCATGACGTAAGAGCTGAAGGCACCGCCGTGACCTTAATGCCAAATAACGAACCTGTGGCGGGAAGGAAACGCCTATGGTTTTATTTTTTAATCGCACTATATGCCAGCTATTTACTCGCTATTAATTTTATCTATTCTAAGCAACTTGAGGGCTATGGCTCTATAGGCATTGTGTTCCTAGGATTGGTTTTATTCTCTCTCAGCACTAAGCGACAGCGGTCTTTGACACTAAATCGATTGATGTTGTTTGGTGTGGCTGGAATAACAGTGTTTATCATGGCCATGTTCCCCCAGAACGTCAGTTTGACCATCTTTGCTCATCTTGATTCAGCGATAGTGGGTATATTACTGCTGTTAACCCTAGTGTACTGGGAAGATTCCAAATTAGAACAACGCGAATTTAACTGGACCCCTTTCGATTATTTATTGGGTGGTTGTTTTTTCTTGCTGTTGGTGGTGTCCTTGATATTCCCTGCCAGTAGAGGTTTTGTCTATCTGATCGCCCAACTGCTGATTCTATTATATGCTTCCGAATTTCTGCTTCAACACCTGCCTAATCCACGGTGGTTGACTAATCCCCTCTGTGGTTCAGTCGGACTCATTTTGCTGATGACAGGATTTCTTCCCCAATAAAGTTCATTGGAGTTTTCTATGCAGTATAAGATGCGCGAGTTACTCATTCTTCTACTAATGGTATCAGCCGTTTCTTGTAGTAATACTGAATCGCGGCAAGAGAAATACCTCCAGTCAGCCAAATCTCATTTACATGAAGGCAACCGCGTCAAAGCAAAATTGGATCTCAAAAATGTGCTGCAAATTAATCCAAAACATGCAGAAGCCAGTTATTTACTTGCTGAACAGATGGAGGTGGATGGAGATATGCGTTCGGCCGCATCTCTATTTCAACGCACATTAGAAGAAGATCCACAATTTGTAGATGCCTACGCTCGATTGGCGCGCCTCTATCTTCTTGGCGGCGGGGTGGAAGAAGCAGCGCCATATCTCGAGCAAGCGCTGCAATTGGATGGAGACCATGCGGAGTCCCTGGCTTTAAGAGCACTAATGGCATTAAATGGTCAAGATCGAGAGGCAGGGCAGCAGTGGTTACAGCAAAGTCTAAAGTCTGATCCCACTAATAAAACTGCCCTGCTTCTTCAGGCCACAATGTTAGGTCAAACTGGTGATCAAAAAGGTGCTCAGCAAGTATTAGAACAGCTGATGTCCCACTACCCTAAAGATTTACCGGTTAAAAAGAGTATGGTGACTTTTTACATCAACCAGGAACAGCCGGAAAAAGCCATCGAACTGATGCAGAAGATCATTGAACAAGAGCCTGAAGAGTGGGGGCATCAAGCATGGCTGGCAGGTTTGTTGGTCAAGCTTAATCGCACTACGGAAGCGAAAGAGTTGCTTTTACAGAATCTTGAACGCAAACCAGAATCTATCACGCCCTATATTGGATATGTGCAATTTTTGCAGCAAACGGAGGGCGAAGACAGTGCAGAAAAAGAGTTGCAACGCTTAATTACAAGCACAAAACGAGGGGATGAACTGCAGTTGTACCAGGCAAATATGCTCTTGGAGAAGGGAGACACTGCTGCTGCAACCCAGTTACTGCAGAGTTTAAGTGATGACACACGCACAGAGAAAGTACGGCTTTCCGCGAAAATAAGTCTTGCACGACTGAGTTTTGCAGAGAAAGATATTGTCAAAGCGAAAAGGCTAATAGAAGAAGTACAGAAAGAGCGATCTTCCTACCCCAAGGCCTTGGCATTAGAGGCGGACATTGCCCTACAGGAGGGGCGCGCAGATACAGCAGTGGCCAATCTACGTGAACTGTTGAAGATTGATGATAGCAAATTGTTATATCGGGAGATCTTGGCTCGCGCCCTAGTGCAACAGGGAGAGTACGAGTTAGCAGAAGAACAAATGCGTCGGTTAGTCTCTTCTGCCCCAAACAATCATACCTACAAATTGATGCTCGCTGAGATCTACTTAAAGAGTGAACAAGTTCATTTGGCCGAGGAATTCCTCAGCCAGATTCCAAAAGATTCGAATGAATATTTGGTGGCGCAACGACAATTATCTACCATCGCGCTGAGACAGTCCGATGCAGGACGAGCGCTCGCTATCGCCAATGAGGTATTAGCGATCGAACCTGCCGACAGCTCTTTAGGGCACTACTTGCTCGGTCGTGCTTTATTACTGCAAAAGAAAGAACACGAAGCGGCCAAGAACTTTGAAAAAGCTTATCAACGTACGCCCACCAATCGAGAAATATATATCGCACTGCTTAGTAGCCTACACAAATTAGAGGCGAGCACTGAAGCAGAAGAGCTGATAAAAAGCTCTTTGGATAACGGCCAACATATTGAAACCTCTCATCTCTACCTGGCACGACTTAAGGCCAAGCAGGAAAAATATTCTGAGTCTATATCTCAGTATGAAACCGTACTGGATATGCAGCCCCAGTTTCTTGATGCACATGTTGAATTGGCTCAAGTGATTTTTAAACAAGGGAATAAGACACAGGCGATTCAGAAATTAGAAGAAGGATTACAGCAAACAGATTATGAATTTGCATTGGTGGATTTAGTCACTCGCATTCATTTAGAAGACGATAACTTCGCTCAAGCAGAGAAAGTGTTTCAACAGGCAATAAATGTTCGCGAACAAGCAGGTACGGATGCGTTGGATCCCCAATATTTAGCGATCAAAAATAACCTTGCTATGTATTTGTTAGATAGAAAAGAGGACAGGGATAGCCTGGCACGTGCAGATGAACTGACGCGTTCCTTCGAAGGGTTTAGCAATGCAAACTATTTAGATACCCGTGGCTGGGTGTTGGTACAGTTAGGTGAAACGGATCGTGCTGTGCAGCTATTAGAAAAAGCGAAGGAGATTAAAATTGATAATCCCACCATCTGGTTTCACTTGGGTGAAGCTTATCACCAACTAGGGGAACCTTTGCTCGCTAAAGAGCATTTTAAACAGGCATTGGAAATCGGTCGCCCATTCCAAGAAAAATCTCAGACTGAGCAGCGATTGGTCCAGATGGACAAAGGATAAGCCGTTTTTTTACCGTTAATCGCCTGATCCGTTACACCCGGCTTTTTGGCCATGAACTAGCCTCATTCGGAGACAGAAATAACCGACTCCATGATATATGGACGGTTATTGTCGCAACACTGAATTTAGCATCGGTTACCGATTAAGATGGGGTCTGTTGTTTCTCTGTATTAGCTGGGGACAAACAACCTGGGCCAGTTCAGTCCCCACACCTATGGAGTTGGCGCAAATTAATTATGAATGGAATCGATATCCTTATCGTTCCGATCTAGAAAATTACGGATTAAGCGATTACTGGGCGACGCCTACAGAGCTGAAAATCCAGGGAGGAGATTGCGAGGATTTTGCGATTGCCAAATACTGGCATTTAAGGACTCTAGGTGTGGCGGCCGAACATTTACGATTGGCGATTGTGAAACTCTGGACTAACAACAAGATAGTGGATCATATGGTGTTGTTGGTTGAAAATGAGCGGCAACAGGTGTGGGTCTTAGATAACATTAGCAATCAAATTCAGAGTATCGAGAGTCGCGGAGATCTACAGGTCATTTTAGAATTCAATGAACAAAATTTGTGGCGATTTCAGCAACCGGTGGCGATGGAGCATCTCTGGATGAGCGAGGAATTTAAGCGATTTTATTCATTAATTAAAAGTTCTTAATGTTCTAATAAATTCAAGCCACCCATGGATGTCCAAACTATGCGAGTAAACTGCTTACAAAATAGGGTGGTTTTCATCTTCTAGTTCAAATCCATTATTAAAGCCAAGTCTCAAACCGGTTTCTCGGTTGTGTAATCTTTAAGAAATAAAACTCCCGCATACTTCTCATGTTAGATGTTCTGTCCCCAACTATTTTAGTAAGGATTATCCGTTGTCTAGATATCTCCTATGGTGCTCGTTGTTGTTCTTGACTTTGACTCAATCTGCCAATGCCTGGTGGCAAGAGGAGTGGAATTTTCGCAAAAAGGTTTCTTTGGATACCAGCCTCACAGGCGCCAATCTAACAGAATCTTTAACTGAGTTTACTTTGCTTGTGCGTTTGCATTCTGGCAATTTTGGATACTTTCTCGATTTGAATCCAGATGGCTCCGATTTAAGATTTGTTGCCGCAGATGATCGCACACCATTGTCATTTCATATAGAAAAATTTGATCCTATCAATGAGATGGCTCTCATTTGGGTAAAGGTGCCGCAGCTCACTTCCGGGGTCGATACGGAATCTATCTGGATGTACTACGGCAATCAAGGTGCGGTGGCGGCTTCCGATAGCGCGGCAAGTTTCGATATCCACGAAGCGCTCGTTTACCACTATGACAATGTCAATGGCTCGGTCAGGGATCAATCAGCATACGCCAATCACGCTCAGATGGCGGATGCAGCAGCCTCTACTGTGTCATTGATTGGCAATGGTGCACAATTTGATGGTGCGCAGAAGATCCAAGTCGCAGCGACACCCTCTTCACAGATACAGCCAGAGACTGGTTGGTCTTGGTCCAGCTGGGTGAAAATTGATGAGATCCACGAAGGCACACTCATGAGTGCAGGCACAGCCGATGAGAATCTACAAATTCGTGTGACTCAAGATAAATTTTATATTGTCAGCCATAGTGCGCAGGGAGAGTCCCTCAGCGCACCAGCCAGTATTCCGTTGACACAATGGGTACATGTGGCATTGCTTGTGAGTCAGGACACCACTTCATTGCTACTTAATGGGCAAGTTATGGCTACGCTGAATATCGCCAGTGCGCCCGCCAGCACTGGTTTGGTGCTGGGCAACAATTGGCGAGGTAACCGAGGGTTAAAAGGGTTGTTGGACGAGACCCGTGTCTCTAAAACTTTAAGAACAGAATCTTGGTACAAAGCCCATTTGGCCACCACTGGGATGGATGCAAACCTCATCAAGTTTGGTGAAGATGAATCTAATGCCGAAGCTGGCGGCCATTCCGATTTTGTTGTCATTCTGCAAAATGTTACTGTGGATGGATGGGTGGTGATTGCCCTGTTGATTGTGATGTTGGTGATTAGTTTCGTTGTCATGGCAGTTAAAGCCCTGGATATTGGTCGAATTGCCAAGTCTAACGCTCAATTTCTGGATAAATTTTCTCTCTTATCCTTGGAGGATTTGCTCACGATCCGTACCGATGACTTGTCCGATTCTCCCTTGGCTTCGCTTTACGAAACTGGGCAAAAAGAGATCAAGCTACGTTTAAGAAAAACTGTGGGTGCACAAGCAATGCCGATTAGTGCCAGTGCCTTCGAAGCAGTGCGTGCAGCCATGGATGCCAACTACATTCGAGAGTCTCAACGATTGAATTCGATGATGGTGCTTTTGACAATCGCTATAAGCGGCGGACCTTTCCTTGGCCTACTGGGTACCGTAGTCGGCGTGATGATTACCTTCGCTGCCATTGCCGCCACAGGAGATGTGAACATTGCGGCGATTGCACCCGGTATGGCGGCTGCTCTATTGGCTACTGTAGCTGGCTTGGCAGTGGCGATACCCGCACTGTTTGGTTACAACTACCTCGGTTCACGCATTAAGGAGATCTTGGCCGATATGCAGGTGTTCAATGATGAGTTCGTGACCAAAGCCGCGGAACTGTACGGGGAGTAAGGGCGAGAAATGAAAGCACAAGAAGAAAACGAGCCCTATGACGACATCAACATCACACCGATGTTGGATCTGTCTTTTGTCTTGCTGATTATCTTTATTATTATGACTACTGCCACGGTGCAGGGTATTGAAGTCAACTTACCGAAGGCCAGTGATACGCCTAGCCTGAGTGAGCCTAGAACTAAAGCTGTCACCATTACCCAGGACGGCAGTATATATTTGGATACCTATCCAGTCACATTGGCAGATTTAGAGGCTCGTCTACGTCAATTGAGAGCCGTGGATCCTGAATTACCAGTGATTATCAAAGCAGATGCACTGATCCAGTATCAGCGGGTTGTAGATGTTTTGGACATCATGAATCGGCTGGAAATTAGTCAGTTAGGACTAGTGACACAAAGGCTTGTGAAATAGAACAGATCTGCTCTTATGTCGAGAGTCAATCAGCACTCAAAAGGTAAAAATCTTTGGCTGCCCATAGTCGGGATCTCTGCGCTATTGGTCAGTTTGACGGCTATTGGCCTAAGCCAGTTGACGAAGAGCGCACCGCCTACTAAAAAGATGGTGCAACAAATCTCTTTAATACAACCACCGCCGCCGCCACCTCCACCGCCAGAGATGGAACAGCCGGAAATTGAAGAAGAGATACCGGTAGAGGAGGCTGAGCCAGAAGTAGAGGAGCTTTCAGAAGAGATATTGGAGGACAATCTGCCTCCCGCGGACAGCTTGGGCTTAGATGCAGAAGGTGCTGCGGGCATGGACGGGTTTGGATTAGCCGCCCGTAAGGGGGGGCGGGATTTTTTAGCGGGCAGCGGCAGATCCCGTTTCGGATGGTATGCGTCTGTATTGGAACAGGATATCCAAAACATGCTGTATGAATTAGAAGGGCTACGAGACAACCAATATTCCGTCAATCTGCAGATCTGGATCACCCAGGACGGTAAAATTAAAGAGGTCAAACTACTGAGTACCACGGGTGATCGAAAATTAGATAGCACCTTGCGAGGTGCATTGGCGGGTATCAGCGCCATTAGTGAGCCGCCACCAAAAGACATGCCGCAACCGATTCGTCTAAAAATTACATCCACTATCTAACCTCAGATGTTGTGGCCTGAACAGGGTGAGGCTAGGTGACTGTTCAAATGTCTGTCGCTCGGACGCAATTGTTTCTTATCAATAAAATTCACTGAAACCTAACAAGATTGTCATCTAAGAGGATTAGCTTCAATGCAATGAGCCGTTTCGGTGAACTACCCGGTACACGGATGTAACTGAATTATAGGAAAGGATTATAGGAAAATCATGCGTCAATCAATGCAATTGGTAGTCGGTGGGCTGGTGACTCTGGTTTCAGTGAATGAGTCTTTAATGGCGACCACAGTGTGGGTGGGGAGCGCAGATTATACCCAGTTGAATTCCGATGCAACTAGCGATGAGGATGTTGTTGGCCCTTTCAATACATACGATTTTAGAGCCAATTCCGATGCAGTCTTGACGGCTACCTCGGGCAACTTCGATACAAATTTTGACATAAACGAGACTTTCAGACTTGTTTATGAAACCAAGGTCGAGAGCCATTTGCTAGATGGCAGCTCCGTTACAGCCAGTCAGTTGAATAGCGGATATGAACTCTCTTTCTATTCTGAGGTAGATCTGAAAGTGACCTCTATTCAACAGACTTCGGGTGTGGCTACCACCTTGTTCGATGTGACAGGTGGTTGGGGGGAGCTCTGGTTCGACGATACGCCCGATCCCAATTTTAAAAATGGGGTAAAAATATTGGAGGGTAATCTAAACGGTAATTTCGCCAACACCGTTAAGTTTTCCACCAATCCGCTTGTGGGTCTGGTGGACATCATGATGCAAGTGACAAACTACAATACGGCTGTGTTTGATCCAGATACTATTGATGAGTCCAATGGCCTGTTTTCAATTTTACTTGATAATGTCAGTGGTTCAGATCTGAATTTTAGCGCTGACGGTAGCATGCAGTTTACAGCAGTTCCTTTACCCTTATCGATTTGGTTGTTTGGTAGTGCATTATTCTCTCTAGTGGGTTTCGGAAGAGTGCGTCGGATCGGTACTGGTTTTGCCAAATTGTGAGCACGACACACATGTGTTGGCTCTCGATATACTGATACCGGCTAGTTTTTTCAGATCCATGCGGCACTAGGGTTAGGGTTTAAATCGATTCGAGTTGAGTCGGTTAGCACAAGCTTTTGCCAGTTTGCTGTCCCTTTGATAGCCAATTACAGCGCGACTTCAACTGACACTGCTTAGATGAATGATTCTGGTTATCTTGCATCTCTGTGCGTCACAAGTAGGAAACGAACCTGTTCACGTATGCTTCAGAAAAAGGGTGTTTGAATGAAGGGGAATGAGTTAACTGGGGCGCATGCTTTCTCCATGCTTTGACCACCTCTCCATCGATGTGGTAATGGGAGTACTCGGGTACTCCCTTTCTTTTTTTAACCTGTATCAAAGTATCTGGGAAACAGATAGTTAGAAAAAATCCCCAGCTCTGGTGCTTTAATTTTGTAAGTGATCCCTAGGTTATTGAGTACCCCTCTACCGGGCCTACGTTGAGAGCTAAAGTACAGACAAGTGCCGCTAGGATCAATGGCGGTCCAGTGATTTTAGAATGATCTTGATCCACCACTTGTAATAGGGGTTGGATGTTGCCATTCGCCAGAATGGTTACCAGCTCCATGTTTCCCACATCCTCAGCGACATAGATGTCGCCACGTTCTGACACCATAACATTATCAACTCCGGTAAGAGGCGGGTTGGCGAAGTTTCCTGCCTGGTATATAGGTGTGAGAAACTGACTCTGTATTTCGTAAGACCAAATAACATTGTCGCCTTTAGTGGCAAAGTAGATGGTGCCATTGTGATACTAAATTCCTTCACCGCCATCAAAGGCAATGCTTTCAGGTACCTGGTAGCGAGTAGGCGTGTCGTTTCCCCAAGGCAATAATTTGGGTGTTGGGTTGGGAGCCGGTAACCAGTTCAGGTTGCCAATCTCATCTACGTGCGCCACGTAGAGTTGACCATTTTTCAAATCTTCGGCAGTACTATTGAATTGTTCTGGCATAAATTAATAGAGCCTTCCATCCCCTACATCTTCGGTTATGTAGAGATCGCCCAACAGCGGCTTCACGGCGACGCCTTCTTGTTGAAACCGGCCCAAAGCTCAATGTACCTGAGTATGAGATCCTGTGACATCACACTCCTATACCAGTCCGCGATCTCGCTCTTCGCCTGAGAGCCAGGCACCCCAAGGCGTTGGTCCTCCGGCATAGTTGCTACCGGAACGGTGCAAGATGCGGTAGGCATCTATAACTTCGCTGTCTGTATTGAAACGAATGGCTGAGGCACCCCGTAAGTAAATACGTTTTCACTGTTAGAGACGTAGATATAATCGTCATTCAATTGAAATCCTGAGGGTAATCGAATTCTATTGTCATCCGGCTCCTGCAGGGGGCCCCAAGCAGATTCGGATTGCTGATAGAGTGCGGTTCTCGCTATGGCACCGGTTGCGGTTGAAAGCGATAACGCGCTTGCCGCGTGAAGGGCGTGAATTTAAAATTGACGTCTACTCGTGTGCGTTGCCCATCTGCTCCCGTCCTGGAGAACGTGTCATTTTGATATTGAATGTGAGTCACTTGATATCAGAATCAGATGATGTTTTATTTACAACAGCGTGACAGTACTTATAGGACGGCCGACTCACACATTCAATGTTGAGCTGTGCACTGCATTCCAACTGGATTGACAGTTAAGGTGAAATTTGTGCTGCCAAGCTATCGGCCAGAGTTTGGTTGACTGGGCTATCTACCATCACCACTACCTTGACCGGTGGTTTCGGACCGGTGGCAGAGATGGTCACTCGAGAGCCGGAAGGTGCTTTGCCCACCACGATCCCATGCACTATCATCACAGCGGGTGGTTGCGCGTGAATAATGTTCTCCGCTTGAAAGATGGACTCTACTTGCGTCATCACCTGTTGCACGGTCTGTTCGGATGTTTTTTCCACCTTGGCGGTTTCGACGGTGCCGCTTGCTAGCGTGCTACATGCGTTAAGAAGACTCAAAGAAACAAGAAATAGTGAAATGACACGGAAAGTGGAGAGAAATTTAGTTTGCGTACCAGGTAGCACTGCGCGGGTGTTGGAAATAAAATAGGACATTGTCTTCTTCTATGAATTGAATGAGACGTTAAACCTAGCATCGCATTGTTAAGATTAGGTTTCAAAGAAGTCGTTTCAGTTTGTGTGGCGCTGTAGCCAATCAGACTTTGGCTTTAGGTTTTTAAAAATAAACTGATTGCGTGTCACAGAATAGTGCGGGTTGTTTCGAATCCTTTGATAATCTGTCCTGCTACAGTCGATCCGTACCCTTATAAGGTGGTCTCTATGAAAACTAAAATATTACTGTCTTCCTTATTGTTAGCTATTATTGTCGCCTGCGCGCCTAATCCCCAGCTCACCGAAACATATATAGAGGATAAGTTTCCTCACGTCGCAGAGCTGAAACGGCGCATGGATGAGGCCTTAAGCCAAGATCTATTGCTCTTGTCACCGCAAGTCGGTCATCAGGTCACACAGCTATATACGCAGGCCAATGAACTCGCCATGCAAAACGATCTGGCTGCAGTGTCTATGGCGCAGCGTGGTTTAGAGAAATTGACCATAGCCAATCAACATGCCGCTCGATCCAGATCTGAGTTGGGGGTCGTACTCGACGCGCGTCTTCGGGCGATGGAAGCGCAGGCACATATTACCTATCAGCCACAATTTGAGGAAGCAGATCGATCACTTCACACGCTCACCACTCTATTTGAGGTTGGAAAAGCAGAACAAGCCAAAGCAGCTAAGAAATCACTTGCAAAGCGGTATAGTCAATTGGAATTGGATGCACTGAAAGGGGCGACTGTTGATCAAGCTAAGATCGCATTTCAATTGGCGAAAACGCAAAAGGTAGACAAATTGGCACCAAAAACCATGCAACAGGCCGCCGATCAGATCCAGATGGCGGAAAAAGTGTTAGAAGTAGATCGACGTGCCACTGCGGAAGCTTCGAAGCATGCGGATGAAGCCATTAACTTAACTGCTAAGTCCACTCAAATTGTTAACCTTTTGCACCACTTTAAGCAGAATAAAATGAGTGAGGAAGAGATGATTCTCTGGTATCAATCACAATTATCCCATGTGATCGCCACCATTGAACCCGATCCTCCCTTCACCCTAGGCAATCAAATCGTGATATCTGAACTCAGGCGTCAAGTGGACATGGTGATGCGGGACAATGCGGCACTTCTGGAGCAGCTTGAGGTGCTAGAGAAATCTTATGCGCAAGAGATGGCCGAGAAAGAGAGGGATTTAGCTTCGATGGTGCGCGCGGCTAGCGAAGAACGGTTGAGAAATCGAGCGTTCGACAGCAAATTTATTCGCATCAAAAATATGTTTTCTGGGGGAGAAGCCCAGGTGTTGCGTCAAGGCGATGATATTCTCATCCGTGCACACGGATTTGATTTTATGCCGGGTAAAAGTGACATACAACCGAAGAACTATGTGCTATTGAATAAACTAAAAATGGGAATTGAATTATTCCCCACCGCCAGAGTGTTGATCTCCGGTCATACGGACAGTTCAGGACGAGAATTGTACAACTTAAAATTGTCCGAAGCGCGCGCAGGGGCAGTCGAGAAATTTCTCGTAGAGGTCAGTGGCATCGGCTCTGAGCGAGTCTCTTCAATTGGTAGGGGTGAGTTACAACCTGTGGTATCGAACAATACTCCTGAAGGAAAGGCCACTAATCGCCGAGTGGAAATACTCATCAAAAATAGTTAGTCGCTGGCAATGAGCCGTGCTGACCGACTGTCGTTTTGTCAGCTGCTTTAGCGACAGGGTAAGAGGGTTTCTGTCACTCTTTGGTGTTTTTATTCACTTAGAATTTACCTGTCATCTTCTGCGTCATGCTGAGTTGATCTCGTCAATCAATTCTGTTGTTACTCCTCTTTGGTGTCACCGTGTTCTGTGGAGTCATCGCTGCTAGTCGGCTTGTTCTCTGTGGTGTGATTAGAGACGGTCGTCGGTACATCAATAGTGATGGGTAACTCCCGCATCACACCAATCACCTCGTCGGTGATGTCTATACTGGGGTCATACCAGAGCAAATTGGCGTGTGCTGTTACCACGCTGAGCGCGCCTCTTGTTTCCGCTATGGGCAGCGCTGCAGCTAAAACTTGGCGGCGGAAATCCTCCACCAACTGAAGTTTATATTGATTGGCCTGAGCGCGTGCGCGTTCCTGGCTTTCCAATAGTTGTAAATTTGCCGCTCGTGTCAGCTCTTCCAAAGTGGTCTGATCTTTTTTCGATTTCTGATTTAACTCTGTCTGTTTTTCCTTTAACTGAGAGGTGAGATTAGAGCTGATTTCATTCAGCTGGCTATTGAGTTGTTTCTCTGCCTCATTCAGTTTTTGCTGGATCTGATCGTCCGCACCTAGCGCCCCGGCGATAGCACTTAGGTCCACCACCAGCGCGGGGATTGAAGGTGGCGTGGCCTTTTCCTGCTCACAAGCAGTGAGCCCGACAAAAGCAATAGTGGCTATGATAATTGAGAATAAGTATTTCAACATTGTGGTCTCACTATAAAACTGAATCATATTGGCTTAAAAAAATTTTCGTGGCGCACTCTACCTGATTTGCGCCAGAATTGGCAGTCCCAGTGGCGAAGACCGAGCATCCTGCTGTTAAAATCGATCTTTAAGTTTGCTTTTAACACTCAACATAAATTTGGTTCATCAGATTGTAATATACCAGGTGTATCAATGCGTCTCTGAAGTTGACACATTCACTGATTTTCATTTTATCGAATAACACAGTTCTGTTTGTCCAAACCCTAATCGAAGAAAACGGGTCTATGTCGCTTAGTGGTAGATGACTTATCTGACACAGTTTGAGCGACTTTCCAATGACTCCGATCTGTTAAGTTGGGCGACGGATGAAGTAGGCGAAAAAATTAGTATCACGATGGCACAGCGTATCATTCAATTCACCTTGCTCACGATACTGGCGTTACCCGCCATGGTCATCGCAGAGGAGGCACCTGAAAAACTGGAAGCAAAATCAGCCGAGTTGCGCGAGTCTCGAACGTCTCAGACTCAATCGGTAAGGTCTCACTCGAATGGTGACAATCTAACCGAATTCGATGAGGGATCTCGAGAACAGAAAAACAACGCGCAAACACCTTCGACAGAACAGCGTTTAGCCAGCGAAGAAGCAGGAATCACCGGGGGTGCTATTCCATCTGAGACTGCCACCGAGGCCCGCCAGCCCGTTGCCGAAGCGGATCCTGTGGAATTTGATGTGTTTGAACTGCAGATCAGCGGTAATAATTTACTACCGGGGCACCTCATCGAGCGCGTGGTCTACCCTCACTTGGGTACGGGAAAAAGTCTGGCAGATATAGAAGCTATTCGGCTTACTCTGGAAAAACTCTATCATGGTCAAGGCTATCAGACGGTGGTGGTGTCTATACCTGAGCAGGAAGTCAAAGCAGGCGTGGTACGTCTACATGTGACCGAAGGCACGGTGGCCAACCTCGCAGTGTTGGGTGCGCGCTATTACTCCCCAACGGATATCAGAGCTGAAGTAGGTCAAGTGAGGCCGGGTAATGTGCCTCATTTCCCCACACTACAGCAGGAGCTGGGTCGCTTGGGTATGCAGACCTCGGATCGCAACATTACGCCTATTTTTAAAGCAGGAAGAACAACGGGCACCTTGGATGTAGATCTCAAAGTAAAGGATCGCTTGCCCGTACATGGCAGCATCGAGCTTAACGACCGCAATACCAAAGATACTTCCCGTACGCGATTGGTCACCAATCTAAGCTATAACAACTTATGGCAGCAGTATCATTCTGCCAGCGTCACTTGGCAAACGGCACCGGAAGAGTCGGAGGAAGTAGACGTGTGGTCTATCAGTTACAGCCTGCCGATGGGGCAAGGTAATCAATTGGTGGCTTACGCCATCGATTCTGATTCCCAAAGCGATATCAGTGGCGCCAACGCCCTACGGGTGTTGGGTAGAGGGGAGATCATTGGGCTGCGAATGGTTCGCACCTTGAAACCTCTGGTGGAATATTTTCACTCCATCTCTTTTGGCTTGGACCACAAAGATGTGGAGGAAGAAGTAGCACTGTTGGGGGGAGGTACACTGTTGACGCCCATCGAGTTCAGCAAAGTAGCTGTCGAATATCGAGGATTTTCTGCCAATCAGCAAACGAACATAAGTTTCTCCCTAGGCGCCCATTTTGCCCTGCGCGGATTAGGTGCGAACGAAGAAGAATTCGAGGATAAAAGATTCAAAGCGCGGCCCAACTTTTTTTACTGGACTGTTCAACTAAGTGCTCAGCGTGAACTGGGCAGAGTGGGTAGATTAGTGGCGCGTTTACAGGGCCAGTATTCGGATCAGCCTCTGATCAACAACGAGCAGTTTTCTGTAGGTGGGGTAGATACAGTGCGCGGTTATTATTCATCCCAACAATTAGGAGATACAGGCGCCACTACCAGTTTAGAGTGGCACACGCCTGCGGTACCTGGATTGGGTCGTTTTCGCATAAATGATTTACATGCATTACTGTTTTCTGATTATGGCAGTGTGAAAAGCAATGCACTTTTACCTGGTGAAGCAGAACATTCCGAACTATACAGTCTAGGTGTGGGATTTCGCTTGCAAACTCGTTCTAACTTTTCAGCACAAGCGGATTGGGCACAGGCGCGGAAGGATTCGGCTAGTGTGTTGGCAGATGAAGATCGATGGCATTTCAATTTGCGTTATCAATTTTAACCAATCAGTTATGAATATGTGTCCATATTAAGTTGGGATAAAGAAGTCATCTAGTAGATAACCTATTACTAACATATGTAATACGAATAGATCACAAATCAAATAATTATGTATGTGCCAATTCTAGAACACGTCACAAACACTTCACATATCATTCAACAGAAATTAAACATTAGCTCGGATACTAAGGCCGCTGTTTGATAAAGCGCTCAGTTTAAGCGCTGTCGGTACCGTCAAACAGGCACGAATGAATAATTTGTTTGTGCAAGTTAACTTCCATGAAAGCTTTCTAACATGACAGGAGTTTTTTAATGAAAACAGTTTTAAAGCAGACTGCAGTGGCAGCCTCATTGGTTCTCGCTGCTGGCGTAGCCCAAGCGGATCAAATTTTCACACCAAATAATTTTGCAATTGGTGATGGAGATGTATTTTTGACGGTTACCTCTCGAGATGACTCCAACATTACCACCGCATATTATGGTGTCAATACCAACATCTCTGCGAAAGATATGGCGGCCAACCCTTTGGCTTATGACGGTTTTACTATTAGCAGTGCTGGTGGTGCGGACATCGCTGACGGTGGTCAAATAGCGGACTTTTTTGCTAACAATGCCAATCCTAATGGTCAGTTTAGGATGCAAGCATATGGTGTATATACCGACCCAACTTATACAGATAACCGTACTCTCTATACCAATAGTGAGAACAATGGTGCAGAGCTGCGTGCGGATTCCAGTGTAACTGCGGTTTGGACAAAAATGAATGCTTTTGCCGCAAATCTAAACACAGATTTGAACGCTACAAAGGACGTGTCTGCGGCCTTTGCTGGAGCACCCAGCATAGGACAAAAATACGGCGGTAACTCTACCTTTATCGCTGATGATATGGCTGGCGTTCTCATACCATTTTTTGTGGATGTTTATGACGCATATCAGGACGATGTGATTTCTGGCCCCACACTTTTAGGTTGGTGGTTGTTGGATCAAACCAATAACAAAATCACCTTTGCTGCCAATGCGGTGCCACTACCGGCCGCGGCTTGGTTATTGGGCTCTGCACTCTTAGGCTTATTCGGTGTGGCTCGACGTCCTAAGGCTGCATTGGCCTAAGTTGGTCTATTATTTTCAAGGAGAGTTATTGTATGAATATCAAACGTAATGCCTTAGCAATCGCAGTGACGGCTGCTTGCGCTGGAAACGCCCATGCCGGAGCACTGGGAGCGGACGTGGAGATCTTTGTCGGTGGCGCCACCGCACCCACGAACTTTTTGCGTGAAACGGCTGTGCAGAACTATTGTGCTGACCCTGCTGTTGCGGGAAATTTTATTGATGTCTATGTGGATACGGTCAATACTGCACCTGCGCCCGGAGTGTTAATGACCCAGGACGACCATTGGGTAGTGCACTGTAAAGCTTCCTCAGCATTTAGTGCCGCATTGGCCGGTAAAACAATGGCAATCTACAAGTATGATGGCGGCTCTGCCACTGGTGTGACCCCGATTAGTGAAGGGCTGGAAAATGATCACTTGGACGCCACTGCTAGTGGTCCTTGTGCCCTCAGCAGTGCGGGCAACACTGCAGCCAATGGTTATTCTTGGGATCTGTATGAATGCGGTAGCGGTGATGTGAAATCACAGATTTCTGACGGGGGTATTTCCGACGTTGAACCGAATAAGTTTGTTGGTGAGCTTGCTGTTTTGTCTGCCAAAGCAGGGCAGCCAGGTTCTGCACCGGTAGACTATGTGGATCGTGGTAACTTGCCTGCCAAGGCCGGTCCTGGATTAAACTTCGGCGTCGTTGTGACTGAATCTTTCCGTAATGAGCTGCAAGACGATCAGATTGGCCTCGCTGCTGCGGGACCCTATGGAGAGTATAAACTGGACGCCAGTTGCGACGACTCACCAGATGATCGTGAGCGTGCCGACTGTATGCCTACTATTCCCAAGCCGTTGGTGCGTGCAGCTTTTTCCGGTGATTTAAAAGATTGGGAAGATTTTCCAGTGTTTGGTAAAACCATCGACACCGGCGCATTCCCCAAAAAAGTTAACGTCTGTCGTCGCATGCAAGGCTCGGGCACTCATGCGCAGCATATGATTCATTATATGCGCACAAATTGCACAACAGACAGCATACCCATGACTGGTGGAAGAAACATAGGACCATTGTCTTCATTCTTTGAGAACTCCGGCTCTTCCGATTTGTCTAAATGTTTACACGCTTTGGAAAACGGCACTGGTTATGATGACGGCGCAGATACCTTCCCAGCCGTTCCGGTAGGCCAAACTGGATTCGCTATGGGTTACCAAAGTTTGGAAAAGAATCCAACCTTTGCACGTGACTTCCGTTTTGTGAAAGTAGACGGTGTGACGCCTACATTGCAAAATGCTCATGCAGGTCTGGACCAAAGCCAAATGTACTACCTTAGCTTCCAAGGTCGTACTGCTGCACCTGCTTTCACGGGTATTACTCCTCCGGCTAACGTAGTCGATGCTACTGATACTTATGTCACCGGCGGTGTGAGAACCGTTGCAGTGGACGCCACTGAAGAGGCTGCTATTGCTGAGTTCTTTGCCAAATGGAACAGTCTGTTGACCACAGGTGATATCGCTGTCACTAACACCCAGTTTGAGGTGCTTTCTGGTACTGCTGATGAGTGGCAAGGTGGCTTCCTGTTACCGACTTCCTCTCCGGATGCATCTTTCACTTTGGCTAAGCCGGCTACCGGTTTTGCCCGTCAAGACAATAGCGGGGATGCCAATAGCTGCCAACCATTACGTAACTACGTCCCTTAAATTAGATAAAACTACTCTTATGGTTGCAATGACCATTTAGCAAAATCCTATACGGAACCCTTAGGGGTTCCGTTTTTTTTTTGCATCGACAGCCTATTGTGACAGTTAGATTAAATTTTTTCTCTTGTCTTATAAGCGAATTAATAATTCGCTAAAATTCCTTGCGTCATAAAATATTCGCTGGTTCAGACTAGCTTTCTTTCTCATCGCGGTAGTCATTTTTGCGCATGAATATAATAGATAACAAACAAAAGGTGATGGGCCTGGCTCGTAAAGTGTCGTGCTTATGCTCGGTTGCTTGCTTAATGTTAGCAGCACTACTGAGTATTAGTAGGTCTTCTCATGCGGAAAACTTTCCTCAGCCATTGAGAGACAGCGGTGGCAATCTGCTGCCATTTACTGGCGCGCAACTTCCTTCAGCCCTTGTGCCGAACCAATTTGGCGGCCAGACCATGGAGATCTTGCAAACTGACGAACGTGCGACTTTGAACTGGCAGAGCTTCGATATTCGTGGCGCCAATAACGAAGTACGGTTTCTGCAACCGCAGTCCAGCTCGATTGCATTAAATCGTGTTATGGGAGAGAGCAGTAGCGTTATCGACGGTCGCTTAACGGCTAACGGTCAAATCTATATCATCAACCAGAATGGTCTGCTGTTTACGCCAAATGCGCAAGTCAATGTACATAGTTTGATTGCTTCCACCCTGGATATCGAGCAGCAGGTGTTCGATGGAGCAGGCATCGTTAATACATTACAGGCAGCTGAAAATGATAACGTTGCGCTGCAGACACCATCATTTCAGCACTTAGGAGAGGATGCCGCTGGATCTCTGATTGTGGAAGCAGGTGCAGTTATACAGTCTGCACAAGGTGGGCGTGTGATGTTGGTGGCACCAGAAGTGTTCAACGGTGGCACCATTGAAACACCCCAGGGTCAAACAATTCTGGCGGCGGCACAAGATAAGGTCTATTTGGCAGCTTCAACTGATGAAGATCTTAGGGGGTTGCTGGTAGAGGTGAATTTAGGTGGCACCGCCACCAATAGCGGTACCCTATTTGCTGATCAGGGCAATGTCACTATGGTGGGTTTAGCTGTGAATCAGCAGGGAGTGGCCCGAGCCACTACCAGCAGTACTTTGAACGGATCGGTGTATCTGCATGCACGAGATACAGTGTCCAGTTTTCAGCTGAAAAGTGGCTCTAAAATTCCATTAGCAGACAACTTAGGAGAGGTAACTCTAGGCTTAAACAGTTTGACTGAGGTTGTGACTACTGAGGTAGAAGAGTTGGTGTCAGATTCATTGGCGCAACCTCTGTCACAGGTGCAGATGTCCGGGAAAGATATCCTGATGGAGTCGGGTAGTCGGATTTATGCGCCAGGTGGTGAAGTGTCTATCAGCACTAAACCGAATGATTTGGTGACTACTAAAGCGGTAGAAGATGCAACAGTCTGGATACAGTCTGGTGCATCCATTGATGTATCTGGTGATGATAGTACTGTGGTGCCGGTGAGCCGAAATGTAGTTGAGGTACGTGCACGCGCCATTCAATTAGCAGACTCACCCTTGCAAAGGGATGGGATATTACGAAATCAGCTGTTAGCCATTGATGTGCGTCAGGGTACTTCCGTGATTGACGATGATAATCTACAACAACTGGTCAATCGTAGCGTCAATGAACGCTTGTCATTAGGTGGTTCAATTGAGATCGATGCGTCACTCGGCAAGCTCACGATTGATGCGGGTGCACAACTTGATATAAGCGGCGGCCAAGTAACCTATACAGCTTCGCGTTTGAATACGACCCGATTGATCACTATTGGCGGACAACTACTGGATATTAGCGAAGCGCGGCCGGATATGGTCTTTTCTTCGCTACTTGGTGAGTTTGAAGTGGCTTATGAAAAGTGGGGTGTGACTGAGACCTTCAATCCTTTCCCTCAATTCTATCGAGTAGAACCGGGCTATATCGAAGGCAAAGATGCTGGTCAGCTTGCCATTCAAGCCAGAGAAATGAAGTTTGATGGTGACTTAGTAGCATTTTCAATATCAGGCAAATGGCAGCGACAGTTGCCGGACTTCAATTGGCAAGACAGTTTGAATCGACCCTACCAACAACGCGCGTTGGGCGGTACTTTAGCAATTGAGCTCACCCAGAAATCGTTGCAGTCACTATATATTGATAGTCGCACCCAGCAACAGTTGGAAGAATCCATTGGCATTGATCCGACACCTATAGTCTTGAGCTCTTCGCTGTTAACAAATTCTGGTGTCGCCCATTTGTCTTTGGAAAACAAGGGCGCCATTGTCTTTGAACAGTCATTAGATTTTCTCCCGGGCGCACACTTAGAAGTCGTCGGTACTCAGGTGGAAGTGGCTGCCGATTTAAATTTACCTAGTGGACAGATTGATCTTTTCGCAGAGAATTTTGATGACGGTAATTACCCACTGGATGAAGTTTGGATAAAAGTAGATGAAGACGCGGTGCTGAATACGGCCGGTCACTGGAGTAACGACTATTTGAATCCAAAGGGAGTAGATGCCGACACGCCAATCGCGATTGATGGTGGTGGTGTTCATTTAGAATCACAAGCTTCATTATATCTGGCAGAAGGCAGTCTACTGGATGTGAGTGCAGGCGCGCATTTTACATACGAGAGGGATCTACAGCTAGGTAACGGTGGTCAGATTGTTCTGAAAAACGATCAACTATTTGACAATGGTGTTTCCACTGCACTGAAACTAGGTGCTGAGCTACGAGGGTTCGGATTCGAACATGGCGCTACGCTACAGATAGAAACCCAAGCTATTGACATCGTTACGCCACCAGGCTCTGTTGCACCAACAGATGCAACCTTGTTAGGAAGTCGGCAATTTAGCCAGATAGAAGCTGTTGCAACAGATACGAGCGCCACGACAGCTACCGGTAAACGACTTTTAGTTGCAGCGGATACATTTAGCAAGGGTGGGTTTGAAAATATAACACTTGTTGCGAATGACAATGGCCTATCCATCGCTGAGAATAGCCGTATTCGGCTGACACAAAGCAACTTCTTTTTACCGCCAAAATCTGAAATTTTGGATCAGCTTGATGGCGCCGCTCTCGCAGGCGAAGTGAGTATCTTGCGGTTGCCGGATGAACGCATTGCTCCAGTCGCACTGACGCTGGTGAGTCAATTTGGAGTAGACACCTCCAATCCGGATTTTTATATGGGTGCAGGGGCCTCGATTGAAGGCGATTTGGGTGCACATCTATCATTTTCATCAGAGGGCAGCATGTTCATAGAGGGAGCGATAGACATGCCTGCTGGTCAAATTGACCTGAAGCTAGCTTCTGACTCCCAAAGAAAATACGATTCAGCAAAAATGCTCTGGCTCTCTTCTACTGCCAATCTATCAGCCAATGGTGCCAGCCGACTACCGGAAGTGGATCCGTTAAGTTTGCGCCAGGGTGAAGTATTGGATGCTGGGCAGATCAGATTAGAGGCGATAGAAGGCTCAATCGTGGCCGAGAGTGGTTCTCGCATCAGCGTGGATGCAGTGGCAGAAACGATAGGTATCAAACAGAACAACGGGGTGGTGCTACCCGAATTGGTGGCAAGTCAAGCAGGGTCGGTAGAACTGATTGCCGCAGAAACCCTAATCTATGAGGGACAACTTAGTGGTCAAGCTGCCGCAATTGATATGCTGGGTGGTCAATTTGAATTCAGTTTGGATCCCCAAAGACGTCGAATCGAAGTCGTCAGGTTTCTAACTGAGTTAACACCGGACTCTTACCCGCGGGGAGCACGAGAAGTAGTCTTCGATAATTATAACGGTGTGATGCCAGAGGCGGGCGTGGAGATAGATCCTGAACTCAATGGCAAAGCATATTTACCGGTCACACAGCTTGCTCAGGGAGGCTTTGACACACTTAAGGTAACTGTTAGGCCCTCCACTGAGGGTCGCTCAGATGCTATATCAACCATAGACTCATTAGCGTTGATGAGCTTTCCTGAAGATCTGAATTTACAGTTGGCAGGCACCATCCAATTGGATACGCCATTGTTGCGGACCACCGATGCTACGGTGCAATTAAGCGCGCCGGTTGTCAGTTTGGGATCGCAAATGAAGGTGACGAAACTGACCAACGCCGTGCCGAAACTGACAAAAAATAATGAGACTCTACAGTTGGCCTCTTCCTCTGGAGCGGGTCAGGTTAGGGTGGCCGCAGACTATCTTGAGTTGGTAGGTGAGTTGGTCACCCAAGGGTTTGGTGATAGTGAGAACAATTTACCGGGTATGAGCTTAGTTGTGGATAACGACGTGCGTTTGCGCGGCACGGCGGCATCCGTTGCGGGTGGCTCTTTGAATAGTTTGCAAGGCTCCCTTGATACTGCGGGACTGCTATCCATTCAAGCTGCTCAGATCTATCCCACCACCTTGTCCGAATACCATATTCAGGTATTGGGTGAAGAGTCGGAGGTGAATTTTAGTGCTTCCGGTAGTCTAGCCTCCCAGCCACTCTCCATTGGTGGACAATTAACAGTACAAGCTGGGGAAATCACCAGTAGCACCAGGTTGCGTGCGCCTCTGGGCTCAATCAATCTTGAGGCAGATAAGTCCTTGTCCCTGTTATCTGGAAGTGAAACCAGTACTTCGGCCTTAGGTGTTCGCGCTCCCTTTGGTGAAATTCAGGCGGGAGGGGATCTGGTATACAGTTTTGCCTTTGAGCAAGTGGGTAACAATAATCCCATCCTCTTTGTAGAAGATGTACGAAATGCAAATTTTGAGCGTAGTTTCCCTGCACAAAAACTAACTCTTGCCGCACCCGATATTAGTGTGGAAGAGGGTGCGGAGTTTAATTTATTGGGTGGTGGTCAGGCCTTGGCAACTGAATTTCAGGCCGGTCCCGAAGGCAGTCGGGATATTTTATTGGCGCATTTAGATTTTGAAGATTGGCAGGAAGCAAACGAATCTTTCGCTATTGTTCCAGGGATCTCCGGTATGGCACCCTTTGACCCCATGCTCAGTCCGGCCGCAGAATCGGTACAGGGTATCTCATTAGGGGATACCTTTTATCTTGAAAAATCGCTACCCGGCCTTGATGCGGGTGCTTATGCAGTATTACCTGCCCGATATGCACTATTTGGAGGTTATCTTGTCACGCCCGAACCAGGCACACAGGATCTATCAACGGAGCGCGCGTTTAGTATTCGGGGTGGTTTGCCCTTAGTCGCGGGACGCATCGGCAGTTATGGTGGATTTAAACCGAGGAGGCGTCAGGGATTTGTGGTTCTGGATGCGGATGCGGTCGCTGCTCGGGGTAATTTCATCCAAACTGAACTGTCCGAATTTATCGACGAAACTCTTGTGCGTACCCCAAAAGATGGAGGAGCGCTCACTATCGCAGCGAGCAATAGTCTGCAACTCGCCGGTGCTTTGCGCACCAGTGACACACTATTGGGACGTGGTTCTGAAGTGGATCTATTGGGAGAGAAAATCACCATTGTTGCAAATGGCAGCAATGTGGATGTGGGCGGCATTGTACTCACTGATGCCAATCTCAGTGGTTTAGGCGCCGATAGTCTGTTAGTAGGTGGCCACCGACAATTGACCGAAGAGGGTACTGCCCTACAAATTACAGCAGAGTCGGTGCGCTTAGAAGCAGGTGTGAAATTAAGTTTACCAGAACTATTATTGGTTGCCACGGAGGTGGAAGTGGATGCGAGCGCCACCCTGAAAACTGAGATACGGTCAACGTCACCACCATCTAGTACAAAAGAGGAACAGCTTACTCTTTTACAACCGGGCGCACTGTTGGCAGTCTCAAATCGAGATATCTCTTTTGTTAGTGATGGCCAGTTAGGGACGACCGATGTGGCACTATCGGTAGCCGATAATGTACAGCTGGAAACAAGTGGGGGCACTTTGTTGCTTGAGTCTGCGGGGGATGCGGATATTCAGGCTACTTTAGCGGCCAACGGAGGCGTACTACGTATGGGCGCGCCGCTCATCTTTCTAGGCGTGGTCAATGATCTGGGTTCTGTGCAAGGTCTGCGATTAGACAGGGAAATCTTATCCGAACTACAGGGCAGTCGATTGAGTTTGCGCAGTGATAATCCTATCTCTGTGCGGGGAGCATTGGGCGATAGTAGTACAAACCAACCACTACAGTTTGCTCAACTTGAATTCAACGCACCTGGACTTCAGGGTAATAACAATGCCGATCAGATCGCACTACTTGCGGCAGATGAGATCCAGTTTTCGAACCTCTCATCCATACCGCTTACGACTCATTCTGAAAAAGCCGAAGTGAATTCTAAGTTAAAGTTGCAGGCCAATCAGTTTGTTCAGGAGGACGGGGATTTTTACCTGTCAGGGTTTGAGGCAGTAGACTTGGACGCGACAAGGGGCTGGCATTTTGACGGTGAGAGTCAACTCTTGGCCGATGGAAAACTGAATGTGAAAACGCCGCTAATCACTGCAGCAGCAGGCAGTCAGGCGCAGGTAAGGGCGCAGCAGAGTTTAACTGTGGCGACACCATCCACTTCAGGTCCACTATCTGAATTCAAATCTGGCCTGGGCGCAAACCTCATTTTTACTGGCTCTGAAGTGGATTTCGCCAGCAGGGTACAACTGCCTTCGGGTCATTTTAATTTACGCCAACTTGCTGGTACTCAAGTGCAGCCGACTAATCCCACCCTGACTCTGAGAACAGGGGCAGAGATAAATGTCGCTGGCCAAAGCTTTTCATTCAGTGACCTTACAGTCAGCAGCCCAGGAGGTGAGATCTCCCTATCAACTGAGACAGGATCTGTCTTGATTGAGGACAATGTCATTTTGAACGCCTCCAGCGGTGGCGTGGATAGCTCTGCGGGATCGATTCAAATTGAAGCTTCGTCAGGGGGCTTGAAATTATCACCGCTGGCTAAGATAGAAGCCAAAGATTCACAAGCGAGCAGTGGAAGGTTTTCACTGAATGCAGATCGTTTGACTAGTATCGATGGTTCAGTCACTGACGCCATGAGTCTACTACATCCACTGCTAGTGAATGGAGGATTTCAAAGGCGACAAGCTATTCGACTTCGACAACAAGACATCTTGGTGGCCGCTGATCAGCAGCTATCGGCAGAACAATTCTATTTGGTTTCGGATACCGGCTCCATCCGTGTCGCCGGTACTTTAAATGCGCATTCTGAGCGAGGCGGCTTAGTGGAGTTGGCCGCTGGAGATGAATTGGAGTTGCTATCGGGTGCTAAGATTTTCGCTGGTGCGAGTGGGGCCAATGCAGACGGCGGACGAGTAGACTTGATTGCACTAGACTCAGATGAAGACGATGTAAACGGTAGTCGAGACAGGGTGGACTTGCGTGCCGGAAGTGAGATTGATGTGTCCGGGGGCGCAGGCGGTAGAGGTGGCCAAGTATTTGTCCATACCCGGCAGCAGGACTTAGATCAGGATGGGATCATAGATGCTGTTTTAATTGGGGATTTGTCCGCGCAGTCGACAGGTGCCCGGATAACAGATCTGGTAGCCACTAATAATATACGCGATGCTGGATTTGATCCCAATGCTGAAGTCAGTAGATTGACCAGTCATGAACTGACGCAATGGCAAGTGGCGCTAGCAGGGTTTGTCAACGATGTGGAAACTGGCACTATCGATACTAGCAACCTTGCTAATTGGAGATTGATTCCCGGGTTAAATGTCGAGAGCTCCGGTGACTTAGTATTGCAGGATAATTGGGATTTTTACAACGGCTGGCATTTTGGTACCCAAAATAACTTGCCTGGTGTGCTGACCTTGCGAGCAGCTGGGGATATCGATTTTACAGCTAATCTTTCTGATGCTTTTTTTGAAGATCTCATAATAGTTAATTTCAATTTAGATAGCTCTTACTTTAACCGTTTACCAGAAGAAATGACCAAAATTGATCGTTTAGCTACGGGGGAGAGTTGGCGTTATCGCATTAGTGCCGGCGCCGATCTGGCAAGTAGTTCGATTACCAGCCTAGGTAGTACCGGTAGTCTCTATTTACAGGAGGATAGTCTAATTCGTACAGGCACTGCGGATATTGATCTGATGGTAGCGAAGGATATAAGTCTGGCTAGTGGCAGTGAAATATATACTGCGGGAGAAAATCCAGGCATCTCCGCACAGATGATTGAGGAAACCCAGGCAGATGTCCAAGCTATTATTGACCAGATTGCGCCGCTACAGGCCTATTCAGTACCCCTGGATGTTCCCACAGTAGAGCAGTGGTTAGACGGTATGTTGCACGAGCTTTTAGGAAGGGCGCAGTTCGCAGAAAATGGCGGCAATGTGCGAATTCAAGTGGGAAATAATCTGGTTGCACAGAATTTGCAGCGGTTGCCTACTATCTGGCAGCGCCGAATTGGCCTACCAGAAGCAAATCCTAATTTTGGCGCTGCACCTACCCATATCGCCATCGCATTCGATCATTTTGACGATGCTATCGGTGCTTTGGGTGGCGGAAGCGTGCAGATTGAGGTAGGGGGTACTCTGAAGGACATAGCCATCGCTATTCCCACCAATACTCGAGCAATCTCGGGAGTAGAGGTGGAGAGTCAAGAGTTTTTTGGGTTCAAAGAATCTCCTGACCCGCAGCTTGTTACAGCAGGAGGCGGTGCGTTAGATCTGCGTGTAGGTAGAGATATTGCGGGCGGTTATCTCTATCTTGGAGACAGCAACGCTAATATCTTGGTACAGGAGCAAACCTTGGTCGGAAGCAACGGTGTTGCGCCGATTTTATATTTAAGTGGGGACTCTTCGGTTAATTGGTTATCGAACGGTGATTTACAAACCGGTGGTGTGGTTGAACCCTATGTGATACAGCAAAGTCAGGCGCAGCTGAATTATCTGAGGAAAACACGTGCTCAAGTTACTAATCTGACGCCAATTGTTACCAATTTCTTGAACTATTCGCCCACTGCGAAGTTAAGCTTGAAAAGTCTCTCTGGGTCGGTGACCTTATCTGAAGCTCAAGGAGAATTTGAGGATATTGACAATACAACAGTATCAGATATCGCTGCGTCTCGGCTGTTAGCTCCCTCTCTTACCGCGATCTCTTTTGAAGAGGATGTTTTACTGGCGTCTAGTCTTAGTCTGTTTCCGAGTGCGGTGGGTCAATTTGAACTATTGGCCAAAGGAGACATAAGATCTACTAAGGCCAATGAAATATTCATACGTCAATCTGATGTGGAACCCACACTCTATCCCTCTTTGTACTTACCTGTAGGTGAAAAATCGATTCGGCAGTATGAGATAGAGGTACTGACCAGGCATGCAGAGCGCCCAGTTCATGAGACTGATAAGCAACCCAATCGAGTGGTGTCACTGGAAGGCAATATCGGCTCTAAGGATGGAGATGAATCAGGTGTCATCCTCTTTGATTTTGCTAAAGCATCGATGTTTCGGGCGGCCGAAGACATTGCTAATGTGACCCTGAAGATACAGAATATTCAAGACTCCGACTTCACTCTGATTAGTGCAGGAGAGGATATATTTTATTCGACATTACGTTCCTCAACGGGCGTATTTAGTAGCACCGACTTTAGAGGAATTGACATAGCCGGGCCGGGTGCGGCATTGGTGTCCGCTGGTCGTCAAATTAGTTTGGGCACGTCGCTTGGTATTAAGACCATTGGTAACCTCGAAAATATCAGTTTGGCTGAGACCGGTGCCTCACTGACTTTATTGGCTGGTATCGGCGATGCCGGTGTTGCCGTTGATGAGTATGCGTTGCATTATCCTGGAACCTTCCTGGCCTATTTAGGTGAGGGATCTCTCTCTCAGTTCGATAGTTTGTTGAATGAGATGAATGCACCGGATTTTTCTCAACTGTTGGCCAATGATGTCGCATTTGCCCAGGATAGAGCATTGAGGTTGGATGAGCTTCCTGCAGATATGGCAAAAACTTTGTCTGATGAAGTGCGTCAACTATCGAGTGATGCGAATGATCCAGTTTTTCGAACCGAAGAGGTGGCCTTTACTGCGTTGCCTGAAGCGTTGCAACTTAGGGTACAACATGCCGCACGTTTTCTCGCGTTGAGTATAGCAAAGAGAAAGCAAATATTAGCTGAACTGAATTTTCCTGCTAATGCACAATTACAGACTTGGGTGGTGCAAGACTTTTTTCGAGAGCTGCTGGAAACCGGTGCTCTGGCTAGTACAGATAGGGAAGATTTAACAGACAATTTTGTTGCAGGCTATGAGGCTATAGATTTGCTCTTTCCTAGTCCCAATCGAGAAGGAGGTATTAGTTTAATATTAAGTCAGATCCAAACCGGTGCGGGTGGAGACATAAATATGCTTGTGCCTGGTGGCGGTATCAATGCAGGGGCCGCAGACTCTGGAGTGATTGCCAAAGAGACTAGCGAGTTGGGAATCACGGCGCGTCGTAGTGGTGATGTCAATATCTTTGTAGATCAAGATTTATTAGTCAATTCTACTCGAGTATTTTCTGAGAAAGATGATCTCTTGATCTGGTCTTCTAACGGCAATATTGATGCGGGGCGAGGTGCCTCTACCGTAGCCAGTCTGCCACCACCGGTGACACGACTTGATCCTGAATCTGGACTATTGATCACGGAGTTTCCACCCGCAGTCACCGGCAGCGGACTCAAAGCCGGAGGGAATGCATTCTTGTTTACGCCTCGAGGTTTGGTGAATGCTTTTGATGCAGATTTGACTGTGGGTAGCGACCTAACCATTGCGGCGAACCAGGTGTTGGGTGCAGATACCATACAAGTCGGCGGTACTGCAGTGGGCGTGCCTACTGCACCTGCCAGTGTGGCGGTGGGGCTTACCAATGTGGCCAACGAAACCACCGGTGCCGCCAGCATGGCGGAGGATGCGTCCTTAGGCGGCGATGATCTGGCTGAAGAGGGCGGTTTGGATGAAGTGGCCCTGGGTATGTTAATGGTAGAGATCCTAGCCTTTGGCGAAGAGGTAGAGAATACTTGTGTTCCTGGTGAAGAATGTCCTGCTGAGTAGGGACATGTGTGGTCAACATCTTCACCTCTTGTGACTAGCTAATAATGGCAAAGCGAACAATCAAAAACGTCGATGAGTCCCTGAATGTTGCGCTTTACGAGGCACAGAAGGCGCTTGCTAATTCCCGGCCTGCTTTGGCTTTAAAATGGTTGAGCCCATTTCAACAGCAAGCAAAGAAACATCCTGATCTTTGTTATCTCATGTGTCTGTCCTGGTCTCAGCTTGGTGAATATTCTAGAGCCAACTATCTGGCTCAACTCGGACTAAAGCGGGATCCCCATCATGTGGGGCTGATCAGTGAGCTGGCTCGCTTGGCGGCAGTCCATCAGAACTTTGAACAGGCGCTGACGCTTTACCAACGTGCGCATCAGCTCGTACCGGATGATCCTCGAATGAGTGAGCAGTTGGCCAAGGCATACGCGGCACTGTCTCATTGGGCGCAAGCCCAGGAGCTTTATGAACAACTGATTCAGCGGTTTCCGCAAGTTGCCAGCTTACATGCTGCGCTAGGGGACGTACATTGGGGTAATCGGCAGCTCCAACTGGCAGAACAATGTTACCAGTCCGCTATCAACCTCGACGAAAACTTGTTGCGTGCGCAACTGGGGTTAGCGCGTTTGACCTTGCAGCAGGGCGCGCTGGCGCAAAGCCGACAGTGGTTCGAACGCGTGCTGCAACAACGGCAAGATCACTCTTATGCTAATTTCCAGCTCATCGGGGTGTTGAGGCTGCTAGGTGACTATGAGCTCGCGATCAAGCAAATTGATGTTGCGCAAGCGCACGGTCTACCAAAGGAGTTGCTAGAGGCACAACGTGCCGATATTTACGAGCGCATGGGTAATCATGAACAATCCCATCAAATTATCCAACAGCTTCGAGACCAACAACAGATCGGGGTAGTGGCCGCTCAAGTATGGGCACGTTTAAGCAGTCGCTATAGCGAGCAACAGCAAGCCTTGGAGGCATTGAATCGAGTTCTGGACGAGGGAGCCGATTCGGAAAATATTATTGCCGTTAAATTTAATCAAGGTAAATTGTTACATGAGCTCGGGCAATATAACGAGGCGTTTAATACCATTCAAGAAGCGAACCGGCTCAATCTAGTGCCTTTTGATTCTGTCTATTGGCAAAGTCGTATTGATTCCACTATCAGAGCATTCAGTGCAGATTATGTTCATGTTAACCAAGGCCGTGGCTTAGAATCCTCACGCCCATTGTTTATTGTCGGCATGCCTCGGTCAGGTACCTCCTTAGTGGAGCAGATTTTAGCTTCCCATGGCGAGGTATTCGGTGCAGGTGAGCTGACATTCATGGGTGATATAGTCAATCATATCGAGTCGACGTTTCCGGCAACCAATTGCTATGCAGAGGTACTGCAACAGCTCGATGACGATCAATTTGAACAGTATGGAGAGAGTTATCTACAACAACTTCAGATGCTCAATGCAGAGGCAAAGTATGTCACCGATAAAATGCCGCAGAACTTTTTATACTTAGGATTGATTCAACGATTATTTCCTAACGCGCGAGTGATTCATGTCAGCCGCCATGCACTGGACACTTGTCTCTCAATCTATTTTCAACACTTCACTATGAAGCATGCTTATGCGACGGATCTGGAGCATCTAGGTATTTACTATGCACAGTATGTTCGTTTAATGCAGCACTGGAATAAACAACTTACTTTACCAATCTACACGCTCTCTTATGAACACTTAGTAGCCGATCAAGAGATGGTGACCCGTGATCTGTTGGCGTTTTGTGAACTGGATTGGGATCCAGCCTGCCTGGAATATTTCCACAACAGCCGTTGGGTGACCACGGCCAGTCACGATCAGGTACGGCAACCTATGTATGACACGAGCGTCGGTCGCTGGAAACATTATGAAACCTTTCTCACCCCATTGACCGACGCCCTTCGCCAATTCGGCGTGGACTACTAAACGAATGGCTTCGGTCAGTCAATACGCTAATGGATGTAGGGTGTTCACAAAACGAAGGGCTAGACCACAGAAACCAGTCTTATTAGTGAGCACCCAATGCGTTATTTAACCAATGACTGTTCACTGCCTTAAATCAGTCGGCAAGCTATAGTTAAATATATGAGAACCTGTCATACCAAACCAGGCCAAATCATAGCCGTTGACTTTGTCTAGCGTCTCGGCTGCGATCAGACTCATCTGTTCCACTGGGTTGCCATAACTAAGCACATAATATTGACCATCCAAAGTGAGACAGATCCCTCTCGGGTTTTTTACTTGATAATGGCGTATTAATTGACCGGTTTCGATATCCCAAAATGTAAGCAATCCGGCCAATGGTGTGGTGGCTGCGATCACGCCGCGTTGTTCGTCCATACAGATGCTTAAGGTCTCACCATATAATTTGGACAGTAAGGCTCGAGGTTCAGTCATAGTAACCATTTCTCCGCCTTGCTTTTGAATACTAATACCCCCAATCGCTTCTTCACCGACTAATCCTTCGCGAAAGGCAGAGGCTACCGCCAAATCGCCGCGGCTGCTCCTGGCCAGATGCCCAGCATTGATGTAGGGTGTATCGAACTCAATCTTTTCCAATAGTTGTGCCGAAGCCACATCCACATAGGTGACACTGGGTGCCCTTCCGTGAAGGGTCCCACCGCCATTGGTGACGACCATTGTATTACCTGAATCTATTAGCTGACAGTCATGGGGGGAGGCCCCGTGGCTAGGAAACTCACCGAGCACCTCGAGAGAATCTGCGTCACGGATCGCGATTAAACCTTGATAGTCTCCTTCAACTATCGTTTCGGTACAATATAAATATTTGCCATCCGGTGCATAGGCACCATGACCATAGAATCTTCTGTTATTGCTGGTTTCTATGTTTCGCAGCATTTTCCCCGACTTTAGATCAATTTCGCAGGCGCCTGGGCCTTTCTTTTCAAATACGGCTGCTCGTTCCGGTCGTGCGGGATTGGGTACAATGCCGTGGCCAAAAAAGTTTATCTCAATGCTGGTGGCAGGCAATGTAGCTTCGTCCAGATCGAGTACGAAGATACTATATTTTGGAGAGTTATCTGGTTTTACATGCTGGCCGGCTCCCATCAATAATCCCATTGTTGGTGAGGGATGTTGCACCACGCCCGGCAAACCATTGCGCATCAGTGCCGGAGGTCGAGGTTCCTGAGGTTGTTGTCTCTCCACTTGCGGTGTGAATTCACTATTCGATGGAATGTCATAACTATATTCAATGTTCATTGAGCAACCTATTAACAGTCAGTGTGTTTGGTTGTTTGGAAATGAAAATAGAATAATAAAGTGAGATTGCAATTGTATGACAGCGACGTCTCAGAAAGGATGTCCCTCAATCATTCCAGTGGAACCACCACTTTAGTTCCAATGCTCGAGGTTTCCTTAAGTAACGTAATATTTCTGCAATACATCCTAATTAGACTGCGCCCACTAGCACTCCTGCCATTTAGGTGCGATGCCTCTCACATTCAGGGGTGATGGAAGAACAGTAGAGACGGTTTGGCGGGCTAACTGGATCTTTGGCAGACGCACTCAGTTCTCACAAATTACATGAACAATCAGCTGGGAAACGTCACTAAGCTCATTTTTCTATTTGATTTGATGGATGTTATTGATGCCTCCTAATTAGAAGGCCCAACGATCACTTTACGAATTAAAAGGGAGTTCTAACCTCACTTATGTTCATTTCTCGACAACAAACCCAGGATAAAAAACCGTCGGTGTGGATTACGTTAAAACAGATACTTTGCAGTCTCATCTTATTTGTAATGTTGGGGAACTCATGGGCAGATGATCGTGTAGAGATGCTCAAGTGGCGTCATACTACGATCAATCTTATGCAACGCCTCGTGGACGAAGGTGTGATTTCGCCTCAAGCGGCTAAAGAGCTGTTGGAGCGAGCCGAACGCGCCACCGCACAGCAACTGCAAAGAGAACAACAGGAACTCGACAAACAACCAGCTAGCAATGTGTCCGATATAGGAGCTGTCGAAGCCCAAGAGGGGGTTAGTGAGGATGCCGGTACTGATTCGGCCGAATCATCAGAAGAGATCACCGAAGTAGCGGATCAGACTGAGGTCATCGAAGAGCCGGCACCTAAAGATAAAACCGTTGTTCGTGTGCCGTATGTACCGGAGTTCGTGTTGGAACAGATCCGAACCGAGCTGCGCGGTGAATTACGCAGTGACGTGGTACAAGATGTAATGGCGCAAGCCAAGAGTGAGCGATGGGGTGTGCCGGAAGCCTTACCTAGCTGGATCTCAAATATTAAGTTAAAAGGGGATCTACGACTCAGGGCGGAAAACATTACTTATTCCGATAGAAATATACTCAACAGCTATCTGGATGTATCGGAAATCAACGATGCTGGCGGATTTGGTAAGGCGGATAGACCTTTTCTGAACATTACCGAAGATCGTGAACGCCTTCGAGCGCGTGCGCGTTTAGGACTGGATGCCAAAGTGAGTACCAATACTAAGGCAGTGTTTCGTTTAAGTACGGGTAATACTCAGAATCCGATCTCTACTAATCAAACTTTAGGTAACAGTGGCAATCGCTACGAAATAGTCATGGATCAAGCCTACTTACGCTATCAGGCTTATACCTTTGAGGGCTTTCAATGGGGAAGTTTTTGGGGTGGCCGCATGCCCAATCCCTGGGTGCACACTGATCTTGTTTGGGACAGCGACTTAGGCTTCGAAGGATTAGCGGCGACTTTTTATCTAAATCTCATTCGCGCCGACGGCTTGGAAGATGTGAGTGAATTCGGCCCTAAGATGTTTTTGACCTTAGGTGCGTTTCCATTGCAAGAAAGAGAACTCAGTGCTCAGGACAAATGGTTGTTTGGCAGTCAGATCGGTCTGGACTGGGTATTCAGCAATCAGTCGAAAGTGATTTTTGCTGTGGCTTACTACAATTTCGATAATTTGGTTGGTCAACGCAATGATCCGCTTAACGATCCTGAGGGATTATTAACTCAGGAAACTGCGCCAGAGTTTATGCAAAAAGGCAATACTTTGTTTGATATTCTGGACAACCCCAATGACTTGGATGCTGATCTATTGGCATTAGCAGCGGACTACAATTTATTAAATCCTACTCTGGTGATCGATTTGGCACACTTCGCTCCTTATCATTTGGTGCTCTATCTGGACTATGTGAAAAATATTGGGTATGAAGAAGATGAAGTGAGCAGTCGTGCCATCCAAGTCACTGGCTCGGAAGTAGAGGGTTATCAAGTTAAATTGGTGGCAGGCTGGCCAACTGTGACAAAGTATCGGGACTGGCAGTTCTATCTCGCTTTTAAACATCTAGAGGCAGATGCGGTGTTGGACGCTTTCACCGATTCCGATTTTCATCTCGGAGGGACTGATACTGAAGGTTGGTTAGCCGGATTCCAATACGGGTTGGATGACAATACCTGGGTGACTATTCGTTGGCTCAGTGCGGATGAGATAAATGGGCCACCCTTTGGTGTGGATGTGGCACAAATTGACTTGAATGTCAGGTTCTAAGTGATATGAGTTCAGTGAGGAGCTAAGCCATGCATTTGAGATTAAACAGATACTCCATACCGCGCCTGTTGGGCGCGCTGTGTCTAGTATTGTTAGGATGTACCGCAGTCGCGGAGGAGAGACGTGCCCCCGGTGACAACGCATCGCAAAGATTACAGTATATGTTGCGACAGGTGACCATGGAGCGAGACGCTCTACAGCAACAACTCAATCAACACACAGTAGAAATTGAAGAATTGAAGAAAAAACTTGAGGAAAAGTCTAAAACTTTAGCAAAACAGAAAAACATGTTGCATACTTCTCGAGGAAACAACGAAAAGTTAGCGCAACAAACCCAACAACTTTCGGATCGCTTGTTAGATCTGAGACAACAGAGTCAAGAATTGGTTGAAAAATTCAAACAGGTAGTGACCCAGTTCCGAGAGACAGAAACGGCTCGCCGCACCCTTGAAGTGGATTTAAAAACCACCGAGGGCAAATTAGAATCTTGTCAACGAATGAATTCCGAAATGATGGAGATAAATGAAGAGATCCTGAAAAAATACAAGAGTAAAGGGGTCTTTGACGTGTTGTTGCAAAGAGATCCGATTACCGGAATTAAACAGGCACGATTAGAAACTGAGGTGGAAACTTTTCGTCATGAGATGTCGCGCAATGAAGTCATACAGAGCGACAAGGAAAACCAGATGCAACCCGCCGGTGGATTGTAAGTCTGTGATCAGTTGGCTCATCATCGGCATCTCTTCGAACGCGACTGATGCCTTACTCCAACGAAATCAACTCAAGTTCAGAAAAACCGGTGTTCAATGTTTCGCCATCAGGCCCATAAACTGGGATGACAAAACTCCGCGCCACGCAACGACTATTTTCTCCATATTGATCTTCCTGGACAACCTGCTGATCAGTCGCTTCTAGAATAACGGCGAGTTCTACTTCTAAGATCTCTACAACTCGATACCGGTGACCTTGGAAAACTGTTTCCTGGCCTATTAGCGTCGTGAGTTGATTGATGTCCAGCTTCATAGATAAGATTAAAGAAATTGCTTGTTGCACCATTGTACGCCTTCGGACAAAATTCTCCTATCCGTTCAAGAAGGTCAGTTAAATTAACCTAAAATTTAGAGTCTTAATGTTTATTATGGTTTCAGTGTTATTTGTCTGTATGGGAAATATATGTCGCTCACCTACCGCAGAGGGTGTTTTTCGCAGCCACGTGCAACAGGCAGGGATGGCGTCAAAGATAAGCATCGATTCAGCAGGCACCCATAGTTATCATGTGGGTGGCGCACCGGATAAACGGTCACAGCGGGCGGCGAAGAGCCGTGGTTATGATCTGAGTGATATTCGTGCGAGAAAGGTGGTAGAAGAGGATTTCATCCAGTTCGACTATATCTTGCCGATGGATCGCGCGAACTTGGCCTATTTATTAGATTTGGGGCCGGATGAGCATTTAAAGCGGGTAAAGCTATTCTTGGAATTCGCTGTAAACCGCACTGAACGGGAGGTGCCTGATCCTTATTATGGGGGGATTTCTGGCTTTGATCGCGTATTAGATCTGGTTGAAGAAGCGTCGCTAGGCCTATTGACCCACATTCAGCAAACGCGATTGAGTTAAGACGCTCTACTGGTTGCTAAGTACGAATACCGTAACCGATGTGCAACAGATGCAGACAATAAGAAAATAACAAGGCAATCACGATGAGGATGATACCGAGCGCGGTGGGAATACTGATATCCGATACGCCTAGAATGCCATATCTAAAGGCATTCACCATATAAAGTATGGGGTTTAAATGGGACACTTTTTGCCAGAAACCCGGTAACAGACTAATGGAATAAAAAACACCACCTAAGTAGGTTAGGGGTGTGAGCACAAAGGTGGGAACAATGGAAATGTCATCGAAACTGTTGGCATAGATGCCATTGATAAATCCGGCTAAACTAAAGAGAATTGCTGTGAGTAAGACTACCGCGAATGTAAGCAGTGGGTATTGAATATTGAGATCAGTGAATATTAAAGAGGTTAAGGTGACGACCAAACCCACCAACAGTCCTCGGGCCACGCCCCCAATCACATAACCCGTTAGAATGATAGTTAAGGGCATTGGTGAAACCAGCATCTCTTCTATATGTTTTTGAAACTTCGCTCCATAGAATGAGGAGACCACGTTCGCATAACTGCTGTTGATAACGGCCATCATGATGATGCCAGGCACGATGTAATCCATATAGTCAAAGCCATCCATTTGCCCAATTCGTGAGCCAATTAGACTTCCGAAAATGACAAAATAGAGGGTCATAGTGATGGCGGGCGGCAGAATGGTTTGTACCCAGATACGTAAGAAGCGGTGGATTTCTCGGTAGACAATTGTATAAAGTGCCATTGCGATTTGTGTGAATCCATAGCGAGGTTCAGCGTCCATCTTCTTTTACCAATCTTAAAAAGAGTTGCTCCAGACGGTTAGATTTGTTTTTTAGGCTAACGACTTCCAGGCCAATATCGGTCAAGCACTGGAACAGTGTGTTTAGGTTTTGTCCTTCCAATACCACGGCTTCAAGGGTATGTTCATCTATCAGGTTGAGGGCAAACTCTGGTACATCCGGTGTTTCTGTTAGACTGTTTTTGAGGTAAATCACGAAAGTTTCTTGGTTGATTTCGTTCAGTAAAGATCGCATGTCACTATCCCGGACAATTTTACCTTCGTCGATGATGGCGATATGTTTACAGAGCTGCTCCGCCTCCTCTAAGTAGTGAGTGGTGAGAATGATGGTTGTACCTTCCTCATTCAGTTGCTGTAAGAAATGCCACATACTATGGCGCAGTTCAATATCCACACCCGCCGTGGGTTCGTCGAGAATCAACAACCTTGGTTGATGCATGAGGGCCCGAGCGATCATCAGTCTTCGTTTCATACCGCCGGAAAGATCTCGGGATCTGTCTCGGCGTTTTTGCCACAATCCCAACTGCTGCAATACTGTGTGGGCTTGAGTTTTCGCGCGATGACGAGAATAGCCATAGAAACCTGCTTGGGTAATCAGTATATCTTCCACTTTTTCAAACTGATTAAAATTGATCTCTTGTGGCACCAAGCCGAGATATTGTTTTGCCATGCGCGCATGAGTATCAATATCCCAGCCAAATACGGATACATTACCCTGGCTCTTGTTGACCAGAGTGCTGATGATCCCCAGCGTGGTGGATTTACCGGCGCCATTGGGACCCAATAACGCAAAGAAATCTCCTTCTTGCACAGAGAATGAAATACCCTTTAGGGCGTCGAATCCGTTGTCATAGGTCTTAGTTAAGTTATCAATAGTTAATGCGTACATGGAAAATTAGAATCTAAGGGCGAATCGATGGTAGACCCTGTCGACAAGATAAGAGTTGCACAGAGTAGGTAATCTAACTGTTCAGTTGCTATCAGATCAACGCAGATCAGCGGGCAGACGATTATCTAGACTATAGTCGCCCGCACCGGTTTGTAAAAGTAGTATTAAGCCACCCACGATGCAGATATTTTTCATCAACAGTATCATCTGAATATCATTACCAGGTTGGTAGTGAAAAATGATACCGGCAACCAGGGTAAAAATTGCCAGTAGTAGCGCATTGGTGCGGGTATACCAGCCTAAAATTAGCGCTACACCACATCCTATTTCTAGTAGTATGGTCGGCCAGATTAAGATCGGTGGCATATTAAACAGTGCCATATAGTGTTGTGTTTGGCCGACACTAAACAGTTTGTTCACACCGGCCAACACAAAAATGTGGGCTAGCAATATTCGTCCAATTAATGGCAGCATGTATTTGTCCTAGGTGACGCTTTCAAATGTTGGTTACTGTAAGCGAAAAAAAAACGAATGGGAATAGGGAAACTGTATTTGCAGGTTATGATGCAGAAATTGTGCACCCACAATTATTCTGACGGAATAATCGCCCCTACATACATTGATATAACTGGATGCTGAATAACTCTTCCGCGTCCTTCCAGGCATGGGCCAGCTCGTATCCGGCGGAGGCGGCTAACTGGGCAAATTCTTCTACATGGTACTTGTAAGAATTTTCCGTATGTACTGTCTCATCGGCCGCAAACTGGAAACTCTTGCCATTCAAGCTGACCTCCTGTGAGCGCTTACTCCTAAGATGCATCTCAACGCGTCCTTTTTTATCATTGTAGAAAGCGTCATGAGCGAAGTAATCCGGATTAAAGTCTGCGCGTAACTCCTCATTGATGCGGTGTAACAGGTTGAGATTAAACTCTTCCGTGTAACCAGATTTATCGTTGTATGCCGCATTTAAGCGATCAACAGATTTTTTTAAATCGACGCCGATCAATAGTTGACTACCGGTGCCGCCTAAATCTGCTAATTGAGTGAGGAATTGTGCGGCTTCTGCAGGTTCGAAGTTACCTATACTAGAGCCTGGGAAAAAGATAAGTCGCTCGGAGCTGTTGTTTAATTCGGGCAGAGAAATGGGCCGAGTAAAATCCGCACAGCACGCCACCACATCAAGTTTGGGGAATTCTTCAGCTAAGTGGGCAGTAGATTCTAGTAAAAATTGTTTAGAGATATCTATGGCGACATAGGTTGACGGTTGCACAACAGGCAATAGATGGCGAACTTTTTGGCTGTTACCGCTGCCCGGTTCAATCAGAGTGCATCCTGGTGAGACAAACTCTGCAAGATCTTCGGCATGATCCTGTAACAATTGATTTTCAGTTCGTGTTTGATAGTACTCGTCGGTTTCACAAATCGCGCTGAATAGTTGTGAACCTCTCTTATTATAGAAAAACTTTGGAGGCAGGCGTTTATCCGGTTTGGATAGGCCATCCACTACTTCCGCTAACAAATTGGTTGCGGGGGGATGTTTGTCAATGAAAGTCACGGATTGATGGTTCATAGATCTTTCGCTAATCTGATACCACTGAATTGCCAGCGATCTTGAGGATAAAAAAAGTTTCTGTAGGTGGCACGAATGTGGTGTTCCGGGGTAGCACAGGAGCCGCCTCGTAGCACCATCTGATTACTCATAAATTTGCCATTATATTCCGCCAATTGACCTGAAAAAGGTTTGTACCCGGGATATGGGGTATATGGGCTTTCCGTCCACTGCCAAAGTTCGTTTATCATCTGTTGTAATACAGGGGTCGGTTGCTGCATCTGTTGCACACATGCCCATTCCCATTCCGCCTCCGTCGGTAAGCGCAGGTTACGCCAGCGGGAGTAAGCGTATGCTTCGTGAAAACTGACATGACGAACCGGTGCATGCCAGTCGATGGGGTGAAAACCTGCTAAATTGAATTCATACCAACTGTTATCTTGATAATACCAATAAAGTGGCGCCTGCCAGTTCAACGATCCACATTGTTGCCATCCGTCACTTAGCCAAAATTCAGAGCGGCTGTAACCACTGTCTTCAATGAACTCCAAATATTCGCCGTTCGTCACCAAACTTGAAGCGATCGCAAAGGGGTTTAAGTAGGTAGAGTGGGCGGGTTGTTCGTTATCGAATGCGAAACCTATCTCTTTGTGACCGATGGTGACCAGTTCACTAGCGAACTCGCACCAACTGCTAGGCGTCGCATTGAGGACTTTGGGCGCAATATCTGTGGCTCGGTAAGCAGGACGCAAAGGATTAATGGAGAAATTGTATTTTATATCAGTCAGCAATAACTCCTGGTGTTGTTGTTCATGATGTAAGCCAAGTTGCAACTTAAATTCACCGTCGGGATCTAAACCATGTTGAATCAATCCTAACATGGCGTCATCCACATATTTTCGGTAGTCATAAATTTCATCAACGCTCGGGCGCGATAATAAGCCCCGCTGAGGGCGGGGGTGCATGGGGCCGACAGCGTTGTAATACGAATTAAAGAGGTAACCATATAATGGATTAGGGCTCTGATAATCTACTAAATAGGGCTGGAGCAACATGGTTTCGAAAAACCAACTGGTGTGCGCTAAATGCCATTTGGGAGGACTGGCATCGTCCATGGCTTGTAAGGTGTAATCCTCGATTTGTAGAGGGCCGCACAGGTATTCGCTGAAGTGACGGATCTCTAGGTAAGGGGGTAGGACTATCCTGTTTCTCTGCACGTCCTCAGACAGTAAGGCTTTCATGCCTAAATATCCTAAATACCGCCTATGGACGGCTTATGAATGTGAAGACAACTATAGTATCAAAGTAACTTGGGGTGGATAAACATTAATCTATAAAGATTGGGTTCTAATATGTTGCCATGAACTGGGGCGACCATTGCGATCGCCCCTGAGGTTTTTCCCTAGAGTTCCCAATATTTGGGCAACAAAGACAGAGGTTCCTAAGTCCCCTGCAGCACGATGATGCGAACTTCCCTATTGAATGGTTTCCTCCCTCGTTGCAGACAGAAATTCTCACTACATGTGAGCGTCACATCATTCGCCTTTGTATACTTACGCGCAGTGCGGTGCAAAAACAATTCAACAGTTTTTATAGTCAAGAAACCAGTTTTTAATTTAATTATTATTGTCTGTGCGAAAGAAGATAAAAAAACATAATAGTTTTACTCGCATTAGCGCTGTTTTTTATTCAACACTGAACGGATCTGAGTTTCATAGTCCGACGCTTAATGATTAATTGAATTCCTCGTTCTACTTTATTGTTATCACGTTCGATCATGGCGATGAGCGTTTCTCTCTCCAGTGGGCTTGTCAGGATTTCTGCGCGCATATAGAGGTAATTGGCGAACTGTGGGTAGAGTCTGAGACAACTTTCGATTTGATGTCGGTATTCTGGCAAACGCTTGATGTCAATTGTCGCCAGGGAGAAGCAGCTATCGAAATAGGAGGGCACAGATCGCCTCAACAAAGGGTTTACAGGCGCGTAATTATTGACATCAGTTTTTTTCTCGTCGTCCATACTAGCTTAAGCCCCGGCCACTTGAGCATTGGCAAGAAAACAATTTCGTTTCAAGCAACTTAACGGCAGCGATCACTGACGGCTTCAGTTTGCTAGAGAAAATTTGTCTAATATTTGTACAAAAAATATCTTTTACATCGCTATGCGTGTTAATTTAAGTTATCTAAAGTATAGGGTAGAAGTTTGAAATCTATTCAAAAATAGTACATGCTTATAGCTGATTTCGAATTAAAAGCATTACTAACTCAGGCTTGCAGTTCTATCATTTATAGGTGACGCCATGGATGTTAATGAAGCACGCTCAGTTCTTTCCAAGGAAATGACTAAATATCGTCATCGTTCCCTAGATAAATTGCTCCATCTACTTGATGAAGAAGATTATTTTAAGGTAAAGATAGGGTCAGAAATCACCTATCAGATAGAAGTGTACGCACGTTGGGCGTCGCACCAGCACAATAAACTAAAAGTAATAGGGTTTATTGATGATGGATCTTGGCGAACAATGTGTCCTTTATCCGAAGAGTTTGAAATATACACTTAGGTATATGTTGTGCCCTCAAGATTCTGATTTTTAAAGAATTTACCGAGCAATTTCCCGGCTTTTTCTGTTTAATTTCCGTAGTAATTTGTCAATCTCGTGAGCCTAAATAGAGTTGTTGGCTGTTTCTGGCGCCATAAATTATGCAGGTCTTGCTCTCTGATGACTGTTTTGCAATTCATCGGATGCGAGAAAAAGATCCACTACTTGATTAAAAGAATCAGGCTGTTCGAGATGTAAAAAGTGCCCTGCGTTCGGAAAATCTTCACGCCTGGTTTGTGTATGAGGATAGTCACTTTCACAGCCACGAAACATCTCTTCGCCAATGCAGTTGTCCTGCAGACCTACCACGAACAAGCAAGGGATTGATTGTTTTTGTAGCATTAAATTCATTTGCTTGAATAGCGAGCCCGCGTACAGCGCACGCACAGGATTGAGTAGATTGCGATAATAGCTAATTCCCTGTTTTAAACCATCGCCTGCCTTTAAAGTGTTCACGGTTTCGTCTATTTGCGGGTGCAGTAAAGAGATACTGGGAGACCAGCGCATCCACAGCGTTCGTATATAAGCTAAATGTTGACTCTTAATATAATTTACGACTCCAGGTAATTGAAAGTAATACATGTATCGCGATCGGATTACCTGGGCAAAATTCATATTACGCAGAAAGGAACGAATCGATGGTACTGCACCCAAAATTAACTTGTCTACTTTTACCCTGGTTTCACCGGTGTGGGCGAGAGCAACTACCAACTGTGCGACGATGGAGCCCCAGTCGTGCCCGTAGATGGTCACCGCTTCATCAGGCGCGATCTGTTCTAAAAACTGACTCATCATTTTTGCTATGGCCAATTGTGAGGTACTGCCCTTTGCTGGCACGGATGTCTCACCGTAACCGGGCATATAAGGCACAATACATCGATAGCCCCTGCTGCTAAAATATTCCACCTGTGCCGTAAAGGAGAGCGGAGTATCTGGAAAGCCGTGTAAAAATAAAAATGGCTTACCGCTACCCTTTTCATAATAGGCCACCTGGCCCAATGGGACTAACTGGTGCTTGATTTCTTTTGCGCTCATTTGGAGTGGGCTCCCGCGTTGAGGTGACTTGATTGCATCATAACTGAGGAGAATAATTTCTGCTCAGGGTCAAATCGGCCATTTCACAGCTGACAGTTTTCATTATGTGTACATTAGTTATCTTACGTCGACCAGACCACCCAGTTCCACTTGCGATCGCGGCCAATAGAGATGAACGACTGTCTCGGCCTGCCTTAGCGCCGGCAAATCATTGGCCCCATGCGCCTATCATCGCAGGTTTGGATCAACTGGCCGGCGGTACCTGGCTCGGTCTCAATAAATCGGGATTCGCGGTAGCGATGTTGAATCGAGATGGCCAGTTGGGTCCCATGCAAGGCAAGCAATCTCGGGGGATCTTAGCCATTGAGATGTTATCTACGCGTCATTTACAAGAAGCTTTGGAACTATTGACACCAACGAAATTGGGTACATTTAGGGCTTTTAATGCTGTTATTGCCGATCCTACCCACGCCTATTGGCTGCGTTGGAATGGTGACGAATTTGGTGTATTCCCTATTGAAGCCGGATTGCACATGCTGGCGTCGGGTGATCTAAACGAGGATCGACATGGTCGTGTTGCCTATCATTTACCACTTTGGCGAGTGGCGAATGCACCTGATATGCAAAGCTGGGGTGACTGGCCGAAATTGTTAGCTAGTCGTGCACATGCTCCTGAAGATACCAATCTAGGTGCGATGTGTATTCAGACTGATTTTGACTATGGAACCGTCTCCTCCAGTTTAATTGCCTGGGATCAGCAAGAGCGTATTCGGTGGCACTTTGCGCCGGGTGCGCCTGATACAACTCCTTATACCGAAGTATCCGTAGAACAGTAATTTCTCTGGCTTGAATAAACTGAATGACTACTCAGTTAACCTTTGCCTGTACCGGTGAAGGCAATGATATTATTGGGGAATTCTTTTGTGGCGACTTCTGAGGAAAATTCTTTCGCCACTTGCTGAATGGTACGGCTCTGATGGGCATACTGTTTTGAGAAAGGCGGCCAATAGTCGCCTAACCCCAATGCATCGTTGATCACCAGAACTTGCCCATCACAATGCGGACCTGCTCCAATGCCTATGGTAGGAATGTTCAGTGATTTGGTGATAATTTCCGCAAGCGAGTAGGGAATATGTTCAAGCACCACCATGAACGCCCCCGCTTCCTGAATCGCTTTTGCCTCTGCCACAATTCGCTGGGCATCCGCGGTTGATTGTCCCACCTTTTTGAACGACGTGGCAGTTTGCGGTGTCAATCCGGTATGACCTACCACCGGGATTTCGTTTTTAACTAGATGTCGAATGACCTCATCTTTTGCACCTTCGAGTTTAATACTGTCTGCGCCAGCGGAAATAAGACGGGTGGCGTTTTTGCGAGCAGTGTGTGGATCTCTATCGGTGAGGTAGGGCAGATCCCCGATGATGTGCGTGTTTTGAGCACCACGACGTACCGCAGCCACATGGTATTCCATATGCTCAATGGTCACTTCTCGTGTACTGTCGAACCCCATTTCTACCATGCCTACGGTATCGCCCACCAGAATCACAGGAACTCCTGCTTGTTCTATGGCTCTGGCCACCGGGCAGGTGTAAGCCGTTAACATAGGGATCGGTTTGCATCCTTTGAACGCTAAAAAATCTGTCGAAGATAGTTTCATAGTCGGTTTAGACTGGGGCAAATAAGCATAAACATCGGGATAACAGTTAAGACATGTTTTTTTCGATTTGCGCGTAGGCTGAATGATTGTGTATCGATTCGAAATTTTCCGATTCCACTCGATAAGCCAGTACGCGCTCATCCCGATTCAGTTGGGCGGCCACATCACGAACCATATCTTCCACAAATTTAGGATTATCGTAGGCTCTTTCTGTGACATATTTTTCGTCTGGTCGCTTCAGCAAGCCATATAGTTCACAAGAGGCTTCTTTTTCCACCAGTTCGATTAGATCTTCTATCCATAAGAAGCCATCGGTTTGTGCCGTCACTGTGACGTGGGAGCGCTGATTGTGAGCACCGTAATCAGAAATCTTTTTCGAGCAGGGGCAGAGGCTGGTGACCGGGACCACTACCTTGATGAGCATTTTGCATTGGCCAGGACCAAACTCGCCTATCAGACTCACCTGATAATCTAATAGACTTTCTACCTTGCTCACCGGCGCCGCTTTTTTGATGAAGTATGGGAAATCCACTTCAATCATGCCTCTTTCTGCTTCCAGACGTTTTGTCATTGCTGCTAACAGATCACGGAAAGATTTTATTGAAAGCTCTTGAGAATCCTCATTTAAGATGTCTACAAAGCGCGACATGTGTGTACCTTTAACGCTGTGGTCAAGGTTCACATACATGTTGAATGTAGCAATAGTGGGCTGCGGCGTACCATTACGATCGGTGACCCTAATGGGGTGTTTGAGATCTTTGATGCCTACCTGATTAATGGGTATTTCCCGGTTGTCTGGAGAGTTTTGCACATCCTCGACTTCTGGCGAACGAACCACTTTAGTACCTATTGTTGAGTTACTCATTTTGGATTATTCCTGACGGTAGCTAACACAGGCTGAATCGGTTTCCCAAATCGTTACCTCGCTGACTCTAATTCGGGCGTCATTTAAGCGCTCCGAGAGTTGGTGATAAAACCAACCGGCAATGTTCTCTGCAGTAGGGTTTATCTCTGAAAAGTACTCTAACTCATTGAGATACTGATGATCGAGTTTTTCAGCAAGATCGTTAGCATGCCTTTTTATGGTCTTAAAATCGATGCCCATACCGATTTCATCTAGTTCTGAGGCATCGACTTTGACTTCTAACTTCCAGTTATGGCCGTGCATACGGCTACATTTCCCGGGATAATTTCGTAGTGTGTGGGCCGACGAAAAGGCCGTTACAATTTTTAAAATATAACGCGAGGACATGTGAATAACTGAGTAAATTAGTAGGAATTTATGCGAGTCGGGCGCTTTTGGCAAGTTCTTTTTGTCAGAAAAGCGTCAATTTGGGCTTTAATGCCGACTTCATCGAGTTTTGCCGCCTGCAACAAGCGTTCACGACTCCCCGATTCGATAAAATTATCGGGTAAACCAATATTTAGCGTTGAGATGAGAATATCCTCTTTGCAGAGGAATTCGTTCACCGAACTGCCGCCTCCGCCTTGTACTGTATTTTCTTCAATAGTAACGATAACTTCATGACTTAAAGCGATTTTCGCCAAAGACTCCACATCTAATGGTTTGATAAAACGCATGTTTATTAAGGTGGCGTCATATTCCTCTGCCAGTGGTTCAACAACGGGAACCATTGACCCAAAGGCCAAAAACGCCATTTTTTTACCCCGTCGGAGCTGTTTCGATACACCAATAGGAATAGCCTTCAGCTCCTCATCTATCTGAGTACCGGGCCCTTTGCCTCTGGGATAGCGCACCGCAGCAGGTCCAGGATGTTCGTAGGCGGTTGTCAGCATTTGGCGACATTCGTTTTCGTCTGCTGGAGTCATGATTACCATGTTGGGAATACAGCGGAGAAATGATAAATCAAAGGATCCCGCATGGGTGGGGCCGTCTGGTCCTACCAATCCCGCTCGATCAATGGCGAAGGTGACGTCTAAATCCTGTAGTGCGACATCGTGAATAAGCTGATCATAAGCCCGCTGTAGGAATGTGGAATAGATGGCCACTACCGGTTTTAATCCTTCGCACGCCATGCCTGCAGCCAGGGTGACACTGTGCTGTTCAGCGATACCGACGTCGAAATAGCGATTCGGATAGAGTTCAGAAAATCGTATTAATCCTGAGCCCTCACGCATAGCGGGGGTGATGCCGGTTAGGCGGCTGTCTTTTGCGGCCATGTCGCAGAGCCAGTCGCCAAATACCTGTGAATAGGTAGGTGAGTCCCCGCTTTTGCTTGGTGGAATGCCTTTGCGGGGATCAAATTTACTCACCCCATGATATTTAACGGGATCAGCCTCCGCTGGGCCATAACCTTTGCCCTTGGCGGTGACAATGTGTAGCAATTGGGGATCTTTTCTATCCCGTAAATTTTCTAGGGTAGCGACTAAGGCGTGAACATCATGGCCATCTACGGGGCCAATATAATTCAGACCCATCTCTTCAAATAGGGTACCTTGTACCATCATGCCTTTGACGTGTTCTTCTGCCCGTCGTGCAAATTCTTTCATCGGTGGCACAATACTTAATACTTGCTTACTGCCTTCCCGAACTGAGGTATAAAACCGGCCCGAGAGCAGTCTAGCGAAATAGTTACTCAAGGCGCCGACGTTTGGCGAAATGGACATATCATTGTCGTTCAAAATGATGAGCATATTCGAATGCAACACGCCGGCGTGATTCATCGCTTCAAATGCCATGCCGGCAGTCATGGCGCCATCACCGATCACTGCCACCACTTTTTGGTCTTCGCCCCTTAAATCGCGAGCGATGGCCATGCCCAAAGCCGCGCCCACTGAAGTGCTGGAATGGCCGACGCCAAAACAGTCATACTCGCTTTCGTTGCGACTGGGGAAACTAGTTAGTCCCTCCCACTGTCGAATGGTCTGAATTTGATCCCGTCTACCGGTGAGGATTTTGTGTGGATAGGCTTGATGACCAACATCCCAGATAATTTTGTCTTTCGGCGTGTTAAATACATAGTGTAGCGCTACAGCAAGCTCAACGGTGCCTAGGTTACTGGCAAAGTGGCCGCCACATTGGCTGATCTCCTCGATGAGGTATTCCCGCAATTCGCGACAGACTTCTGGCAGTGAGGATTCCGCCAATTGTTTCAACTGATCCGGTCGATCGATTGAGTCTAGTAGTGGATATTCTTTAGTTGATGACATATTGCGTATCTGTAGTGGATTTCATGTTGGATGTATTATTAACCGATAACTATCTGATATTTAGCTAATTAGATGGGTGAAGCTAAACCAAAAACCTTGACCTCTGGCAGAAACTATGGAGATAAAATCTTCTACGTCATGGGACTATTCCTAGCATTGGTATCGAGGCAGCACATGATCCTCTTCTCTTGCTAAACATGCAAGATGTGTGACCAATACTATTGCTTCCGATGAGCGATAAAACGAGCAATGGCGCGCAGCGGCTCTGCCCGTTGGTCGAAACAGTCTAAGGAGACAATGGCATTCTGGCTGAGCTGGCTGGCCAACTGTTTTGCGGCCTCTAAGCCAAGTAGCTGCGGGAAGGTCACCAGGCCCCTTTTCGCGTCCGCGCCAGCCGCTTTACCCATCAGGGCTGGATCGCCTTCTATGTCGAGAATGTCGTCCTGTACCTGAAATGCCAGACCAATTTCTCGACCATAATCGGCCAATGCACGGCTTTTTTCTGGATCTGTTATACCAGAGGTCAGTAGCCCCATACGTACGCTGGCTTCAATCAGAGCACCTGTTTTTTTGGCATGGATGTTTTTTAAAGATTCCAGATCGGTGTCTTGACCTTCGCTGGCTAAATCCAAACTTTGCCCCCCCACCATGCCTCGAGAGCCAGAAGCTTCAGTGAGTACAGAAATGAGTTGGATTCTAGTCTCGCAGGAGATTTGGCTCTCTTTCGCCAAGCATTCAAAGGCCAGCGCCTGAAGTGCATCACCAGCCAGAATAGCAGTGGCTTCATCGTAGGCCATATGGCAACTGGGCCGACCGCGTCTGAGATCGTCGTCATCCATTGCCGGCAGATCATCATGTATTAACGAATAGGTATGGATCAATTCCACCGCACAGGCACAAGCGTCTAGCGCTTCATCTGTGGACGCACCAAGTTCACCGACCGCATACACTAATTGTGGTCGCAGACGTTTACCACCAGCAAGGCTGCTATACCGCATGGCACTATGAAGTTCCGCTGGCTCTAAGTGCCCATCTGGTAATAATCGCTCTAGTGCGTGTTCCACTCTCTGCTGGCAGCGTTGGCTAAATGCGTGTAGATTCACTGACCACCAGTGTCGTCAAATGGTGTTAATTCTGGTTCGCCATTTTTTTCTACAAGAGTGTTGATTTTTTGTTCTGCGGCGGCGAGTTCTTTTTGACAAAAACGGGTCAGCTCCACGCCTCGTTCAAACTGTTTAAGAGATTCTTCCAAACTCAGCTTATCATTTTCCATGGCGGAGACGATTTTTTCTAACTCCGCTTTTGCGGCTTCGAAAGTAGGGGGAGATTTTTTTGGCATGACTTAATGTTGGCTCTGATGATTAATCATTCACGGGGGCCATTAAGTTTAATAGAATGCTAGCTTATGCGCTATGATCTCACCGCATCTGATGCAGGATCCAGATACACTCTCAGGCTAAAAAAGCTGAAGCGACCGAATTCATATTCAATACCTCAATAAATCAGGGACCTATGAGCACGCAGTATAAAGCTGAAGATATCGAAGTATTAAGTGGTTTGGAGCCGGTACGTAAACGTCCCGGCATGTACACCTCAACCGAACGACCCAACCATCTAGCCCAAGAAGTGATTGATAACAGTGTGGACGAAGCGATCGCTGGATATGCCAGTCGTATCGACGTGGTGCTATATAAAGATGGCTCCATCTCGGTGAGTGATGATGGCCGTGGCATGCCAGTGGATATTCATCCGGAAGAAGGCATTCCCGGAGTGGAGTTGATATTGACCAAGCTGCATGCAGGAGGAAAGTTTTCCAACAAAAACTATCAATTCTCAGGCGGCTTACACGGAGTGGGTGTCTCAGTAGTGAATGCTTTGTCTAAACGTTTAGAGGTGGCTATCAAACGTGAAGGCAAAGAGTGGCACATGGCCTTCGAGCAAGGTAACAGAGTGGAGAAACTCAAGGCGGTCGATAACGTCGGCAAGCGTAATACGGGTACAAGTGTGCATTTTTGGCCAGAGCCTAAGTTTTTTGACTCGGTGAATTTTTCCATTTCTAGACTAAAACATGTGTTGCGTGCCAAGGCGGTATTGTGTCCTGGCCTTGAAGTCCATTTTAAAGATGAAAAGGGTAAAGAATCCGAATCTTGGCACTACGAGGATGGACTGAGCAGTTATTTGCAAACCAGTCTGGAAGGCGCGGAATGTTTGCCGGAGACTCCCTTCATGGGCAGTTTGGCCGCCGACCACGAAGCCGTGGATTGGGCTTTGATGTGGGTAAATGATGGTGGTGAATTGATTACCGAAAGTTATGTGAATTTAATTCCCACTACCCAGGGCGGCACTCATGTAAATGGCTTACGGGCAGGGTTGCTAGAGGCACTACGTGAGTTTTGTGAAATTCGTAATCTGTTACCTCGTGGTGTGAAACTGGCACCGGAGGACGTGTGGGACAAATTAAGTTACGTCCTGAGTGTGAAACTCTTAGATCCACAATTTTCAGGCCAAACTAAAGAACGGTTGTCGTCTCGAGAGTCCGTGGCGTTTGTCTCCGGCGTGGTAAAGGATAATTTTAGCCTGTGGCTAAATAAGCATGTGGAGGAGGGGGAGCGCATCGCCGAGACAGTGATCCAGAATGCGCAACGACGCATGCGCAGCGGTAAAAAAGTCGTACGCAAAAAGGTCACTTCCGGTCCTGCATTACCCGGTAAATTAGCAGACTGTAGTAGCGATGATGCGACTCGAACCGAACTTTTTTTAGTGGAAGGGGACTCTGCCGGTGGCTCCGCCAAACAGGCGCGTGATAAAGATTTTCAAGCCATCATGCCGCTGCGTGGCAAAATTTTAAATACTTGGGAAGTGGATCCTTTAGAAGTGCTCAATTCCCAGGAGGTACACGATATTTCTGTCGCCATAGGTGTGGAGCCTGGCAGCAGTGATATCAGTCAATTGCGTTACCACAAAATTTGTATCTTGGCAGACGCGGATTCTGACGGCTGTCACATTGCCACTTTACTCTGTGCGCTTTTTGTTCGTCATTTTCAGCCTTTAGTTAAGGCCGGTCATGTCTATGTGGCCATGCCGCCGTTGTATCGAATTGACGTGGAGAAACAGGTTTTCTATGCCTTGGATGATGCAGAAAAACAAGGTGTTTTGGACCGCATTGCTGCGGAGAAGTTGCGCGGTCAAGTGTCTGTGCAGCGGTTTAAAGGTTTGGGTGAAATGAATCCCATGCAACTCCGGGAAACCACTATGGATCCCAATACTCGTCGATTGGTACAACTGGTGATGGAAGAGGGGGATGACACCCACAGTACTCTAGACATGTTGTTAGCAAAGAAACGTGCCAGCGATCGGAAACGTTGGCTTGAAACCAGCGGTAATCTAGCAGAGTTAACAGCATGAGTACGCAATTTCAACCAGAACAACAGACTGTACGTCAGTATACCGAGCGGGCCTACTTAGATTACTCCATGTATGTGATTTTGGATCGAGCTTTGCCGCACATCGGGGATGGCTTGAAGCCGGTACAGCGTCGCATCATTTATGCGATGGCCGAACTGTCGCTAGCAAACAACGCCAAGCATAAAAAATCAGCTCGCACCGTAGGGGATGTGTTAGGTAAATATCATCCCCATGGAGACAGTGCTTGTTACGAGGCCATGGTGCTGATGGCGCAGCCTTTCTCGTTTCGCTATCCCTTAGTGGATGGTCAAGGAAACTGGGGTTCGCCGGACGATCCCAAATCTTTTGCCGCGATGCGCTATACCGAAGCGAGATTAACACAATTTTCCAATGTTTTATTATCAGAGCTAAAACAAGGCACAGTAGAATGGCAAGCTAATTACGATGGCACTTCAAAAGAGCCTGAGATTCTACCGGCGCGTGCACCGCATCTGTTGTTAAACGGTACCACTGGTATCGCCGTGGGCATGGCAACAGATATCCCTCCGCACAACATCACCGAGGTGATCCATGCAGCGGTCTATCAGTTGGAAAATCCCAAGGCAGAGGTAGCTGATTTGATGCAATTTATTCAGGGTCCTGACTACCCGACAACTGCTGAAATCATTACCCCCAAAGAAGACATAGCGCAAATGTACCAGAGTGGCCATGGCAGTATTCGCATGCGTGCTACTTATGAACGGGAAAGTTCAGATATAGTGATCACTGCGTTGCCTTACCAAGTGAGTGGCTCGAAGATATTAGAACAGATTGCCGCACAGATGTTGGCTAAGAAACTGCCCTTGGTAGAAGATTTACGGGATGAATCTGATCACGAGAATCCTACCCGACTGGTGGTGGTGCCACGTTCTAATCGAGTCAATGTGGATGAATTGATGGCACACTTGTTTGCCACCACTGATTTGGAGCGAACCTATCGCGTGAATATGAACATGATAGGTTTGGATGGACTCCCACAGGTGAAAAGTTTACCTGTGATATTAAAAGAATGGCTGCAGTTTCGATCTGAAACCGTACGCCGACGGCTGCAACATCGATTAGAAAAAGTACTGGATAGATTACATATTCTAGAAGGTCTATTGGTGGCCTTTCTGAATATAGATGAAGTCATCGCTATTATTCGCCAGGAAGATCATCCTAAACAGGCGCTGATAGAAGCGTTCGATATTAGTGAACGTCAGGCAGAGGCCATATTAGAAATAAAGCTACGGCAACTGGCGAAGCTGGAAGAGATCAAAATTAAAGCAGAGCAGGATGAATTGAGCGCCGAAAGAGATGAGTTAGAAACAATTTTATCTTCAAACCGTCGTTTAAAAACCTTGATGAAGAAAGAGTTGTTGGAAGTGCTGGAGGAACATGGAGACGCTAGACGCTCGCCAATTGTGAGTCGTACACAGGCAAAAATATTAGATCAAACCAGCTTCATCCCCAGTGAACCGGTGACCGTTGTATTATCCAAAATGGGTTGGATACGTGCTGCTAAAGGCCATGAAATAGATGCGGGTAGTTTAAATTACCGCAGCGGAGATGGATTTTTATCTGCCGCGAAAGGCAAAAGTAAAGAAGTGGTGCGCCTGTTAGATTCGACCGGTCGTTGTTATATGTTGCCCGCTCACGAGCTACCCTCAGCAAGAGGTCAGGGAGAGCCTGTCACCGGTAAGTTATCCCCGCCTAAGGGCGCGAGTTTTCGTGCTGTTCTGTTTGTGGAGCCGGAACAAAAAATCCTCTTGTCCACAGATGCAGGTTACGGTTTTATCTGTCCTGCAGACGAATTTGAAGCGAGAAACAAAAATGGCAAAGCTTTGATTCGCGTGGCCAGCGAGCAATTGCCTCTTGCGCCTATTGTATTTGATCCTCTAGCAGAATCACTGTTCATTGGTATCAGCAGCGATGGCCGCATGATCAGTTATGGCTTAGATCAATTGCCAGAGATGGCGAAGGGCAAAGGTGTGAAGTTAATCGGCTTACCTGCCTCCAAAGATAAAAAAGCACTCACACTGAAATTTACCGCAGTAATTAAGCCGAAACAGAGCTTGGTACTGAGTGCGGGTAAACGTCAGATGAATCTTAAATATCGCCAACTGCAGGATTATCTATCTGAGCGTGGCAAACGTGGCAAGGCGCTGCCCAGAGGGTATCAGAAGGTTGATGCTATTATGGTGATTGAGGATTGAGTCGAACGAGACGCAGCTGCCATAACAGAAGACCTAAAAATAGTAATACTATGGGCAAACTGCTGTATTGGATCCCTGACCAACCCACACGGTGTAACATGCTGCCTGAGGAGAGTGCGGCCAACGCCTGAAAACTAAAGACGGTGAAATCGTGGAGCCCTTGGGCGCGAAATTTCTCCTGCTCAAGATAACTCTTGGTGAGCAAAGTACTGCCCCCCACGAATAGAAAATTCCAACCCACGCCCAGTGTGATCAGAGCCGCACTATAATGCCATATTTCTATGCCACTTAATGCAATGGCAATACAAGTTAGCATTAGCAACGCACCAATTGTGATGATGGGGAGTTCCCCGAATCGGTTGATCAGTTTGCCGGTAAAGAGTGATGGTAAAAACATCGCAATCATATGTGCCTGAATGACCCTAGTGGTGGTGGACAGTGAATACCCATTGTGGGAATGCATGCTGATGGGTGTGGCGGTCATAATGTAGCTCATGACCACAAAACCGGTCACTGAGGCGGATACCGCGAGAATAAAGTTTGCTTGTGTCGCCAATTCCCGAACTGTACGTCCGCCCGAACTGTTTATGTCTTGACTCACACTCACGTTTTGATAGAACGCTAAAGTGACACTGTTCACCACCAACACCAATGCCAGGGCGAGAAAAGTGGCGCTATAAGGACGTGACTGATTGAGTAGCGCTGTTTGGTTGGCAATCTCGGGGCCGGTAAAAGCCGCGACCAGACCACCCAACATTATCATCGAGATAGCCTGTCCTGCTTGGCTTGGTTCAACACTTTCTGCTGCTGCAAAACGATATTGCTGCACAAATGCGATATGTGCTCCGATGCCGAAAGTGGCAAAACAGAACAACCAAAAGTCGTGTCTATCAATTGCATAGTAAGCGATCAATGTCATAATTGCCGCGACAAGAGCGGCAAGAATAAAACAGATTTTTCGATCGTAAATTAGCATCAGTCGAGCGGCGGGCAGGGTGGTGCTGGCGGTACCGAGAATGAACAGTGCCATGGGCAGAGTGGCGAAACGCGGATCCGGTGCTAGAGACTCACCTACAATGCCGCCTACTAAAACAGCAGCGGAAACGCTGGAGAAGGCCAGCGCTTGCGCGGCGGTTAAAACCCAAACATTATTCATACGTATCTTAAACTACCTTCAGTACAATTTTGCCGATAGATTGATTACTCTCCATATAAGCAAACGCTGCGGTAATATCATTAATCTGATATTCGCGGTCGATTACGGGCTGCACTTTTTTTGTACTAAATTTTGGCCATAAGTGTTGTTGAAGTTGTTTCATGAGTCCTGCTTTAAACGCATCCGTTCGACTGCGAAGAGTCGATCCAATTAAACGCTGGCGTTTGACTAACATTAAACCTAGATTGAGCTTGCTGGTGACGCCACCCATGATGCCAATGAGAACCAGGCGACCATCCACATTGAGACATTGTTGGTTTTCCTCTAAATAGCCGCCACCTACCGGATCTAATATCACGTCAACACCGGCTCCGCCACGCCACTCTTTGACTGCAGGAGAGAAAGGTCCTTCGCTTCTCAGGTGGCCGGCACCGGCACCTAGGCTTAGGCAGTATTCCAATTTGTTTCGATTGCCAACGGTGACAAAAACAGGATGATTAAATTCTCGGCAAAGTTGAAGGGCAGCGGTGCCGACACCACTTGCGCCCGCATGAATGAGCACAGATTCTTCAGGTTTTAGATTTGCTTCAATAAAAAGATTCAACCAGGCAGTGGCAAACACTTCGGGGATAGCTGTGGCTTGAGTCATATTTAATTTAGGTGGTAGCGGCAGTGTGTGGGCAGCCGGTACACAGACATATTCCGCAAAACCCCCTCCTGACAAAAGCGCGCAGACTGGGTCACCAATCTGCCTGTCATCTACCTCGGCCCCTGCTTTCTCTATGATGCCTGCGCACTCCAACCCCATGATGGTGCTTGCTCCTGGCGGCGGTGGGTACAGTCCCTTGCGCTGCAAGCAATCCGCGCGGTTAAGGGCACTGGCGTGGACTTGGATTCTCACTTCATGCGCTTTCGGCTCGGGGATAGGCTGATCCGCCCAGAGCAGTCGCTGTTGTTCCACACAGATGGCTTTCATTTTATGATCCATATTGGTGAGAATGGCATAGTTTCAATGTTGCGTCCTATCTTTTTTAATCGTGATACTTGTGTGGTTGCTCGGGAACTGCTGGGTGTTGTCATTCGTAGACGAATTGGCAAAATGTGGCTCGCGGCGCAAATTATCGAGACAGAAGCATACTACAAGGAGGAGAAAGGTAGTCATGCATCTCTCGGACGTACGCCGAGTCGGGAGGCGATGTTTATGCCGCCTGGCACCATCTATATGTATTACGCTCGCGGTCGTGCCTCATTCAATATTAGTACTAAAGGTGCCGGCAATGCGGTTTTAATCAAATCGGCGAAACCTTATATAGATATCAAGAGCCCCACTGACACTCTCGCGCAGATGAGAAAGCACTATGGCAGTGAAGGCAGTCATCGACCGATGCGGCGCTTATGTGGCGGGCAGACCTTATTGTGTCAAGCGTTAGACTTACAGGTAGAGGACTGGAACAGACGGAATTTCGATCGGCATGTATTCTATCTGGAGGATATTGGCTTATCACCAAGGAAGATTATCGAAGCGCCCAGGCTGGGGATACCTCCAGGCAGAGATGAAAATTTATTGTATCGATTTGTCGATTTAGAGCATGCAGCGGACTGTACCCGTAATCCATTAACGGTGCGACATTGGAAGGAAGGCAGACATTATCGCATTAAAGTAACATCCGATTCGTCACGCTAATTTTTCCTAATTTTCAGCTCTTCTTCCAGTTCGGTAATCCGCTTAGTGAGCAACGCTATTTTTCTAGAGTTTCCTGCAAACTCGTTCTTGGCTAGTTTTAACTGACTGATGGCCTCTTTGAAGGCGCCTAGGATAAAGTAGAGCTCCGCCTGCTGTTCATGGGCCAAGCCGGTTTCTCCCTGTTTGCCTAAGGTACGTGCGTATTGTTGGCGCACGAAGGGATCAAAGGGTCTTGTTTTAATCAGAACTTGATAAATCTCGGTTGCCGCTTCAAATTCTTCCAGCGCACTGTGCACTTGGGCTAACTTGAATTGTACGGCATAGCTATTCGGTGTTTTTTTCTGCGCTTTGGAAAGCGCATCTTTTGCCAGCTGTAGTTCATCCAGCTCTTTGAGAATATCACTTTTTAATATCAAGTAGGGAATACGCTCGCCGGCTCTATTGATTAATCCATCGATGCTTTCCAGTGCCTCTGCATAGCGGCCCAACGCCATTAACGAGAGTGTATAACCATACACATTGGCTTGTTCTTTCGGATGCGTGCCGCCAGTGATGCGTTGACGATAAAATTCAAACTGATTTTGTGATCCATTGCTATGTATGTCTTGAATTCGTACCCGCATGAGTTCGAAATTCAAAGAGGATGCGGACAGTTGGCTCGCGAACTGTGCTGCATGGTTACGCGCGTCCGCTATGCGATTTTCTGTCAGTGGGTGAGTGGATAAATATTCGGAGTATATTGTTCTTTGGAATCGACTGGCTTGTTCCATCTGTTCAAATAGGCTGGCCATGTAAGAACTTTCGTAACCTGTATCGTTCAAAATTTTAATACCGATGCGGTCCGCTTCTCGCTCTTGTCCTCTGGAAAAGTTAAAAAAAGACTGATAGCTACCTGCCATACCACCTATCAATGCGGCTGCGCCCAATTCGGATTCATCCGCAATCAACAGTAGCGCGCCAGCCAACATGGCGAGATGAGGCCATCCTAATTGACGTCCAAACTCCAATTGGCGGGCGGGCGCTTCTTGTACGACGTGCCCTATTTCGTGGGCCAATAGAGCCGCGAGTTCGCCTTCGTGCTCCAACTGTAAGAGGGCGCCGGTATTGACCGCCACATTGCCTCCCCAGGTGGCAAACGCGTTAAATGCTTTGTCCTTTATAAAATAAAACGCGAAGCGACGATCGGATTGACCACTATGAGAAGCGAGTTTGGTGCCCAAATCTTCAATATATTCCGTTAATTGTGGGTCGCTTACTACTTCGTATTGCCAATAGATGTAGCGTGCCGCATCCCTACCATACAACCGCTCCACACTAGGGGCGACTATGCCTGCGGTGCCTCCTAGGTCGGGTAGATCATTTGCAATGAGCGAAGCTGGCCACATACAGACTGTCAGTGCCAGTATTAAAATAATGCTCTTGTCTGTCTCAGACAAAGATAAACTTCCTTATTGATGAGCTCTTTGTAGTAAACCACAGTGTCACGAAATGCACCTGGTAACAAATCGTAACAGGGTTATTTTACGTCCCGTTGCGTGGCTCCTTTGTAAAGCTGTCGGGGGCGACCAATACGCTGATCTGGAGCAGAAATCATTTCACTCCATTGTGCCACCCAACCCACCGTACGAGACAATGCAAAAATGACTGTAAACATATTGGTTGGGATCCCCATTGCTTGCAAAATGATCCCTGAATAGAAATCTACATTGGGATAAAGTTTCTTTTCAATGAAGTAGTCGTCTTCCAATGCGATGCGCTCCAATTCCATCGCCATTTCAAATAGCGGAGAATTCTTCACCCCCAGCTCTTCCAGTACTTCATGGCAAGTTTGGCGCATCACCTTCGCTCTGGGATCAAAGTTTTTATACACGCGGTGGCCGAATCCCATTAAGCGGAAGGGGTCATCTCGATCTTTGGCTTTTTCAATATATTTAGGGATCTGTTTAACATCGCCTATATTATTTAGCATCTGTAGTACTGCTTCGTTAGCGCCGCCGTGTGCAGGCCCCCAAAGCGAGGAAATCCCTGCTGAAATGCAGGCATAGGGGTTGGCACCTGAGGATCCGGCCAGCCTCACCGTGGAAGTGGAGGCGTTTTGCTCGTGATCCGCATGTAATATGAGAATGCGATCCATCGCCTGGATCAAGGCTGGACTGACTTGGTACTCTTCACAAGGCACACCGAACATCATATAGAGGAAATTTTCTGTATATCCCTTGTCATTTTTCGGGTACATGAATGGTTGGCCGATTCGGTGTTTGTAACACATGGCGGCGATTGTCGGCATTTTTGCGATTAACCTATCGCCAGCGATGCGGCGATGTTCGGGATCGGAAATGTCTAGTGAGTCGTGATAGAAGGCGGCTAGAGCGCCTACTACGCCCACCATGATCGCCATGGGGTGGGCATCTCGCTGAAAACCATTGTAAAACTGGGCGATTCCCTCATGCACCATAGAGTGATAACAGATGCGATTGAGAAAACCTTTCCGCTCTTGTTTATTCGGTAACTCACCTTCTAACAGCAAGTAGGCCGTATCCATAAAGTCCTTTTTGGTGGCCAGCTGTTCAATAGGGTAACCGCGGTGGAGCAAAATACCTTTTTCACCATCAATGAAAGTGATGTTTGACTCACAACTGGCAGTGGACATAAATCCTGGGTCATAGGTAAACATTTTTGCCTGAGCGCCCAATTGGCGGATGTCGATGACCGGATATCCAGCGCTACCCTGTAATATGGGGAGTTCGAGTTCTCTATTTTCTTCAATAATCAGGCGAGCGACTTTGTCTGCCATGATGGTCCCTTCATTTTCATTTTTTATTTAAGCTGTGCGTAAACGCAATTTATATGATATCTAAATCGAGGTATGTTGAACGCCACACTCTCCGAGGCTTCTACAAGCTAATTCTATCAAGTGTTGTCCAAACAGATGAACGCACGCACGATTACCACAGCCCTCTATTTTAGCCGATCCTGTGGCCTGAGCACGAACATTCGATAATATTTGCTTACCAATAGACCTATTTTATTGAATTTAATCAAAACACAACATACAATCCAACACACTGTTAGGTGCCATTGGAGTTGGTTGGCACTTGATTTTCTGTTTCATGTATCGATTCTGCTGAATTTGCGAAATCAAGGACGGCCGAGTCGCTCCGATTGAATACTGGGTTTTAGAATTATCGTGAAAAGTGAGTCGCGGCCGGTCTATCTCGAATTAACGAAGTATCGGTGGCCAATTACAGCAATCGTTTCCATTCTCCACCGAGTCAGCGGCGTGGCTTTGTTCTTGGCAATCCCGTTGCTGTTGGCGCTGACAGACTACTCATTGCGTTCTCCGATGCATTTCCAACAAGTACAAGAAACTTTGGCCCGTCCCCTGGCGAAGTTGGTGTTGTTTGTGATAATTGCGGGCCTCTGTTACCACTTGATTGCCGGGGTGAGGCATCTGATTATGGATTTTAACATTGGTGAAAACCTGACAGCTGCGCGCACCAGCTCACGCTTAGCCATTGGCATGAGTATCATTCTCTCAGTCATAGTGGGTTGGGGAGTATTAATGTGAGTAGTTATGCACTGGGCTTGAGTCACTCCGGCTTACGCAACTTTTTAGTGCAGCGGGTGACAGCAGTCATATTGGCGTGCTATTGCATATTTATTTTCAGCTTCTTCTTTGGTCGAGTCGGACTTGGCTATACTGAGTGGGTGAACCTATTTGGTGCAACCTGGTTCAAATTATTTAGTCTGTTGGCATTTTTGAGTTTAGGGTTGCATGCCTGGATTGGCATCTGGGTGGTGACCACTGATTATCTTAAGGTATTTCATATTCGCTTAATGGCACAGTTGGGCGCATTGCTGCTGTTGGTCATTTGCACTTTGTGGGCGATTCAAATTTTATGGGGGCAATGAGTTAGTGGCCATCAGCCAACGTAGTTTTGATGCAGTGATTATCGGTGGCGGCGGTGCCGGCCTCAGGGCGGCGGTACAGCTTGCTGAGTCAGAATATTCTGTCGCTGTAATTTCAAAGGTTTTTCCTACTCGATCACATACCGTTTCAGCCCAAGGTGGCATTAATGCCGCTTTAGCCAACGTCGATGCAGATAACTGGCACTGGCACATGTTCGACACCGTGAAAGGGTCGGATTACCTGGGTGATCAAGATGCCATTGAGTTCATGTGTCGAAACGCACCTGAGGTGGTGATTGAACTAGAACATTACGGGTTACCTTTTTCCCGATTGGATGATGGTCGTATTTATCAACGACCCTTCGGCGGTCAGTCGAAAGAATTTGGTACCGGTGGACAAGCAACACGTACCTGTGCGGCGGCAGACAGAACCGGTCACACCATGCTACATACTTTATATCAGCGCTGCTTAAAATGTGATACCACCTTCCTCAATGAGTGGTATGCAGTGGATCTGGTTAAAGGTGCCACGGGTAATGTCGTTGGCGTCATCGCCATATGTATTGAAACGGGAGAAACGGCTTTTATTCAGAGTAAAGCTACCATATTTGCTACCGGAGGCGCGGGACGAATTTATGAATCCACCACCAACGCCTTAATCAATACTGGGGATGGACTAGGCATGGCGATGCGTGCCGGATTGCCAGTGATGGATATGGAATTTTGGCAGTTCCATCCCACCGGAATTTCAGGAGCCGGAGTATTGGTGACTGAGGGTTGCCGAGGTGAAGGTGGCTATTTGGTGAATAAAGACGGTGAACGCTTCATGGAGCGGTATGCGCCAAATGCAAAAGATTTAGCCAGCCGCGATGTGGTTGCACGTGCCATGGCAGTAGAAATTCGCGAAGGGCGAGGGTGCGGTAAAGATGCCAATCATGTGTTACTTAAACTAGATCATTTGGGTGAAGACATCATTAAGCAGAGGCTGCCAGGGATTCGCGAACTGGCCATTACTTTTGCCCATGTGGATCCCATCAAGACGCCGATTCCTGTGGTACCTACCGTTCACTATATGATGGGTGGCATCCCAACAAACTATCACGGCCAGGTGACAACGGTTAAAGAAGACGGCAGCACCGAGATAGTTTCTGGATTGTATGCTGTAGGCGAATGTGCGTGCGTGTCTGTGCATGGTGCCAATCGCTTGGGCGGCAATTCTTTGTTGGATCTTGTGGTTTTCGGTCGAGCAGCAGGTGACCATGTGGTCAACGCATTACGTGCGGGTGACATTGAAGGCCACTCAGGTGCTTTTGAACTCGATCCGGCGTTGGAACGATTAAATCGTTGGGACAACACCAAGTCTGGTGAAAGAGTAGATGATATCAGGCGAGAAATGGGTCAAACCATGCAGAACAACTGCTCTGTATTTAGAACCGCAGAGGTGATGCAAGAAGGTATTGAGAAAATAAGCGCTTTGCAGGAGCGTTTAAAACATGCCGCGTTGCAGGATCATAGCCGCGCGTATAATACTGCGCGTATTGAAGCTTTGGAATTGGAAAATCTTATGTCTGTGGCAAAAGCCAGTGTGTTATCTGCTGCAGCAAGAAAAGAGAGCCGAGGCGCGCATTCCAGAGTCGATTTTGCAGACAGAAATGACGGCGAATGGTTAAAACATACGGTCTGTTTTGCTGACGATCGTCTGATTTATAAGCCCGTAAATTTGGAACCTATTTCAGTGGAGAGCTTTCCTCCGAAAGCGCGAACCTATTAACTATGCGTTTTTCAGTCTACCGATTTAACCCAGAAACCGACAGTAAGCCTTACTTGCAGGACTATGATTTAGAAATTGGTCCTGATGAAGATATGATGCTTCTAGACGCCTTATTATTGCTCAAAGCGCAAGATGAAACTTTGAGTTTTAGGCGATCGTGTCGTGAAGGCGTCTGTGGTTCAGATGGCATGAATATCAATGGTAAAAATGGCCTGGCGTGTATTACTCCGCTTTCCTCCCTAAAAGAGCCGATACGCATTCGCCCCTTACCAGGAATGCCAGTTATCCGAGACCTAATCGTAGATTTGGATCAATTCTACAAGAATTATGAACGTATAGAACCCTATCTAATTAACGATGAGCCCCCTTGTGATTCTGAACGCCTACAGTCGCCTGAGGAGCGGGAGAAGCTGGATGGGCTCTATGAATGTATTTTATGTGCCTGTTGTTCCACCTCTTGTCCATCATTTTGGTGGAATCCAGAAAAGTTTGTGGGGCCAGCAGGTTTGCTGCAAGCCTATCGTTTCATTGCTGATAGCCGTGATACTCATACTGAGGAACGCTTAAGCAAACTGGATGATCCGGATAGTGTTGTTCGCTGCCATAGCATAATGAATTGTGTGGATGTTTGCCCAAAAGGACTGAATCCTACCGCGGCGATTGGCCAGGTTCGGTCACTGATCCTGAAAAAGAGTATCTGAGCTTATTAAAACTATCGTCCTTGTTAGTTGAGGTGCCGATGTAACTTAAAAGGATCTCCCTGGGCCGCTCCCGCTGGAGATTTTGTTACGTCACACTTGTAGCCAGTTAGCCTTATAGGCTTATTCGCAAGGGAACCATGCGATCTCATGTCCGATCCACAGTTTGAAAAATTTAAATCCAGTTCATTTCTGAACGATGTCAATGCTTCGTTTATCGAAGAACTCTACGAAACCTATTTAACCCAACCAGCCGCTGTACCGGATAATTGGCGTCATCTTTTTGAGCAATTTGATGCGGAAGTGGGTGGCAATGGTGGGGTTGTTTCCCACGCCCATGTGCGTGAAAAATTCAAAGCACTGGCAAAACTGAATGGGCACAGTAAAGTTCTGTCAGGGGAGCTGTTCGACCGTGCGACCAATCATGAAAAACAACAGCTTGCTGTTCTGTCGCTAATTAACTCTTATCGGCAAAGAGGACATCAGCAAGCAGATATCGAGCCGTTGCACCTGACCGATCGGGTGCAGGTACCGGATTTGCAACTGGAGTATCACGGTTTAAGTGAGACCGATCTAGATAAAGTATTCCACGGCGGAAGTTTGCATGGTGGTAAGAAGGCTACGTTACGTGAGATCTATCAGATCCTGAGACAAACCTACTGTGGTCCTGTCGGGATTGAATATCGTCATATCACCGACACAGAACAACGGCGATGGATCCAGACGCGCATCGAGGAGTTTTCAGGTACCCCGAATTACACCCCAGAAAGACGTCGTCAGATCTGGCAACAGGTGATGGCGGCAGAAGGATTAGAGCACTATTTGCATACCCGTTACGTGGGCCAAAAACGATTTTCATTGGAAGGTGGCGAAAGTTTAATTCCGATGATGCACAATCTCATCCAGTCGGCGGGCAGCGTGGGCGTGAAAGAAATTGTGGTGGGTATGGCGCACCGTGGCCGATTAAACGTATTGGTCAACGTGGTGGGTAAAAAACCGGAAGGCCTATTCTCTGAATTTGATGATAAACACACCCATACCGGTGCGGGTGATGTGAAATATCACATGGGGTTTTCTTCCGACATCAATACCCCAGGGGGATTGGTGCACGTGGCGTTAGCCTTTAATCCCTCTCACTTGGAAATCATAAACCCGGTAGTGGAAGGCTCTGTGCGCGCGCGCCAGGAACGTCGTCAAGATACCAAAAGAAACCAAGTGATCCCCATACTGCTGCATGGCGATGCTGCATTTGCAGGTCAAGGCGTGGTGATGGAAACGCTTAACTTGGCAGATACCCGGGGTTTTTCCACTGGCGGCACAATCCATATCGTGGTCAATAATCAGATTGGTTTTACTACCAGCGATCCCTTAGATACGCGCTCCACACTGTATTGCACTGATGTTGCGAAGATGGTGCAAGCGCCAATTATTCATGTCAATGGCGATCAGCCTGAAGCGGTTGTCTGGGCATCGCAGATGGCTTTGGATTACCGTATGCGTTTTGGGCGGGATGTGGTGATTGACATGGTATGTTACCGACGTCATGGCCATAACGAGGCGGATGAACCATCTATCACGCAGCCGGTAATGTATCAACACATTCGAGCCATCGAGACGACTGCGCAGAAATATTCGCAACACTTAATAGACGAAAAATTAATCAAGTCGGAAGACGTAGACCTTGAGGTTAAGAGTTATCAGTCTAAGTTGGATGAAGGTATCTGCGTCGCGCCGAATGTGTTGGACGGTTTTGTGTCACCGAAAATGGTGGATTGGACGCCTTACTTGGGCGCCTCGTGGGACACCCCGGTAGAGACCGCTATCTCGGCACAACGCCTGGATCGATTGGCGACTAGTTTATCCACCATTCCTGAAGATCTAAGTTTACACCCAAGGATTGTTAAATTGTTGAAAACCCGCGAGGAGATGGGCAAGGGCAATCAACCGATGGATTGGGGGTACGCCGAAACTTTGGCCTACGCCAGTCTGCTTGAGGACGGCTATCCAGTGCGACTCTCGGGGCAGGATTGCGGCCGTGGTACATTTTCTCATCGGCATTCGGTATTGCATGATCAAATTACCGGTGAACGCTATCTGCCCTTGCAACATATCGAAGGTGTGGACGCACATTTTCTAGTAATCGATTCACTGTTGTCTGAAGAGGCTGTGTTGGGATTTGAGTTTGGTTATTCTTCAACGGATCCTACATCATTAGTCATATGGGAGGCGCAATTTGGAGACTTCGCCAACGGTGCTCAGGTGGTGATCGACCAATTTATCAGCTCGTCAGAATCGAAGTGGGAGCGATTGTCCGCTATAACACTGTTCTTGCCCCACGGTTTCGAAGGTCAAGGGCCGGAACACTCCTCTGCACGTTTGGAAAGGTATCTACAACTTTGTGCCGAAAATAATATGCAGGTAGTCGTTCCCAGCACGCCAGCTCAGTTGTTTCACTTGTTGCGTAGACAGATGATACGAAACTTGCGTAATCCATTAATTGTGATGATGCCGAAAAGTTTACTGCGCAATAAAGCCTCCACTTCCTCGCTTGATGAATTGAGCTCAGGAGGATTTCAGTTAGTGATTCCTGAGACTAACGCTTTAGAACCGGAGCAAGTACAAAAGGTCATCTTATGTAGTGGGAAGATCTATTATGAACTGGTTGCTAGTCGTGAGGCACGAAACTTAGATAAGGAAGTGGCGATTGTCAGGGTGGAGCAGCTCTACCCAGTGGCGGCAGAGGCTTTGGCTGCCGCGGTTCACCACTATCCGCACGCGGATACTTTGGTTTGGTGTCAGGAAGAACCGAAAAATATGGGTGCCTGGCATCGGTTGCGGCATCATTTTGAACGTGCGGCATTACCCAATCAGCGAGTGGTATACGCTGGCCGTATGGCCAGTGCCTCTCCAGCAGTGGGATCGTATCGGAAACACATGGAACAACAGCGAGCCGTGATAGACATGGCATTTTTGGTGTAAAGGAATTTTGGTCAACTCGGACACCAAGCTTCTGCGGCGAAAGGACACACAACATGTTAGTGGAGATTAAAGTACCCGTATTTTCTGAATCAGTTTCAGAAGGCACTCTATTGGATTGGCAGGTGAAGGAGGGTGAGGCGGTATCCAGAGGTCAAAATCTGATTGATATCGAGACCGATAAGGTAGTACTCGAGGTGCCAGCTATTCAAGAGGGTGTGATTAATAAAATTATTAAGTCTAGTGGGGAGGTGGTCGAGAGCGAAGAAATCTTAGGCTATATAGACACCGAAGCCACTGCTGCTGAAGCGCCTCCCGAGCCAGCCTCAGTAACCAGTTCAAGCACCTCAGGAAACAATACTGATACTCCCGTCACAAAGACAGAGGCGGTTAAGCTCAGTCCCGCTGCCAGAAGACTAGCAAGTGAAGCAGATGTAGATGTGACTGCGCTGAAAGGCACAGCTAAGGGGAATACCGTTACTAAAGCCGATGTGCAAACACATTTGGCGGGCACTGCTACCAAAATAGCAAAACCGGTAGCAGAAGAGACTGCCCCTGTCCCTGCGCCGCAGGAGAAAGATATCGTATCTGTGGGGGAGTCTGGGCGCCCCGAAGAGCGGGTGCCCATGTCTCGTCTTCGCCAACGTATCGCGGAACGATTGGTGCAGTCCCAGCAGACGGCCGCGATCTTGACTACTTTTAATGAAGTGGATATGCAGGCTGTTATGAATCTGCGCAAAAAGTATCAAGATGAATTTGTGAAAGAGCATGATGTGAAACTGGGTTTCATGTCGCTATTCACCAAAGCGGCAGTCGAAGCTTTAAAAAAATTCCCCGCCGTGAATGCTTCAATCGATGGCAAAGACGTGGTCTATCACGGATATTTCGATATCGGTGTGGCTGTGGGATCGCCCCGTGGCTTAGTGGTGCCTGTTCTGCGAGATGCCGATAAGATGTCGCTTGCGGAAATCGAGTTGGCGATTAAGGGAATGGGAGCCAAAGCCCAAGATGGCAAACTCACCATAGAGGAATTAACAGGAGGCACGTTCACCATATCTAATGGTGGTGTGTTTGGATCCATGTTGTCTACACCCATCTTAAATCCGCCGCAAACTGGTATTTTAGGATTGCACAATATCACCCAGCGTCCAGTGGTGGTAGACGGGCAGATAGTCATTCGCCCGATGATGTATCTCGCGCTCTCTTACGATCATCGGTTAATTGATGGTCGTGAAGCTGTCCAGTTTCTATTGACCATAAAGAATGCGATTGAAGATCCGGCTCGCTTGATCTTACAGATATAAGATAGAAGTTTATCTCAAGGCAAAGCATACACAATTGAAAGGATTCGCTGAATATGAGCGATGATAACTATCAAGTAGCAGTCATCGGTGCAGGGCCTGGAGGATACGTGGCTGCGATTCGCGCGGCCCAATTGGGTCTTAAAACCGTCTGTATCGAAAAGTGGGTAGAAGGGGATAAAATTCAACTCGGAGGTACTTGCTCCAACGTGGGTTGCATTCCTTCTAAAGCATTACTGGATTCTTCAGAACACTACTACCGATTGGCGTCTGGGGAACTGGGCGTACATGGTATCGATGCCAGTGAAATTACCCTGAACGTAGAAAAAATGATGGCGCGCAAAAATAAGATCGTGCGCAGTAATACTATGGGTATTGCCAGCTTATTTAAAAAACATAATATTGAGCTGGTTTGTGGTCAGGTCTCTTTCGCTTCAGCCAATGATTTAGAAATCACCGGGCAAGATGGCAAAATGAGTTCGCTGCGGGCAGACCATATTATCATTGCCACGGGCTCGGTACCCATCGGCTTGCCTATTGCATCATTTGATTATCCACAAATCGTCGAGAACAGTGGTGCCTTGTCGTTTGATCGCGTGCCGGAGCGTTTGGGTGTCATTGGCGCAGGTGTGATCGGTTTGGAGTTGGGAAGTGTGTGGCGTCGTTTAGGCAGTGAAGTTGTACTGTTTGAAGCGCTTGCGGAATTTCTGCCCACTGCTGACCAGCAGATAGCCAAAGCCGTTGAGAAATCCCTGCGCAAGCAAGGATTGGATATCCAGCTAAATACCAGAGTCACCGCGACTGAAATAGAAAACAACCAGGTTAAGGTAAGGTATGAGAATCAGCAGGGCACACATGAAGCAAGTTTTGATAAGTTAATAGTAGCTGTTGGGCGTCGGCCTCTGACTGAAGAGCTTAACCTAGGTGCGGCCGGTGTGCAGCATGATGAGCGTGGCTATATTTTGGTGGACGATCAGTGTCATACCAATGTGAGTAATATTTATGCGATCGGAGATGTGGTTCGTGGCCCCATGTTGGCGCACAAGGCATCAGAAGAAGGCGTGATGGCGGCGGAATGTATCGCCGGACTAAAAGGACACGTGAACTACGCTTTGATCCCGAATGTCATCTATACCTGGCCGGAAGTGGCCTGGGTGGGTAAAACAGAAGCTGCATTAAAGGACGAGGGCCGAAATATCAAAACTGCTCAATTTCCCTTTATGGCCAGTGGTCGTGCGAAGGCAATGGAATCTACTGAGGGCATGGTGAAACTGCTCGCAGATGCGCAATCGGACGAGATTTTAGGCGCCCACATATTTGGGCCAAATGCCTCAGAGTTGATTGCGGAGTTGGTGTTGGCGATGGAATATCGCGCGACAGCAGAAGACATTGCATTAACTATGCATGCACATCCTACATTAGCAGAAGCTATCCACGAAGCGGCCTTAGGATTGAATGATCGAATGATTCATATGTAAACCAAGTATGAGTCACGATATGCACCATCGGCTAGGAGAACCCATCAGTGAATTTACATGAATATCAGGCAAAGGCTCTATTTGCACAATATCAGATCCCCGTCCCTAAAGGTCAGGTGGCTACCACGGCAGAGGAAGCTGCTGATGCAGTGAATGCACTCACTGGATCTAAGTGGGCTGCAAAGGCGCAGGTGCATGCGGGTGGTCGTGGTAAAGCGGGTGGCGTGAAATTAGTGGGTAGCGCTGATGAGGCCCGCACCTTCGCCGCAGAAAAATTGGGTACCCGTCTTGTGACTTATCAGACAGATGCAAGGGGGCAGCCCGTCAATGCATTGTTGATTGAAGAGGTGTGTGATATCGATAGAGAGCTTTACCTAGGCGCGGTAGTCGATCGAGCAAGCCAACGAATTGTGATCATGGCTTCCACCGAGGGCGGTGTGGAAATCGAAAAGGTCGCTGCCGAAACGCCCGAGAAGATCATAAAAGTCACGGTTGATCCCATGGTCGGGTTGATGCCTTATCAAACCCGTGAGGTAGCCTTTGCTTTAGGATTAACAGGAGACCAAATCAAACAGTGTGGAAAACTGATGCAAGGATTAGCTACCATGTTTACCACTTGCGATTTGAGTCTAGTGGAAGTCAATCCACTGGTGGTGACGCAGCAGGGCGATCTGCTTTGTCTCGATGGCAAGGTAAGTATTGATGAAAACGCTTTGTTTCGTCATCCAAATTTAGCGGAGTTAAATGATGCTTCCCAGGAAGATGAGAAAGAGCATCGTGCGAAAGAATTTGATCTCAACTACATCTCCTTGGATGGTGACATCGGTTGCATGGTGAACGGCGCTGGATTGGCCATGGCGACTATGGATGTGATTAAACTGCATGGAGGTGAACCTGCCAATTTCTTGGATGTTGGAGGCGGCGCGACCAAAGAGCGAGTGGCGGAAGCTTTTAAAATTATTCTTTCCGATGAGAAAGTCAGGGGTGTATTGGTAAACATATTCGGCGGTATTGTGCGTTGTGATCTCATTGCTGAAGGCATTATTGATGCGGTGCAAGAGGTGGGTGTGACCGTGCCAGTTGTGGTGAGGTTAGAGGGCAACAATGCGCCGCTGGGATCACAAAAATTGGCTGACAGTGGATTAAATTTACAACCAGCAAATGGCTTGACAGATGCCGCTGAGAAAATTGTAAAAGCGGTTGGAGAGGCGAAATGAGTGTATTGGTCAATAAAGACAGTAAGGTCCTCTGCCAGGGTTTAACTGGAAAACAAGGCACGTTCCATACAGAGCAGGCATTGGCTTATGGCACCCAAGTAGTAGGAGGAGTCACACCGGGGAAGGGTGGCCAGACACATTTGGATTTACCAATTTTCAATACTATGAAAGAAGCGGTTGATGAAACCGGGGCCGATGTGAGTGTGATCTATATTCCTGCACCTTTTTGTCAAGATGCCATTCTTGAAGCAGCGGATTCTGGGGTTAAGCTGGTTGTGACCATCACTGAAGGGATCCCAACATTAGATATGTTGCAAGCTAAGATCTACTTAGACTCCTGTGGTGTGCGCATGATTGGTCCCAATTGTCCGGGTATTATCACCCCGGGAGAGTGTAAGATTGGAATTATGCCAGGGGATATTCATCAAGCAGGGCGAGTGGGTATTGTCTCTCGATCTGGGACGTTAACGTATGAGGCGGTGAATCAGACTACATTGGTGGGGCTGGGTCAGAGTACTTGTATTGGCATCGGTGGTGATCCCATCCCGGGCACTTCTTTTATTGATTGTCTCAGTCTCTTTGAAGCCGATCCGAAAACCGAAGCAATTATTTTGGTAGGAGAAATCGGCGGCAGTGCGGAAGAAGAAGCCGCAGAGTATATTCAGTCTAATGTGAACAAACCCGTGATCTCCTATATTGCTGGTGTCACTGCACCCAAAGGTAAACGCATGGGCCATGCGGGCGCCATCATCTCTGGTGGTCAAGGCACGGCGGCGGAAAAGTATGCGGCCTTAGATCGCGCAGGAGTGCATACCGTAAAATCACCAGCAGATCTTGGTGAGGCGGTAAAACAGGCGCTGAACGCTTAATCGATCCTAAAGGTTCCATGTGCTAATTAGTCATTGGGGTGATGATGATTAAGTGGTTAGGTCCCTTAGCCGTGGCCATCGCACTATTTCTTGCACTCTCTATCAGCGGCTTGCATAACCTATTCATTGTCCTGCCCGATGGTGTCTCCGTTGAATCTGACTGGCTGCCGGTGACTGATGTTCAGTTGATTTCAGATCTGACTTTTGTGGATAAAAATGGTCAGCATCAGATAGCGCATGAGATCTTTGACGCGACACTGGCGATGATTCAACGAGCAGAGCGTTTTGTGTTGTTGGACATGTTTTTATTTAACGATTTTGCCGGAGAGCAGCTACCCGGAGGCAGATCTCTGGCGGCCGAATTGACGAATGCCCTGTTGGCGAAAAAGCAAAACCAACCTGTGATGAAGATACACTTTATCACCGATCCTATTAATACTTTGTACGGAGGGTATCAGTCTCCCTACCTACAGCGTTTAGAAGATGCGGGAATAGACGTCGTGCAGACTGACTTGGAGGCATTGAGAGATAGTAATCCCGGCTATTCGCTATTTTGGCGTCTGTTTGTCAGACCCTTCGGTAACCAACCTGGATTATCCACAATCAGTAATCCTTTGGATTCCGGGCGGGTATCGCTCAGGAGTGTGTTGAGTATGCTCAATTTTAAGGCGAACCACCGCAAATTGATGGTGGCAGATGCGGCAGATGACTATCGCGCTCTGGTGAGTTCCGCAAACCCTCATGATGGCAGCAGCCTGCACAGTAATCTCGGGATCCAGTTCAGTGGCCCCGCAGCGATGGAGCTGTATCAGATCGAATCGAAGCTCATCACCTTCAGTACAGGGAGAACCTTACCGCCTCTGGCGGTGAAAGACTACGCGCCTACCAAAGCGAAGATTAAGATCCTCACCGAAGGACGTATTAGAGAGGCCCTGTTGCGCGAGTTGGAGCAGGCGCAGGATAGAGATCAAATAGATATTGCTGTGTTCTATCTCTCTGAAAGATCCATTATCAGGGCACTCAAAAGCGCGCGTCAACGAGGTGCCAAGGTACGCGTATTACTCGATCCCAACAAAGATGCCTTTGGAAGAAAAAAAAGCGGTGTACCAAACCGTCCTGTTGCTAAAGAACTCACCGAGGCGGGAATTGAGGTTCGTTGGTGTGCCACTAATGGTGAGCAGTGTCATAGCAAGTGGTTATTGAGTCGCCCACGGGTAGGGAATGCTACTTTAATTCTGGGATCGGCTAACTTTACTCGTCGTAACCTCAACGATTTTAATCTAGAAACCAATGTGGCTTACCGGGGATCAGTGGATGACAGAATCATTGTTGAGGCCGGTGATCTATTTGCGCAACGCTGGAACAATGAGGGAGGAGAGCAACACAGTTACGATTATGGACTCTTGCCCGAACTCAGCCGTTGGTACACGCTGAAGTATCGTTTCATGGAATTTACCGGGATGAGCACCTTCTAGTGAATAAAGTGCCCGTGATTGTACTTTTTGATGGCCACTGTCATTTATGTCATTGGGCGGTCAAGTTTCTCCTTAAGAATGAACGACACCCTCTACTTAAGTTTGCACCATTGCAATCTGAGGTGGGAAGAACATTAGCTCCAGAATATCAATCTCTCAACACCGTTGTGGTATCTCGACCGCAAGGACTATTGGTACGCAGTGATGCGCTTGTATTCTTAGCTAGCTATTTACGCATGCCTTGGGCTTTATTGAGATTTGCCTATTATTTACCGAATTTTATGAGAGACACACTTTATCGGTTAGTTGATCAAGTCAGATACCCTCTCTTTGGCCGCTCAGAGGTATGTTCACTGCCAACGGGAATGGATGAAAATCGATTGGTAGAACTGAATGATCTACTGAGTCCAGAGCAGCTTGAGCGCTGAACATATTTTTTTAGTTTAAGTTTAAAAACTCGTAAATAGCATGTTGTACCTTATCGTCTGCAAATAAATTACCGTGTTCAAAGGGCGTAAAAATTTGTTTTGCACCAAAGATGGATGTCCAGCTCTGGGGAAGTTGTGCCGATTTAACAGTGACATTTCCATCGCCCGATTCATGAATAAATGATTGCATCTCCGTTGACACCGTTCGATAAGCTTCTTTGGTTTTTAGTAGAGTACCACTAGTTTTATTTGCATGATGTTGCCAATAGATGCGAGCTAACGTAGGTTGAGACTCCCCAACAATATTCAGAATAGCGATCTTGGGGATCTTTTTCGATCGATTGTTTGCTTGCTCGATGGGCCGGTGACGAAATTCATGAAATTGCTTGGCACGATCGAGTTTTGCTTGAATGATTGCTTGTGCTTGAGGATGCTTTTTGATGGTGTCGAACTGAAACAAGCCCCAATCGTAGCGAGCCCAAGTATCGCTATTGAACATGTCGTCTTCCACGGCGGCGCCGTTTAAGTGATAGATGTACTGAGTGGGCGCGAAGGGTAATAACTGATAAGCGGAATCAAAAGAACCGATGGCGCGTGCACTCAATAAGGAGCGATTCCAAGCAGTTTTGGCCCCTGTCTGCAACCGACGGAACATGGGTACGGTGCCGCGAAAAGGCACACCGGCAAACACCACCTTGTTCACGCGTTGTGCACCTAACCAATTTTCCTGGTCCGTATTGAGTTCTTGACCACCGTAGCGTAAGTAGTGGCTGGCGATGAGTCCACCCATACTGTGCGCAACGAGTGACACGGGACCAGTAGGTGCTTCCTGTTCAATAAGCGTCGCAAGCTTTTTGACTGCCAGAAGATTATCCTGCCGCCAGTCGTATTCCAGCACCAATAGTTTGTCCTCCGGTGGCAGTTGACTCCTCAAGCTATGAAGCCAATTTCGGTAGATATTGATTGCATAAAGTCCGGGCACAATTTCAATGTGCTTCAGAACACTATGTGCGCATAGTGTTGCGTCAGGCTGGTTTACTGGTAGGGAATCGTTGAGCTGTAAGGAGCGTCGTTTAAATAAGAGCTCGGACAAGCTCAACCAAACAACTTTGTCGGAGTCACACTCTTTGAGTACGCTGCCCTTATATCCTGGAATAAAAATAATAGTCTGCGACACTGCCGAAACCTCAGTGATTGGGATCAAGCATATGAATAGGCTGAAAGTGAGGTAATATCTTGTCAGGATCTGATAACAGTGTGACAAAGTAGATGAGTGGCACACGATTAGATTATAGCTTATTCGTTTCGATTTAACTGATGATCCATATTTAAAGCAGGCTGTTCACTGGCGGGTTTGCCGACAACTTTAGCGGGTACCCCCGCTACTGTAGTGTGTGCCGGCACAGCAGTTAATACCACACTACCGGCGCCAATTTTAGCGCCAATACCTATCTCCACATTGCCCAACACTATTGCCCCGGCCCCCACTAGGACACCATGTCGTACTTTTGGATGACGATCTCCTTCTTCGTTGCCGGTGCCACCTAGGGTCACGTTTTGCATCAAAGAGACATTGTCCTCTACCACGGCGGTTTCCCCGACCACTAAGCCAGTGGCGTGATCAATTAGAATGCCGGAGCCGATTTTAGCGGCCGGGTGGATGTCGACCCCTAAAGCTACGGAAATTTGGTTTTGTAAAAATACAGCTAAGGTACGACGATCCTGGTGCCACAACCAATGAGTCACTCGGTATGCTTGGAGTGCATGGAAGCCTTTAAAGTAAAGCAGCGGCATGCTGATTAAATGGCAGGCCGGATCCCGAGATTTAACCGCTACGATGTCTTCACAGACCGCGTGAATAATGCTGTCATCCGCATCAATCGCATGATCAATGATTTCGCGGACAGCCATGGCCGGTACGGTGGGGCTATCTAACTTATTTGCCAAATGGAAACTGAGTGCGCTCGCAAGACTTTCATGATTTAAAATTGTGGCATGGTAAAAGCTGGCCAGCATAGGCTCGCCTTTAGCCAGATCCCATACCTCTGTATGGATCTGTTGCCACAATTTATTTTCTAAGTCTGCTTGTTGCGCACCCATTGTTGTCCTTGCGACGCACTGAATGCGGGCATGTTTGCCTATTCTTCAGTGCTGACGTCTTCCGCCTGCCAACCTTTATCGCCTTTTGTCACAGAGAAAGAGACTTTCTGCCCTTCGGCCAAGGAGCGAAATCCATCTCCTTGAATACTGCGATAATGTACAAATACATCTTCGCCTTGATCTCTCGTTATAAATCCGTATCCCTTAGAATTATTAAACCACTTAACTACGCCTTTTTCACGCACTGACATATGCAAATCCTACAATAACAATATGCGATAAAGGCCATGATTCTACACGATTGCATTCTAGGTACAACCAAAATTAGGCAAAATTTCAGGGTGTGAAAGTTTTCAGGGGACAGGTGCTCCAAGTTCCATCATTAAGTATGGTGTTGCGTGTCATTCAATGGCAATATTTAGTTCCGAGGTCAATGCGAAAACGGAGTTGTGGGGAAAAGCCATGTTGAACCCGAGACTATTTTATACGTTAATTTTTGCCATTTTATTAAGTGGTTGTAGCCAAGCTGTCAACATGATGGTACGCAGCGGTGTAGTAGAGCGCCCGGAAGTAAAAGTGTTGGATGCGCAGGTGATCGGCGCGGGATTAGATGGTTTGAAAATGGAGTTCAAATTAGATATCTATAATCCTAATCCAATTGCTATCGATCTTGATGGTATGAGCTATGAATTTGAAGTCAACGACGAACTCATTGTGTCGGGCACTCATGTGGATCCTGTGCAAATTCCTGCAAAGGCCAGCAGTCAGGTGGTTTTACCGATGACGGTGAATATCAAACAATTATTCAATACAGTATCAGCTTTCAATCTAGGACAAGAAACCAATTATCGTCTAAACGCACGAATGCAGATGCGACTTCCTGTGGTGGGCGCCACTACCGTACCCGTAGTGCACAAAGGGCAATTTGAAATTCCAAGAATATTAACTTCTCCACTGTTTCGTCAGTAATCAAGTTCACCATCAACTCTGACGACAATGAGCTTGCGGTTTCGGACGGATAATACGGAAACGTTAATAATGCACTCTTGAGGATGAGTGAAACCCTGAGAGATTACCAACATAGAATGTTCCCGTATTACAAATTAGCTTTTAGCAGAGGACGATTCCGCATCATCGATCCAATTTTGTAGGGTCTCAATTATTTTTTTAGCCTGATCCACACTAGAAATATTGAACTTAGATTTTTGCCAATATTCGTCGTTTCTTTTCTGGTAACGGCGAATAGAAAACTTGACCGGACCGTATTCATTTTTTTTCCTATCTAAGTCTTGATATTTGAACATGATAGTGGTCCAAGCACCACGGGATAAGACAATCTTGTCTAATTCTTTCGTGGTTATTTGGCCCGCGTCGCTGTATTCAATGGTAAGGTCATCGATGGTGGCAGCCATAATTGCTTTCTTTTCCTATTTGTCCAAAATTGTTTCAACGTTGGCCAGAGAGTATACCCAGAAGTCGGGATTCTGTCATGAATTGACATTCCTTCACTTTTACATGGGAATCAAACGTAATAGGATCCACAACCTCACGGAATCATAAGGCTAGGAGGCGCATTTGTTCGATGGCGCACTCCTAATTTTGATTGAGAATTGGTTATGAATTGAGCGGTGAATAGTTTTAAACCACTCAATAGCGCAGCAGGCGATGTTCAATAATGTGCAATGGCTGATAGGCAAACAGGGCATTGAGATGATGGAGAAGGGCGTGTTGTCCATGTTCTTGCCAAAGTAGGGTTATCTGATCATGCTGCTGTTGATAGTATGCAAGGATGTCAGAAAGATCATCCGGTGCAGTGAGGGGCGATTGCCGTGTCTGTCGATCAATGAGATCTAACCAAAAGGCACTCACTCCCATAATATAGTGTGGCCAGGCCTGTTGAATGATTGGCGGCCAGGTTTTGTCGCTGGTGGCGGCGATGGGCTGTAATGTTGCGGTCTCCACATCCGATGCGTCTAAGATCCTCACCCACTGAGAGGCAACCAGTTCCACTAATAACGAGTTGGTTACTAGCTGATGTTGAATCAATTTTGCCTGTTGATTGTCGGCATAAAACATAAAGCTAAACTGGTGGCCAGTCGCATCTTTGGACGCCCGTCGGTGAAAGCGCCACAGAGGTATTGATGTTTTATATTCTTGCAATATAGGCGCAATGACTTGATGGGCAATTAGTGCATCCAAATGCCAACTAGGTTGTTCATCCTCTGGCCAGGCGATCTTAAACTTCACCTTGTGCCACTGGATGGAGGCCGTATTTTGCCAGGGAGATGCCGGTATGGGTTCGATCAGCTGCGGTGTGACGAGATGGGTGCATCCTGATATGGTTCCACACACCAGTATGATCAGCAGTAGGTGTAGACATCCCTGTCTTCTATTCATAAATGCGTTCCGCAACTAATCCAATTGGCGCCAGGATTGACGACCACTATCGTTGTCTGCCGCGTTCTCATCAAACGTTTGTATTGTGCCACTGGAAGTACTGATATATTTCACTTCTTCACCTTCAGTGGCCAGGACTCCCGGTGTAGTGGGAATGCCCTCTCCGGGTTTGATGCCTCCAGCAGGCATGGGTGCATTGGCGTCAGTATTGCCGTCTTCATCGTCATCAAATTGAGTAGTGGGATCTGGTGTAATTTTATCATTGTCGTCAAAGTCACCATCTCCATCCACATCGAATGGACTCTCATCTAATCGACCTCCGGTGCCATAGGCAAGTTCCATGATCCAACCGTCACCACCAAATTCACAGGCGGCAGATGATGGGATCAGCGTGGTAAATATGATGCGATCATTTCGCAGGAATGCCTGGCTCACTACCCGTTCCCCTTCATGCTTGTCAGTATCAGGATCGATGAGATCCATATGCCAACCTACCTGGGTGCTAGGATTACTGCCATTAGGCAATCCGTTTCCTGTGTGCCAATTGATAGCGACACCAGTTATCAATCGATACCAGCTGCTGTTTACTTCTACCTCTGCTTTTATGATTTGCTGCTTCAGGTGTGCACGTTCTATTTCAACTGCTTGATTGTCTTCTTTGTCCCATATGCCGTAGAGGGATTGTACTCCTTGTGAAGTTGCGGAATTGTCGCCAGTTTCGAAGTATTTTCCAGTACCGAAATAGACCATCAATCCGGACTCTGTAGGGTGATAGGCCACTTCTGGTCGTGTGGTGATAGGTTGTCGAGTAAAAGTTGAAGGATTAGTGGAGGTATCTTCATATTGGTCTGAGTATAGTGGAACCGGTGAATTACCTTGCTTGATGGGACCCCATTGGTTTACATTGGTTGAGGTAACATCAAATTTCCACAAGTTGCCATGTAGATCACCAGCGTAAATATAATCGACGATATTATCTCCATCTATGTCTACGGGTGCTGGCGTAGATAGGCCGTTAGGATCCCCTGTTGAGCCTGCGCCGGTAGCAAACTTTTTAAAGATGGATCCATCGTCTACATCCAATAAGTAAAGATAGGCCTGACCGTCTCCCACATTGCCATCGGATGCGGTATTGTTATACCCATTTCCAAGTACTACATACCAGTTGCCATCACTGAATTTAGCAATAGGCGCTATGCCGAATGTGTTCCCCAAATCGTCGTCATTTGCGTCGGTAAATTCCCATAAGGAAATCGCGTCGGCATTAGTGCTTGCTTCAGAAAAGCTATTAGGGTCAGTGATGTCTAAAGCGTATATACCTTGACCACCTGCCCGCAATCCGCCGATCAAAACGGTTCTCCATGCGGCTTTGGAATCGAGCCAAGCATCGCTGAAGTTAATTGTGCCATCCACGTAATATTGATGGGGATAACTAAGAGATGCTAAGTCAGGAAGCTTTTCATATAGCGATCCAGGCACATAGGCGATTAATTCCTTTCCGAAAGTACTGGAATCAGGATCGGCGTCAAAGCCGTGCATCATGCCGTCATTGGCGCCTACGTACAATACGGCATTGCGATTTACATGACTACTCACAAAGCTCTGATAACCAGTGAAAGTAAAGCGGCGAGACGGTGGTCCCACATAGATGGGATCGCTATGAATGATATCACCTAACTTACGGCCCACGGCAGCACGCGCCCGAAACAAGCTGCCCTCATTGGCGTCATCCCCTCGCAGAAAGTTGAGCAGTTTGTCACCATAGGCTTGATTGGCACTGATTTCAGTACTGTCAGTGGTGCCGTAAGCGTATGGTGCATCTCTCAATAGGAATTCAATCTGCGCGGGACTGATGTCGGTTGTATTCGGCGATTTATAATTTGTCGGGAAGCGAAAAGCTACGCCTTTGTTATCAGCGGTATCATAGGTAAGAATGACTCTACCAGAATCATAATCTTGTGAATCCAGTTTAGCGCCTGCTTCCCATACAGATGTGCCCAGTGCGCCGTGAGAAGAAACTGGATATGCTAACAGTTGTCCTGACCAATTGCTGGGATCAAACTTGGCTTGAAATATATGAGTATCAGTATTCCAGGAGCCGGAACTTAAGGCGACCGCGGAGGCCGAACTGACGCGGTTGGTAATGGTGGCAATCGCATTCTGTAAAGCTTGAATGAGGACCGAAGGTGTCTTGGCACTGATAAACTCACCGCGGGAATTGTAAGCAGCATGCCATAGATCATCGATTTTAGCTGGTGTACTAGTGTCCGGATCGCCCCAGTTGCTATTTTCAACCAGTTGAATCCCTCCATCTTCAGGCCAGCCATCGTTGTCTGTGTCCGTCAAATTACCTTCCACACCAAAGGCTACGGTAAAGGTTACCAAGTGCTGTTGGTTTTGAGTATCGAAAGTTCCAGTAGGTACCTCATCGGCAAGACTGCTTAAATCCGTGTCATAAAAATATTTAGCTACGTCGGCAACGGTGGGGTAATTTCCATCGCCATCATTATCACCGATACCAGGGGTGGAGGGATTGTTCCCATTCCAGTAACCATCTGTCATTAATATGGAGAAGTTGTGTTGGCATGAGGAAACTATAGGGTCGGTTTTACCCGTTAAATCAGCGCTAAAATATTTACCTACTCGCTCCAATCCATGTCTTAAAGGCGTTCCCTTTGCCGGCCAATTGTACGAATAGAAGCTATTTAGCAAGCCGGCATTGTGTGTCGTGTAATCTGTGCTACTCGGGACCTGCACAAATATACCACTGTAACCGTCGTATGAATCGTTAATTACGCTTAGCCCATAACGGTAGTTCGGACTGTCCGAGATGACTTGGCCTACAGCAGCTTTTGCAACAAATGAACGGCGTCGATAATACTGATACCAATTCGCTATATTCTGTTGTACCTCTGCCGGTGTTCGACCAAATTCATCTGTACCAGTGGCAGCAATAGTAGAGCTGGTGGAAGTGGTTTGATAACAGGAAAAATATGCAGGCGTTTCTTGAGCGTGAGTCAAAGAGCAATCTGTACTGGTGCTGGTAATCGGAAAGCTATAGCTAGTCTGTGACAGGGTGGTGGCATTGACTACTGTGGTTTTGTGATCATCCCATAAGTCCACCCAGCCATTTGCACCGTTGGTTGCTGTGGTTGGGCCGTTGGGATTACTGCCGGAGAATCCTCGAGTATCACTCCACTGTTGGTATATAAATCCGGATAAGTTGCGTGTGACATTATACCCATGGGCACCAGGTTGAGGATCGCTGCGTACGGCAGTAAAGGACGCGTTCGCAAAACCAGGCCAGGGGGTATAGGTTTTAGAAGGATCGTAATATAGAACATTGAAGTCGGCAGATCGAATCCGCCAATCTCTTACATACGTTTCAGTATTTTGTTCTGCCGTAGGGTAACTACAACTATTATAGGCATCATCGGAGTTATCGAAAAAATACACATAGTTGATTCGGCCGCCGCATGAACCACTACCGGAATAAGCCCGCCAGCGCCCGTGAGTGACCAGTTCAAAATTGTTACTGTGCCAATAACTCGTATAGTAATAGTATTTGACCGTAAGAATATCCCAGTCCATTGAGCCAGAATCATCGATTTCAAAGAAGACATTGGCTGGTGTATCTGTCGCCAAATAGAGTGGAGAATCGGCAATATTCAGTGTGGCCGCATGGGCCCCGCTATGAAACACCCATACAAAGATAGTAGTTCGAAATATATTCTTTATTACTGTATTGTTAATCATAATTGTACCTCGCGATCAGGCGACAAAGTGTTAACGCCGACTCACGTAGTGAGATTGCACCATGGCTTTACTTTTATCATTTCCACCCCAACCGCGTGCGGTGACTCGGTGGAAATATCTGCCGGGAGGGTTATTCACGCCCTGAACTAGACTGTCAGGGACGAAGTCGATTTCTTCCACAACATAGCGTGGACCTTCTGCAACTCCTGATAATGTGGTCAACTCGGTGCTATTACTTTGCCACCAACTTGTGTCTCTGCTGGGTTCGGCCCACCAGCCAGTGCTATTGGTTGTCGTCGGGTCGACACTGTTATAGTCCCAAACCCCAGAGGTTCCGTCTCCTGTGGGGACAGGAAAGATAGATTGCTGTGCGAGCCAGACTTCACCTGCGGTCAGGCCGGACTCAGCTGCATTAAACGCGACATTCAGATCACGAACACTGCCTGACATCTTTTCTTGCACAGTGGTGTTTTTCGCACCACTGACCGCAAGTACAGTGAGAACCATCAAAAACAGCAAGGTCATGATTAGCGCTGCGCCGCGTTGAGAGTGTGTCAGTTGGTATGGCATTGAAATAAATTCCTATGAATATCAGCTATTAGTAACCGTGCTGTTTCTTAGATTAATGGTGGCGGAAAAAACCCGGCGGATTCGCTTGTCAGTAGCCGTAACGTTAGCGCCATTTACGGTATAAGTTTGAAAATCGGAGGCGATATTATCTTCGGCTGTACGTGCAACCACAAACACACGAACACTCACTACGTTATTCCAATTCGTTATTAAGTCTGCAGTAAGGTAACGGTTTGCACTGTCGTTGTTATTGGTGTCTTCTCCGAATAGCAATTGTAACGACTCGATTCCTTCTACCATTTCTATGCCGCCACTGTCATTGGCTTCTAGAAACAGTGCTGGCTCACCACTAGCGCCAGTGCCTACATACCAAGAACGATTTTCAACTTCCATTACTTCTGATTCTGGACCATATCGTTTACCCATATCGACAACTGCATTTCCTGGGGTGACTGCTCCGCCCGCGTTGTGTACCAGTGCATTAGTACCGTTATTGACATTGGTGCGTTGAGCAATTGCACAGCTTGAACGACAGTCGCACACCATAAAAATATCGCCTTGATCGATAGTGGATGCGGCAGATATCTGTAATGCAGCTGCCGTGGTGGGCATAGTGGCGGTGAGTTGAACGCCGTTGGAGATACTGCTTCGAATCATGACAACATCACTATCCGCCGCCGCTCCGGAAATGGATGCATCTAAACTCGGGAGCCACGCTGATGCGGCACTACTACCGGCCGTTTTATGATCGTAGCCTTG
>DJFZ01000053.1:11084-16773 GCA_002432655.1 Thiotrichaceae bacterium UBA5859 | reverse complement strand
TCTCTATATTGGTAACACGGTCTCCGATTTCTCTTCTAAGTCCCCACTTTGCCTCCAGGTTGAGAAACAAGGAATTTTGTTACGGTCACAATGATGCGCGTATTTACGTGCAATCTCAGTCACCTCTTCCATTAGTCCATGGTTCAGAGTAATGGGCTCTAACCCCATTTCCAAAAAGCGCTCATTAGTCACGAAAAGATCATTTTCATCAGCCTCATTTCTAGGATTCTTCACATAATCCATTTTGGCACCCAATTGTTCGACTATTAAGTTGGCCAGATCCCTTATACGATGCGTTTCTGTCATTTGATTAAAAATATGTACACGATCACCTACTTCCGGCGGATTTTCCAACGCTAACTGAATACAACGAACTGTATCTTGTATGTGAATAAAAGCCCTTGTCTGGCCACCGGTACCATGCACTGTTAGTGGATACCCCACAGCAGCCTGCATAAGGAATCGATTAAGCACAGTGCCATAGTCACCATCGTAATCAAACCGATTTATCAAACGCTCATCTTTTTTTGTTTCTTCAGTTTGCGTACCCCATACAATCCCTTGGTGCAAATCTGTTATGCGCACTTTGTCGTTTTTGTTATAAAAGAAAAACAATAACTGATCTTGAGTTTTGGTCATGTGATAAATGCTGCCTGGATTCGCCGGATAAAGAATCTCATTGTCACTCAGTTCACCACTATCTGTTTCCACTTTAACATTTAAATAACCTTCAGGAATTCTCATGCCAGCGGTGCCATAACCATATACACCCATCGTGCCTAAATGGGCCACATGAATATCCAAACCAGACTCTACAATAGCTGCTAAAACATTGTTTGTTGCGTTTAGATTATTGTTAACAGTATACCTTTTATGATAACTGCTTTTCATTGAATAAGGCGCTGCCCGCTGTTCGGCAAAATGCACTATCGAATCTGGCTTCCAAGAAAGTAATAGATCTAATAATTTCTGATAGTTTTCGGCGACATCAAAATTTAAAAAACTAATGTCACGACCGCTGACTTCTTTCCATGCCTCAAGGCGCTCTCCTAAGGGTCTTATAGGTGTTAATGATTCGCACTCTAACTCTATATCGATTTTGCGCCTTGAAAGATTATCAACGATTACAACCTCATGTCCCAGGTTAGATAAATGCAAACTAGTTGGCCACCCACAGAATCCATCTCCGCCTAAAACCAATATCTTCACTTTGCACCTCCTGACGTTTGTAATCTAACTTAGAACTTTACTGTAAAAGCATCAGATCCCAATTAAGGACTAAAATAAAATTTACATCATTTTATTTTTACTGTTTCCAGTATCACTTCATACCTATTGAAAAATATTTTAGTTTGCTTTCTCCGAAAATTCCTGCTTGATACTGATTCCTCCCATCAAAAATCACTAACATTTTCATTAAATCAGCCATCCTTTCAAAATCCGGCTGCCGGAATATTTTCCATTCAGTGACTAAAGCCATGGCATCCGCATCTCGCAGCACCTCATACTGATCTTCTATAAAAGTCAACTTACCCTGCTTCATCCATTCCTGTGGAAAGACTTGCTGAGCAGTTTCCATGGCAACAGGATCGAACGCCCGCACCTTGGCGCCGGCATTGACTAAGGCGTTAATAAGATCAATAGAGGGGGCTTCGCGCATATCATCCGTGCCGGGTTTAAAAGCCAATCCCCAAATGGCGATGGTTTTATCGGCGAGTTCACCATTGAAATAGTGATGAATCTTTTCGAATAGCACCTGCTTTTGTGCCTGGTTCCTCGCCTGCACCGATTCTAACAATATGGGTTCAAAACCGTGGCTTTTGCCGGTGTAGATCAATGCCTGCACATCTTTAGGGAAACATGAGCCGCCATAACCACACCCCGGATAGATAAAAGAATAACCAATGCGTTCGTCCGCACCAATACCCTGACGTACCTTCTCCACGTCCGCCCCTACTCGTTCACAGATGTTTGCAATTTCATTGATAAAAGAGATTTTAGTCGCCAGCATGGCATTCGCCGCATACTTGGTCATCTCTGCATCGCGCCGACTCATCACTTGTATTTTGTCGTGGTGCCTGGCAAAGGGTCGATAGAGTTCACGCATTAATTGCTCGGCTCGTTCACTCTCCGTACCAACGATAATGCGGTCGGGTCGCATAAAATCGTGTACCGCATCGCCTTCTTTAAGAAACTCCGGATTACTGACCACATCAAAATCGATGTTAACACCGCGATCTTCTATCGCCGTGAGAATGGTATTGGCCACAATATCTGCTGTGCCAACGGGTACAGTCGACTTACAGACGACCAGCTTATATTCGTTAATCAGTTGACCGATTTGTGCAGAAACGCTTACCACCGCACTGAGATCAGCAGAGCCATCCTCTGTGGGCGGTGTACCCACCGCGATGAATACGACTTGGCACTCTTCTAATGCGCGGCTGAGATCATCCGTGAAGGAAAGGCGCTGACTGGCTAAGTGCCTTTGAACCATCTCATCTAAATCGGGTTCATAGATAGAGACATGGCCTTGTTGCAGCTGCTTGAGTTTGGCTTGGTCTTTATCGACACAAACCACATGATTGCCCATCTCAGCGAAGCAAGCACCGGTCACTAATCCCACGTAGCCTGTGCCCACGACCGCTAACCGCATCCCTGCACTCCTCTGCTTTGCGCAGCGTTGATCTATTTAACCAATATACCCTTTTTGCTGTAAATACTCGACTATTTGATCCACGGACTGTGGTACATCTTTTTGATCGGTATGTACCACAATTTCGGCGGCCTCTGGCGCTTCGTATGGTGAGGAGATCCCGGTAAATTCCGGGATTTCACCGGCGCGGGCCTTTTTATACAACCCCTTTGGATCACGCTCTTCGCAGACATCCAATTCTGCACAAGCATACACTTCTATGAAGTCACCCTCTGCCAGTAGATCGCGGGCTTTTTGTCGATCCTCCTTAAAAGGAGAAATAAACGCAGTCATCACAAGAATGCCTGCATCCACCATCAGCTTGCCTACTTCAGCAATACGCCGAATATTTTCTGTGCGATCCTCATCTGAAAACCCTAAGTCACCATTTAAGCCATGGCGGACATTGTCTCCATCTAACACATAGGTATGATAGCCCATCTGATAGAGGCGATCTTCCAAGGCATTGGCCAAGGTGGATTTTCCAGAGCCGGACAATCCGGTAAACCAGACTAAACAGCTTTTATGTTTCTTTAGTTCAGCTCGCTCATCTCTGGTAATGGTATGCGCATGCCAGACGGTATTGGTACTCTTCTTGGTTTCTGCCATTGTTGTGTGACTCCCCTAACTTCTATTTGATGACGCTACTGGCCGAAAAGTTCAATTTAAATTGAATCCACGATCTTATCTCACTTACGCCTGCGGTGACACGGCAACTTCAACATCTGTTGCATGTTCGCTATTGGCGCGCCGCCTTCTTTTCCGACGCTTATGAGGACGATGGCGAGAAACAGTTAGAGCAACCCAACCCATCGCCAAAATCACCATAAAGGTACCCGCATTGGCCGGGATCTGTAGAGAAAAATCCACGGTGCTATGAATAATCAGCGCCACCACACTCATAATCACCGCAAAGGATAAACCTTTCATGAGCGGATCGCCTCGTACCGATTGCGCGCGCATGGCCGCCCAAAAACTGCTCAGGAGAAATCCACCCAAAAGACCTAACCCCAGTAAGCCCGTCTCCCCAGCGATTTGCGCATAGTCATTGTGTGCATAATCATAGTAACCTCGTATATCGTGTCCACGATAGTGCGGAAAGGTAACATAGTAACTGCCGGCGCCACTGCCCATGATCTTATAATCCTGCCACAGTTTAAAACTATAACGATTCACCTCATCTCGTGCCTCTGTGGCGGCACTGGTGGTGCTGATTCGCTGAACCACGCGATCTACGCCAAAGTAGGCACCCAACAAGAAGGTATCAATGACAACAAAACTGACAAACAGAATTAACAAACTACGAGGCAACTGGCGAGACAGTAACAGTGCAGCCAAAGCAGAGAGCGTCATACTGATAAAAAACGCGCTGTTACCCATGCGCGAGCGAGTTAATATTAGACCGATCACCAATACCGCAAGAATGATCCGCAACCGCGCTTTTGGGCTCAATAGTAGCTGCACCCACCCCCTTATCCACTGTCGCCAGCTGGATGCTTTCTCAGCGCCCAGATCAGCAATCATCAAACCTATACCCATCGCCAGACTGAGTACGAGGTAATTGGCCATGTGGTTTCGATTCACAAAGGTACCAGTGGCGACTCCACGGTAAGCGTATTTTTCAAAGAAAAAACCGTATTCCAATCCAGACAAGGTCATCAAACTGCCGTACACTGCCTGAAAAAGGGCACTGTAAACCAGTACCAGTGCCAACAAGCGGATTCGCTGCTTATCTCGTATCAATTGCAGGGCGAGAAAAAACAGCACTGCATAACTTAAGCTCTTGAGAAAAAACACCCAAGAGGCATGCCGATCTAGCGACAATGATGCCCAATAGGGTTTGCCTGTAATATACATCTCGGCATGAATTTGCGCAGCCATCGGTGACAATGCAGTGACCAATACATAAGGCATCGGTACTAAATAGATCGTGAGGTAGAGTAACCATGCGCCTAAAAACAGTAAGGCAGGCCACGCTCGTTTGGAAGTCTCAGTAATAGATACTCGATTTCGCCACCAGAGCAAACACCAGTAGATGGCAAGCAGCAGAACGGCCACTTGCATCAGAGACCAGGCCCAAGGACGATGACTGGCCAATGGCAATGGAAGCCAGGCGATTAGACCTAGAAAACAATAAAAAAGGGGTTTATCGTCTGCGAACAGGGCGTGTGTCGGCATGCGCGACATATTACACAAGCGCAGCCAATGGGGCCACGATTTTAATGGAAATCAGAGATCTTTCAGGATCTCATCCATTTCCGCGAGCGGTTCATCCAAGTCGAGGATCTCGACGTCATTTCTGATACTTTGTGACTGCACCTCTTCTACCAAATCTGCCAGCGGATCGCCGCTAGGTTCCAAGGTTAAAGGCCCAGTTCTTTTCGCTGCGGCTTTAGGCGCATCAGAGACACCGGAATTGGTTTTCTCGCGCAAGCTCATTACTTCGTCTTCCAAAGAATGAATACAACGCAACATCTCCTTACTGCTACGCGCCGATTCATTCAACAATGCAGATAGAGCCGCCTTTTCTTGTTCCAACACCTGTAAGTTAGAATCGGACAAGATTCGTTCTTTTTCTTCCAATTTTTCTAGAAGATCATCCATCTCAGCCATAAATACCTCACTCTGCGGACTCTCGGCGCTATGACTAGCCAATTTTTCCGCCAATTCAGTCAGTGCGGATGCGGTCATTTCTACTGGTGTAATCGTCTCAAGGAGTCGTTCCACCCCACCGTGCAACCATTGCTGCTGACTATATTCAGGCTTGGTACGTATCTCATCCAATGCGGTCAACTGTGCACCCGCAATTCGACCTAAAGTATCCGCAGCGGCATAGGCGGATTCGTTGGGTGCTTGATGCTCCAAGTCAATGTTCACTTCAATGGTGTTGCCAGCAGGCTCCGGAGTATTCACCGCCCTGTCCGATGCCACTTCCTCCAAGCCAGTATCCTCGGCCGATGATTCTTCTTCGGCAAATAGTTTTTCTGCATTTTC
>DJFZ01000053.1:0-10738 GCA_002432655.1 Thiotrichaceae bacterium UBA5859 | reverse complement strand
TTCCTCTTCTAGCAGAGCTTCCGCCTCATCCAGTATGGAGTCATTAGCGATACTCTCTTGAGCACTATCCACCTGCCCTTTTAAATTATCTAGCTCTACCCGAAGCCGATCATTATCGTCTTCCAACATCTTGGTATAGAGCTGCATATTTTCGATGGCTGCATTCTTCGCTTCGTTTCCTTTTTCACTGCCAGAATCCAATTGACTCATTATCTCAGCGGTATTGTCAGAAGCCTGGCGCAGACTGGCTATCGTTTTCTGTTGCTCATTGATGGTCTGATTTAACTCATCCATAGTGGCTTGCAAACGCTCAATCTGCAATTGCAAATTCTTGCGTTGGGATTTTAGAAACTCATTCTGCTCGGTGAGATCAGATACGCGATCTTCAAACTCTTGCTTGTCATTTTTGAGATCTAGAATGGTCTGTTCTTGGTTTTCTATAACGTTCTTGAGGGCGTCGTTACGCTCAGTTAATTGTTGCACTTCTCTATTGGTGGAAGCTGGTGCATCCTCTTCTTGCGCGCTAGCTTCTTCTTGCAAGTGTGATACTTCTTCTGTGCTTGTTTCTTCTACTAAGCTTTCTTCTGCCTTTGCTTCTGCTACTTCCTCAGACGTCTCCTCCACAGGCGCCGAATCCAATTCAGATTCGGCGGCCGCCAACAACTCTTCTTCACTAGCATCGTCTTGCGAAACGGCCATCGAAGCGGTCTCGGCCTCTTCTAGGCTCGTGGTATCCTCAAATAAGACCGGCTCACTATCGGTCTGCGCATGCTCATCATCTGTTGCCGTTTGAGTTTCTGCTGCGATTGACTCTTCAGCCAATGAATCGGGTGCCCCCTCCGACAATGTACCTTGTAATAGCTCACTCAATCGACGCCAGTACGCGTCATTGTGTTGATCTGAGAACTCTGAAGCAGCTTGTTCGGCCTGTAAGTAACGCAGTCTAAAATTTAAAGATTGTGTTAGATGCGCTCTGTCCGCTGAATCGACATTTTCCGCATCGTCAATCACGGCAAGAAATTCTTGTGTAGCACGAATTTCTTGCTCTATAAATTGTTCGGATTGACCTGCTTGTTGATTCTGTACTGAATCGGGAAAATAAACCTGCTGCCGCGACTGTTTCCGATATTTATATAAGAGGATCCCCCACGCAAAAAGCATCACCACCAGCAGTTGCCCGACGGCCATGACAATATAGAGACTAAAGGTAACCTGGTTACTTGCGTCCATAAATTAAGTGTGATCCCCAGTGAACCTTCGGACTATCTGATTCACCGATCAACCGTTCATCGGCTTTCGTTTACTTTAACCCTATTGTGTTTATCGCTCGATCGGTTAATTTCATAAGTAAAGAGTGGCCGCACCTCTGAAATAGAAGCTTCCTCTAAGGCGATGATTTTATGAGGCAAAAAAAACTAATAGAACAATGAATTAGGAAAAGCTTAAGAACAGCTCGAAATATGCCGACTTTTAAGATAGGTAGGCGTCAAATGTCTAATTATCAAAAGCGCCTATTTAGTAAAGAGGACTCGGCAATGTTAAAACTAGTAAATAGTGAAATTGTGCGATTTACTACTAAGGAGTGTGAAACCTTCGACAGGTTTAACCTCAATTTACGCCACGTTCACAATGAGAAACAGCTTGAGTCACTACTCGCTCGTTGGTCTGAACAGACAGTGAAGGTCAAACCTCAACTCTTTTTCGACTTTATGGAATTTGTGAAGCAGAACCAATTTCTCATGCCATTTACTTCACAATTGCGCATCGGCTCTTAGCCACAGATCCCTAGTGTAAATAAAAACCCCGGCTCCGGTGCCGGGGTTTTTATTGCCATTCTTACAATCGCTAATAGATAAGCGTGGATCCAGGTGAGATAATTTCGGATACCTCAAATGCCTTGAGGCAAGATTCGATCATTATAGGTTCGATTTTATCTTTTGATAACTCCAACTTACGCCACGCCTTAGGATCAAATCCAGGAGTATATTCCGCGGCCTGCTGTTCTACATTAGTACCAGACTCTATGGCCATCGCCATATCATTTGCCACATGCACAACACAGGCGTCTACTAGATAGTCATGGCATTGTAGCGGTCGATAATAACTACCCACAACTTCGCAGAATCGTTCAGGTAATCCCCACTGAATCATCAGTTCTCGCCCCACATCCGCATGATTAAATCCGAGAAGCTCAAACTCTTTTTCCAACATCTTTTCGTCACTGCCGTGACCATATTCTAGGATCTGTTTCGACTCCTCCGGCAACTGGTTGTAGATAATTAACTTGCCTATATCGTGTAATAGACCGGCTACAAACAGACGCTCGCCATCTGCTTGGCGCATCTCTGAAGCCAATACTCGGGAGACGATGCCGCAAAAAACACTGTGATGCCAAAACGCTTCCATATCTACAAGCTTGTTGGGGATATTTTTAAAAGCACCGACTGCTGACGTGGCTAACACCAAATCTCGCAGCTCTCGAGTGCCAATAATAGTAATGGCATGAGAAACGGTACTGATTTTTGACGGAAAATTATAAAAGGCACTATTGACGATCTTGAGCAGTCTCGTCGTCAATCCGGGATCCAGTGCAATGATTTCTCCCAAATCCGCAGCCGTGGTACTTGGCTTGTACATCACTTCATTGATACGCAGACATACCTCTGGTAACGAAATTAAATTTTCCACCCGCTTAACGAGAATTTTTGGCTCCATTTTTTGTTTTTCGACAGTTGCTGCTTTTGTCACACCTTTTCTCTCAGTCTGGTAGCTAACACATACTTATATTTATATCTTCTATAGCGGTAACCGTGAACGAGACCTTGATTGCTAGATGTAAAATCAGAGAAAAAATCAAAAATAGAAATGACCTGCACTTCAAGAAAAACCGATTATTTCTAATCTTGGGGCGGATCTTCGTCGATCGGGTGATCCAAAAAATATAGCCTGAGCAGATTAAGCGCAGCCATGGTGGCAGAAGCTTGAATATGGGGACGATCACCGATTAGGCTCAGCGCTTCATAAAAGGTATTTTTCTCTGTGGCTAAACCGATAAAAACCGTACCTACCGGCTTATCCTTTGAGCCGCCATCCGGCCCAGCAATACCGGTGGTGGACAAGGCAAAATCTGAGCCGCTGGCCCTCCTGATTCCCTGTGCCATTTGACAGGCGACTTCCGCTGAGACGGCCCCTACTTCACTCAGGGTATCAGGTTCTACTTTTAACTGCCTGATTTTAGAATCATTAGAGTAAGTAACGGCACCCTCTTTAAGCCACATACTGGATCCTGGCACCGAGGTCAGCGCAGCTAAAACCCTACCACCCGTACAGGATTCGGCTACCGCCAAGGTGGCCTTGCGCATTTTAAGTTGGCGTCCGATAACTTGCGCCATATCGCCATCCTGATCCGGTTTCGTCAATCCTTCTATAGAAAAAACAAAATCCCCCAGCCGTTCTCGATAGTTGTTAAACACTGCCACCATAGACAGCTCAGAAAATGCAGGCGGAAACTTAAGTTTCACCTGAACTTCGGGGAAACTGGCACGAAACCCAAGCTCCACCTCCTCGTGCGCCAAATCATGGAGCAACTCCTGCAAGTCGGACTCGCCTATGCCGGTGGTGCGGAAAATAAAATGACGACCTTTTTCTATGCTAAATCGGCGTTTCAACTCCGGCTCAATGGTATTTTCATACATCGCCATCATTTCTCGTGGCACCCCTGGCACAAAGCAACACCATGCTCGATTCAATTGCAGCGCAAATCCCGGTGCTGTCCCCCAAAAATTGTCCAAACGCTTAGCTCCCCTTGGCAGCCAAGCTTGCTTTTCATTCACTTTCGGCATTCGACGATTGAATAGCGCGAACATTTTCTCTATTTGTTGCATCGCCTGTTCATCAAAAACCAAATCTGTGCCCATTGCTAAAGCTGCGGCTTCAGCGGTAAAGTCATCTTTTGTAGGCCCTAAGCCACCACTACAAATGACAAAATCAGCCCGTTCTGCGGCCTGGGAAATCGCTTGCTGGATGGAATGAACCTGGTCACCAACGGTGGTGTGGCGGGTAACGTCAAAGCCGAGATCGGTCAACCTTTGCGCCAGCCATGGGGCATTGGTATCGGTGATTTGACCGCTAATCACCTCGTTACCTTGAGATAAGATTTCTGCTATCGGCATGAAGTGAAGTCAACAACTGTGCAATTTTAAGAGATTCAACGGGGGCGCTGCGAAACGCCCCCTGATGACAAAATTTTAACCCTCTTCTAATAACCGTTGCAGATCAATAATAGCTGCATTTGCGCGGCTGATATAGTTAGCCAATATGAGAGAATAATTTGGCAATAAACCGTATCCACTACCGTTTAGTACCATGGGGCTCCAGGTAGATTGCTGGGTCGCTTCGAGTTCACGGATGATTTGGCGTAAACTTACTAGTGCATTTTTCTTCTGCAATACATCGGAAAAATCCGCTTCCACTGCACGTAGAAAATGGATCAGCGCCCAGGCGTGTCCTCGGGCTTCATAAAACCGATTATCAATTTCCATCCAGCTGGTTTTGTCCTCCACCAATCCCGGCGCGCCGGCAGAGCTGGTAGCTTCTGCATCACCAGCTAAGTCAGTATTGATACGCACTTGCCCTACACTTGCCGACAAGCCTTGAGAAATACTCCCTAAGCGCTTTTGCACAATGGATAGCCAAGCCGCCAAATTATCTGCCCGTGCAAAAAATTGTGCATTCGGATCATTGGTACTTAACGCCTTCTGGTATTTGATGAGGTACTCTATACCTTTCTGGTACTCACCTTCACTCGAAGGTAAAATCCAGGAGTCGTTATCAAAGTTAAACTTTGGCTCAGCCTCAGATAAAGAAGGGTTCTCGGTAGACTGCGATTGCGAGCGCGCAAAGTCGTTACGGAAAGCTTTGGCCAAATCTCGGATCTGGACTAAAACACCAAACTCCCATGAGGGCATATTGTCCATAAAAATAAAAGGCGGAAGAATATCATTAGAAATGTATCCACCTCTTTTATTTAACAATGTTTCACTCACCTCTAGTAACGTGTTGGTAGTGACATAACCCCTAACCAAGTCAGAGGCATCCATCGCCCCTGCGTTCTCTAAAGCTCGATTTACGACATTAAATTGATCCGGTTCATCACTAAAAAACCAAATAATTCCATACCATAACAAAGCAACTACCAATAATGCTGCAACTGCTGCGCTAGAAATAACTTTGCTACCCAACTTTCCACTCCCTTTGCTGCCTAGACTAGAACCACTTGAGACTGTACCCATGAGTTTCACCTCTATCTTAATTATCAGTACAATATATTTTCATGAATTGTTGTTTGAAAATACTGTATGTTAGTACCCAATGCGAACTTCCTGTTTGTCAAACGAATCATTTCCAAATTTTCAGGGAGCCACCTGCCACTAGTGTACGCAAAATGGCAGAGACAATCGAATGCTAAATCGTGCTGCGGCCACCTGTAGATTAAAGTACCTGTATCAACCGTTACTAACGACATTATTCGCTTTAATGGTCGTTCAACCAGCGTTTAGTGAACGAGAACCATTACCTCTATGGGACGCAGGAGCCGCATTCGGTGCAACCCGAATTCCCCACTATCGCGGCAGCGGACAATATAATACCTGGGCAGCGCCGGGACCGCTTTTCAATTACCGCGGTGACATCTTAAAGGTCGATGACGACGGCGTGCGCACTGAGTTTCGGATCAATAAGGATACTGAAATAGATATCAGCTTCGGCGCCAATCTACCCGTTAGCGCCGAGGATAGAGGTGTGCGAGCAGATATGGGGCGCCTCGAAGCCACCGCGGAAACAGGGCCATCGTTACAAATGCGCGTATGGCAACATGCCACTGATAATCGTGAGTTTTGGATCAAACTGCCCGTACGGGCACAATTTGTGGTGGATAGCGATGGGATCCACCCCCAAGGTTTGATTTTCGCCCCCTATGTGCAGTTTATCGCCCGAGATATTCGCGCCAGCAGGTGGGGATATTCACTCTCACTGGGTCCCTTGTATGCGGACAATGAATATTATGAACACTTTTACGATGTACCATTAGAGTATGTCACCGCCGTGCGCCCGCTGTTTAAAACCGGCGGCGGCTATGGCGGCTCTCGAATTATCTTGAATCTCTATAATGCCGCCTATCCTATTAGCTACGGTGTTTTTCTGCGCTGGGATACCTTAAAAGATTCGGAGTTTGAAGAGAGCCCCTTAGTAGAAGAGCGAGAGAATCTGAGCGTCGGTTTTGGTATTTCCTGGCACATTTGGTCCTCGAAAAAAACCGTTCCCATTCGATAGGGGATACCGCAGGAGGCACTTTAGAACAACTGCTCTTGCACCCGATGTTTGGCGGCGATGAATTGAGCGTGAGGGACATGCAGCAGATCCGCCAGACGGCGGATAAGATGCTCTTCATATTTATCCAGTTGCCCATCAGCAAAAGCCACCATCCATAAATTTTCCACGACCTCAACCTTTTGTTCGGGACTAAAATTCTGATTAATCAGTGAGGTAAATTGATGGTAAGAAGTGGAATCCTGTAGCTCCTGCTCGGCTAAGTTGACTAACTCTACAGCGGCTTCTTCAGGTAATGAAAAGGTTTGCTGTATTGCCTGCTTCACCGTATCAATTTCAATCTGTGTAGTATCGTAGTCAGCCTTGCAAATTTCGAACAACAATGCAGCAGTGGCAAGCTGCATGCGATGCTCATCATCGGCGGTATCTTGCCCCTTGCCTACTGAAAGTTTTTCATCGAAAAATTGTTTAATGGACTTTAACACCACGCCGTAACACCCTTATGCATATTATAAATAAATCATGTATATGATTGATTTTATATGGCGTCTACGCCAGTTTCACCAGTGCGGATCCGAACCACCTGCTCTAAGTCGGACATGAATATCTTACCATCACCAATTTTTCCGGTGTTTGCAGCATTGCGGATAGCTTCTATTACTCGCTCTGCATCGGCACTGTCCACTGCGGCTTCGATCTTCACCTTAGGCAGAAAATCCACCACATATTCAGCACCACGGTAAAGCTCGGTATGCCCTTTCTGACGACCAAATCCCTTTACTTCAGTGACGGTCACGCCTTTTACACCCACCTCGGCCAACGCTTCCCGCACATCATCTAGCTTAAAAGGCTTAATTATTGCTGTAATCAATTTCATGTATCGTTCCCCATCCTATTGGTACTTGCAATGACAACCAATCATAGACAAGCTTCGTAAAGAATGCACCTTTTGAGTGCGAACCTTCTAGTACTAAATAGCGGTTATGCCGTTAAGTTGATTAGTCTAATAAAGGATTGAGGTATATGCTGTATAAACTGGTTTCTTGGTGGTTCAACTCGCCGCGACGATTCGCTGGTCTGGGCTTCGCAATTTGTGTCTCCTTGTTGCTGTTTGCTTTCTATCTTGAATCTTACCAAGGCTTAGATCCCTGCCCCCTATGTATGGCTCAGCGATTTGCCTTTGTTTTAGTAGCATTGGTGTTTCTATTCTACAGCTTCAAATCAGCATCCACGCCTATCAAACTCGCTTACCCCGCTGCCCTCCTGGGCACCTGCGGTTTTGGCATCTATCTCGCAGGCAGACATGTTTGGATCCAGAGCCTACCTGCAGATAAAGTGCCTGCCTGCGGCCCCGATTTTTACTTTTTATTTGAGGCCTACCCTGCTACACAAGCAATCAAAACCATGTTAATGGGATCTGGCAACTGCGCATCCATCGACTGGCGCTTTCTGTCACTGTCGATCCCTCAGTGGACGCTGCTGTTTTTTGTCGCATTACTGGTTTGGGGCCTCGCCGGGTTTGCTTATCTGTGGACTCAGCAAAAATCTCACTCACCGGTAAATTGAGGTGGGCGTTTTTGAAAAAACGCATTAATGCCTTCCATCGCATCTTTGCTGCTGGATAAGCCCGCCACCTGATCCAATTCCGCCTTTAATCCTGCATCCAACCCCTGCTCTGTTCCAATCCGTACCGCATGCATCAGTGCTGCCACCGCTTTCGGCGGCCTGGTGGCGAGCGCTTGCGCATACTCCATGGCTTCTTCTTGTAATTGGCCCGGATCACAAAGCTTATCCACTAGACCGATCTGTAGGGCCTGCTCACCGCCAATTTTTTTTGAGAATATCATCATATCCAGAGCCTTACCTCGACCGATTAACCTAGGTAATCGTTGCGTACCGCCCCACACCGGAATAACGCCCAATTCAGTTTCTGGTAAGCCTATCACCGCTTTGTCTTTATTCACCATAAAGCGAAAGTGGCAAGACATGGCCAGTTCACAGCCACCTCCAAGCGCATAACCATTGATGGCGGCAATCACCGGCTTCGGCATCGACTCTAATTGATTACATACCTGCTGTGCCAAAGGATTCATCTGTGCGGCATGGGCACCGTCTTTAAGATCGAAACCGGCACAAAAACCCTTCTCACCAGCACCAGTCAAAATAATGCTCCAAACACTGCTGTCTTCGGCGAGACGACTCAAGTGCTCCTGAAGCGCCTGCATGGCACTCAAATTCATGGCGTTGGCAGGTGGACGTTGAATGGTTAGTACCACCACGCGATCGTCACGAATGAATTGCACCTCAGGTTCACTCATCGCTGTCCCCCTTCTTTTTTAACTCCAGTGCCGCCGAATTAATGCAATAACGCAAACCGGTGGGTCGAGGCCCATCCTGGAATACATGTCCAAGATGGGAGCCACAATCAGCACACACCACTTCTGTGCGCACCATGCCGTGGCTGGTGTCTTCTACTTCAACCACAGAGCGCGGCTCAATAGGTTCATAAAAACTGGGCCAGCCAGAACCTGAATTGAATTTGCTCATGGAATCAAACAACTTGCCGCCGCAAGCCTGACAGAGATAGATCCCATCTAGATGGCAATCAGTATATTCTCCGGTAAACGCGGGCTCGGTTGCCCCTTGCCGGCACACGGCATACGCCTTTGGCGACAGCAACTGACGCCATTCCACTTCGGATTTTTCTACTTTCCATTTCATTCTATGTGCTCTCTTTGGTGAAAAGATTTATGATTTTCATTGTCCACGAATCGATCAGGTATACGACTTGCACATAAGTTCTCATACTGTGGCATGGAAGCAAAGTAATGATGATCAGCAAACCAGTCAATGACACCCTCTCTATGATAGGCAACACACCACTGTTACAGGTATGCAAACTGGACACAGGGCCGTGTGAACTGTTTCTAAAACTAGAATACCAGAATCCGGGCGGATCCATTAAGGATCGCATCGCCGCACAAATGATCCAGGCAGCGGAGCAGGAAGGACAGATTAAACCCGGCGATCTGCTGGTAGAAGCCACTGCTGGCAATACTGGCTTAGGACTGGCCCTGGTAGCAAAACAGAAAGGCTATCGTTTGCGTATTGTGATGCCAGACAAGATGAGCCAGGAAAAGGTTTTTAACTTAAAAGCCATGGGCGCGGATGTACAGATGACTCGCTCTGATGTGGGCAAAGGGCATGCCGATTATTATCAAGACAAAGCCGAGCGCATCGCCAAGGAAGAACAAGGTTTTTTTGTCAATCAGTTTGCCAATCCAAACAATTGGCAAGCACACTATGACACTACCGCACCTGAGATTTGGCAACAACTGGATGGCAAGGTAGATGCCTTCGTCTGTGGTGTGGGCTCCGGTGGTACCCTCACTGGTGTGGGACGGTTTCTAAAAGAACGACAAAATTCCATTCAAATCATTTTAGCTGATCCTAAAGGCTCCATATTAAAACACTATGTGGACACCGGGGAGCTAATGGCCGCAGGGAGCTGGTTGGTAGAAGGTATCGGTGAAGATTTTATCCCTCCGATTTGTGAAATCGATCTGGTGGATACAGCTTACGAAGTGTCCGACGCTGAGAGCTTTGCCACTTGCCGTCAACTGCTCAAACAGCAGGGCATCATGGGCGGCTCCTCCACAGGCACCCTGCTCTATGCCGCACTGCAATATTGCCGCGCACAAACAACAAAAAAACGGGTGGTCACTCTAGTGCCTGACAGTGGTAACAAATATCTTTCCAAAATGTATAACGATTTTTGGATGCAAGATCAGGGCTTCACTCAGCGCCAAACAGCCGGAGATATTAGCGATCTGATTGCCCGTCACCACCGCGACCACGCCACCGTGATTGTCAGCCCGCAAGAGAGCTTACTCACCGCTTTTTCGCGCATGAAGTTATACGACGTCTCCCAGTTGCCGGTCATGGATAATGATAAAATAGTGGGCATTATTGACGAGTCAGATATATTATTCGCGGTTCAAAAAAATCAGGAAGAGTTTTCCCGTTCCGTGGCGGAGGCGATGACCAGTCGGCTCGAATCGGTTAGCCGGCAAGCCTCAATCCAAGATCTGATGCCGATTTTTGCCCGCGACCATGTGGCAATCGTGTTGGATGGAAATGAGTTTTTAGGTTTTATCACGCGCATTGATCTCCTGCATTATTTGAGAAGGAAATTACCCTAAATGAGTGCTAATAAATCACAAGGCTTTCAAACGCGCGCGATCCACGCGGGACAACACCCCGATCCCACCACGGGCGCGATTATGCCGCCTATTGTTACCAGCTCCACCTATGTGCAGAAAAGTCCTGGCGAGCATTCCGGATTTGAATACTCCCGCAGTCAAAATCCCACCCGCTTTGCCTATGAACGCTGTATCGCGGACTTAGAATC
>DJFZ01000060.1:212944-213707 GCA_002432655.1 Thiotrichaceae bacterium UBA5859 | reverse complement strand
AAAAACTTTCAATAAACAGATTCATGAATGCCGGTATTCTGTTCACATCCGAGGTTGCAGCAGTGTACCCCAAGGTGAATCCACCATTAAAACTGGTGAGTTCCGTATCGGCACCATTACTGTCTACGACAACGTTAATATTTCTGTTGATGTCACCAGCGAAAGTGCTGGATGTAAAATCAACCGGGATGGCGACATCTCCGCTAATATCAATGGTTCTATTAATAAATATTTTATCGGCCACCTCAAACGTCGTTCCGGTTGCGGCGCCAAGAACATAGGTTCCTTCAATTACCTGACCATTCAGAGTTTGATTAGTGGCAGTGATCATTGGTGGAATACCCGGAAGGCTGATACTTCCTTCGCCTAAAGAATTAGTCACATCAACCTGTACATTATGCTGGGTACTATTATTAGAACTGCCGCCATTACAACTGGTGGCTAATCCATAAGCGGCTAGACTACCATTGAACTCACCCACCGTCAGCAGAGTGCCGAAAACCTCTGCTGTAGAGGTCTCATCACAGACCACAACAATACCAAAACGGCCTTCGCTATCACTAATATCAACTGAGTAATCCACCGGGCTTGTCAGTGCAGCGGAAGGCGAAGGCTGCAGGCGCATCCAAGTACCGTCCGGGCCATCTAAAATAGCAATCCAGTCTGCATCGGAACTGAAACTTACGGTGCCAGGGCCAGAACTATTGTTGTTGTTATTATTATTATTGTTGCTATTCTCGGTGGTATCACCCGAATCGTCGTC
>DJFZ01000060.1:210263-212699 GCA_002432655.1 Thiotrichaceae bacterium UBA5859 | reverse complement strand
TCGTCATCATGACCGCAGCCCACAACGGCAAGCATAAGAACAAGGGGTATTCCCCATTTTAATTTTGTTTTGATAGATCGCAATATTTCCACAGGACATGTCTCCAATATTTCAATTTTAAAGAAGATTAGTATAAAAAAGTTATATTCAACCAGCTATGAATGGAGAGCAGACAACAACGCTACCAGTCACTGGTAAAGAACAGCATTTACGATTGCCCCCCAAAGACTATTAATAGTGTTTATCTATTGAACAAACCACTCATAATCTATATGAGCAGCTCAATATAATTCCTAGCGTTTGATGACAACGAACGAACAATTGCATCCCAATTAGCAATTTTTATTTTTAATCAGATGCAATTCAAATTTTAACAAAGTATTCTATCGATTACAAAAACAAACACCCATTGTATAATTTTTACCCAATTTAGGTTTTGACGAGCAGCTGTTACATGAGAAGGTTGACACAGTTTCAATTCGCTCAAATTCAGACAGTTGAAAGAATGACTAGAGGCCGACGCAAAGTACGAGGTACCTTGATCATATATCCATAGGGACGAGGATAGTGGGCAAACACAATTACGAAGATTACTTTTGTAGACCAAACTTCATCTGCTTGTAATACCCTAAGTTTGGCCAACGCCCGCACCGTTCTTGAGTATGGCGTCTGATAGTACTCGGATGTCGATGACCGACGAACGAGATTGGTATTGAGTGACACAGCTTATTGTTAGACATCACTTTCACACCTTGTTCCCATCAGGCAAAGCAGGATGCGAGCCAATGATTCTTAAGCTAATCGAGGTGACACCGAGTACGACTTGTGGGTGCTAAGTTAGACAGGCTTGTAAAGAGATCTTTCTAAATGAAAAGACAAATCGGATGTATAGCGTATAAAACCGATATCTTTACGAACAGCTTGGTTCAGCTGTATGCTTGTGGATTGAAGAACATGGTGAAGGGACAACGTGATGAAAGACTGGTTCAGTAAGTACTCGGGAACACATTGGAAAGGAAAAGGAGAATTGTGGCTGGATCCAGACGGTAATTCTGCACACCTTTATGACTGTGCACTCAGCGTTGACAATAATACGATCAATTATTCTTGGCTATATGAGAACGAGACAAAACAAGGAAGCTTTACTTTCGATGGCACCGCCATCCATTGGTGTGATAGCTGGCACCAACCGAATTCTGTGCAATGTTCGGCAGTTCCAAACACATGGAGCATATTGGCGGTAAGTCACGAGTATGAAGTCCCTGACAATCCTAATTGGGGCTGGCGCAGCAATTTATCTGAACGACCAGACGGCTCTCTCGTATTGCAAATGACAAACATCACACCTTGGGGCGAAGAGGGACGAGCAGTGAGAATGATTTTTTTACCCGAACACTCCTAGCAACAAAGCGGCTTCGGTAGCGATAGTTCAACGACAGAGCAATAGGTTTTACATTCGCACGTTAGGTTGTTGCCGACCAAAGCGGTCAGCACTCACACCGACCAATTAAGAGCAATTAAAAAACTTAAAGGTGTTTTCGGCGATATGAGCGTCGCTGGGTTCAAGCCAATGTATGCCTATGGATACCGAGATAGGCGCGGAGCGCAAGCTCCAACCGCTGCAAATCGTGAACTTGAAGTGCTTAGTCATGCGTTTACCAAGGCAATTGAGTGGGGTGTGCTAGAGTCCCACCCTATGATAGAAGGTAAATTCAGAAAGATTAAAACCCCACCGCGAACCAGGTATGTTACCGATGAAGAAATAGTAGCCGCGCTGTCTATAAAGCCTGTTCGTCATTATGGATCTATCAGAATGTTGCAAGCCTACACCAAGCTAAAGCTGTTAACCGGGCTTACGACGTAGTGATTTATTGAGATTGCGAACGGCTGCTTTAAAATCCGACGGTATCCACGTCACCCCTAGCAAAACAGCGAAGTCTAGCGGTAAGTCGAGCATCTATGAGTGGGATCAAGAGGGAATATTAAAAACAGTTGTTAATGAATGCTTAACCGCGCGCCCGGTTGATATTAGCCCGTACCTATTTTGCACAGCAAAAGGCGAGTGTTATATCAAAGCCAACGGGAAAGCCAATGGTTTCGACTCTATATGGGGTAGATTTATGGATAGGGTGTTAAATGAAACTGCCGTTAGTGAGCGATTCCAAGAGCGGGATTTAAGGGCGAAGTGCGCAACCGACGCTGAGAGCTTGGAGCACGCTCGATCGCTGCTTTCGCACGCCAGCGAAGCCACCACTAAACGCATTTACCGCCGTGCCCCGGAGCGAGTGAAACCGGGGAAATTAGCGGATTGAATAGTACAATCCGCTATTTGTAGTACAGTGGTTATTTTTCAAGCAGCCTAAGTTGTTGAAAAATGGCGCGCCCGGAGAGATTCGAACTCCCGACCGCCTGGTTCGTAGCCAGGTACTCTATCCA
>DJFZ01000060.1:177531-210066 GCA_002432655.1 Thiotrichaceae bacterium UBA5859 | reverse complement strand
CCTGGTTCGTAGCCAGGTACTCTATCCAGCTGAGCTACGGGCGCGTAACTGAGGGGATGCATCGCAACATCAGAATATCCCTAACCGCAAAAGGCTCACCCCACTGAACCTGGTCACTGCGATTTCAGTCCGTTTGGGATGTGAATCAAATGTTGGAGATATCCACCCATCCGACTGGCGGAGAGAGAGGGATTCGAACCCTCGATACGCTTAACACGTATGGCTCCTTAGCAGGGAGCTGGTTTCAGCCACTCACCCATCTCTCCGATGTGGCGAGGGCGTAGCATACCATGGACTAGATGTACGATAAACGGTGAAAAACTAACGGCTTAACGATTGCCAATATCATCGGGTGGATAATCAGATCCAGTGCCATTAGTGGACTTTTTCTCATTTTGAATGCGTTGGTAAATTTCTTCTCTATGCACTGAGACGGTTTTCGGCGCGTTGACACCAATCCGAATTTGATTGCCTTTAATGCCGAGAACCGTGACGGTGACGTCGTCACCTATAATCAAGGATTCACCTACACGTCTGGTTAAAATGAGCATTGCTCGTCTCCCTGTTCTACGGAACTCCTTAACGTTCCTTTTTTGGCTACTCCAGCCCTTACATTTCAGGTATCGACCAGCAAATATTGAACTATATTACCATCCGTCGCTAAATGGGTGGGGTTTATAAGACCAACGTCGGAATGTCGGCAGCAGCACCTTTGCTACCATAAGATATTGAATCCAGGTCAGTCTTGTTGTTCTAAACCGAATGCGGCATGTAACGTGCGCACGGCCAGCTCCAGATACTTTTCGTCTATCACTATAGCGATCTTAATCTCTGAAGTAGAAATCATACGAATATTAATGCCTTCGCGCGCAAGCGCCTCAAACATGGTACTGGCGATGCCGGCATGGGATCGCATGCCTACCCCCACCAGAGCAATCTTCACAATGCTGTCATCTCCGGTGACCTGCTGCGCACCCAACTCTTTGCCCAACGTCTGCATCATTTCAAGCACACGTTTGAAGTCATTGCGGTGAACCGTGAAGGTGAAATCCGTGGTGCCATCTTCACCCACATTTTGAATAATCATATCCACTTCAATATTCGATTCACCCACCGGGCCTAACACTTTGTAAGCCATGCCGGGCGTATCGGGAATACCCACTAGGGTAATTTTCGCTTCGTCACGATTAAACGCGATCCCAGAAACTAATGGCTGCTCCATAGAATCCTCTTCGTCATAGGTGATTAAGGTACCTGGCCCCTCTTCAAAGGAGGATAATACCCTTAAGTTGACATCGTACTTGCCGGCAAATTCCACTGCCCGAAATTGCAGCACTTTTGAACCCTGGCTCGCCATCTCCAACATCTCTTCGAAAGTGATATGCGATAAGCGACGGGCATGGGGCTCCACCCGTGGATCGGTGGTGTAAACTCCATCCACATCCGTATAGATCTGGCACTCAGCGGCCTGTAGTGCCGCAGCCAATGCGACTGCGGTGGTATCCGAACCACCCCGTCCCAAGGTGGTAATGTTACCGTTGCCATCCACACCTTGGAATCCAGCCACCACCACAATGCGGTTGTGATTCAGATCGGTGCGGATCCGCTCCACATCGATGTTTTGGATGCGGGCCTTGGTGTGCGCGTCGTCGGTGACAATCTGAACTTGTGAACCGGTATAGGAGCGGGCCTCAAAACCTCGTTTGTGGATCGCCATACAGAGCAGCGCGATGGTGACCTGTTCGCCAGTAGAGAGCAGCACATCCAGCTCCCGAGGAGTCGGCTCATCATCCACTTGCTTGGCCAATGCCAATAAGCGATTAGTTTCCCCCGACATGGCTGAAACCACCACCACGATCTGATGGCCAGCGCGCTGGGATTCGATGACCCGATTCGCCACCTGTTCGATGCGCTCTACCGAGCCCACAGAGGTGCCACCAAATTTTTGAACCAATAACGTCATTACCACACCTAGCGACGCAAAAGCCGAGGATTATAGAGCTTTAAGGGAAGGAGTCAAAAAATCGCCTACCAATGGCTCAGCCGAGTTGTGATTCTACCCAGCTGGGGACTTGCTCTAATGCGGCCTGCAGGCCACCAGGATCAGTACCCCCGCCTTGCGCCATATCGGCCCGTCCGCCACCTTTGCCGCCGACGGCCTCGGCCACCATTTTTACCAAATCCCCCGCCTTCACCTGTGCGGTTAAATCTTGGGTGACACCTGCCACCAGACTGACTTTGTTGTCCGCGCCCACACAAGCCAAAATTACCACACCAGATTGAAGCTTGTTCTTCAGCTGATCCACCATCTCCCGCAAAGATTTCGGATCGGCACCTTCTAACTGCTTGGCTAGCACCTGAATACCGGCTACTTGGTGCGCTTCGCTGGTGAGATCACTACCCTTCGCGGCCGCCAATTGACCCTTAAGCTTGGCTATCTCTTTTTCTAATGTTTTGTTTTTCTCATTCAACTGCTGCACTTTCTGCGGCAAATCCTGCTTTTTGCCCCGCAGTAATTCGCCCATCTGCCCAATAGTGCTATTGGCTTGCTGCACAAATTCAACTGCGGCGGCCCCAGTAACGGCCTCAATGCGACGTACGCCAGCCGCGATCCCACTCTCTAAGGTAATGATAAACAGACCAATATCCCCGGTTCTGGTGGCATGAGTTCCGCCGCACAACTCCACGGAAAAATCCCCCATACTCAGAACGCGTACCTCATCCCCATACTTTTCTCCAAACAGGGCCATGGCACCTGCCTCTGCCGCTTCCTCCATGCTCATAATTTCTGTACGAATGGCATGATTGTGCCTGATCTCTGCATTGACCAGCGCCTCCACTTGCTGCAGCTGCTCTGGGGTCATAGCCTCGAAGTGGGCAAAGTCAAAACGCAATCTCTCCCCATCCACTAAGGAACCTTTCTGCGCCACGTGATCACCCAACACCCGGCGCAGCGCTGCATGCAATAGATGGGTAGCGGAATGATTCAGACGCACACACTCACGAGTACTGACATCCACGGAGGCAATCGCTTTATCACCCACACGCATCACGCCTTTCTCGACCACACCTAAATGCGCAATGGCTTCACCGAGTTTTTGCGTATCCTGCACCACAAATTCGCCGAACTGTGAATGCACGCGGCCGATATCCCCAACTTGTCCGCCCGACTCGGCATAAAAGGGGGTCTGTTTCAGGACAATTAATCCCGACTCGCCAACCTGCAACTCTTCCACTTGAGTATCGCCGCACACAATACATTCAATGGGCGATTTGAACTCCATAAACTCGTAGCCATTAAACTCAGAACAAGCGTCGAGCTGTAAAGATTCTGCTTTCGGCATGGCAAATTGGCTGGCCGCACGGGCTCGGGTTCTCTGGGCCTCCATCGCCTGCTCGAACCCTTGGTGATCCAACTTCAGTTGCTGCTCTCGTGCCACATCGGCGGTCAAATCTAATGGGAAGCCGTAGGTGTCATAGAGTTTAAACACCAGCTCCCCAGATAAGGTGTCGCCCTGCAACTGTTGGATCTCTTGCTGCAGAATCGCCATGCCTTGATCTAAGGTTTCCGCAAACCGGCGCTCCTCCTGTAATAAAATCTTTTCCACCCGCTCTTGGGATTTGGCCAACTCAGGATAAGCATCCCCCATTTCCGCCACCAGAGGTGAAACCAGCCGATGAAAAAAGGGCTCTCGACAACCCAGCTTATGGCCGTGCCGCAATGCCCGGCGGATAATACGACGCAACACATAACCCCGACCTTCATTGGCAGGCACCACTCCGTCCACAATGAGAAAACTACATGAACGAATATGATCACTGATCACCCGTAAGGAAGGATCCGTCACCTGTTCCACCGGCAGTAAAGCCGCTGTGGCGCGGATAAGGCTTTGAAACAGATCGATGTCGTAATTGCTATGTACCTGCTGCTTGACGGCGGCGATTCGTTCTAATCCCATGCCGGTATCGACAGAAGGTTTCGGCAACGGATGTAGCTCACCTGCTGCATCACGGTCATACTGCATGAACACCAGATTCCAAATTTCGACGTATCGATCCCCATCTTCATCGGCACTGCCTGGTGGTCCACCGGCGACGTTCTCACCGTGATCGTAAAAAATTTCCGAGCAGGGGCCACATGGCCCGGTATCTCCCATGGACCAAAAATTATCCTTTTCACCGCAACGAATGATTTTTTCCTTGGGCACACCTATCTCTTCCGCCCAGATCTGCGCCGCTTCTTCATCATCCTGATATACGGTCACCCAGAGCTTTTCTGCGGGCAGATTGAGTCTGTCGGTGAGAAATTCCCAAGCAAAGCGGATCGCTTCCCGTTTGAAGTAATCCCCAAAACTGAAATTGCCGAGCATTTCAAAAAAGGTGTGGTGCCGCGCCGTGTAACCTACATTTTCCAGATCGTTGTGTTTGCCGCCTGCACGCACACAACGTTGAGAGGAGACTGCACGCAGATAACCCCGATCTTCTTGCCCCAGAAACACTTGCTTGAACTGAACCATGCCCGCATTGGTGAACAGCAAGCTGGGATCATTTGTGGGCACCAAAGAACTGCTGGGGACGACTTGATGTCCCTGATTGCTAAAAAAATCCAAGAACGCCTGGCGAATTTCAGCGCTTTTCATAGAATTCCTAATAATTGCTTGCTATCTGGAGCTACTGCTCGGAAGAACATCTCGATCCGGACCACAACTCTCGGATCTGTTCATAGTTAAAACCGCGCTGCAAATAATAACGCATCTGCTTCGCCTCGGCAGCTTTGTCAACAGCATTTTCATTGCCAAATTTTTTCCGATGCAATTTTTGCAGCACCTCTAGCCAACAGATATCGCTATTATCTTTTGCGGCCTGGACATCGCCTTCGCGCACGCCCTTTTGCCGCAACTCGCACTCAATGCGCTGTGGACCATAGCCCCGTTCGGCACGAGATCTTAAGTAAGCTTCTGCATAACGCAAGTCATTTAGATAGTCTTGCTCACTCAACTCGGCAATTACCGAATCAATTTTCGGTGCGTCAAAGCCCTTTTGGATTAACTTTCGCTTGAGTTCGGTGCAGGAGTGATCGCGAGCGGTGAGAATTAACACCGCTCGCCCATAGGTTTCAGAACAGATCTGTGGCTTCAGGCGTTGGCCTCGACGGCTTCCACCGCCTCTAATTGTGGTCGAGTTTTAGGTAACAATTTGGCACGCAGTTCAGTATCTATCTCTTCAGCCATCTCCGGATTATCTACTAAAAACTGGCGTACATTGTCTTTACCCTGACCGATCCGGTCCCCCTTGTAGCTATACCAAGCACCTGACTTTTCTATCAAATCGTGCTCCACGCCTAGTTGGATCAGCTCACCCTCCTTGGAGCAACCCTCCCCATACAAAATATCAAACTCAGCTTTGGTAAAGGGGGGCGCCATCTTGTTTTTCACCACTTTCACGCGGGTTTCGTTACCCACCACTTCATCGCCTTTTTTAATCGAACCGATGCGTCGAATATCCAGGCGCACAGAAGAGTAAAACTTCAATGCATTGCCCCCCGTGGTGGTCTCTGGGCTACCGAACATCACGCCGATTTTCATGCGAATTTGGTTAATAAATATCACCAGGGTATTAGAACGTTTGATATTCGCAGTCAGCTTACGCAACGCTTGCGACATCAGCCGCGCCTGCAGGCCCACATGAGAATCGCCCATATCACCTTCTAGCTCCGCCCTCGGTGTGAGCGCAGCCACCGAATCCACAATCACCACATCGACCGCGCCAGAGCGTACCAACATATCGGCGATTTCCAACGCCTGCTCGCCGGTGTCCGGCTGGCTGACGAGCAGATCGTCCACATTCACCCCTAACTTCTCCGCATACACGGGATCGAGCGCGTGCTCCGCATCAACGAACGCGGCAGTACCGCCCACCTTCTGTGCTTCAGCCACCACTTGTAAAGTGAGCGTGGTCTTACCTGAAGATTCAGGCCCGTAAATTTCCACTATGCGACCGCGGGGCAAACCGCCGATACCCAGCGCCACATCTAGGCCGAGTGAGCCAGTAGAAATGGCCTCCACCTCCGGCATGGCAGCCGGATCACCCAAACGCATGACCGCGCCCTTACCAAACTGTTTCTCAATTTGACCCAGTGCTGCATTTAGTGCCTTACGTTTGTTTTCGTCCATGGGATCCTCTCACTCAGCTCTATATATTTCTAGAAAAAGACTCTAACACTTGAAAGATTCAAACAAAATCCTAGATATGATAGATCTCAATTTGCTCTACTACTGATCAAGTTTCCAGTAGTCTAATACTTGATAACCCGTTTCGCCAGCCCCAGGTGAACGAAATAGGTAAAAAGTCTCCACGAACCAAGTCAGCGGCCTCTCCAAGTATCGGGATGGGAAAGGGTTCATCCGACGCATGAGGGTGATATGAGGCCGGTATTCTCGCCGCTGTAGTTGATACCCTAGCGCATCACAGCCACGGTACAGGTGTTCTACTAATGCAAACAGTTCCATAGGCACCACTTCTGTGGTGAGGCACGCAATTTTTGGTGCCCGCCAGAAATTGAGGCAGTCAAAGCTGAGTGAAAACCCCTTCACTTTGATCTGTTGTGCCAGCTCGCAGAGGGGTTCTTGGTGGCTTAATTCTAAAGGCCCTAAAAATAACAGCGTGCAATGTAGATCGGTGGGCGCTATCTTTCTCTGCTGGCCGGCAGTCTCACATTGGCGTTGCACCTGGAGCAGATCGGCCTGTATCGATGCAGCCGGCCGGATAGCAAAAAAATGGTTTACCCGTTTAGGTTTCATACTAAATAGAACCCATATATAGCAATACTTTTGATGCACAGGACAATTGGTTAAACTTGTACGCCATGGCTCTTTCCCTCTCCGCACACACGCCGATGATGCAACAATATTTAACCATCAAGGCGCAATATCCAGATATCTTACTGTTTTATCGGATGGGGGATTTTTACGAGCTTTTCTATGAAGATGCAAAAAAAATCGCCAAACTCTTAGATATCACCCTCACCTCCCGTGGTCAGTCCGCCGGCACCTCTGTACCGATGGCGGGCGTGCCCTATCACGCGGCCGAACCCTATCTGGGAAAATTATTGCGTTTAGGCGAATCTGTCGCCATTTGTGAACAGGTGGGCGATCCCAAACTCAGTAAAGGGCCTGTGGCACGAGAGGTCGTCCGCATTCTCACGCCGGGGACAGTCACAGATGATTCCCTATTGGAATCTAAACAGGATAATTTACTGCTTGCCGTAGACATACATGGCAAACAGATAGGTTTAGCTTATTTGGATATCAACAGCGGTCGATTTTGCGTCAAAGAATTTGCAAACATTTCGCAGCTACAAGCTGAGGTAGAGCGCCTCAATCCAGCAGAGATATTGATCCCGGAAGGCAGTCAATTGGAGGCACTATTGACTTCACGCAGAGGCGTGTTACGACAACCCCCATGGAATTTTGATCTGGCCAGTGCAGAAGAACAACTTTGTGCGCAGTTCGGCACCCAGGATCTGATCGGCTTTGGATGTGCAGATTGCGGTTTGGCGTTGCAAGCCGCTGGCGCCCTATTGGCATATGCAAAGTACACGCAGAAACAAGAACTGAAACATATTACCCGCTTACATTTGGAGCGCAACAGCGAACATTTGTTAATGGATGCGCAGACTCGACGTAACTTAGAAATCGAAACCACTCTAAGCGGACAAAATGATCAAACACTGGTGACACTATTGGATACCACTGTCACACCCATGGGTGGTCGCCAACTACGACGTTGGTTAAATCAACCCATTCGTAATCGTCATGAATTAAACCAACGATATGATCAGATCGAACAATTACAACAGTTCGATCAACTGGATAGATTACGAGATGAACTGAAAACAATTGGCGATATTGAACGAATCAGCACGAGGATCTCTCTCAACAGTGCCAGACCCAGAGATTTGAGCCAGCTTCGATCCAGTTTGGAGATATTGGTAGAGATAAAACCTCTGTTTCAGCTTTTATCCCTTGGGCCATTGCATTCCATAGTGGATTTCATTCATCCGCCAACTGAAGTAATAGATGTGCTGACAGGAGCGATCGTGGATGAACCTCCCTTGCTGATAAGGGATGGCGGCGTCATCCGTCATGGTTGGGATCAAAAGCTGGATGAACTCAAGCACGTGAGTGAACATGCGGATGAGTTTCTCCTGAAAATTGAACAGCAAGCAAAAGAAGAGACGGGTATCAATCAACTCAAAGTGGGTTACAACCGTGTTCACGGTTATTACATTGAGATCCCACGTAGTCAATCCGCCGAGATCCCCGACCACTTCATTCGACGGCAAACGTTAAAGTCCACAGAGCGTTTTATCACCGAACCACTGAAACAGTTTGAAGAACGTGCATTGAGTGCGCGTGAACGCGCACTGGCGCGAGAAAAACTACTCTATGAAGAGTTACTACACAAATTATCAACTTCCGTCTTCGAACTGCAGCAGTTGGCGAATCACCTAGCAGTACTGGATACACTCATCTGTTTCGCGACCCGCTCCTTGAGTCTAAACTATTGCCGACCTCAATTCAGCGATAACAAAATGTTGCAAATAGAAGCAGGTCGTCATCCGGTAGTGGAATCGCAACCGAACATAGCTTTCGTGCCTAACAATCTCTATATGGATTCGCAAACCACTTCGTTAATCATTACTGGACCAAACATGGGGGGCAAATCCACCTTCATGCGACAGGTAGCTCTGATCGCATTAATGGCTCACTGTGGCTGTTTCGTGCCTGCAAAGGCCGCTACCCTTGGAGATATAGATCGGATTTTTACCCGCATCGGTGCGGCTGACGATTTAGCTGGTGGGCGCTCTACCTTTATGGTGGAGATGAGTGAGACGGCCAATATTTTACACAATGCCACCGCATCATCGCTGGTATTACTGGACGAAATAGGCAGAGGTACCAGTACCTATGACGGCTTATCCCTAGCCTGGAGTTGTAGTGATTATCTCACCCATGAGATAAACTGCTTTACCCTCTTCGCCACTCACTATTTTGAACTGACTGAGCTGGCCAACTCTCATCCTCAAATTCAAAATCTACACCTGGACGCCACTGAGCATCACCATAAAATTGTGTTTTTACATCAGGTGAAAGAAGGGCCGGCCAATAAAAGTTATGGCATTCAGGTCGCCTCACTTGCCGGTGTACCCAATAGAGTGATCCAGGGCGCAAAACAAAAACTACAACAATTGGAAGCACAAAGTTCTACTGACACAAATACCCAGATGGGATCCGGCAATCAATCTCTTCCCTTGGCGCCACAAATGGATCTTGTTCACGACAAAATAAGCGAGATTAAGGTGGATCAATTAACACCTCTTGATGCCCTTAATCTACTCCATGAATTACAACAGATGGTAAAACTCATTAACTCTTCTGAGTGAATTTTGTTTACTTCCCGATTTTCATTCCCCTCAACCCACCCGGTGTGCACAAAAAGGCCCCGACGGTGACGCCCGTTTGCGGTCTGCTCAATTAGGCGGTTGAGGGTATTCATTAGTCATCTCCAAATACCGGAACATGAGCCGATGGATGACTTCTCCCTCACCTTCCGAGAGACACACCACTATCTGTACTTCAAACATTCATTTCACCCGTGGGCTGATTGGCTAAACAGCGAAGTTATGCAGATACCTTGGTTATTCGCCTACTCCTGGGCGTACGGTGCAGGTATTAGCTCAACGCCTAATCACTAACTAGGGGCGAAAGTGACGCTGCTTATCGGCCCCTCAAACCAAGCGGCTGAAAATCGATGAAGTGCCTGGTTCGGCTAACATTTATCTCAACGAATCCAGGCAGAAACTAAGATTCGCTGAATATAAAGGACAAATTTGACTCTAATACCAAGGAAATTCAGCTTAATCATGCTATGATCCCCGGACAAAATAAAACATAGGCGTCTAAAAGTTGTTGAAAATTGTGGTTCGCCAAATCATACAAAAAACCCAATATGCTCAACTTGTTAGTCAATGAGTTAAGAACCATCACTTGACTACATTTTGTTGAATCATTACTCATCGGATATAAAAACAGTGGTTAGTGGAAACAAATCCAGTTATAGCTATGAAGAGCTGATCAATTGTGGCAAGGGCGAGCTATTCGGGCCGGGAAATGCGCAATTGCCTTTACCCAATATGCTGATGTTAGATCGCATTACCTCTATCAATGACACTAATGGAGAATTCGGCTTAGGTGAAATCGTTGCCGAGTTGGACATCACTCCAGAACTTTGGTTTTTTAATCCCCATTTTCACAATGATCCCGTGATGCCAGGCTGTTTGGGTTTAGATGCCATGTGGCAACTGGTCGGCTTCTTTTTGGCATGGCGCGGTGGCGAAGGTCGTGGACGAGCGCTAGGCGTGGGCGAGGTCAAATTTTCCGGGCAGATATTGCCGACTGATAAATTAGTCACATACCGAATTCAAATAAAACGGGTTATTATGCGCAAATTGATTATGGGTATCGCTAATGGCACCTTGGAAGTGGATGGGCGTCAAATTTACACTGCAAAAAACCTCCGAGTAGGCCTATTTCAATCTACCGAAGGATTCTAGGAGAGTGATATGAGAAGAGTAGTGATCACTGGAATGGGATTGGTATCATCCCTAGGCAACGATAAACAGACGGTAGCCGAATCACTAAGAAGCGGCAAATCAGGTATCTCTTTTGTAGAAGAATACAAAGAAGTCGGCATGCGCAGTCAGGTTGCGGGCCAAATTAACATCGATCTTTCAGACCATATTGATCGCAAACAGATGCGTTTCATGGGTCAATCTGCCGCCTACTCATATATCGCCCTGAAACACGCCATAGAAGATGCTGGTCTAAGCGCAGACTTAGTCTCCAACGAACGCACCGGGCTCATCGCTGGCTCCGGCGGTGGCTCCTGCGAAAATACCGTTGCGGCCGCAGACATCGCCCGCGAGAAAGGTGTGAAACGTGTAGGACCCTACATGGTACCACGCACTATGTGCAGTACGGTTTCAGCTTGCTTAGCGACTCCATTCAAAATCAAAGGTGTGAATTACTCTTTGAGTTCCGCATGTGCCACCAGTGCCCACTGTATCGGCAATGCCATGGAACAAATTCAATTGGGCAAACAAGACATTATTTTTGCTGGCGGCGGTGAAGAGCTACACTGGTCCATGAGCATCATGTTCGACGCCATGGGTGCCCTTTCCAGTAAATACAATGACACGCCAGATAAAGCCTCCAGAGCCTATGATGCCGATCGAGATGGATTCGTTATCGCAGGCGGTGGTGGCATACTGGTGGTAGAAGCCTTAGAAAGCGCCGTCAAGCGTGATGCTAAGATTTATGCTGAACTGGTAGGTTATGGCGCTACCTCTGATGGATACGACATGGTGGCTCCCAGTGGTGAGGGAGGCGTTCGTTGTATGCGCCAAGCTCTAGCGACCGTCAAACAACCGGTTGACTATATCAACGCCCACGGTACCAGCACACCGGTGGGAGATGTCTCTGAAATTAAGGGGATACTTGAAGTCTTTGGTAGAGAAGTCCCTGCCGTCAGCTCCACTAAATCACTTTCCGGCCATAGCTTAGGCGCGGCAGGCGTACACGAAGCCATCTATTCACTATTAATGATGGAAAATAATTTTATTGCTGCCTCTGCAAATATTGAAAATTTAGATGAGGCGGTAATAGGTGTGCCCGTGGTTCGAGAGACACAGCAAAACGTTCAACTGAACACCATTTTGTCTAATAGCTTCGGTTTTGGCGGTACGAACTCCTCTTTAGTATTTACTCGTTTTCAACAGTAGCGACCTTTACAGTTAGGCTGTTCGTTGTAACAAACAGAGGTAGAAGCAAGCATAGCCATGGCGAGGAAGCACACGTCTGCTTGATTCTAAGCTCGGATGAAAGTTCTCCCCTCGCCAATCAGCTAAACCAGGCCGCCAATCCGACACTAACTTTGGTAACGGCAGCACTTCTACAGATCCGGCGTATTGTTGCAGCAACCAATTGACCACACCCTCATTCTCCTCTGGAGCAGTGGTACATGTACAATACACTAACCGACCACCTATTTTTGTTGCTTCAAACGCGGATCTCAACAAAGGTTTCTGTTTACTTGCCGAAGCTTTGATCTTTTTCTCACTCCAATAACGCCAACTTTCCGGCTGATCCGTAATCAGTTTTGTTTCTGACGAACAGGGCGCATCAAGCAAAGTGCGATCAAATCGTTGCGGTACTTTTCTGCCAATCGTGCGACCATCTGCCAAATAGGTATGCACACAACTGGCGTTCCATTGAGCCAGTATTTTTTTCATTTTGAAGAAACGGGATTTCACCGCTTCTACCGCGGCGATCCTACCTTGGTTTTGCATGCGCTCTGCTATAAACGTGGTTTTTCCACCGGGGGCGGCGCAGAGATCTAAGATCTCTTCACCCGCACAAGGCTCTAAACAGAGTACTGGTAACAGACTAGAAGGATTTTGAATGTAAATCCTTCCGTCTAGAACTAGATCGCTGTTGACGAGCGATTGGCGGTGAACAGAGGAAGTGTGCAACATCAGTGGATACAACGGGTGAGCCTGAGCGTCTATTCCCATCTCCGACAACTGGCTGAGTACCTGTTGCCACTCAGGCATCAGCGTATTCAGTCTAAAGAACAACGAACTGTTTGCCTGCATACAGGCGAAACAATCATCAATGGTGAGATCGGGATAGATTTCGCGAAAACGATTAACGAATAAATCAGGTAAGCGCATGACTCATTGCGCCGTAAACATTGTATAAGCGTGTACTAGCTAAAAGCGTAGCGACCACTCAAGCTGAATTGGCTGCTTTTTTCTTTGCGGTAGGACTTAATTCGCCCATCACTCTGTCTAACTCGCGCTTCAATTGCTGAGGAAACCGATCATTAAACTGTTCGAAAAAACCAGCAATGTCCTGCATCTCCTGCTGCCAAGCGGGAATATCGATGGACACCAACTGTTCCATTGCGTTAGGACTGATTGCCAAACCTTCAGTATTGATGGCATTCTTGTCAGGTAACCAACCAATGGGGGATTCGATGGCATCCCCTGTCTCTTCACAACGCGCCAATACCCACTGCAATACACGCAAATTTTCTCCGAAACCTGGCCAGAGAAAATGACCCGCCTCATTCTGGCGAAACCAATTCACATGAAAAATCTTTGGTAATTTAGCAGCTCGCTGTTCCAAACTGAGCCAGTGGCCCCAATAGTCACCGAAGTTATAGCCACAAAATGGCTTCATCGCCATTGGATCGCGGCGCACAACACCCACTTTACCGACAGCAGCGGCGGTGGTTTCTGAAGCCACAGACGCGCCTACCATGACACCATGCGCCCAAGATTTCGCTTCATACACCAGCGGCGCTAAGGACTTGCGTCGACCACCAAAAATGATGGCTGATATCGGGACACCGGTATCCGCTTCCGCCATGCTTGAATAAGAACGACACTGGTTAGCCGCCACAGTAAATCTGGAATTGGGATGCGCTGCTTTTTTACCCGATGTTGCGTCGTAAGGTTTACCGGTCCAGTCTAGTTTCGGTATCTCATTAGACAATCCCTCCCACCAGGGTTGATTATCCTCGGTAACCGCAACATTAGTAAAAATCGTATCGCGATTGAGCATCTCTACCGCGTTAGGATTGGTTTCTACACCGGTACCTGGTGCCACACCGAAAAACCCCGCCTCAGGATTGATCGCCCATAGTTGACCATCGTGCCCGACGTGCAACCAAGCAATATCATCGCCCACCGTCCAAATTTTATAGCCTTCAAACTGAGTAGGCGGGATCAACATCGCCATATTGGTTTTGCCGCATGCCGATGGAAAAGCGGCGGCAATATAGCGTACTTCCCCTTGTGGATTCTCAATGCCCACAATCAGCATGTGTTCTGCTAACCAACCCTCCTGACGAGCCTGCCAGCTGGCAATACGCAACGCGTGACACTTTTTACCTAACAACGCATTACCACCATAGCCGGAGCCAATGCTCTTAATGGCCAACTCTTCTGGAAAATGCATAATGAATCTGCGCTCTGGATGTAAATCACCTAGAGAATGCAAGCCTTTCACGAAACTCCCATCCCGCTCAATGCGCGCTAAAGCCTCACTACCCATGCGTGTCATTTTGCGCATGTTCGCAACCACGTAAGGGCTGTCTGTCAGCTCCACCCCACAGCGAGAAAAGGGGGAATCGATTGGCCCCATGCAATAGGGAACGACATACAAGGTTCTGCCGCGCATCGCGCCTTCGAATAAAGCATCCACCTTGGCATGAGCTTCCTCAGGCGCCATCCACTGATTGTTTGGACCGGCATCTTCCGACTTGGCTGTACAAACATAGGTTAAGTGCTCAGTTCGCGCCACATCGGTAGGATCTGAACGGTGTAGATAACATCCTGGATGTGTCTGTTGATTTAACTCGACTAACTCACCCGTAGTCAGCATCTCTTCAATTAAGGTTTGATACTCTTGCTCGGAACCGTCACACCACTGAATCGTATCCGGTTGGGTCAGTTCAACCACTTCATTAACCCATTCAGCAAGGGCTCTATTTTTGGTCATGACGAATCATTTCTCTGCAGTCTAGGAGAGCTGTATCCAACTCCCTGTTCTTTAATTTGACGGTTAAATTTAAGGGGTGGTAATCCATTGTTCAAGCGTAAATTGGTTTTTAGAATAACTGAAGACTAAAAGATTACCATTGATCTTTTAAACTAAAGGGCGGCATTTTAACTCAGCCAGAACATACCAGCCAGCCTAGAGTGGCTCATTTTCCTATGAAAATCCCTATTCCTGAGAAAAAAGTTGATTACAAGCCAGTTCGGTTCCTGCCACACCCGTTCAATTCAGTACTTCTTGTACAGCAGAAATCACCCGTTGATGTAACAGACCATTGGTCGCCACGACGCCTCGATTCCGCCGCAGGGTGCGCCCCACCGCAAAGTTCAACGCCTCACCGTGGATATCAGAAACCTGACCGCCAGCTTCCTCAACAATGATTGCACCAGCAGCGTGATCCCAAATTTTTTCTTCATAACCGGCTAGGGTAGGCAATCTCAAATAAATGGATGCACCACCGCTGGCAACGACCGCATACTTCGCTTGGCTATCTAAGCGCACAGAAGGTTGAGTAATACCCAATAATTCAGCCACTTGCGCCGCTTCGCTATGATTTGAATGAGCTGCTTCAACGGATTCACAAAATCGAGCTTGCAGGGGTTCTGCGATATCATCAGTGGTCAAGGGCTGCGTGTCATTGCTCTGTAAGCTAGTCACAAAGGCGCCCCCATTCTTTAATGCCCAGAGCTGCACGCCAGGGGATTGACCAAGATCTAAATTCGGACAACCCAACACGCCCAATTTCACCTCTCCAGACTCGATGTAAGCCAGGGCGATGGCATATTGCTCTCCGCGCAAAAATCCTTTGGTACCATCCACAGGATCCAAGGTCCAATATCCACTGCTGGAATGTGCTGAGGTCAAGGGATCATGATGGCATCTATCGATAGCTGCGAGGATTTCATGTTCCAGCAAATCGCGCCCTAGAGTGCGGTTGACCTCCTCCAAAACACGCTGTTTTAGAGATTCGTGACCTACCTCCGTTAGTGTCGCTGTATCCTCCTCACCCACCATCGGGATATCTGGGAAAGCCTCTTGCAATACAATGGAGACTACCGCCTGCGAAGCAAAATCCGCTACGGTGACAGGGCTCCTGTCTTTTTTTTGCACCATCTCCGGTGTGACTTGCCGCTGAATACGCCCACACACCTCAGCTGCCTGCTGGACGCTCTGTCTAGCGACCTCTAACATAAACTCAAACATCTGCTGTCCTATTTCATGCTACCGAGTGAATAGCATATCAAGCAAACATTGAACTACCTAATTACTATGGAGATTTCTCGGCTTCCCATCCCTCCGTTTCTGCCAATTTGGCACTTATTGGCTACTGCTAGGACGCCCTTGGTACTTAGCAGCCAGGCACAACTAAACTGTTAGATTATGCTCGAAGTATGCGCATTCGGTACGCCACATTCCACCAACAACAAAGGCCATCTGCGCTCCGTACCTCGGCCACTGCAATTCTGCCGAGAAGGGTGGCCGAGGATACCTCATTAAGGTTCCTAAAGATTTTATTGATCCCGGTTCTCGCCTAGCCTATATTGACAACTGCCCTGGAGAGTTGTAGCTGTAGTTGTTTTACTCGAATTAGGCTGAAAGTCGTCAGCTTTAAAGTTAAGCACACCCTCTATCAGCGCAATTTCCAGCGTTAATTTAAGGAGGAGAATTATGAGCTATACCAATGTATGTGCTGAATCAGATATCGCCGTTGGGGAACTGGCAAAATATAAAGTCGATGGCGAAAGCATTGTTGTTTACCATTTAGCAGATGGATTTTACGCGACTCAAAAGAGTTGTCCGCATACTTTTGGGCCGCTAGATCGAGGTAAAATAATCGATGGTAATAAGATTCAATGCCCCCTTCACCGAGCTGAATTCGATATTAAATCAGGAGAAGCTGTTAAGTGGGCTAATTTCCCACCAGGCATTCAGCTGCTGAATGCCTTGAGAAAACAAAAATGCTTGAAAACCTTTCCGGTCAAAGTGGAAAACGGTCAAGTTACAGTGGATATCTCTGACGTTAGATTAGCTAACGCCTCTTAAATATCCGAATCTTTGTTAGATTCTCTCAATCCACCAGGGTGAACGGTTACCCTGGTGGATAGTTGTTAGCATTTCTTTGGGTATGGTGCCTCATAAACTCAGTTTACCTACAAAAAATTGTCAACCGTTAATAAGTCGATTTAAAAATTAAAACAGACGATCTAACGGAAAATGTTCTATTAAATTAGTCAAAGAATACGCAGAGATCGTGTGGCGCAGAGTGTCGTATAGTGAGCCACTGATTATCACTACTTTCAGTAAATTGGCGATAGACTACTACCGTTCATCAACCAAAATTTGATCCTGTCGCATCAAAATAAACACGCATCACAAGCGCATTTAATGTTCAGATCAACTCTCCGTTTTAACTATAAACAGTCGATTCAAGCAGTTGTTTTATTTGCGATTTCCAATCAGAGAAAAGGATCCTATGGGCTTCGTAATTGAATCCCTATTCACTGCTAGCGTTTATCAGAAAACCCGTGCACGCGATCTTCGAGAGTATTAATATGATTAGATTGTAGTCAGCTTTAGAGGTGTGCTGGGAACTGTCAGCAGAAGTTTATAACCATGAGTGATTCCAATCATCCAAACGAAATTATTCTGTCCGTTGAGCAGGCGCAGACCATGTGGCGAGATCGCCGACGCTACTTCAAGGCATTAAAAACTTTTCTAAAAATTGAAAATTCCTATAAACGTTTGCATGAGAAAGTGGCCAATCTGGCTCCAGAAGATAGGCAACATTTATTATGCAAGCTACACCGACGCAATGCACAACTCCTGTATCAATTATGTGAGACTAACGGCGGCATGTGGATCAAATGCGCACAGTTCCTCTGTTCTTACCCAGATATATTACCCAATGAATATATTGCACAGTTCCAACATCTTCACAGTAATAGTCATAGCCTACCTTTCTTACATTTAGAAGTAGTACTGGTGGAGGAGTGGGGCGCGAACTGGGAGCACTATTTTGACTGGATTGAAGAAGAGCCGGTAGCCACCACTGCTATCGCACAAATACATAAAGCTAAATTAGTGAACGGGCCGGAGGTTGCGGTAAAAATTCAGCTGCCCGACGCACAACGTTGTTATCAACAAGATGCTCTGCAGTTAAAAGCCCTGGCTAAAATTTTAGCGTCCCGGCTACCACAATTTAATTTGCCAGAAATCACTAACGACTTATTGTATATGACAGAGCAGGCCCTGGACTTCACTCATGAAAAGGAAAATCTAGAACAATTTGCTCAACTTCCGCATATGAGACAGATCAGTACACCAAAACTATTTGCCTCATGGAGTACAAAGCGAGTCCTGATGACTGAATGGATCGCTGGAGAAACATTCACCCACTATATCCGCTCTAGCGAATCCGATGACTTACAGCAATACCTCATCACACTACAAGAAAGTTATCTACAACAGATCACGCAGTTCGGTTTTTACCACACCCATCTACAGCCGCATCATTTTCTAGTATCTGCAGAACGAGGGATCATCTACATCCTTGATTGTGTCACCATGTCGCATTTATCAACTGCTCAAAGGGTTAGTTACCATCGTCTGTTGTTCACTATATTTACACAGGACTGCAATAATTTAGGAAGCGCATTGAACGATGCCGAATTCAAAGACGTCAATCAAGAGCTGATCGAAAAACTTACCAAGATACTAAGCTCTAACGACGAAAATAATTCTCCCTATCAATTACTCCATCTTTTGCTAAGGGAGTTAAATCGCCATCAGGTGGAGGTGCCAGAGTCTTTTCGCGCTATCGCCAGAGTACTGTTAAGCCTCGACAGTTTAATAGGACAATTTAATGCGCCTGTAGTTTGGCAAAATGTGTTCTCAGAGGCAGGCTAACTCGCCACTCTGTCAGCACTCTGTATGCAAAGCTTCTGGCCGTTGGTACATTAATTTGCGTATTACTCCACGGCGCCCCACGCTGCGCATAGGCTTAAGATAGTTACGTTACTGCCAATCAAACCCCCGACTGGGTCACATAACGTAAGATTTCCACTACTTGTTCCGGTGTCTGCGCCCAAGCTAGAGCTGCGGCATCTACCTCCTTTAGCGCATGGATCAGAGACGCATCATGCAAAGTGATATAGGGTTTGCATAGGGCGGATAGGTGACCGGCATCAAACGCGGCATTCCATTGTTTGTACTTGTCGCCAAAACGCACCACCGCCACATCACATTGTTGTATCAATGTCTGCGTACGAATGGCGTTCACCTTAGCTGATTTGTGATCACGCCAAAATCCGCTGGCCTCCTCTCCAAGATGATCGCCTGCGGCGTCGCTTGCAGCGTGATCGGTGACGGGCGTTGTGAATTGTATGTCCAATGCTGACTGGGTAGCGCCAGAGATGATTCGCTGACGCCAGTCGCTATGTATTTCACCTGATAAATAAACTATGAAAGCCACAAATACTCTACCTTAAATCAACCATTCGGTAGTGAATTATAATCCAAAGTGGCGTGGCATTGAGACAGTCATCATGAAAAAGCCTCACACACGTGAGGCTTTTCCGATGACACCGCAAAGTTTAGTTTATGCAGCCTGTTTGGCGGCTCTACGTTTACCGGGCAGATACTGCTGTTTGTTTCGATTGCGCAGCGCCCTGCCAAATCGTTCTTTGCCAAATTGGGCGGTATATTCTTTACCATCCCAGGCCAATTTACCGGCAATGACCACAGAGGACACCACGCCGTCAGAGCGATTGACCATTTGATTGTGTTGAAATACCTCTCGATATTGCATAACAGTATTGGCACCTGAATCATAGGTTCTGAGTGCTTCGGGATCGATAATCACCATATCCGCTTGTCGACCGAGTTCAATGGTACCAATATCCAAACCAAAGAGCCGAGCCGGATCATGAGTTAAACGCTTCACCGCGATGGAAACTTTGTCTATGGAATCCTCCAAGGCAATCTTCAGTGTCCGCAAATTACCATCAAAGAACGCCATATTCGTTAGGTGTGCACCACTGTCATTAAAGCCAGGTAAGGTTTGTTCATGGAACAACAATTTCTTCAGCGTTTCAGGTCGCTCATTGGCAGTGGTGGTATACCAACGGAATTGCTTATCATATTGACGTAACATGTGCATGATAAATTCCGCATCATCGCCGATGGGATTCGGGAACTCAGCAAACGCAGAGGCCTCCTCTTCGTTCAGCGCACCCGACTGACCACCAGATTTTTGATACGCTTCTAGTCGATCATAGATCTCGCCCATATTGGACTGTTGCCAACAGGATACAGGACAGGTATCTATATACATTTCCGACAAGTTGCGCCCAAAAGTAGTGGGCTCCATGTGCAATTTACGCAGTAACCGAGCTAAATTAAAACCAACTTTTCCGGCCATCCAGTCGGCTCGAAATCGCTGCTGATAGCTGGGATCGTTCAACAGTTTTAATCGGCCTTCTCTATCTTCTACCTCACAGGCATTGAGTTCGCGAAAGGCTGGTTTCTCTTCCAACAAGGGCGTCGTGACACCATCGGCATACACACGGAAGGGTGCGGACAAAGCTTGAAAAGTAAAATCCCCTCGTACCAGATCACTGTTCAACAGTGAGTTAAAGCGCAAGATACCGTCAGCAGCCCGTTGATTGGCGTTTAAGTCCATGGCAGCAGTGGCGGTCATGCGTAGAGGTTTTCCAAACAAGCGGCCGCTGGTCATAATCAGTGTACCCGCTGTGACCAACATGTTGTCCGGGTTGGGTGTCGTCTGCACAACGCCATCATTGTTTCGAACCACATCCAGTAAGGTTTTCACCTCCTTCCATGTGGCATGTTGCGCCGGGATTTTCACATTCTTATGAGGATTATTAGCCAGATAGTGTAATGGCAAACCATCAGTAGAGAAGCCGATGTATCCCTCATCCATGGCCTGCTGCAACAGCTCAGCCATCTGCTTTATCTCGGCATCTGTTGGCTTGCGGCTAATGCTCTCCTCTAGCCCCATCACCTCTATACGTAACATGGTATGGGGAACCATCGGCGCCACATTGGGACCGAGAGGAATATCATCAAAATGATCTAGATAGTCACCAGTGTTCTCCCAATCAATGACATTCACGCAGTCTTCCAAAACGCTTTTCGGAATGTTCTCGACGCGAGCAAATACATCGACAATGGGATTTTCTTCAGGTTTTTGCGGATTTAATTGCTTGCCAAAGGCCACGCCTAAGCTACAGTTACTCATCACCACAGTGGTCGTGCCGTGACGCACCGCTTCCGGTAACCAAGGTTCCAATTCAACTTCCAGATCAAAATGGGTATGATTATCCACTAAGCCGGGCATCAGCCATTGACCTTTTGCGTCGATCACCTCATTGGCCAACGCCTCATCCAGATCTGTACCGATGGCAGCAAACACACCATCTTTGGTGGCCACGCTGACTTCCTGTGGCGCGCCCCCTAATCCATCAAACATTAGGGCATTTTTAATTAAAATATCCCACTCTTTAGTTGAGTCCGACATAATGTCCATCCTCTTGCTTGAATTCCTAAATTTCTAGTTCTCATAGCTAGGTCACTTCAGAGTTTACCCCAAGCTGGGCCAAAGGCCCACTGTCCATTGACAGCGCCGAGAGAACCAGGTAATCACTCGTTAAACCAGGAGCGGAATAATTTATCTATTTGATTGTATTTAATAATTCTACTAGAAGGATGATTAATAGACACCAAGATCAAGATAGGAACGAGAAATTTTGCGCACCGCAATAACATACGCTGCGGTACGTAAATCGGTGACCGCATCATGCGTCAGCTTTTGCTCACGAATTTCGTTGTAAGCTAAACGCATGGTGTCATCTAACCCTGAGCGAACTAAATCCAGCTCATCTGCGCCGCGAATAATTTCACTACGCATCCAATCTGGTACTTTGTTATTGGTCATACTCTCTAGTGCACTAATAATATGCTGACCACGCATTTCATCAAAACGGCGCTCGATTCGACCGAAGCGGATATGGGACAAATTGCGGATCCACTCAAAATAGGAAACCACCACACCACCGGCGTTCATCAACGAGTCCGGCAAGACTGCCACACCCTTTTTCTTTAGGATTTCATCCGCTTCAAAGGTGATTGGTCCGTTTGCTGCTTCGACGATTAAACGAGCTTTTATTCGATCTGCGTTTTCGCTATGTATCACACCCTCGAGTGCGGCCGGAATTAAAATATCGCAGTCGATTTCTAAACCCAAATCGCGATCTTCACAAAACTCTGCGTCTGGATAACCCCTGAGGCTATCATTAGCTGTCAGGTACTCTCGCGCTTGTGCGACATTGATACCGTCCTCATGAAATAAAAACCCATCCCGCTCCACTATAGCGATGATTTTTGCTTCATCTTCTTCACTGAGAAATTTCGCCGCATGAAAACCCACGTTGCCAAATCCTTGAACCACGACTCGCTGACCACCCAGACCTGGATTTAATCCCGCTTCTTTGACATCTGCGCCGTGACGGAAGAATTCATGGATACCGTACTGTACACCGCGACCAGTGGCTTCCACCCGCCCCCTGATACCGCCATGATGCACAGGCTTACCGGTGACGCAGGCTTGATAGTTGATGTCTTCAGGAAATAGCTGTTTGTATGTATCCGCTATCCAGGCCATTTCTCGCTGACCAGTGCCAACGTCTGGAGCCGGTACATTGAGCGCGGGACTCAAGAATCCCCTACTCGCCAACTCTCTGGCAAATCTGCGAGTAATGCGTTGCATCTCTTCACGAGTATAATTTCGTGGATCAATTTTAAGCCCGCCTTTGGAGCCACCGAAAGGCACATCGACGATGGCACATTTGTAAGTCATCAGCGAGGCCAAACCTTCAACCTCATCCTGATCCACAATCGGCGCAAACCGAATGCCACCTTTTACCGGCAAACGATGGGTGCTGTGCACCGCTCGCCAACCACTGAATACTTCTACTTTTCCTTTGATCTCAACTGGAAAAGTAAGCTGTATGACTGCCTGACATGCACGGATAGCATTAGCGAGCCCTTCGTCCAACTCCAGCACGGAGAAGGCACGCTCCACCATGAGATCCACATTCTGACGTAGTGAAAATTTAGCGAGACCATCCTCTGCCATGTGACGCTCCTTATTGTTAGTAGATCCCTATCCAAAATGTCATCGGCGTCAACACACGTCCCTTAATGTGCGAATTAATTGCAATTTATCGCTTTGGTAGAATTAGTCGCAATTTATCCCGGGTCCGCAACAATATTTCTTCTGTTGTTTGCCAATCGATACAAGAATCAGTGACAGACACGCCGTATTGGAGCTCATTTAAATCGTTAGGAATAGATTGGTTTCCTGCCTGCAGATTACTCTCTAACATCACGCCAACGATTGACTTGTTACCCGCCACAATCTGTTCGACACAATCATCTAATACGATAGGTTGCCGTTCGAACTGTTTATTAGAATTGGCGTGACTACAATCCACGACAATGCGTTCTGCCAACCCCGCCTGGCGCAAAACCTGTTCGCAGTCAGCAATACTCTCAGCATCGTAGTTGGTTTTGGCGCCCCCTCCCCTTAACACTACGTGACCGTAGGGATTCCCTTTCGTTCGAAATACTGAACATTGTCCTTGTTGGTTAATACCCAAAAAATGGTGTGGACTAGAAGCGGATTTCATCGCATTGATTGCCACATCCACACTACCGTCGGTACCATTTTTAAAACCCACGGGAGTAGAAAGACCACTGGACATTTCCCGATGGGTTTGCGATTCGGTAGTACGTGCACCAATAGCAGTCCAGGAAATCAAGTCTGAAATATACTGCGGCATAATCGGATCTAATGCCTCAGTGCCAGTAGGTAATCCTAGCTCCACGACATCCAACAGCAGTTTTCGGGCTAAGGTGAGTCCTTTTTCCAGATGAAACGAATCGTCCATATCAGGATCATTGATTAAACCCTTCCAGCCGGTGGATGTCCGCGGTTTTTCAAAATAGACACGCATCACTAAATAGAGCGTGTCCTGCACGGAGTCGCTTAGCTTTTTCAGTTTCTGGGCATACTCCATAGCAGCATCCACATCATGGATGGAACAAGGTCCCACCACTACTATGATTCTAGGATCTCGATGATCCAGTATGGCCTCAACTGTGCGCCGGCCTTCCAACACACTCTGTTCGGCACGCTGGGAAAGCGGTAACTTCTGTTTAATGGTCGCAGGGGTGGCTAGTAGCTCCTGCAACGCGACATTGATATTGTCTATCGCACTCATAACACACTACTCATAGGGACAATGTTAAAATGGGCAGTTCACTATTTGCCTAAATACTGGTATTTCTGCGCAGGATGGGGAGTGTCCTCGCTGGACTCAGAAGTCACCAAATATACCACCATCAATAGACTAGAAATGAATAAAATGGTGAAGATCAATCCACCGATGATGTAATGTATTGGTTTTCCGTGAGTAAAGTCTCGCGCCCGATTGTCTTCAGACTGAACGCCCAAAGCAGCGGCGAAGATGCTTTTTATCACGTCCCACCAACTTGGTGATGGCGCGCTTCGATCCTTATTATTCATCGATATGACTGCCAAATTTTAATTTTAACACCAATCAATTCTCAATACAGGAACCCTATGCGTCAGCACACTCATGGATTGAACACCCAGCGATGTGCCGGCGAAACTGTATCGTCTATGCGGTCACCGCGAAAAATGAAAATGCCATACAATCTGCCTACTCAGGATCCGTTTCCCGCTGGCTTCGAGCCTCCACCACATTAGGTAAGGTATTGATGCGGTTAATGATGCGACTCGTTTGTTGCAACCCATGAGCCTCTAGCGTCAAGTGAATATCTGCTAACCCATCTGCATAAGAGCGGGTATTCACAGCCACCACGTTGACCTGCTCTTCATTAATAATACTGGTAATTTCAAACAGCAGCCCTTGACGATCGTAGGCCCGTACCCACAAAGAGATCTTTTCCATAGGTTCGTTTTGCCGCCGTGCCCAAGAGACACTTACTAGACGCTCGGGCGCATCTTCAATATGACGAATGGCATGAGCACAGTTAGCACGGTGGATAGATAATTCATGCTGACGCGTGATAAAACCCACTATGGGTTGCTCCGGTGCTGGTTTGCAACAGAGGGCAAAATGTTTGGGTAGTCCGCCCCCACCTAAGACTTCATAATCAGTTAAGGCGTCACTCTTCTCATGGTCAGCTGGTACCTGGGACTGGATCACTGCTGACCAAGCCGCTCCGCTACGAGCGAGCAGGGTGGCTAATTGTCCGCATGAGATCTCGCCTCGGCCAATGGCGGCGAATAACTCATCTTCAGAGGCAAGCTGATACAGATTGGCGATGCTTTGATAATCCCAACCCACTAATCCTAATCGACTGATTTCCCGCGCTAATAGAAACCGACCGGCTTCAATATTTTTCTCTCTGTTTTGGCGCCGGAACCAAGAACGTACCGTGGCCCGCGCTCTGGATGAAGTGAGAAAATGTAGTTCGGGATCCAGCCAATCTCGACTAGGCCCACCAGTCTTGGTCAAAATGATTTCTACCTGATCACCGGAACGTAACTGCGTATCTAATGCCACCAATCTCCCGTTCACTCGCGCGCCCCGACAACGGTGCCCCATATCTGTACTTTGCGCATAGGCAAAATCCACCGGTGTGCTGCCTTCCGGCAAAGAATAAAGTTCTCCATTCTCGGATAATAAATAAACCCGTTCGTGACTGGTTTCTTGGGCGAACTCTTCGATTAACTCATCAAAGTACTCTTCTTTAAAATCTTTGTTCAGTAAAGTGCGAAACCAACGAATCTTATTTTCTAAATTTTTATCAAAGCGGCTACCCTCTTTATACTGCCAGTGCGCGGCAATACCATGTTCTGCATGCCTGTCCATATCAAAGGTACGGATCTGTACTTCAAGCTTACCGTTGTCAGGTCCTCTGACTGCAGTGTGCAAGGAACGATAACCATTAGGTTTCGGATTCGCGATGTAATCATCAAACTCTTTCGGAATATGTGGCCAAAGTTCATGTACGACACCCAACACCGTATAGCAATCTTTCACTGAATCCACCAATACCCGTATGGCACTGACATCATAGATTTCATCAAAAGAGATAGACTTGCGTTGCATCTTACGCCAGATGCTATAGATATGTTTTGCCCGTCCGTAGAAAGTCGCCTCGACATCCACCTTTCTGAGATGGGACTGAAGCGTATTGATTACCAATTGAATATAAGCTTCACGCTCACCTCGCCTCATTTGTAACTGTTTGGCAATCGCGCGATAACGTTCTGGCTCCAGGTAACGAAATGCGTAATCTTCCAAAATCCACTTCAGGTGCCACAAGCCGAGGCGATTAGAAAGCGGCGAATAGATAGCCAAGGTTTCCCGTGCCATTGCCGTGCGCTCATTGCTTGGTTGATGGCGTAACATTTGTAGTTCGTGCGCGCGGCTAGCAATTTTGATTAATACCACTCTGACATCGTTCACCATCACCATCAATGTCTCACGTAATGCCTCTAACGCATCCGGATTGTGTTCGCGATGCGCATGCCATTCCAACCAATCCGGAATGTCATTTAAACGTGCGACACCGCTCACCAACTGAGACACATCTCGGTTGAGTACGGTTTCGATCTCTTGGCGTTCTATCAACCCGGATAGACGTAACGGAATCAACCAAGCTGCGGCTTGCGCCACTTCATCGGTAATGGTTTCCAGAACCAGATCACCGATACCCTCAATGTCATTGATAAGTGTCGGTAACTCCTGCTGACTAGCGGACGCCAACCCCTGCTTCACTAGCAAATGTGTTTTGTTTAACAGAGTTTGCGCCTCTTCAGGGAAACGCCCGATTCGATCGGACATCCACTCTTCAATGGGCTCCAAATCCAAAGGTAAGGCAGATCTATGTATGCTAACCATGCATCACTCTCTCACAAAACAGGCGATAGATTCGACGTGCGCGGTATGGGGGAACATATCCATCACCCCAGCATCCCTGAGGGTTAATCCTAATTCAGTCAATATGCCCGCATCACGAGCCAGGGTGGCAGCATTACAAGAGACATACACTAACTTTTTCACCTGACGCAATGAGATTTGCGACAGTAGTTGCGCCGCACCCGTGCGTGGTGGATCCAGCAACACCTTGTTGTACTGAGCCTTTGTCCAATCTTCGCCTGTGACTTCTTTCGCCAAGTCGGCACAGTAAAATTGTGCGTTCCGAATGTCATGACGCTGAGCGTTTTCTTTTGCGCGCGCAACCGCACCTTCAGCACCCTCGACGCCAATCACTTCATCGGCGTAACGGGCGGCAGGTAGCGAAAAATTCCCCACGCCACAGAATAGATCCAACAAACAATCTTCACTGTCTAACGCTAATAAGGATAGCGTGTGATTGACCATTTTTTCATTCAATTCATAATTGATCTGAGTAAACTCGTTGGGCTTAAAATGGAGCCGCAAGTCCTGCTCAGCTAATCCATAAGACAAAGTGTCGGGCGTAGTCTCAAGCAAACCTTGTACCGATTCAGCACCCCCAGGTTGCAGGTAGATGTGTATCTCATTTTTGGCACCCCAAGTTGCCAAGCGCTGCAAATCCAAATCAGTTAGTGGTGCTAAATGTCGAAAAATCAAGCCTATCTCTTGATCACCGGCGGCCACCTCAATTTGCGGAATTTGCTGATAAACACTGAGCGATGCAATCAAGTCCGCTAATTGCGGGAATAGTCCGCCCACTTTTGCAATTAATATTGGGCAACCGCCGAGATCAGCGACAAACCCCTTGCCGACCTCACGAAATCCTACTAATACGCGCTCCTTTTTCTGCACATAGCGAACAGCTAATCGCGCCTTACTCCGATAAGCGAGTGTGGGGCCTAAAATCGGTGCCAAGAGGTTTTTCGGTTGTACCTGGCCAAAATGGCGCAGTTGCTCGAGCAATATCTGCTGTTTATGCGCAATCTGAGCGTGAGGTGACAAGTGTTGTAAACTGCAGCCACCGCACACACCTGCCGCCGCACAAGGGGGTGCAGTACGCTCGGGCGAGGCTTGCAACACCTCTACCACTTGCCCCTCGTCAAAGGCGCGACGCTTCTTAGTATAGATAAATCGTACACGCTCACCCGCCAGTGCCCCGCGCACGAAGGTAACCTTGCCATCCAGATGGCAAACTCCCCTGCCTTCGTGATTTAACTCTGTGATCTGTGCCTCAATCGGTTCTTGGGCAAGCTTTTTTTTGTGCTGGCGAGACATAGAAAAGAGGAAAAAAGCAGACTATTAGTCTGAGAAAAGACCAGTGGAAAGATAACGATCACCACGATCACAGACAATAGTGACAATGGTGGCTTGCGCCACTTCTTTCTCTAAACGCAGTGCCGCAGCCAACGCACCTCCTGATGACACCCCTGCAAAAATGCCCTCTCGGGCGGCCATAGCTCGAGTCATCTCTTCAGCCTCCCGCTGACTGACGTCGATGATGTGATCGACACGTTCCGGTTGAAAAATTTTTGGCAAGTACGCTGGTGGCCAACGGCGAATGCCTGGGATACTGGCCCCCTCTTCGGGCTGTACACCGACAATCTGAATCGCCTCATTGTGCTGTTTGAAAAAACGCGAGGAGCCCATAATAGTGCCCGTGGTACCCATGGAGCTGACAAAGTGAGTAATAGTCCCCTGAGTCTGCTGCCAAATTTCGGCAGCTGTGCCCTCATAATGGGCCAAGGGATTATCCGCATTGGCAAACTGATCCAACACCAATCCCTTGCCCTCCTGCTGCATCTGGAGAGCCAGATCCCGCGCGCCCTCCATGCCTTCCTGCTTAGACACTAGGATGATTTCCGCGCCGAAAGCCTTCATCACTGCGCGTCTTTCCACGCTCATGTGCTCAGGCATGATAAGTATCAAGTGATAGCCTTTAATCGCTGCGGACATTGCCAACGCAATGCCCGTGTTACCGCTGGTGGCCTCAATTAAGCGGTCTCCGGGTTTGATAGTCCCTCGCGACTCCGCATGGGTAATCATGCTCATAGCCGGTCGATCTTTAACCGAGCCGGCGGGATTGTTGCCTTCTAATTTAGCCAGAATAATATTGTCACGCTCAGTGGGAACCAAGCGCTGCAAACGCACCAGAGGCGTATTGCCTACAAAAGCCTCAATAGTTGGATATTCTACCGAATGCGCCACCAGCAACTCCTAATTTTATCAATGTCGCGTGCCAATACTGGCTGGGGGCGTATTTTAGCGCGAACCGTTACTCACACCTAATGAGACCTATTCAAGGTGCAGCAAATTATGACGCATCACCAGATTCGAGCGTCACCAGTGCCACAGCATATTCACGCTCATCGGATATGGAAAGATGTAGCAGTGCGCCCGCATGTTGCTTCATCAAGTTCTGCGCCTGTCCGCTCAGTGAGAACCCAGGTACGCCTAAGTCATCGTGTACTATGCTGATTTGCCGAAAACTTAATCCCTTTCTAAAACCTGTGCCTAGAGCTTTGGCAAAGGCCTCTTTGGCCGCAAACCGTTTCGCTAAAAACGCCTCAGGCCGCGGCGCCCGTTGATAATCTCGCCACTCTGAAGAGGAGAGCAGACGTTTCGCGAAGGGCTCTCCAAAACGCTCTAAACCGGAGGTCATGCGACTGATTTGAACAATGTCGATGCCTTGCCCCAATATCATATTTGACGCGCCTGAAACATCAATTGTTTCATTTCGCGGATCGCCTCGGCAAATCCCACCCATAAAGCGTGGGCGATAATCCCATGACCGATGTTTAATTCCTCGATCTCTTTAATTGCCGCGACCGGCTGCACATTGTGATAGTGCAATCCATGTCCGGCATTGACTTTTAGCCCCATTTCCGAAGCCGCCTGTACACCGCTGTGTAGCCTGGACAGTTCTCTCTCCTGGGCTTCACCTTTGGCTTCCGCATAGGGGCCAGTGTGTAACTCGATAACCGGGGCACCGGCAGATCTGGCGGCACTGATCTGATCGATTTCTGCATCAATAAAAAGAGACACCTCGATACCATTTGCAGTCAATTGTTGACAGGCTTGTAGCACTGTCCTCTCTTGTGCCACCACATCCAAGCCACCTTCAGTGGTCAATTCTGCGCGTTTTTCCGGCACCAAACAGACTTTCTCTGGTTTTAAGTGACAGGCTATCTCAAGCATCTCTGCGGTAATCGCCATTTCCAAATTCACCGGGATCTGCGCCACCTCAAGCAGTCGTTGCAGATCCCTATCTTGAATATGACGTCGATCTTCTCGTAAATGCAGTGTGATGCCATCCGCACCCGCCACCTCTGCAATTTGCGCGGCTTGAACAGGATCGGGATAGAATGTCCCCCTTGCTTGACGCAAAGTTGCCACGTGATCGATATTCACCCCCAATCGAATCAATTGTGCCGTTGTCGCCCTCATTTCGTTAAGACCTTTTTAAATAGCGCCCGACTGTGCAATGGTCGCCCTTCTAATACATGATGTAACGCCATGCGTATCAGTCTCTTGGCATCACTTAACGCGGTAGTCGACATGGTATTCCCCAATGCCAACTGCAGCAAACTATCGCCTGCAATCCAGACGCCCTGCCCACAAGCTTTTACGTCCTCTGAAGCCGCATGTGCGCCTTCACCAAAACGATAATAATACTGCAATCCTGTCTGGATGGGTGCGCCCATCGCATCCTTTTCCAGCGCTAACTCAAAACCAAGCTGCTGCAGCAGTTGAATCTCAAAATGGCGTAGTGAGTTCTCATTGGGACCATGGAGTGCCAGATCCGCCACCTGCTGCGCATAGAGATCAAACAGGGTTGGGTGCGGATCCTGAGGCGCCAACAGGCGCACGAGCAATTCATTTAAATAGAGACCCGTATATAAGCCATGCCCGGACAATAGGCGATGGGGCCCTAGTGCTTCTGCGCTGATTAATCTGCTCAACCCTGTTTTTGCTCGCCAACTGATCTGTAATGGCAGAAAAAGATGTTGCGCTGCGCTATGGGCGGCATACCTTCTCTTTAACCCTTGGGCGACCAATGACAATCGCCCATTTTCTCGGGTAAAACATTCCAATAAACGACTGCTTTCTCGATAAGGACGGCTGTGTATCACATATGCCGCAGATTGGCATGGCTGAGTCATGTTGATCTAGTTCGACCGTACACCGAGTTCATTCGTGGTAACCAAACTGAGGTAATAAATTTTCATCATCTGACCAGCCAGATTTTACTTTCACCCACAATTGCAGAAATACTTTTTCGGCGAATAATTTCTCCATATCCACACGTGCATCTTGACCCACTTGCTTCAAACGTCGCCCTTGTTTGCCAATCACAATCGCTTTTTGGCTATCACGTTCCACCCAAATTACCGCCCCTATATGCAAACAATTTTTTTCTTCTTGAAACTGTTCAATGGCGACCGTTAATGCGTAGGGAAGCTCCTGCCCCAAGCTTCGAGTTAACTTTTCCCGAACAATTTCTGCGGCTAAAAAGCGTTCACTCTTATCAGTCAATTGATCTTCTGGGAACAGCGGCGCACCGTCCCCCAAGCGCTCAAGAATAGATGCCAAGAGCACATCTATGTTCTCAGATTTTAACGCAGAGATAGGCACTATCTCTTGAAATGGATAGCGTTTTAGATAAGCATCTATTTTAGGTAAAAGCTGCGTTTTTTCTTGTACACAATCGATTTTATTCAACACCAAGATACAGGGAAGATCTGCTTTTTTGATTCTATCTAAAATCCAATCGTCATCATCAGTATGATTGGTGGCATCCACCACCCAGACAACTAAATCTACACCAATGAGACTGGCAGTTGCTGCCTTGTTCATATATCGATTCAGTGCGCGACCTTGTTGCTGATGCATGCCCGGTGTATCGATAAAAACTATCTGACCGTTCTCAGCACTATAGATGCCCATGATCTGATGGCGCGTGGTCTGTGGTTTACGTGAGGTGATGCTAAGTTTTTGTCCTAAGCAGTGATTTAACAATGTGGACTTTCCCACATTCGGGCGACCCACGATCGCCACCATTCCCGATCTATAACCCATTGTCCTGCTCGGAGGCTAACCAGATCTCCAGTATGCGTTCAGCGGCCTTTTGCTCAGCCCGCCGTTTACTGCTTGCCTCTACCTCAATAGGCGAAAAATTCTCCACTTCGATTCTCACTGTAAACACCTGCGCATGATCTTCACCACTCACTGCGACTACCTGATATTCTGGCAGAGGTAATTTGTCCGCCTGCAACTTTTCCTGCAATCTGGTTTTCGCATCCTTCTGACAGTCATCTATCGAGATAGCATCAAGAGAATGTTGAAACCAGCTTAGTATTTGTCGTTGGGCCTCAACCATTCCCCTATCTAAATAGAGCGCGCCAATCAATGCCTCTAGAGTATCGGATAAAATAGACTCCCTTTGCCTGCCACCAGACTTCAGCTCGCCTGAACCTAAATGAATATAATCACCGAGAGCTAATCGCTTGGCAACGATAACTAATCCTTTCTGGCACACTAGAGAAGCACGCATGCGACTGAGCTCACCCTCTTTGGCGCTGGGAAATTTATGATAAAGGGCCTCAGCAATCACAAAATTGACAATAGAGTCACCCAAAAATTCAAGACGTTCATTATGTCGACTGTTGGCACTACGATGGGTTAACGCCTGCTTGAGCAGATCCTTGGAATGAAAGCAAAGCTTGAGATGGGATTCCAGTTGATCTAAGGATTTTATCACTGAGTGGTTAACTCAACAGTCTCTTTAAAACTCACCACTACATCAATATTAGCAAAAA